>NZ_JBVKDO010000003.1:0-692285 GCF_055633805.1 Amycolatopsis sp. NPDC114478 | reverse complement strand
ATCACCGCGGCGCTGCACTCGCCGTTCAACCTCAACCTGCTCTCCCGGGTCCTGCTCGCGCAGCTGGTGCGCTACCTGCTGGGCATGCAGTACGGCCTGTCGGCGACGTTGATCAAGGCCGTCGAGGACTTCCTGAAGGGCCCGGAGGTCCTGCGTGACGGCGGGGTCGAGGCGATGCAGGAGATCCGCCGCATCCGCGACGCCTACCCCGAGACCAAGCGCTACAAGGCGACCGACGTCCCCGGTATCGCGTCCAACGACATCGGCATCATCAACAGCGCGCCGCGGCCCAGCATGCAGCGCCTGGTGCTGATCAAGCGCGTGCTCGACCGGGTCCTCGGCCGCAGCCGCTTCGGTCTCGGCGCGGTGCCGATCGACGAGGCGAACTGGTGGCACATCGCGCTGTTCGACACGGCGGTCGTGACGGACGCGAACCAGGAAGGCGTCCGCGTCCGCTCGTACGACAAGGTCAAGATGTTCGACCTGGCCAAGCGCGGCGCGAAGGTGGTCCAGCGGCTGCGCAAGGAAGGCGCGGCGGTGCAGGAGCAGTACAAGCGCGCCATGCCGGAGCTGACCTCGCGCGAGAACTGGAAGCGCCTGTACAAGCTCTGACGTTCTTCGCGAAGGCCGTCTCACGCTGGTCGTGAGGCGGCCTTCGCCGTGTCAGCCGTGCATGCCGAACACCGTGCTCTTCCGGGTGAGGTCGTCGACGTACGCGGCGGCGACGTGGGCGAAGTTGATCGCGACCTCCGAGTGGTCCTTGGTGGTCACCGTTTCGACCGCGCCGGCCTTGACGAGCTGGGCGAGCCTGCCAGCCAGCTTGCCGGATCCTTCGGTCGTCAGCGCGAACAGCAGCGGTTCCCCGCCGGTGGCGAGGTGCAGCACGAGTGCGGGTTTCGGGTCGGCCATGCGTCCATCGGACCAGCGGCGATCTCACCCGGGCAAGCGGGTTCGCGGAGAGCGGATGGACTACCTTTTGCCGGAAGGCCGGAAGAAAACCGCGGGGGGATGGAAGCGATGCCGCACTCGTTCTCGCTGTCACTGGCAGCGGTGGACATCCTGCTGGAGCAGCTCGGGCTCGGCCGCGCGCCGACGCCGTTCGAGGTCCCGCACGTCGGCACGACCGTCGAGCAGCGCGCGATGATCCGCGACGCCGTCGTCCGCGACCTGAACGGGCGCGGGCTGTGGAGCCGCGGCCGCCTCGACGCGGACGCCGAGCTGGCCCTGGCGACGTTCGTCCGCGGCAGCGTGGCGATCAACGCGGCCGCCGACCTGGGCGAGCGCCACCTGTTCGCCCGCGTCGCGTCCGACGGCCAGTTCGCGGTGCTGGCCAAGCAGGACGAGAACCTGATCGTCTTCGAGGAGGTCCGCCCGACGGGCATCGTCCCGGCGATCGTCGACCTGCTGCCCCTGACCCCGGCGGCGCCCGGCCAGTCGGTGACGATCTCGCGCCCCGCGGAGCAGCCCCGCCACCAGCGCCGCGACGACGCGTACGACCCGTTCGCCGGCGTCAGCGGCCCCCGGTCTTCGGGCAGCGGCAGCGGCGGCCCCCAGCTCCGCATGATCGAGCGGGTGTTCCAGGAGCCGAAGAAGCGCGTGGGCCAGTTCACAGCCCAGACCCGCGGCGGCACGTACCCACCACTGGCCTGGTTCGACACGGAGTCGGGCCGCTGGCTGATGTCCTCGAGAGCGGCCGCGGACGGCCAGCGCTGGATCACGTACGCCCCAGCCGACAACGCACGCCTGGCCCAGCAGCTGTACGCCCAGCTCGAAGGGCAGTTCTGAGCGGCCGGGAACCGGCGGTGGGCTTCCGACGTCCATAGGTGGAGATCGGTGAACAGCCGTTGTGCGGCGTGCCCGGCTAGTAGACTTCCGGGTGCACACGCACGGGCGAAGCGATACGGGGTGGAACAGCGATGTTGATTGCCGATGGCGGTGGCGGCTCGATGTCGGACATCGTCAACCCGCTTTCGTCCGGGGCCATGAGTGCCGCGGTGCAGGCCGCCAAGGCGCAGACCGACAAGCTGGTCGCCGCGGCCGCGAGCGGTGGTTTCAAGATCACGCCGGAGGGCGTGAAGCCGCTCCGGGATGCCCTCACCGAACTGGTCAAGGACCTCAACGGCCTCGGGCACAAGGTGTACGTGCTGGACCAGGCGCCCCAGCTCGGCAGCCATCCGTACGGGCAAACGGTAGCCTCGCACGACCAGAAGAGCGCCAGCGAAGCCGCTGGCTCGGCGCGGGTGGTGCTGGACCAGCTCCGTGAGGTGGCCACGCAGGCCGACCAGGCCCTGGCCAGGGCGGCCGGCCTCTACACCGCGACCGAAGACGACGCCTTCTCCGCACTCAAGACCAAGTAGGCCTGAGGTAATGACGAGACTCCTCGTTCGCATCGTCCTTCCGCTCGTCGCCGGCGGGGCACTGCTGGCCGGGTGCACCACCACCCAGAGTGGAACTGCCTCTCCCGCGCAATCGCCGACGGCAGGGTCGTCGCAGGCGCCGGAAAGTTCGTCCTCAGGGGGCGGTGGCACCCAGGCGATCACCGACCCCTGCACTCTCCTCGAAATGGGCGACCTCACCAGCTACGGCCAGTTCGATCCACCGGAGAACGGCAAGATCGGCACCGCGCGGACTTGCACGTACCAGAAGCAGATCGCCTCGGCGAGTGACAAGTCCATGGTGATCGGTGCGAACATCCGGGACGACGCCTCGATCGACCAGGTCCGGGACACCGGCCGCGGAGTGGTCGACAAGGACGTCAACGGCCGCAAGGCGAAGGAATCGCCGGACGGCGTCGCTTCCGGGTGCACGCTGGCGCTGGCGGTGGGCGCCACCCGGGTAGACGTAGCGGTCACGGCGGTCGACTCGTCGGATCAGGCTTGCCAGATCGCCGAAGAAGTGGCCACGAAGGCCGTCGAACCGCGGTTGCCGAAGGGATAGGGGAACCCAGATGACGACGCGACAGGGGCCGCCGCCGAAGACCCCGGACAAGACGCCCCAAGAAGTGCAGGACATGGCCCCTGCCGATCGCGATGCCTACCTCCAGCAGAAGGCGGAAGAAGGCGTCGACCCCGGCAGCTGGTTGTTCGGGCCGGTCCAGCAGTGGATCGCCCAGGCCAAGGCGAAGAACCAGTCCCAGCAGATGGGCGACAAGAACGTCGCCGACGCCACCAAGGGCCGTGACGTCGAGTATGTGAGCGGCTTGCACGCGCCGAACGCGGACTACAAGGGGACCGATCACCCGCAGCTGCAGGCGTTCCTCGAGAGCAACCTTAACGTCGAGCAGGTTTCCGAGGTCTCGACCGCTTACCACCAGGTCCACCAGGTCTTCGACAAGTTCGCCACGTCGATGAACACCGCGGTCAACGCCTCCAAGGGCACCTGGGAAGGCACCGCGGCCGAGAACGCCCAGCAGTACTTCACCAGCCTGGGCAAGTGGTCCGACGCCAACTCGCAAAACGCGAAGCTCGCCTCGGAGACCATCTACGACCAGGGCCAAGCCGCCTCGACGGCCAAGAACTCCATGCCCGCCCCCATTCCCTTCAGCTGGGGCGACGAGTTCAAGTCCTGGGCGACGTCGAACCCGCTCAACCTGCCCGACAACGTCGACAAGTCGCTGCAGAAGCAGAAGGACAGCCAGGCGGCGCACGACCAGGCCGCCAGCGTCATGTCGACCTACGACAAGAACCTCTACGAGGCCGCGTCGAAGCAGCCGGCCTTCGCGCCGCCGCCCAGCTTCAGCACCGGGGGCGGTTCCGGGGACCCCAACGGCACCGGGGACAAGAACGGCATCAACAACCCCGGAAGCGTGACCATGCCGGGGTCCAGCTCGGTGAACACGCCGGGTGGCGGCAGCAACCACTTCACCACCGGCAACGTCCCCGGCACCATTCCCGGCACCACCGGGACGCCGCACTTCTCCGGGCCCGGCTCGACGACCGGTGCCGGGCTGCTCCCGGCCGGCACCACCACGCCGTCGAGCTTCGCGCCGGGGGCGATCCCCGGTGGGGCGACGTCGAACCCGAACAACCAGTCGATGGGCATGCCGCCGATGAGCCCGATGCCGATGGGCGGGATGAACTTCGGCGGCGACGAGGCCTACAACTCCAAGGTCGGCGGCGGGGCCGGCCGGGGTGGTGGGGGCTTCGGTCCCGGTGGCTCGGGCGCGGGCAGCGCGACCGGCGCGGGTGCCGCGTCGGGGGCCGCCCGGCCGGGCGGCATCGGCGCCGCCGAGGCGGCCGCCGGTCGTGGCATGGGCGGTCTCGGCTCGGGCAGTGCGTCCGGTCGTGGCGGCATGGGCGGGGGCGGCATGGCCCGCGGCCAGAAGGGCGAGGGCGACGAGGACACGGAGCACTCGCGCCCGACCTACCTCGTCGAGGGCGACCCCGACGAGGTCTTCGGGACGGACCTGCGTACCGCGCCGCCGGTCATCGGCGAATAACGGACATAACAGAAACGGCCTCGGGGAACCGGGGCCGTTTCTCGTTTGGGCTGGTCGTGGAACCAGTAGCCTTCGCCTCGCGTCGGACACCGGGGAGGCGAGCGATGACACCTGAGGAATGGCTGGCGGGCTTCGAATCGAAGATCGCGGACGTCCAGGCGAAGGCCGAAGAGTTCCGCGTCGGGCTGGAGGCCGCCGGGACGACCGTCGCCTCGCCCGACGGCACCATCCGCGTCGGCGTCGCCCCGAACGGCTCGCTCACCGACCTGCAGCTCACCGACTCCGCGCTGGCCGGGAAGTCGGGCGCCAAGCTGGCGGAAGAGATCCTCAAGCTCGCGCGCAAGGCCCAGCGCGGCGCCGCCGTCAACGTCGCCGCCGCGTTCGCGCCGCTGGGTGGTGACTCCGAAGCGATGCACATGGTCACCGGCTACGTGCCGCCGGAGGAGCCCGAAGAGCCGCCCGCGCCCGAGCCCGTCCGGGAACGCCGGCTCTGGCAGCACGACGAGCCGGAAACCCCGCCGCCACCGCCGGTCCGCCGCCCGTCGCGGCCGCCGCGTGACGACGATGACGACTTCGGGGACAACACGTTCATGCGCCGGGACTGAGGGGACTTCGACCATGACCACCGCCACTTCCGGGGCCGGGATCTTCGACACGTACTCCGGGCTCGTCGACTCGATCAAGTCGGACTCCGAGTCCGAGGGCGAACACGTCCTCGGCGTCGCGGTCAGCGCGGCCGGCGCGGTCGTCGACACCGTCGGCGCCGCGATCGACCCGCTCGGCGCCGTCCTCAACGCCGGCGTCGGCTGGTTGCTGGAGCACATCAGCTTCCTGCGCGAGCCGCTCGACGCGCTGCTCGGCAACCCCGACGAGATCAATGCGAACGTCGACCAGCTCAAGTCCGCCGCGGCCGAGATGCACACGCTCGCCCAAGAGCACCGCGACGACCTCCGCAGCGTCGCCGAGTGGACCGGCCAGGCCGCCGACGCCTACCGCGACAGCCTCACGAAGATGGCCGAGGAGCTGGAATCGCTCGGCAAGACGCTCGACGGGACCGCGGCGGTCGCGGGCATCTCCGGCATGCTGGTCTGCACGCTGCGCGGCATCGTCTTCGGGCTGATTTCGTCGGTGATCGCCGAGCTGATCCGCGACGCGCTGATCGCGGCGGCCTCGGCGGTGGTGACGTTCGGCGGCTCGATCGCGGCCTTCTGCGGGGTCGCGTCGGCTCGCGCCGCGGCGACCGCGTCGAAGATCGCCGGCAAGATCAGCAAGCTCCTGGAGGGCTTCGCGCGGCAGGGCGGCCGGCTGGCCAAGCTGATGGAAGCGATGGAGAAACTGACCAAGGGCCTCGACCGGTTCTCCACGGTCGGCGGCCTCGCGATGGGCGCGTACCAGGCCGCGAAGCCGTACGAGACGCAGCAGCCGGCGGAGGCGTGACATGGCGACCCACCACACGAGCACGCCGCACCACGTCGACGCGTCGCCGACGCACCACGAGACGCCGAACGCGCACCCGGCACACGAGTCTCACGCCCCGTCGAATGGCCACAGCGGCGGCGGGTACGGGGTCCACACGGACTCACTCAGCACGATGGAGGGTCACCTCGGCCGGACGAAGGACAAGGTCCACGCGGTCGGCCAGACCGTGGCCGGGGCGAACTTCGGCGCGAAGTCGATGGGCGTGGTCGGCGCGGGCATGACCGGCACGCTCAACGGCACGGTGAGCGCGGCGAAGGAGCACGTCGCCCGAGCGGGCAAGGCGGTCGAGGACGCGGGAGCGCGCACGAAGGCGGTCCGCGAGCACTACGAGACGACGGAAGCGAACAACGCGGCCACGATCGCCTCGGCTGGCAAGCCGGTCGACGCCCCGAAGACGGCGGCAGCCGGTGGGGGTGCCAACCCGCCCCCACCAGGCTCGAACCCCCCACCCCGCCCGCCGGACGACGGCGGCGGAATGCACAACAACCAGGGCCACCACGCCTCGGACGACGAGCTGCGCGGGCAGTACACGCGAGAGTCGATGCAGACCCGCCCGACCTCGACGGACAACCAGATCCGCGACGCGGCGAGCAGGCTGGGCTACGACCCGGACCAGCACCTGGCGATGACCCTCAAGCCGACAGCGGACCTGACCCCGGATCAGCGCGCGGAGATCGTGGCGGTCCGCAACGAGCTGAAGGCCAACCCGGGCGAGATCATGACGAAGGTGGTCAAGCCGGAGATCGGCGAGAACACGCTGCTCAACCCGACACCCACCAGAGATTTCGACCCGAGGCAGGTCGGCGGTTCGGTCGCCCGGGGCAGCGACACCTCGCAGTACGGGACGCCCCAAGAGTTCCGGGACAAGCTCGCCCTCGACGACAACGGCGCGGGGTGGACCCCGATCAAGGCGGGCGCCGGCGAGGCGTACCAGCTGCGCTTCCCGGCCTCGGACCACGCCCGCGCCATGGAGATCAGCTATGGCGGCACGGATCCGGTGACCGCGCACGAAATGCAGGGGTTGTCCGGGCAACCCGGGCCTCGCGAGTGGCAGCCGCCGTTCCTCGGTACCGGATACACCGGTGGCGGTGTGCCCGAGTGGATCCACACGAGGCAGGGCTACGAGAGCCGTGGTGAGATGTGGCTCGTGCACGCGGACGGGACCGAATCCCTGGCCGGGGTGTACCTGGACGGACGAGGGTGGTTCGACGTGCGCGGACGAGGAGGATCCGGTGCCTAGAGTTTCGCCGCGCGACTGCGCGGTCTACCAGGGTGAGCTCTACTCGCCCTCCGGACGGCCGCCGGGCAAGCTGGCCTTGCACCGCGAAGGTGTTCCCGAGCAGGTGGTGCCGATCGCGGACCTCGACGAGTGGTACACCGTCCGCACCTGGGGGACCTTCCTCGGGCACGAGTTCGAGATCTACTTCGAGGACGAAGACGGGTACGGCATCGGAGCGGTGGGCACCGGAGACGGGCGCTGGATGGCCGATACCTGGGCGAAGCCCGAAGAACATCCCGAGGTGAACTTCAACCGGCCCGACCAGTTCACCTTCGAGGCTTCGGTCCCGAAGCACATGGTCAGCGACATCCACGAGGTCCGCACCGACAACCTCGGACCGTGGCGGGAAGGGCAGGAAAACCGATGAGTCCTGACGCTCCCGCCGGTCTACTCGGCAGCACGGTCGTCCAGCTACCGGTCAAACCCGGTCTCGCCGGCCTCTACCTGGGCAACGTCATCGTTCCCGGCCGGTTCGAACCGCACCGGATCCAAGGGTTCGCCGGCCGCGTCGAGGACGTCGCCGAGCTCGATACCGCCGCCATGGTGCGGAACTACGGCCTCGCCAAGATTCCCGGCTGGGGCCCGCTCGACGAGCTCTACCTGCTCCGCTTCACCGCCGGCCACACGTTCCCGTTCCGCACCTCCTACGGCTCGAGCGACCGCGAAATCGCCGCCGAGCTGGGCGTCGCGCGCGTGTACCCGCCGCCGTACCTCGGGACCGGGTACTTCCCCGGCGTCGACCACCCGCTGCCCGAATACGTCCTGCGGCTGGTCGAACTCCCCGTCGGCGCCGAACTCTTCGTGCGCCGCGCCGACAACAGCGAAGAGCGGCTCGGGCAGTACCACAGCCGGAAGGTCGGCTGGATCCTCGACCAGAAGAACGCTTTCGGCGAGGCCACGTTCTTCCCGCCGCCCGTGCCGCTGCCGCCGCTCGTTCGGCGCGGCTACACCGCGCGGTACCGCGGTGGTGACTTCGACGCCGAGTTCGCCGGCCCCGCGCGGGTCGTCCTGCACCCGCTGCCGGGCGCCGCCGCGCCCGCCGACTTCGGGGAGACCTACGGGTTCCGGATGAAGGCCGTCGACCAGGCCGAGCTGGACGACCTGACCTTCGTGCGGACGCTGTGCCGGTGGCGCGGTGGCACCTTCGAGCTCCTCGGCCGGACGCGCGACACCGCCGACCTGCACCTGGTCGACGAGGACTACCTGACGGCGCGCGAACTCGGACTGTCCGAAGTGGACTACCGCGTGTGGCGGAAGACCGTGCCCGCCGCCGAGCTCACCGACGTCCGGACGGAGTCCGTGCCGGTGCCGCTCGAAGGGCAGTTTCAGTAGCGGTAGAACTTCTCCGCGCGGCCCTGGCGGACCAGCTTCAGCCACTGCAGGAACGCCTTCGGGTCGCGCTTCACGCCCACGAAGTACAGCCCGAAGCGGACGACCTCCAGCGCGCCGATCTTGCGCATCCCGGGCTGGGACAGCAGGTACCCGCGGTTGCGGTACGTGTAGTACCGCTTGACCTCGTTCTCGGGGTCCTGCGCGTGGAACTTGCCGCCCAGCATGGGCTTGAACTCGTCCGAGCCGTCCGGGTGCAGGTACTTCGTCTTCAGCGACGTGCCGAACGGCAGCCCCGAGCGGACCAGCCGCCGGTGCAGCTCGACCTCGTCGCCGCGGAAGAACAGGCGCAGGTCCGGCACGCCGACGACGTCCAAAGTGGACGCGCGGAACAGTGCGCCGTTCATCAGGGACGCGATGCCGGGCAGGAAGTCCACGCCCAGCTCGGACTGCGACCGCTTCCACGTCAGGCCGCGGCGCAGGGGGAACGCCAGCTTCTCCGGGGCGTCGATGTTGGACACCACCGGCGAAATCTCCGCCAGGCCCCGCTTCTCGGCTTCTTCGAGCAGGATCGCCAGCACGTTCTCGTCCGCCGGGCGGCCGTCGTCGTCGGCCAGCCAGACCCAGTCCGCGCCCAGGGACAGCGCGTGCAGCATGCCCAGCGCGAACCCGCCCGCGCCGCCGAGGTTGCGGTGGGACGGCAGGTACGTGTGCGGCAGCGGGTAGTTCTCGACGACTTCGCGGGCCGAGTCGTCCGGCCCGTTGTCGACCACCACGAGGTGGTCGACCGGCCGGGTCTGGGCCGCGATGATCTTCAGCGAGTCCGCGAGCAGCTCGCGCCGGTGCCGCGTGACGACGACGCCGACGACCGCGCCGTCGGGCAGCTGCCGGGTCTCGCTGGTCATCATTCCCCGCCGTTCGTCGTCGCCACCGGTTCGATGCCCAGGCGCTGCCGCGTTTCCTTGCTCATGTCCTGGAACGGGTCGCGGCCCTTGTAGCCGGTGAGGACGTCCCGCAGCGAGCCCTGCTGCTTGATGTGGCCTTCGTCCATCCACAGCGCCGAGTCACAGAGCTCGAACAGGAACTCGTCGGCGTGGCTGGCGAACACCAGGATGCCCGAGCGCTTGACCAGGTCCTTGAGGCGGTCGCGCGCCTTGTTGAGGAACGCCGCGTCGACCGCGCCGATGCCCTCGTCGAGGATCAGGATCTCCGGGTCGATCGAGGTGACGACCCCGAGCGCGAGCCGCACGCGCATACCCGTCGAGTACGTCCGCAGCGGCATCTGCAGGTAGTCGCCGAGCTCGGTGAACTCCGCGATGTCGTCGACCCGCTTCTCCATCTCCTTGGCGGTCATGCCGAGGAAGAGGCCGCGGATGATGATGTTCTCCTCGCCGGAGATCTCCGGGTCCATGCCGATGCCGAGGTCGAAGACCGGCGCGATCTTGCCCTGGATCCGCGCGGAACCGCGGGTGGGCTCGTAGATCCCGGCGAGCAGCCGCAGCAGCGTGGACTTGCCGGCGCCGTTGTGCCCGACGAGCCCGACCCGGTCGCCTTCGCGGAGGTTGAGGGTCACGTCGTGCAGGGCTTCGATGATCGGCACCTTGGTGTCGGTACCGATCTTGCCGCCGACCTTGCCGAGGACCCGCTTCTTCATCGACCGGGTCTTCGCGTCGAAGATCGGGAAGTCGACGAAGGCGTTGTGGACGTCAATGGAAACCATGTGTCACACCCAATAGGAGACGCGGGCACGGTAGTTGCGCATCGCGACGAGCGCGAGCGCCCAACCGACGACGGTGATGGAGCCGACCACGATCCAGTTGTCCACCGAGAACTCCTGGCCCAGCAGCGGCGCGCGGATCACCTGCATGAAGTGGTAGAGCGGGTTCGCCTTGACGATCGGCAGGATCCAGGAGACGCCCTCCCGCGACCCGCCGCTCATCAGCTGGTCCACCGGCCAGACGATCGGCGTGCCGTAGAACAGCAGCTGGATCAGCGAGTTGACGACCTGCGGGATGTCGCGGAAGCGGGTCGAGATGATGCCGAACAGGAGCGTCACCCAGCCGGCGTTCAGCGCCAGCAGCACGAAACCGGGGATGGCCAGCAGAATGGACCAGTTGAGGCCCGGGTGACAGATGTGGTCGGGGACGCACAGCCCGTTGCCCAGCAGCGAGTACTGCTTGCTCAGCGCGCCGAAGAAGATCGCCAGCACGGCCACGTAGACGATCAGGTTGTGGGCCAGCATCAGCGTCTGCCGCCACACCGTGCGCAGCATGTACACGCTCAGCGGCGCCGGGAGCTGCTTGATCAGCCCTTCGTTCGCGATGAACGTCTCCATGCCCTCGGACAGGCAGCCGCTGATGAAGCCCCAGATGATGAAGCCGGTGGAGATGTAGGGCAGGAACACCTCGACGGGGAGCTTGAACAGCTGCGAGTACAGCAGCCCGAGCCCGAGCGCGAGGACCGCCTGGCTGATCGTGATCCAGAAGGGTCCGATCACCGAGCGGCGGTAGCGCTGCTTGATGTCCTGCCAGCCGAGGTGACCCCACAGCTCGCGGGCGGAGAAACCGGCCTTGATGTCGGCGAAGGCGCGCGCGAACGTCTTGCTGTCCGACGTCGGCGGCGCCGACGCGGCAACGGGGGAGTTCGCGGCCTGAACCGTGCTGGTGGCATGCACGTGGACGAGGGTACCGATGGGAGGAGCGGCATCTTGACAGGGCACTCGGGTCGGGTGGGATGCCGCTGGTCCGCGACGGGCTAAGGTCGTGGACGGACCGCAGCCACGCAGCGACCCGGAGGGTCTCCATGTTCATGCTCGGCGAGCACCCGGTCGGTGCCGACCACCCGCCCCTCGTGATCGCCGAGATCGGGATCAACCACGAAGGCGACCCCAAGAAGGCGCACAAGATGGTCGACGACGCCGCGGACGCCGGCGTCCAGGTCGTCAAGATCCAGACCCACGTGGTCGACGACGAGATGATCCCGAACGACGTCGTGCCCGGAAACGCGGACGAGCCGATCTGGGACATGATGAACCGCGTCGCGCTGACCGCCGAGGACGAGCGCGAGATCAAGGCGCACGCCGAGGAACGCGGGCTCGTCTTCCTGTCGACGCCGTTCTCGCGGGCCGCCGCCGACCGGCTGGCCGAGCTCGGTGTCGAGGGCTTCAAGATCGGCTCGGGGGAGTGCAACAACTACCCGCTGATCCGGCACGTCGCGTCCTTCGGCAAGCCGGTCATCCTGTCCACCGGGATGAACGACATCGCGTCCATCACCCCGGCCGTGGAGATCCTTCGGGCGGCGGGTGTGGGGTTCGCGCTGCTGCACTGCACGTCGCTGTACCCGACCCCGCCGGAGCAGGTGCGGCTCGGCGCGCTCGCGGAACTGCACGCCGCGTTCCCGGACGCCGAACTCGGACTTTCCGACCACACGGTGACGATCTACCCGTGCCTGGGCGCGGTCGCGCTGGGTGCTTCGGTGCTCGAGCGGCACTTCACGTCCGACATGAGCTGGCCGGGCCCGGACATCCCCGTCTCGTCGACGCCGGCGGAGTTCAAGCAGCTGGTCGAGGGCTCGCGGCTGATCCACGCCGCGCGGGGCGGGTCGAAGCAGATCCTCGCCGAGGAGCAGCCGACGATCGACTTCGCGTACGCCTGCGTGGTCACCACGAAGGACGTCGCCGAGGGTGAGGCCCTGACCACGGAGAACATCTGGGTCAAGCGCCCGGGCACCGGCGAGATCAAGGCCAAGGACTACGAGAGCCTGCTCGGCCGTGCCGTCACGCGGGCGCTGCCGGCGAACACGCAGGTGAGCTGGGCGGACCTTGGCTGAGCCGGAGCGGCGTGAGGTCCTCTTCCTCACGGGGACCCGCGCCGACTTCGGGAAGCTGCGCGACGTCATGCTCGCCGTGCAGAAGAGTTCGGTGCTGTCCGCCCGCATCGTCGTCACCGGCATGCACATGCTGCGCAGCTACGGCTACACGGTGCGGGAGATCGAGCTGGCCGGGCTGGAGCGGCTGCACCTGATCCCGAACCAGATCGAAGACGAGCCGATGGCGCTCGTGCTGGCGAACACCGTCCAGGCGCTGGCCCGGCTCGTGCACGAAGAGCAGCCGGCGGCGATCGTCGTGCACGGCGACCGCGTCGAAGCGCTCGCGGGCGCCATCGTCGGGTCGCTGGCGAACGTGCGGGTCGTGCACATCGAAGGCGGCGAGGTCAGCGGCACGATCGACGACGTGATCCGGCACTCGCTGTCCAAGCACGCCCACGTGCACCTCGTCGCCAACGAACAAGCCCGTCGCCGGCTGCTGCAGCTCGGCGAGGAGGAGGACCGGATCTTCGTCGTCGGCAGCCCCGAGGTGGACGTCCTGACGTCGGCGCGGCTGCCCGACCTCGACGAGGTGCGCCGGCACTACGAGATCCCGTTCACCGACTACGGCCTGCTCGCCCTGCACCCGGTGACCACGGAACGCGACCTCAACCGCCGCAACGCGGCCGCCGTGGTCGACGCCGTGCAGGCCGAGGGCAACTGGGTCGTCATCGACCCGAACAACGACGAAGGCTGCCGCGAAATCCGGACCGAACTCGACCGGCTGGCGGGCCCGCGGTTCGTGCGGCTGCCGTCGATGCGCTTCGAGTACTTCGTCACGCTGATGAAGCACGCGGCCGTCGTGCTCGGGAACTCCAGTGCCGGGGTGCGCGAGGCGCCCGTGCTGGGCACGCCGTCGGTCACCGTCGGCACCCGCCAGCGCAACCGGGCGGTCGCGCCGAGCGTGCTGTCGGTCGACCCGACCGCCGAAGCGGTCATCGCCGGGATCGCCAAGGCCCGCGCCATGGGCCGCTGCGAGCCGCACACGGCGTTCGGCGAGCCGGGCGCGCACCGCCGCATCGTCGAGCTGCTCGAGGGCGAAGACCTGTGGCGGCCGTCGCTGTACAAGGCGTTCGTGGACCGCTAGTCGGCGCGTTGCTCGGCCAGCTCGAGGTCGGCCGCGGAGTCGATGTCGATCGCCCGTTCGACCGGCACGAACTGCGGCCGCACCTCCGGGATGAAGAACCGCTCGTGCTTGCGCAGGTCGCCCGCCCGCACCAGGTAGATGCCGCCGGTCGGCCGCAGCACCGCGGGCAGGACCTGGCGGGGCGCTTCGAGGTCCGCCCAGTCCCGCACCGGCGCGATGCCGCCGTCCGGCGTCTCCAGGCAGACCTTCAGCGGGTGGTGGTCGGCCGACCGGCACATCTGCACGACCGAGCCGCTCGGCCGGTCGCCGTGGATGTCGAGGCACTCGGCGATGTCGCCGGCGGTCCGCAACGGCGAGGTGGGCTGCAGCAGCAGGACCAGCGTCTCGCCGGGAACTTCGAGCGTGTCGAGCGCGTGCAGCACGGCCGGCAGGGTCCGGCTGGTCGCCTGCGCGAGGTGGGCGGGCCGGTCGACGATCCGGGCGCCCTCGGCGGCCGCGGCGGCGGCGATCTCGGCGTCGTCGGTGGTGACGACGACGTCGGTGACCCCGGCCGCGACGGCGGTGTGCACCGTGTGCGCGACGAGCGGACGCCCCCGGAAGGGCACCAGGTTCTTGCCCGGCAACCCGACGGACCCGCCTCTCGCCGGGACGATGGCCAGCGCGGTCACAGTGCACCCCTTACGAGTGACGATCGTGGTCTGTCGGCTATTGTCCGTCTGCTCGGCTGCCGCCCGACGGCGGCCCCGGTCACCGATGCCATGGGGGAGCGATGAATCGGACTCAGTTCGCCGGCGAATCGCCGCGGCAGCTCGACGAGGGTGATACCGGTCGCATGCTCCAGCAACTGCTGCAGTCCTACGCCCGCGGGCAGCGCGTGGGAACGATCGCCGTGGTCGGCAACGCGCCGATGGCGCCCGACGCCGAGCGGGCCGCGCTCATCGATGGCAGCGACCTCGTCTTCCGGATGACGACGTTCGCGCTGGACGAGCCGGACGACGAGCCCACCTACGGCCGCCGCACCGACGTCGTGGTGGTCCACCGCGGTGTCATCGTCTCGCCGTACACCTTCGCCGACTACACCTCGCGCCTCTACCTGCTCGCGGAACCGGGCCGGATGTTCTGGGAACCCGAGACCCTGCCCGACTGGTGGCCCGTCGACCTGGGGTTCGTGCCGATCTCGAACCGGCGGTTCGTGCTGCCGCTGTCCCGGCTGCTCGGACTCTCGGCCGACGAGCACGTCTGGGCCACCACCGGCACCCTGGTGACGTACCTGTGCCGGGAGCTCTTCCCTGACGCGCTGGTGCGGCTCGCCGGCGTTTCGATCGTCGAGCAGCCCGACCAGACCGACTTCGAGCACGCCTGGGGCGCCAAGGTCGGCGTGACGGCGGAACACCGCCTGCACGCCGAATCCCAGCTGCTGAGGACGTGGCGTGACTCAGGGAGAATAGAGATGTTGCCGTGAGTGATTTCCAGGGCGCGGTTTCGCGGGCGAAGGAGCTCGTGCGCCTGGCCGGGCGGCCGGTGTTCGGAAGGCTCCGCCCGCGGATCGAGTACATCGCGATGGAGCGGGTGCGGCCGGAGCTGGACGCACTGCGCGGGGCCCTGCACGAACTGCGCCGCGACGTCGAGGATGCCGCCAAGGAGCTCGATGGGCACGTGAAGTGGCTCTACGACGAGCAGCGCCGGTTGGCGCCCCACCTCGCGGCGCTGGAAGCGCGGGTCGCGGCCTTCGAGCGTCCCGGTTCGGTCGCCCGGCTCGCGGAGCGGCTCGAGTACTCGGCCGACGAGGCCGATGAGGTCCGCGCCGAGCACGCCCGCATCCGGGCTCGCCTCGCGGCGATTTCGAAGTACGAAGAGCGGCTTGCCAGGCTGGAAGATGTCGTGGCCGCCAAGCCCGAGGCGGGCAGCTGACGTCGCGGTGGTGGGGACTGCTGCTCCTGGCTCCGCTCGCGGTGACGGTCGCGTGGACCGGTCTGGATCACGACGTCCGGTTCGTCCTCGGCACCCTCGAGACGGCCGGTCGCGCGGGGTTCGCGCCGACGGAGGTCTTCGTGCACCGGCCGATGGCCTACCGGCTGGTGCTCGCGCTGGCGGACGCCGGGGATTCGCTGCCGTTCCCCGGCCGTGAGGCGCTCGTCCGCGTGCTGGCGTTGCTCGTCGTCCTCGCGGTTTCCCTGCTGCTGCGCGCGGGCTTGGTGCGCTACCGGCCGCCGGGGGAGGCGACCGCGGTCGCCGCGGTCACGGGCGGCGCCCTCGCGCTGGCCCCGAACTGGGACTTCCTGCAGCCGGAGTGGCTGGCCGCGGTGTTCGCGACGGCCGCCGTCGGGGCCGCGCTCCGGATCCGGCGGCCGGCGGTGGCGGTCGCGGCCGGCGCGGTCCTGCTGGCGTTGACGATGCTGGTCAAGTACACGACGGTGCCGACGGCCGTGGTGGCGCTCGGCGTGCTCGCGGTGCTCGACCGGCGCCGGGCGTGGCTCACGGCCCTGTTCGGCGTGGTGGCCAGCCTGGGGCTGTTCGCGGTCACGGTGTGGATCGAGCCGCGGGAGTGGCGGTGGTTCGGCGAGCTGTCCCGCCTCAACGGCGGCAGCCCGCTCAGCCGCGGCCTGGCGTGGAACGACGCGCGGGTGCTGGTCGAGGTGGTGCTGAACGAAGCGGTGCTCGTGCCGTTCGTGGCCCTGCTCCCGGTCAGCGTCGCCGTGCTGGCCCGGCTGGCTTCGGACCGTCGTGCCCGCTGGGCGTGGATCCTCTTGCCGGCGGCCGCGGTGCTCGTGGTGCTGGCGGCCGTGGTGGTCCAGGGGCAGTGGTTCCAGTACCACCTCGCGGCCCTGGTGCCGTTCGCCGCGGCCCTGTGGGGACTCGCGGTGGCGCGCTGGTCCGCGGTCCGCGGCGGCCCACCGTGGGCGCTCGTCCTGCCGGCGGTCGCGCTCGGGGCCGGCGTGCCGATCGTCTCGTCGGCGTCCACGCAGTGGCGGCTCGCGCACGGAACTCTCGTCTACGCGGTGCTCGCGGCTGTGGTGGCGGTTGCGGTTTTGGTGGCGCTCAAAGAACGTGCCCGGACGTGGCCGGTGCTGGCGGTGCTCGGCGCGGTCGCCGTCCTCGCCGTGCCCGTGTGGCCCGCGGCGCCGTACTCGTTCGACGCGGTCCACCCGTACTACACCAATTCGGAGCGCGTCACGGCGGCACGGCTGGACGAGCGGCTGATCGAGCCGGTCCGCGCCCGGATCGGCCCGGACACCCCGGTGCTGTACCTGGCGTTCGGCGACATGGCGTACTTCGTGGGCAACCCGGCGGCGTGCCGCTACCCGGCACCGGTGTTCGTGCAGCGCGGCAGCTTCATCCCGGCGGTGCGGGAACTGGAGAGCTACCGGGAAAACCTCGAGTGCCTCACGCGAACGGACGCGGAGTACCTGGTGGTTCAACCATCATGGCTGTCGCTGGACCGCCTGCCACCGGAAGTCGCCGAAGGCTTGCACACCCGCTTCGACTGCGACCACGCCGTGCCTGCGGAAGAGCTGGTGTTCTGCCCACGCCGTTAGCTCGAGGACAGAACCTGTCCTGGTCTGCTTCTACTGTCGGGGTATGACGATCAAGCCGTTCCGCATCGATGTTCCCCAAACCGACCTCGACGACCTTCGCGCGCGGCTGGCGAAGACGCGCTGGCCCGATCAACCCGCCGACGCCGGCTGGCGGCTCGGGGCGCCCGTCGACTACGTGCGTGAGCTCGCCGAGTACTGGCGCACCGGCTTCGACTGGCGTGCGCAGGAAGAGCGGATCAACGGCTTCCCGCAGTTCACAACGGAAATCGACGGGACGACCGTGCACTTCCTGCACGTCGTCTCGCCGGAACCGGGCGCGACGCCGGTCTTGCTGACCCACGGCTGGCCGGGCTCGATCGTCGAGTTCCTGGACGTGATCGGGCCCCTGACGGACCCGCGCGCGTACGGCGGCGACCCTGCGGACGCGTTGACCGTGGTGGTCCCGTCGATCCCGGGCTACGGCTTTTCCGGCCCGACGCCGACGCCGGACTGGGGACCGGACCGGATCGCGCGCGCGTTCGCGACGCTGATGACGAGCCTGGGCTACGAGCGCTTCGGCGCCCACGGCGGCGACTGGGGCGCGATCATCTCGCGCGAGCTGGCGATCCAGTTCCCTGATCGGCTGCTGGGGATCCACGTGACGATGCTGGCGTCGGCGGTGCCGCGTTCGCCGGCCGACCTGGACGGCCTGACCGGCGACGAACTGGAAAAGGCGCGCCGCTCGCTGGAGAAGGGGCAGGCGTTCTCGGCCTCGGGGACGGGCTACGCGATGATCCAGGCGACCAAGCCGCAAACGCTTGCGTACGGTCTACACGACTCACCGGCAGGCCAGCTGGCCTGGATCGCGGAGAAGTTCCGCTCGTTCTCGAACACGTCGGTGGACCTGATCGACCGCGACGACCTGCTGGCGGACGTGTCGATCTACTGGTTCACGGAGGCGGCGAACTCGTCGGCCCGGTTGTACGCGGCACTGACGGGCGGTTGGGGTGCTCCGCCAGCGTCGAACACGGTCCCGACGGGGGTCGCGGTGTTTCCGGACGACATCGGCCTGCCGATCCGGACGCTGGCGGAACGAACGGACAAGATCGTGCACTGGACGGAGTTCCCCAAGGGCGGGCACTTCCCGGCGCTCGAGGAACCGGACGCCTTGATCGGCGACATCCGGGAGTTCTTCCGCGGCCTCTAGTTGTCCACAGAGGTTGTCCACAGGCCCCTCGGTCTGTGGACAACCTTCGTCAGAGGTACTGGCCCGTGCCCGAAATCCCCGGCCCGTGCCCGTCGTGCCCGTGCCCGGCCGCCGCCGAAGGACCCGCCGGCAACCCACGCCGCATCTGCTCCAGCTGGACTCGGGCCGCCATCTGCTGGGCGAACAGCGCCGTCTGGATTCCGCTGAACAACCCCTCCAGCCATCCGACCAGCTGCGCCTGGGCGATCCGCAGCTCGGCGTCCGAGGGCGTCGAGTCGTTCGTGAACGGGCGGACCAGCCTCTTCAGCTCGTCCTGGAGCTCCGGG
Organism: Amycolatopsis sp. NPDC114478; assembly: GCF_055633805.1. Classification (NCBI taxonomy): domain Bacteria; kingdom Bacillati; phylum Actinomycetota; class Actinomycetes; order Pseudonocardiales; family Pseudonocardiaceae; genus Amycolatopsis; species Amycolatopsis sp. NPDC114478. Next base: position 673,761 of record NZ_JBVKDO010000003.1, on the reverse strand, counting down.
GCCAGCGACGCCGCCAGCTCGTTCACCGATGTCTGGTGGATCTCGCGCACGCGGTTGCGGGACGCGTCGTCCAGCGGGGCCGCGCGGACCTCCTCCAGCAGCTGCTTGATCATCGTGCCGATGCGCATCACCTTGGCCGGTTCTTCGACGAGGTCGCCGACCGACTCCTGCTCTCCGTCGTCGGACGTGGGCAGCTTCGCCGCGCCCACCGGCGTGCCGTCCGGCCCGACTACCACCACGTGGGGTGAAGATTCCTGGCTCGCGTCACCCGCTGTGAAGTTCGGCTCGGTCATGTGCTCCATCCTGGCTTGCGTTCGCCACGCTCCGCGACACCCGCGGGGTGTCCGTCTCCGAGCGTAGCCGTAAACCGGGTTCCCGGTGGCTCTCCACCCAACCCCGGACGCACGGCGAAACCGCACGTCCGTACGGTGTCCCCATGGCGTTCGACGTCGCTCGTATCCGTGGGCTCTTTCCCGCGCTGGGTGACGGCTGGATTCACTTCGACGGCGCCGCCGGAATGCTGGTCCCGGAACAGGTCGCTTCGGCCGTTTCCACGGCGATGCGCGCCCCGGTGTCCGGGCCGGGCGGAGCGTTTCCGGCCTCACAGCGCGCGGAAAGCATCGTGACCGCGGCCCGCAGGGCCGTGGCCGACCTGGTCGGGGCCGATCCGGCCGCCGTCGTACTCGGGCCCAGCGCGCCGGTGATGCTGCGCCGCCTCTGCGACGCGCTCGCCGAGCGCTGGACCATCGGCGACGAAGTCGTCGTGTCGAGGCTCGACGAACAGGCCAACCTCGCGCCGTGGCAGCGCGCCGCGAAGCGCGTCGGCGCCGTCGTGCGCTGGGGTGAGATCGACATTGAAACGTGCGAACTGCCCGCGTGGCAGTACGAGCAGCTCGTGTCGGCGCGCACCAAGGCCGTCGCGGTCACGCTCGCGTCCGGGTCCGTCGGCACCCGGCCCGACGTACCGACCATCATCGAGTTCGCCAAGCGGGTCGGCGCGCTCGTCGTCGTCGACGCCACCTACGCCGCGCCGTTCCTGCCGCTGGACATCAACGCGCTCGGCGCCGACGTCATGGTCGTGTCCGCCCAGGCGTGGGGCGGCCCGTCGGTGGGCGCGCTCGTCTTCCGCGACCCCGAGCTGATCGAACGGATCCCGTCGGTCTCGCTCGACCCGATGGCCCGCGGCGCCGCCCGCCTCGAGCTCGGCCCGCACGCCTACCCGCTGCTGGCCGGGCTGATCGCGTCGATCGACTACCTCGCCGGTCTCGACGACGCCGCCACCGGGTCGCGCCGCGAGCGGCTGGTCACCTCGCTCGGCTCGGCGAAGTCGTACCACGCCGGCCTGCTCGCGCAGCTGTCGACGGAACTGCTGTCGCTGCGGCACATCATGGTCATCGGCAACGCCATGCGCCGCATCCCCGCGCTCGCTTTCGCCGTCGCCGGCAAGAAGTCGCCCGAAGTCGCTGAGTACCTGGCTTCGCAGGGGTTGTGCGCCTTCGCCGACGACGGCACGGCAGGCGTCTTCGCGTCACTCGGTGTCGGAGAAGTGGGCGGCGCCGTGCGGATCGGGCTCGCCCACTACTCCAACGTCTTCGAGATCAACCAGCTCGTGCGGGTCCTCGAGGAATTGCGCTGACGTAGTCAGGACTTCGCGGCCAGCAGGACCTTCCCGAACACCGAGCCCTCTTCCAGGATCCGGTGCGCGGACGCGGCTTCGGCCATCGGCACGATCTGGCCGACGATCGGCTTGACGAGCCCATCGGACACCAGCGGCCACAGGTTTTCCCGGACGTCGGCGACGATCGCCGCCTTCTGCTCCAGCGGCCGGAAGCGCAGGCCCGCCGCGAACACCGACGCCCGCTTGCCGAGCAGCGTGCCGACGTTCAGCTCGCCCTTCACCCCGCCCTGCATGCCGATGATGACCAGGCGCCCGTCCTGCTGCAGCGCGTCGACGTTGCGGCCGAGGTAGGACGCGCCCATGTTGTCGAGGATGACGTTCGCGCCGCCCGTCTCCGCCTTGAGGACCTCGACGAAGTCCTGTTCCTTGTAGTTGATCGTGACGTCGGCGCCGAGCTGGCGGCAGCTCTCGAGGCGGTCGGCCGAACCCGCGGTGACGGCGACGGTCGCGCCCAGCGCCTTGCCGACCTGGATGGCGTGCGTGCCGATGCCGCCGGCGCCGCCGTGGACCAGCAGCACCTCGCCCTCGGTGAGCTTCGCGTGCATCACGACGTTCGCCCACACCGTGCACGCCACCTCAGGCAGCGCGGCCGCCGTGATCAGGTCGATCTCGGCCGGTACCGGCAGCAGCTGCCCGGCCGGGACGACGGCCTTCTCCGCGTAGCCACCGCCCGCGAGCAGCGCGCAGACCTCGTCGCCGACGTTCCAGCCTTCGACACCTTCGCCGAGTTCGGCGATCGTTCCGGAGCATTCGAGGCCGAGTATTTCGCTCGCCCCGGGCGGCGGCGGGTAGTGCCCCTGGCGCTGCAGGAGGTCCGCCCGGTTCACCGCGCTCGCCGCGACGTCCACCAGCACTTCGCCGGGGCCGGGACGCGGATCCGCGACCTCCGTCCACTCGAGAACTTCCGGGTCACCTGGTTCACGGATGGTGATCGCGTACATGTGTCGACCGTATACCGGGGGACGAAGTTCCCGCCGAATGACGCATTGACGTACTTCTCATTCGGAACAAAGGTGAGCAACCATGTCATCCTTCCGAAAGAGAACTTTCCCGCCGGCGGCCATCGCCGCCGGCGTGACCCTCGTGCTCGGCCTCACCCCGGCCGCCGCCGCGACGACGGTCCCCGACGGCCCGGCACTGGCCAAGCAGCTCGTGAAGAAGGTCGACGTCAACGGCGTCAACCGGCACCTGATCGCCCTGCAGCGGATCGCCGACACCAACGGCGGCACCCGGGCGGCCAGCACCGCGGGCCACCAGAAGTCCGCCGAGTACATCGCGACGAAGCTCGAAGCGGCCGGCTTCCAGGTGACGCGCCAGGAATTCCCCTTCACCTACTCGCAGACCCTGGCCCAGAAGCTGACCGCGGGCGGCCGGAACGTCCCGGTGATCGCGATGGAGTACACCGTCTCGACGCCCGTCGGCGGCATCACCGCGCCGCTCGCCGTGGTCGCGGTCGACGACACCAGCGGCTGCGAGGCCACGGACTACACCGCGGACGTCGCGGGCAAGATCGCGCTGATCAAGCGCGGCGGCTGCTCGTTCGCGCAGAAGCAGCAGACCGCCGCGGCGGCGGGCGCGATCGGCGCCATCGTCTACAACAACACCGACGGCGACGTGAACGGGACGCTCGGCGGCCCGGAGAACGCGAAGATCCCGACCGGGGGCGTGAGGGCGGCCGCGGGGGCGCAGCTGGCCACGCTCGGCGGGCAGAACGTGACCCTGGAGCTGCGCGCCCTCCAGGAGGCGCGGACCAGCTACAACGTCATCGCCGAGACCAAGGCCGGGCGCAAGGACAACGTCGTGATGCTGGGGTCGCACCTCGACAGCGTCCCGGCCGGCCCCGGCATCAACGACAACGGCACCGGCTCGGCGACCCTGCTCGAGACGGCGCTGCAGCTGGGGAGCAGCCCGAAGGTCAACAACGCCGTCCGCTTCGGCTTCTGGAGCGCGGAGGAGTTCGGCCTGATCGGCTCGACCTACTACGTCGACCAGCTGAGCTTCGAGCAGCAGCTGGACATCGCGCTGTACCTGAACTTCGACATGATCGGCTCGCCGAACGCCGGCTACTTCGCCTACGACGGCGACAACTCCGACGGCGTCGGCGCGGGCGCGGGCGCGTACGGCTCGGCGCAGATCGAGAAGACCTTCGTCGACTTCATGCAGGCCGCGCGGGGCGTGTCCCTCGAGGGCACCGACTTCACCGGCCGCTCGGACTACGGCGAGTTCATCGCCGTCGGCATCCCGGCGGGCGGCCTGGACACCGGCGCCGAAGTCGTGAAGACCCCGGCGCAGGCGGCGAAGTGGGGCGGTACGGCCGGCATCGCGTTCGACCCGTGCTACCACCAGGCCTGCGACAACCTGGGCAACATCGACCGGGCCGCGCTGGACCGCAACGCCGACGGTGTCGCCTGGGCCCTCGGCGTCTACGCGACGAGCACCGAGAGCGTCAACGGCGTGAAGCCGGGCAACAGCAAGACGGCCAAGCAGAAGGCCGCCGAACGCGGCGCGCAGCGGAACTTCTCCGCTCGCGCCGTCGCCGGTGACCCGCACGCTGTGACGGCGTAACGACGAAGAGGGGGCCGTCCCGACTCGGGACGGCCCCTTTTTCGTGTCTTAACCCAGGTTGTTCGTGCCGAAGGTGTCGCAGCGGGCGGGGTCGCCGGTCTGGAAGCCGGTGGTGAACCACTTCTTGCGCTGCGCGGACGTGCCGTGGGTGAACTTCGAGCGGTCGACCTGGCCGCCGCCGAGGTTCTGCTGGATGTAGTCGTCGCCGATCCGGGAGGCGGTGTCCAGCGCCGAATTGATGTCGTCCTGCGTGACGTCGGTGATCAGCGGTTTGCCGCTCTCGGTCGGCGTCGTCGAGGCGTGGTTGCCCCAGACGCCGGCGTAGCAGTCGGCCTGCAGCTCCAGGCGCACCGAACCGGACGTCGGGCCGGTGCCGGTGCCCTTCTTCGACGTGCCGAGCAGGTTCTGCACGTGGTGCCCGTACTCGTGCGCGAGGACGTACGCCTCGGTGAAGAGGCCGCCCTGCGCGCCGAAGCGGGTCTTCAGCTCGTTGAAGAAGGACAGGTCGATGTACACGTCGGAGTCGGCCGGGCAGTAGAACGGGCCGGTGTCGGACGTGGCGCTGCCGCAGCCGGTGCGCACGCCGCCGTTGAAGAACCGCGTCGGCGCCTTGCGGTACGTCGAGCCCGAGCGCGCGAACTGCTGCGTCCAGTAGTCCTGGACGGAGTTGACGATCGCGACGATCGCGCAGTCGTGGTTCTTGTTGGCGTCCGCGCCGGTCTTGCACTCGCTGGCGAGCTTCGTGTTGTCGACCTGCTGGCCGGAGCCGACGCTGCCGAGCCCGCCGCTCAGGCCGCTCCCGCTGCCGCCGCCGAGGCTCACCCCGCCGAGCTGGGAGAGCACGAAGTAGATGATCAGCCCGACGACGCCGAGTCCGCCACCGCCGAGCGCAACGCGGCCGCCGATCCCGCCGCCGCCGCCTCCACCGCTTCCGCGCAGGTCCTGAACCTCGGAGGCGTCCAGGCCGGCGTCGTCGTCGAATCTCACGAAGCGAATGGTAACGAGCCTGGGCGCGACCGTCGCGCTGACGGCCGCACCCAGGCTCTGTACCGAGGTTTGTCTTTGGTCGAGCGGTTGGCCGCGAATCGGGCCGGCGTTCAGGCGCTGTCGTCACGACTGCCGAGGTCGTGACCCGATACAGGCCAGATCGACGCCGTATGCGTGAACGCAAGGAAGCCCGCGCGTGTGGCTGTTCGCAATCGCGCCCGGCCCGTTTGTGAACCGTTCCGGTCGCGGGGACACAGCCGGCGGTCAACCGCGAGGATCACCCGCCACGCAACCACCTGACCTCTCCCGGCGGGGAGCCGGGCCGGCACGTCACCGTCGCCGCGCCTTACCCTGGCCGACCATCCGCAGACAAGCAGAATGCGCCTTTTCCGGCCGAGTCTCAACCTTTTCGTAACCCCACCTTCGGGCGATGTTGCGGCGACGTTTTCAGCGGCACGCAGTTCGGACTCGGACCGCGCGTTCCCTTGATCAGCGTTCTAGGCTGCCTTATGAGCGAGGAGCGGCCTGTGCGTTGGTTGAACGATGCCGAGATGGCGGCGTGGCGCTCCTACATCGTGGCGACCCTGCGGCTGCGGCAGCGCCTGCACCGCGAGCTGACCGACCGCCACGACGTGTCGCTGACCGACTACGAGGTGCTCGTCTGCCTGGAGATGCAGGCCGACTCCCGGATGCGGATGTCGGAGCTGGCGGTCCTGATGGGATCGACGAAGAGCCGGCTGTCCCACCAGGTCGGCCGCCTCGAGGACGCGGGCGTCGTCCGGCGCGTGCGCGACCCGGAGGACAAGCGCGGCGTGATCACGGAGCTGACGGCGGAGGGCAAGGCCCTGCTGGAGAAGGCCGCGCCGACGCACGTGGAGGGAGTGCGCGAGCACCTGATCGACCTGCTGAGCCCCGAAGAACAGGCGACGATCGCGGCGGCGTTCGACCGGGTCTTCGAGCATCTGGAGCAGGTGGAGGGCTGAACCCGGGCGCGGCTACTCCGCGCCCGGGGTCCGGAGCGGTAGCGGTGGGATTCGAACCCACGGAGAGGTTGCCCCCTCGCATGTTTTCAAGACATGTTCCTTCGGCCGCTCGGACACGCTACCTCGCCCCACGAGGGTAGCCGACGAGGTCGCGGGCACCCTGAACCCGGCCCGCGGCGCACTGCTGCCGATCGCGGCGACGGGCTTCGTCCTCGGGCCGCGGCGCGGTCGCGAACCCCGGCCTACGTCCAGCTGAGCGTCAACGCCGCTCCTTGCGCGCGACCCGCCTCCGCCGCCGGTGTGCGGCTCGCCGGGTCCAGCGGGTTCTCGCCGATCGCCGCCACCGAGGCCTCGTCCGGGGTGACCAGGGCGACCTCCGCGCCCGCCGCGCGCAAGTCGTCCAGGATCTCCAGCAGCGGTTTCTCCATCGGCAGCAGTGCGTCCGCCCCCAGCGGCGCCACCACCGTCACGCGCGTGTGCCCCGTCGCGTAGTCCGCGTTCTCCGCCGACCGGACGCCGCCGTCCACGTACCGCCGGCCCTCGATCGTCACCGGTGGCCAGACGCCCGGGACCGCGCAGCTCGCCGCCACCGCGTCGACCAGCGACACGCCCGACGCGCGGTCGAACCGGCGGGGCTCACCGGTCGAGGCGTCCACCGCCACGATCACCAGGCGCTGCTCCGGCCAGTCGTGCACCGGCAGCCGCGCCTCGAGTACCGCGCGGCGGTCCGCTTCGGACACCGTCTCGGCCGCGAGCGCCATTTCGCCGATCGCGCGCCGGACCTCGACCGGGGACGTCGAGACCGTGACCGCGTCGCCGAAGGCCGCGGCGAACTTCTCGAAGTCGATCTCCGCCGGGATCTCCGGGGTCTGCTTGGCCGGATCCACCTGGCGCGCGTACAGCTCGTCCAGCGGAGTCCCGCTCGTCACCTGCGCCGCGACGACCGAGCCCGCCGACGTCCCGACGAGCAGGTCCGCGCCCGTCAGGTCCTGGCCGTGCTCGGCCAGGCCCGCCAACAGCCCCGTCGTCCACGCGATCCCGGCGACCCCGCCGCCACCCAAAACCAATGCCTGTCCACCCATGCGGGCAGCCTAGCGACGGGGTCCGACAATTTACGGCCGCTTGAGCGCCTGGGCCGCGATCCGGGCCCGCACCTCGGGCCGGCGCAGCGGCGGCACGGTCGCCGGCGGCTGACGGCGTTCGGGCAGCTGCTCCAGCAGTTCCGCGGTGATCCGCGTGATCTCGGCGACCGCCGCTTCGAACGGCTCGCGCGTGGCGTCCGACAGCGACTGCACGCCGGTCACCTTGCGGACGTACTGCCGGGCCGCGGCCTCGATCTCCTCGCCCGTCGCGGCCGGCTGGAGCCCCCGGAGGGTGGTGATGTTTCGGCACATGCCGCCCAGGGTACGTCGCTCCGGACGTCCCGATCACACGGTCGGGTAGGGCCGGGCGAACCTCGTTGACGCCCGAACCCGCGCTTGGGCAATGTCGGGGAAGTGCCCCTCAGACCGCGTCCCTTCCGCTCCGCCCGCCCCGCACCCCGCGCCCCCGAAGAAGGAACGCCGGAAACCCCGATCCCGGAACAGGCCTGGCCGCGCGTGCGGGCCGACGAGCTGGTCACCCTCGTGGCACACGTCTTCGCCGCGCACGGCTTCCCCGAAGCCCGCGCCCGCATCGCCGCGGAAGCGCTCTGCCACGGCGATCTGACCGGTTCGCCGGACACCGGCGTCGCCGAGCTGACCCGCGTCCACCTGCCTCTGCTGGAAGCCGGGCTCGTCGTGCCGCACGCCGAGCCGCTGATGATCGCCGACCGCGGGGCCGCCGCGCTGATCGACTACCGCCGCGCGCCCGGGCTCTGGGCCGTCGGCGATGCGATGGACCGGGCGGTGGCGCGGGCCGGCCGCTTCGGCGTCGGGCTCGTTTCGCTGCGCGGGATCGGGCCGTTCGGCCGGGCCGGGCACCACGCCGCCCGCGCGCTGCCGCACGCGATGATCGGCCTGGTCCTCGCCGCGGGCGGGGAGCCCGGCCAGCCGGTGAACCCGCTGGGCATGGCCGCGCCGGGTGGCGCGTACCCCGAGTTCGTCTTCGACATGGACAAGCCGGGCGAGGAAGCCGCCGGGCTGACGCTGCTGGTCGAGGTCCTCGCCGGCGTGCTCTCCGGCGTCGCCGACCACGAGCACGACACCGGCCTGCTGGTGCTCGCGATCGCGCCGACGACGCTGCGCAGCGCCGACGGCTTCTACCGCGCGGCCAGCGCGTTGTTCGGCAGCATGCTCGGCTGGGAGGGCGGCGCGCCGATCCGGTACCCCGGCTGGCGCGAGGCCCAGCACCTGGAGCAGTGCCGGGCGCTGGGGGTGCCGCTGTCCGGCCCGGTGCGCCGCGAGCTGGACGCGCTGGCCGCGGCGATCGGCCTGCCGCCGCTGACCAGCGTGGGTTAGGAGACCAGGACGACCTTGCCGCGGTCCTCGCCGACCGCCACGACGTCGCCGTCGGTCAGCTGGCGGCCGCGGCGGGTCTCGACCTCGCCGTTGACCGTGACCTCCTCCGCGTCGATCAGGTCCTTCGCGTGGGAGCCGTCTTCGGCGAGGCCGGCCAGCTTGAGGAACTGGCCGAGCCGGATGGGCTCGCCGGTGATGGGTACGTCGACGGGATCGCTCATACGCGCATCATGCCCGGGCGGTCGTCTGCCGGTAGAGGGCCTGGACGTCCGTGTCGAAGTAGCTCGAGTACGACGTGTCCGGGTCGTCGCCGCCGTACTCGAAGCCGCCGATGACGCCGATGACCGTGCCGAGGCGGGTCTTCGGGTCCTGCCCGGTGACCCACGGGCCGCCGCTGGTGCCGGTCGGGAAGCCCGCGCAGGCCACCTTCAGCTGGTAGGTGTCCTGCCGGCTCGTCGTGTTCTGGCAGACGGCGGGCACCTCGGCGTCGTCCGGGTAGCCGGTGAGCGTGATGGCCTGCTCGAACGCCGTGCCGGTCGCCAGGGTGTTCGCGCCGACCAGGCTTTCCAGGGTTCTCGTGGCCCCGATCTGGTGCGCGGTGGCGAAGCCGACGTCGAGGTCCGGGTCCGACGACGTGCTCCAGCCGGGCGCGACGAGCTCGTCGGACACCGTCCAGTAGCCGAACGGCGCGACGCCGTTGTGGTAGCCGGGCGCGAAGGTGACGCCGGTGAGGTAGCCGCCGCCCTCGCCGTCGTGGATGCAGTGGGCGGCGGTCAGCAGGACGTCGCCCTGGTCGCTGTGGACGACGCTGGCGGTGCAGTAGTGGGCGCCGTCGACGAACAGCGCGCCGACCGCCGGGCTGGACCCCGCGGGCAGGTCGGGCGTCGACACCGGCGCGGCTTCGACGACCCCGGTGTCCGGCGGGGTCGCGCTCGCCGTCCGCGCCGGCCGGGTCGCGAAGACGACGAAGGCCGCACCGAGCAGCAGGACCGCGGCGAAGATGAGCAGGACGGCAGGCCGCCGCACGCGCATCGCCTCCTCGTCGCACTCATCCGGGGCACCGACCCCATCACCTTAAGGCGCCGCACCGACACGATCGGCACACCCACAGCAACCTCACAGCCGCTAGTATCCGTAACTCTGGAGTAACACCAAGCGGGCGGGAGGGCCGATGAAGCAGTTCGCGGACAAGGTCGTGGTGGTCACCGGGGCGGGATCGGGGATCGGGCGGGCGCTCTCGCTCGAGTTCGCGCGCCGCGGGGCGCGGGTCGTCCTCTCCGACGTCAACGCCGCGAACGCGGAAGAGACCGCGAAGCTCGCCGGCGACAACGCTCGCGCGTACACGCTGGACGTCGCCGACCGCGCCGCCGTGCTCGCCCACGCCGACGAGGTCGCCGAAGAGTTCGGCCGCGTCAACGTCGTCGTGAACAACGCCGGCGTCGCGCTGGGCGCGACCGTCGAGGAGATGACCTTCGAGGACTTCGACTGGCTGATGGGCATCAACCTCGGCGGCGTCGTGAACGGCACGAAGGCGTTCCTGCCGCACCTCATCGCGTCCGGCGACGGGCACGTCGTGAACATTTCCAGCATCTTCGGCTTCGTCGGCGTGCCGACGCAGAGCGCGTACAACGCGGCGAAGTTCGCGGTCCGCGGATTCACCGAAGCGCTGCGCGAAGAAATGCTGATCGCGCGGTACCCGGTCGCGGTGAGCTGCGTGCACCCCGGCGGGATCAAGACGAACATCGTGCGCAACGCGCGCAGCCTCGCCGACGACCAGGAGCAGGCCGCCCAGGGTTTCGAACGCATCGCGCGGACGACGCCGGAGAAGGCGGCCCAGACGATCCTGCGCGGCATCGAACGGAAGTCGGCGCGGATCCTCATCGGCCCGGACGCCTACGTCATCGACGCGATCCCGCGCGTCCTCGGCTCGGCGTACCAGCGGCCGCTGGCGATCCTCGCGCGCATGGGACTGAAGCAAATGGGGAACTGAGCTTCACTCATTCAGGTTGCCTTTCGGACAGCGTCGTCCGAAATGGTCCAGAATGCGTGGGGTCCGCGCGTCGCCCCTACCGGAGGTCCCCGATGCTTCGCACCGCACCGCGCAGTGCGACCCGTTCGTCCAGCGACCGCACCGCGGTGGAGCTGCTGGACCGCACCGGCATCGTCGCGGCGAGCCTGCCCCGGCGCCGCCGCACCGATGACGACGTCATGGCCGCCGAGCCGATCTTCACCCGGCCGCCGGTGTGCGACCAGGACCTGCGCCCGAAGTCGGTGGTGATCCGGCGCCGCGCCCGCACGTGGCTGGGCAGCGGCGCCGCGGTGCTGCTCGTCGCCGCCGGCTGGCTGGCCGGGGGACTCGCGACCGGCAGCCTGTTCGGCTCGCCCCCGGCCGACGTCGCCCAGCTGGACCCGCGCCCGGCCGTCGCCGAGGCACCGGCGCCCCAGCCGCAAGCCCCGCAGGCGCCCCTGGCCACCCCGGCCCCGACGACCGTGTACGTGGCGGTGCCCGCGAAGCCGGCGACGAAGAACGTCCAGGCCCAGGCGAAACCGCAGTCGAAGAAGAAGCAGTCGGAAGACGACCAGGCCCGCGTCGACCTGCCCTCGCCGACGCCGACGTCGGCCAACCTCGTCCAGTCGTGGGTCGGCGTGGCCGAGAGCATGATGCAGCAGTACCAGTACCGCGCGGACACGACGACGACCACGCGCCGCTGACGTCAGGCGTCGCTCCAGCGGTACTCGTGCTCCGGGCGCCCGGTGGCGCCGTAGCGCAGGCGCATCTGGACCGTCCCCGACTCGGCGAGCGCCGTCAGGTACCGCTGCGCCGTCGCGCGGGCCATACCCAGCTCGCCCGCGACCTCCGCGGCCGACAGCGGCCGCCCGGCGCGCCGCAGCTGCTCCGAGACCAGCCGGGACGTCGCCGTCGACTGGCCCTTCGGCGCCGACGTGCGGTCCTGGTCGTGCAGCACCCGGTACGCGCGGTCGACGTCGTCCTGGGCCAGGGCGCGGTCTTCGGCGAGCAGGCCGCGGAACCGCGCGTACGACGTCAGCCGTTCCGCGAGCTGGCGCGTGGTGAACGGCTTGATCAGGTAGTTCAGCGCGCCGGCCCGGATCGCCGCGGCCACCGACGCGCTGTCGGTCGCCGCGGACAGGACGATCGTGTCCGTCTGCAGCTCCGGCAGCACCGCGAGGCCGGACTCGTCGGGCAGGTAGACGTCGAGCAGGATCAGGTCGGGCGCGAGCTCCCGGACGCGGGCGCGCGCCTCGGCCGCGGTGTGCGCGGTGCCGACCACCGCGAACCCGTCGACCTCCTCGACGAACCCGGCGTGCACCCCGGCGACCCGGAAGTCGTCGTCGACGATGAGCGTGCGGATCATCCGTCCTCCGTCAGCATTCCGGGCAGTTTCGCGACGAACAGGGCCCCCGTCTCGCCGTCGCCGGGACCGGCCAGCCAGACGTCGCCGCCGTGGGCGCGCGCGGCCTGGCGGGCGAGCGCCAGCCCGAGTCCGTGGCCGGGCGCGATCTTCGTCGAGACGCCTTCGTCGAACAACGTCCCCCGCAGGTCTTCCGGGACGCCGGACCCACTGTCCACAACGGACAGATGCAGGGTGTCGCCTTCGGCCAGCAAGCTGATTTCGACCGTCGCCGGCCGCCGCGGGCCCATCCTGGCCGCGTGCAGCGCGTTGTCGACGAGGTTGCCGATCACGGTGTTCGCGGCGATCGGGTCGGTCACGGCCGTGGGCACCCAGGTGTCGTCGGCGAGCTTGAGCGTGAGCCCCTTTTCCTGCGCCTGCTCGGTTTTCGCGACGAGCAGCGCCTGCAGGTACGGGTCGGCGACGGCGTCGCCCAGCTCGCTCGGCCGCGCCGACGGCGAGTCCGTCAGCGTCTGCAGGTACTCGACGGCCTCGGTGTGGTGGCCGAGCTGGAGCAGCCCGTGGAGGGTGTGGAGCCGGTTGGCGAACTCGTGCCGCTGGGCGCGCAGGCCGTCGGACAGGGCGCGGATGCCGTCGAGCTCGCGGGTGAGCGTGTCGAGGTCGGTGCGGTCGCGGAAGGTCAGCACGGTGCCGATGTCCCGCTCGTCCCGGCGAACCGCGCGCGAGTTGATGACGAGCACGCGGTTTCCGGCTACCGCGAGGAGGTTGTCGACCGGCCGCCCCTCGGCGACGGCCTTGTGCAGCCGCGGGGAAAGCTCGAGGTCGGCCATCGCCGCGCCGAGCGGGAGTTCGGTGCCGAGCAGGCGTTCGGCCTCGTCGTTGCGCACCGAGACGCGGTTCGCCTCGTCGACGGCGAGGACGCCTTCGCCGATCCCGTGCAGCACGGCTTCGCGTTCGTAGAGCAGCTCGGTGAGTTCGTGCGGTTCGAGGCCGTGCGTGACGCGCCGCAGCCGCCGGTTCAGCAGCGCCGACGCGCCCGCGCCGAGCAGCAGCGCGCCGCCCGCGAACCAGAGCGTGATCACCAGGAGCTCAGTGAAGACATCGGCTGGGTCGGCCACGTCGAAGCCGACGCTGACCTCGCCGACGACCCGCCGGTGGTCCGGCGTCCAGATCGGCGTCTTGCTGCGGACGGAAAGTCCGAGCGTGCCGCCCTGCACGGCGCTGACCTCGTCGAACCCGGCGAGTGCCCGTTCCGCCGACGTGCTGACTTTCTGCCCGATAAGACTTTCCGTCGGGTGGGCGAGCCGGATGCCGTTGTCGTCGGTGATCACCACGAACAACGCGTCGTTGACGTTCGTCACGGCCAGCGCCCGGTCTTCCAGCGCGCCGCCCGGCATCTTCGCCGCCGCGTTCGCCACCACGACCGGGTCCACCGCCACCGACTTCGCGATCGCCAGCGCCCGTTGGCCGTACTGGTCGGTCAGCGTGCTGCGCAGGAGCGCGCTGACGAGCGCGACGCCGATCCCGACGACGAGCACGACCACGCCGATCTGCAGCAGCAGCACCTGCCTGCTGAACCGCATCCGCGGGAAGAGCGCCCACTTTGGCATGGCTCGGAACCATACCCCCTGGTCAGCGCGGTGCGCTAAATGAGCAAAACATTCAGAACGCGCACTTGCCACGCAGAACGTCGACAAGCTTCACGCGGGCGCCACACGTACTTAACGTCCCTTCCCAACGTGAGCCCCACCACGTGACGAAGGAGTCACTCCCCATGGTTCCCCCACTGATCGAACTCACCGGAGCCACCAAACGGTTCCCGAGCGGGTCCGGTTCCGTGCACACGGCCGTCCGCGACCTGACCATGACCGTGCAGCCCGGCGAGTTCGTCGCCGTCGTCGGACCCACGGGGTGCGGCAAGTCGACGACGCTCTCGTTGGTCTCCGGCCTGCAGCCGCCGTCCGCCGGCCGGGTGCAGGTGAACGGCGAGGACGTGAAGTCCATTCCGGACGGTGTCGGCTACATGTTCCAGACCGACGCGGTGATGCCGTGGCGTTCGGTGCTCGACAACGTCGCTTCCGGCCCGCGCTTCCGCGGCGTGCCGAAGGCCGAGGCCCGCGCGCAGGCCGTCGACTGGATCGCCCGCGTCGGGCTCGCCGGGTTCGAGAAGTACTACCCGCACCAGCTCTCCGGCGGCATGCGCAAGCGCGTCGCGTTGGCCCAGACGCTGGTCACCAAGCCGAAGATCATGCTGATGGACGAGCCGTTCTCGGCACTGGACGTCCAGACGCGGGCGCTGATGCAGGACGAGCTGCTGCGGCTGTGGTCCGGCTCGGGTGCGGCGGTCATCTTCGTGACGCACGACCTCGACGAGGCGATCGCGCTGTCGGACAAGGTCGTCGTGCTGACGTCGTCGCCGGCCACCGTGAAGGACGTTTTCGAGATTCCCCTGGAGCGGCCGCGGAAGGTCGAGGACCTCCGGCTCACCGACGAGTTCCGCAAGCTCTACGCCGACATCTGGGAATCGCTGCGCAGCGAGGTCGACAAGGCCCGCCAGAAGGGAGCGACCAATGTCGCTTGAGACCCCCGCGGCCCCGGCCACTTCGCTGCCGGTGCTGGAAACCGAGCAGGACATCCTCACGAGGGCCAAGCGAGCGACGTCCCGCCGCCGGCGCAACACCTGGCTGCTGCGGCTGGCGCTGGTGGTCGCCTGGCTCGGCAGCTGGGAGCTGACCGCCACCTACTGGATCGACCCGTTCTTCTACTCGAAGCCGTCGCGCATCTGGCTGCGGCTGGTCGAGTGGGTCACCAGCGGCACCGACTTCGGCTCGCTCTGGTACCAGCTGTGGGTCACCGTCGAGGAGGCCTTGGTCGGCTTCGCCATCGGTGCGGTCGCCGGCGTGATCTTCGGCGTGGTCCTGGGCCGCAGCCGGTACCTGGCCGACGTGCTCGCGCCGTTCATCAAGGCCGCCAACGCGGTCCCGCGCATCGTGCTCGCCTCGCTGTTCGTCATCTGGTTCGGCCTCGGGCTGGCGTCGAAGGTCGCCACCGTCGTCGTGCTGGTGTTCTTCGTGGTGTTCTTCAACGCCTTCACCGGCGCTCGCGAAGTGGACCGCAACCTGATCGACAACGCGCGGATCCTCGGCGCCGGCCGGATGCAGGTGATCAAGGCGATCGTGCTGCCGAGCGCGACGTCGTGGATCCTGTCTTCGCTGCACACCGCGTTCGGCTTCGCGCTGATCGGCGCGGTCGTCGGCGAGTACGCCGGGTCCAAGGCGGGCATCGGCTTCCTCATCTCGAACGCGCAGGGCACGTTCGATTCGGCGGGCATCTACGCCGCCATGATCATCATCACCGTCGTCGCACTGGTCGCCGAGTGGGGCATCGGAAACCTCGAGAACCGGCTGCTGCGGTGGCGGCCCTCGATGTCCACCTCCAGCCAGACCGTCATCTGAAAGGACCGAATCGATGAGGATTCGCCGAATCGCCGGCGCGCTCACCGCGCTGACCGTGGTGGCGGCGCTGACCACCGCCTGCCAGGACTCCCGCACCGCCGCGACGGGCGAGGGGGGCAAGCCGAAGGTCACGATCATGGTCGGTGGCCTGGAGAAGGTCATCTACCTGCCCGCGATGCTCACCCAGCAGCTCGGCAACTTCGCCGCGCAGGGCATCGACGTCGAGCTGCAGAGCGAGCAGTCGGGCGCCAACGCCGAGACCGCGCTCGTCGCCGGGCAGGTGCAGGGCGTGGTCGGGTTCTACGACCACACGATCGACCTGCAGGCCAAGGACCAGTGCATCAAGAGCGTGGTCCAGCTGGCCAACATCCCGGGCGAGGCCGAGGTTGTCGGCACCGCGCACGCCGACGCGATCAAGAGCTCGGCCGACTTCAAGGGCAAGAAGCTGGGCGTCACCTCGCTCGGGTCGTCCACCGACTTCCTCACGAAGGCGCTGGCGGCGAAGGCGGGCGTCGGGGCCGACCAGTACACGCCGGTGAAGGTCGGCGCCGGGCAGACGTTCATCGCGAGCCTGGACAACGGCGGCATCGACGGCGGCATGACGACCGACCCGACGATCGCGCAGCTGACCAACACGGGCAAGGCGAAGGTGCTGTACGACCTGCGGACGGAAGAGGGCACGAAGGCCGCGCTGGGCGGGCTGTACCCCGCGTCGTCGCTGTACATGAGCTGCGACTTCGTGGACCGGAACAAGGACGCCGTGCAGAAGCTGGCCAACGCCTTCGTGGCCACGCTGAAGTGGATCGACCAGCACAGCCCGGAGGAGATCGCGGCGAAGATGCCGCCGTCCTACAGCGGCGGTGACAAGGCGCTGTACATCAAGTCCGTCAAGGACAGCATCGGGATGTTCAACGGCGACGGCAAGATGGACGCCGCCGGCGCGAAGAACGTGCTCGAGGTGCTTTCGAGCTTTTCGAAGAACGTGCAGCCGAAGAAGGACTCGATCGACCTGTCGAAGACCTACACGACCGAGTTCGTCGACGCGGCCGCGAAACAGGGCTAGCAGCCCCGCTCACCTGACCGGGCGGTAGGTGAGCGTCATGGACCCGTGAAGGCCTCTTCCCCCGCGGAGGCCTTCACGGGTCTTTTCGTTCATTCCCGTGCAATTCCGGCAAACTGGTGACTATTTCCCGGAATGTGAAGACCCTTCGAAAGTAGCTACCTTCCCGGCGGTGCGGATCCAACACTTGGGGACACGGTTTTCCCGGTCCCCATCGGTGAACGGAGTCCCCGCATGTCCCGAATCCTTTCGTCGCGTGCTGCCCGCGTCCTCACGGCGGTCGCCGCGGCCGCCGCCGGCCTCGCCGTCTCCGGCACCGCCCACGCCGCGGTCGAGTACGGCTCGCACTTCCATGGCCACCAGTTCTCCGGCGGCAACTGGGGCGGTTACGTCAGCTTCGGCAGCTTCACGACGGCGACGGCGAGCTGGACCGAGCCGTCGGTGAGCTGCCGGTCGACCAACGACCTGTTCGCGCCCTGGGTCGGCATCGACGGCGACGGATCGTCCACAGTGGAACAGACCGGCGTCGAGACGGACTGCTCCAGCGGCCGTCCGGTGTACTCCGCCTGGTACGAGATGTACCCGGCCGCGCCGGTGTACTACAACGTGTCGGTCAGCGCGGGCGACCACATCACCGCGACCGTGACGCGCACGGCCACGAACACCTACCGGCTGGACCTGTCCGACACGACCAAGGGCTGGTCCAAGTCCACCACGAAGTCGCTGACGTCGAGGCACGCGTCGGCGGAGGCGATCATCGAGTCGCCGACCGACTCCTACCCGACGATCTCCGGCGGCGTCACGTTCACCGGCGTCAAGTTCAACGGGACGAACCTGGCCTCGACCGGCCCGTCCGCGCTGAACGCGGACGACCGCGGCACGAACACCTGGATTCCGGGCGCGACCGGCTCGGACGGCCAGAGCTTCACCATCTCCCGCCACTGACTCACTTCAGGTTGTTGATCGCCCACGAGACCACCATCAACGCCAGGATGAGCGAGATGACGGCCTGCAGCATCATCGTCATCTTCGCCCAGATCCGCAGCGGCATGACGTCGGTGGGGCTGAAGGCGGCGGCGTTGGTGAACGAGAAGTAGAGGTAGTCCAGGTAGGACGGTTCCCAGTCCTGGTGCGCCAGGTCCGGGTCGGCCATCTGCGGGAACTGCAGGTCGGGGAACTCCGCCCGGCCTGCGGCCCGCCGGCCCGGGCCGCCCCGGTCGAATTCCCAGTACCAGAGCGAGAAGGCGACGACGTTCGTCCAGTAGACGATCCCGCCGGTGACCAGCACGGCGCCGGCGCGATCGCCGATCGAGCCGGTCGCGATGGCGTAGACGAGCGTCACCGCGGAAAATCCGTTCACGGCCGTCACGGCGGCGACGAGCAGCAGCGAGATGACCCGTTCGACGGCGCTGAACTGCGTCATCCGGCCCGGGTTGGCGAGCAGCAGCGCGACGACGAGCAGTCCGGAGACGGCGGGCAGCAGCCAGCGCGGGTGCAGCGCCATGTCGCCGGGCAGGACGACCTGCAGCACGAGGGTGGCGACGACGACACCCATCGCGGGCCAGCGCGTCTCCCCGGAGGTCCGCCGGCGCCAGGCGGGAAGTGCCTCTTCTGTCACGCGCTCAACGTAGGGCGGCGGTGCTCCGGCCGCCACGCTCCGCACTCAGCGTGTTGTCAGGAAGCCGGGGCGGTCGTCACTTCGCCGGGCAGCTTCCGCGCCACGTCCGTCCGGGAGCGGGCGCCGAGTTTCCGCAGCACCTTGGCGACGTGCTGCTCGACCGTGCGCGGCGAGAGGAACAGCCCGTCGGCGATTTCCCGGTTCGTCCGGCCTTCGGCGAGCATCCGTGCGACTTCGCGTTCCCGCGGCGACAACTCGCTGCCGTACCCGCGCCGCCCGCGTTGCGATGGCGCCCACGCGCCGTGCTCGCGCAGCTGATGCCGGCAGCGTCCGGCGTCGCGGGTGGCGCCCAGCTGCTCATACGCCTCGGCCGCCGCGGTCAGCTCTTCGACGGCGTCCCGGTTGCCCGCGGCGAGCCGGCACATCGCCGCCCGCTCCCGCATGGCCGTCGCCGGGTACGGCATCGGCAGCGCCGCGTACCCGGACGCGGCCTCGTCGAACAGCGTCGCCGCGGCCAGGTGCTTGCCGCGCGCTTCCAGTAGCACCGCTCGGCCGGCCACCAACGCGGCCGAGGCCACCGGCGCGTCCCGGCCCTCGATCCCGCGGGCGAACGCCTCGACCACGCTGTCGGCCTCGGGCCAGCGCCCGGCCCGCGCGTACGCCTGCGCCGCCGCCGGAACCAGCGCCGCCGCCCAGATCCAGACGCCCTTGCGCCCGGCCGCGGCCACCGCCGTGTCGGCCACCGCGCACGCGCCGTCGACGTCGTCGGTCGCCAGCAGCACCGAGATCAGCACCCCGGCGGCCGACAGCACCACCGGGATCGGCCCGCGGTCCGGCGCGTGCACGCTCGCCGCGGTCAGGTGCCGCTGCGCGGCGGCGAACTCCCCGCGCACGGCCGCGAGCCCGCCGAGCACCAGCGACGACTCCATGACGATCGGGCCCAGCTCCGGGTAGCTGTCCCGCAGCTGCTCGGCGGCTTCGGCGAGCCCGGTCCAGCGCCCGCGCACCCAGTCCAGCCGGACGCGGGTGCCCTGGATCAGGCCGATCGCGTACAGCGCGCCCGCGTCGGTCGCGCGCCGGACGCCCTCGGTCACCAGCCGTTCCGCGCGGTCGAGGTGACCCGCCCACGACTGGCCGTCGGCGAGGTTGCACCACAGCCGGGCCAGCTGGACGCGCTCGGCGACCGTGCCGACGGTGTCCGGCAGGGCCTCGAACTCCGCCCACGCCGAGCCGTCGCCGACGTGCGACGCCGCCGCGATGCGGTCGGCGGTCAGCGCGAGCCGCAGCTCGGGGTCGTCGAGCCGGTCGTAGACCTCACCCGCGCGGGCGCGCCAGGACTCGTGCCACGACACCGGCGTCAGCCCGTCGATCGGCTGGGCGAGCAGCGTGATCCCGCGGGCGGCGAGGTCGGGCCGGTCGGTCAGCTCGCCGATCGCGCGTTCCACCTCGAGGCGGCCGCGGCCGAGCCCGCCGATGGTCCGGACCTGCAGCATGCCGAGGCTCAGCCGGATCGAGCCCCGGACCGACGGCGGCAGCGTCACCTCTTCGAGGACGCGCTGCAGCGTGCCGATCACGTCGGGGCGGAAGCCGCGCAACGCGACCTGGCTCAGCTTGCCGGCGACGCGCCCGGTGTCCGACTGCGCCGGGCCGGGCTCGGCGAGCACCGACTGCAGGAGGTCGATCGCGCGGGACGTCTCGCCGCGGGTGACGGCCTCGTCCGCGGCGGCTTCGGCGTAGTGCCGCCACTGGTCGACGCGGCCGGCCGCGCGGGAGTGGCGGGCCAGCAGCGTGAGCGGCGGGGACGGCTGCGCGGCGAGCACGCGGATCGCCTGCGCGTGCAACAACGCGCGTTCGGGTCCGGTCACCGTGTCGTAGACCGCCTTGCGCGCCAACGGGTGCCGGAAGCCGTACTTGCTGTCGCCGACCTCGCCGAGCACCCCGCCGGACAACGCGGCGAGCAGCGCGGTGCGGAGGGCGTCGCCGGACAGGCCGGCGAGTTCGCCGAGCACGGCGGCTTCGGCGCCGACGCCCAGCACCGCGGCCGCGCCGGCCAGCTGCACCGCCGGCGCCGGCAGCGCGGCCAGCCGTTCGGTGACGGCTTCCCGCAGCAGCACCGGCACTTCGAGGTTCTCCAGCATCCGGTCGGAGAGGACCTCGCCGACCGGCAGCCGCTCGGCCGCTTCGCGCAGGGCCCGCAGGGTTTCCTCGGCCACGAACGGGATCCCGGCGGTGCACTCGTGCAGCTTCGCCGCGAACTCGTCGGTGACGCGGGGCAGTTCGAGGATTTCGGCCGCGAGCGCGCGCACGGCGGTGACGTCGAGCGCGCCGAGCGCGACCCGCGCGGAGTGGACGGCCGGGTCGGTCCGGAAGGGCGCACTCCACGTCACAGCCCCAGCGTCGGTCGCCGACCGGAAGGTGGCCACCACGGCCAGTTCCGGCGGCATCGAGCCGGCCAGGAACCGCATGAGGTCACGGGTGTCTTCGTCGGCCCACTGGAGGTCGTCGATCAGGACGAGCGTCGGTCCGCAGGCCTGGAGGAGCTCTCGCACCGCGCGGAAGACGCGGTGGCGTTCGGCGACCGGGTCGGGGAGGGGTTCGGGCCGCGGAGGAAGCGCTTCCGCGAGCTCCGGCAGCAACGGCCGCAGCACGCCGGCGACGGGGCTGAGCGGCCCCAGCGGCGCGTCGCCGACCGAGCGAAGCGCTTCCAAGACGGGCCCGTAGGGGAACGGTTCCCGCAGCGGCTGGCAGGCGCCGGTGAGCACGCGGCCGCCGTCGAACTCCTTGCGGCGCCCGATCTCCGTGAGCAACCGGGTGCGGCCCATGCCGGGCTCGCCCTCGATGAGCACGGCGGCCGGGCGCCGCTTGAGCACGTCGACGATGGCGTCGAGCTCGGGGTCGCGGCCGGTCAGCCGGGCGGGTCCCGACCGGACGCTCACCGAGGTGGGGCGGGGAGCCGTGAGCCACATACGGACCTCCTCGACGCCTACCGGGGTGTGCGCGGGAGCCTAAGCAGCGCTCGACGCTCCGTAAACCATTAACCGAATAGGTGGTCGGTACCGCCGTCACACGTCCGCCTACCCGCTGTCACCGGTTTGCCGCGGGATCCACCGGTCCGGGGTCACCGCGCGTACGAAACTTCGGCGATCAGCACGTTACGGCGGTGCTTAACACGTTCCGGGCGGTGTGTCGGCTACTGAAAGTAGTTCACGGAAACCCTACTTAAGGACCTGTCCGACCGGGTGACAGCCGCCGTTCGGGACCGCTTGGAGCAGGGGATTCGTCCGGGGTGAATGCGTATACCCATTCGCCGGGCGTCCGGATTGCACCGTAACGCCCACTGCGGGGACCCTCACCCGGGGGAGTACCACTGCGTGGCCGGTGCAGAGCCGCGCGTAACCACCTAGGGAGAAGCATGAAGATCGCCAGACTCTTCGGTGCCGCTGCCGCCGCGGTGATGATGACGGGCGCGCTCGTCTCCATCGCCGTCCCCGCGTCGGGCCAGGACCTGCTGAACCCGGACATCGTGCCCGCCATGCAGCGCGACCTGGGCCTGACCCACGACCAGGTGCTGACGCGGCTGAAGAGCGAAGACGTCGCGAACAAGGTCACCGAGGCCGTCAGCGCGACGCTCGGCGACGCCTTCGGCGGCGCCACCTACAACGCCGCCACGGGCAAGGCGCGCATCCAGACGACGGACGCCGCGTCGGTCGGCAAGATCCAGGCGTCCGGCGCCGAGGCGGAGGTCGTGAAGTTCAGCGCCCGCCAGCTCGACTCCACTGTGGACAGGTTCAAGGCGCTCGACGCCACGGCGCCGTACGCGATCACCGGCTGGGGCGTGGACTCCGTCACCAACCGCGTCACGCTTTCCGTCCTGCAGGGCCAGCGCGCCGCGGCCGACGCGTTCCTCGCGCGGTCCGGTGTGGACAAGTCGTCGGTCACGATCCTCGACGCGACCGCGAAGCCGACGCTGCACGCCAACATCCGCGGTGGGGACGCCTACTACATCGGCGGCTCGGCGCGCTGCTCGGTCGGTTTCGCGACCACGACCGGCTTCGTCACCGCCGGCCACTGCGGCGCGCTCACCGGCGGCGGCTCGCTGACGGGGTCGAACGGCGCCGCGCTCGGCAGCTGGATCACCTACCGCTTCCCGGGTGTCGACTACGCGGCGGTCCGGACCAACAGCAGCTGGACCCCGGTCGCGCAGATGAACAACGGGACCGCGGTGCGCGGGTCGTCGAACGCGGCGACCGGCTCGTCGGTCTGCAAGGCCGGCTCGACCACCGGCTGGACCTGCGGCACCATCGGCGCGAAGAACCAGAGCGTCCGCTACTCCGAGGGCACGGTCAACGGCATGACCGCGACCAACGTCCACTCGGCGGCCGGTGACTCCGGCGGCGGCTTCATCGCCGGCAACTACGCGCAGGGCGTCCTGTCCGGCGGCAACACCAGCGTGACGTACTTCTACCCGATCGCCGGCGCGCTTTCCGGCACCGGCACCACCCTGAAGACCAGCTGACTTTCGGTTGGAACAGCGAAAGGGCGGGTTTCGAGTGCCTCCAGCGCACTCGAAACCCGCCCTTCGTCCTCGCCGCGGGATTGGGAGGTCAGGGGTCAGACGTTGCTGATCTCCTCGATCAGCCCGTCGACGTCGAAGTGCGCGCTCTCCTCGCCGAGCGGCACCAGTTCGTAGGACGCGTCGAGGAACGTGCGGACGTCCTCGACTTCGAGCTCGAACGACGCATAGCCGTCCGGTGACTCGATTTCCAGGGTCAGGAAGTCTTCGTCTTCGGACAGATCCGGGCGGATCCGGACGTCCCCGAGGCCGGCCGGCTCGTCGAGGCCGTCCACCAGGAGGTCACGCGCGAAGGTCCACTCGATCCACCGGCCGCGCTCGGTCCGGAACGCGACGGTGACCGCGAACGGCTCGTCGGCGTGGTAGGACAGGCGGGACAGGACGGGCGTGGTGCTTTCGTTCAGCACCACGAACTGGCTCTGGTGAACGGCGTCGGTCTGCATGGCCCCTCCTGGAGTCCGGTGGCGGTTCGCGCGGCGCGAACTGTTCGAGGAGGAGATGACCAGGCCCGACGGTCATGACGAAGAAACTCTCACGTTCACTTGATCGGTTGCATCCGTCCATTGTGGTGTAACGCCGGGCACGTACACCTTGCGCTCGAACGGCGACGCGTGGTGACGCCTCAGGGGCCGAGCGGCAGGCTGAGCCCGACCTTCACCCGGTCCATCGCCACGCTCGTCGTGAAGTGCCGGACGTTCGGGTTGTCGAAGAACATCCGGCGCGTGAACGCCTCGAAGCCCGCCATGTCCGGGCACGTCACGACCAGCACGAAGTCGGCGTTGCCGGTGACGTAGTAGCACTGCTGGACGCAGTCGTCGGCCAGGACCTGGCGGCGGAACGCGTCCAGGACCGCGAGGTTCTCCCGCTCCAGCTCGACCATGACCACGAACGTCATGCTCAGCCCGAGCGCCTCCGGCGACAGCACCGCGACCTCGCGCTCGATGACGCCCGCCTCGCGCAGCCGCTTGATCCGCCGTTGCACCGCCGCGGCGGAGAGGCCGACCTTCGCGCCGATCGTCTCGGCGATGGTGCGGGCGTCCTCCTGGAGGCAGGCGAGGATGGCGATGTCCAGCTGGTCGAGGTCGGGTGTCTGCACTCCAGCAGGCTAACCGGCACCCCCGACGATTTGCGGCGAGTTCGCTCCCGGCTCACTCCACCGTGACGCCGCTCACTACTCCGTCCGAGGGGAAAGTGAAACAACTTTTTTCGTGACCTGGAACACAACTGACCGGTCTACCAGGGGGTAGCCCATAGAAGTGGAAGACCAGCCGGTCGCTCCGCCTACCCGCCGGCGTGGGGAGGCTCTCCCGTGCCCGCACCTGCCGCCGTGCTGACCGGCCTCGGTTCGTGGTTGCCGACGAAAGTCCTGGACAACCACGAGATCGCCGCCCGGCTCGACACCACGGACGAGTGGATCCGGACCCGCACCGGCATCCGCGAACGCCGCGTCGCGGGGCCGGATGAGTCCACTGTGGACCTCGCGGTCGGGGCGGGCCGCGAAGCGCTCGCGGGTGGCTCCGCCGACGTCGTCGTCCTGGCGACGTCGACGCCGGACCAGCCTTGCCCGGCGAGCGCGCCGCAGGTCGCCGCCCGGCTCGGGCTCGGCACGGCCGCGGCCTTCGACGTCAACGCCGTCTGCAGCGGCTTCGTCTACGCGCTGGCCACGGCCGCCGGCTTCATCGCGGGCGGCCTCGCCGAGCGCGTCCTGGTGATCGGCGCCGACACCTTCACCACGCTCATCGACCCCGCGGACCGCACGACCGTCCCGATCTTCGGCGACGGCGCGGGCGCGGTCCTGCTGCGCGCGGGCGAGCCCGATGAGCCCGGCGCGTTCGGCCCGTTCGACCTGCACAGCGAGGGCGAGCACGCCGACCTGCTGTGGGTCGAGGCCGGCGGCGCGCGGCGGCGGCTGTCCGACCAGCCGAGCGACCGCTTCCTCGCGATGCAGGGCACTGCGGTGTTCCGGCACGCCTGCGCGCGGATGGCCGAGTCGTCGCGGACCGTCCTGGACCGCGCGGGCTGGATGGTCGGCGACGTCGACCGCTTCGTCGGGCACCAGGCGAACATCCGGATCCTGCAGGCGACGGCGAAGCAGCTCGGCATGCCGGCCGACGCCGTCGTCGCCAACATCGACCGCGTCGGCAACACCAGCGCCGCGTCGATCCCGCTCGCCCTGGCCGACGCCCGCGCCGACGGCACCCTCGCGCCCGGCCACCGCGTGCTGCTCAGCGCGTTCGGCGCGGGCCTGACCTGGGGCTCGACGGTGCTGCGCTGGCCGGATCTGGGTCAGCTGTCCTGAGGTTCCGGGCCGGCCGTCCAGGTCGGCGTCGCCTCCTGGCGGCCGCGCAGCTCCAGCTCGCCGTGCTTCTCCCAGTTCGCGCGTTCGCTCGGCAGCGCGGCCGAGACGACGGCGTCGCTGGCGAGGATGCGTGACGGCACAGCCTTGGCCAGCTCGGTCAGCCGCGCGGCCTCGTTGACGGCGTCGCCGATCACGGTGTACTCGAGCCGGCTGCTGGTGCCGAGCTGCCCGGCGAAGACCGGGCCGCTGGAGACGCCGATGCCGAGGTCGAGCTCGCCGTCCGCGCACACCTCGTCCCGGATCGCGCGGGCCGCGGCGAGGGCGGCGGTCGGGGCGTCCGCGAGCCGGGTCGGGGCGCCGAAGATGCACAGCGCGGCGTCGCCCTGGAACTTGTTGACGAGCCCGCCGCGGGCGTTGACCGCGGAGACGACCGCGGCGAACAGCCGGTTCAGCTTCCGCACCAGCTCTTCGGGCGGGGTGCGGTAGGCGAGCGCGGTCGAGTCGACGACGTCGACGAACAACGCCGTGACCTCGCGGACGTCGCCGGACAGGGACGCGCCGTACTCCAGCGCGTGCCGGGCGACGTCGGCGCCGACGTGCCGGCCGAAGAGGTCCCGCATCCGCGCCTGCTCGCGCAGCCCGGCGGCGAGCTGGTTGACCGACGTCTGGAGCAGGCCGATCTCGCTGGAGTCGTCGACGTCGACCATGACGTCGTTGTCGCCGCGGGCGATCCGGTCGAGGGCCACGCGCAGCCGGTGCAGCGGCGCGGCGACGGCCCGGGCCAGCAGCGCGGTCCCGATGGCGCCGACCCCGAGGCCGATGACCGACAGCATGATCAGGCTCGCCGTGTGGTTGCCGGAGCCGAGGTCGGGCGGCGTGGCGACGAGCAGGACGCCGACGAAGGGGACGCCGCTGGCCAGCGCCCAGGTGACGACCAGCCGGGTGAGCACGGTGACGGGCAGCGACCCCCGCGGCGGCAGGACGTCGAGGGCGATGGTCATCACCGGCCGCGCGACCCATTCGGCGGCGAGGTAGGTGAGCCCGACGGTGGTGAGGCCGCCGAGCCCGATGACGGTCGCCATGCCGACGGCGTCCGCACCGGAGCCGAGCACCCCGGCGAGCACGCTGAGGACGACGGTCCCGATCAGCCAGAGCGTCCCGCTGACGACGGCCATGTCGACGGGCAGCCGCAGGGCCCGGCGTGCCTCGCTTTCCGAGGGAGGGCGGCCGAGCACGAACCAGATGGCGGTCCGCCGTTGCAGCCAGGCGGTCCAGAGCGTCCCGGCGAGCAGCGACCCGGCCACGATGGCGGCGGCGGTCAGGCCCAGGACCCAGCCGCGGTCCCCGACGTCCTCGGGCAGGCCTTGCAGGAGGAGAAGCAGCGCGACAACGCCGGAACCGGCGACGCTGGAGCCGATCCCGAGCCCGGCGAAGCCCAGGCTGGTGCGCAACACGACCCGGAAGTTCTTCACGGCGATCTTGCGCACGGCGTCGATCGTACGGCCGAAAATGCGTGGCCACCGCCGGTGGCCGGTCGTTACGGTGCGGATCATGGACCCACTCGGCCAGGACGAGGTCCGGGCCTCGTTCGTCAACTGCACCGCGGCGAAGCCAAGGGCGTGACGCTGCCCGCCCGGCCTTCGGAAATCCCCTGGGAGCGGCGGGAGTTCCTCGGCTGGCGCGACCCGAAGGCGCCTTCGCGCGCCTAGAGCTGAAGTCCGACGTGCCCCAGCCGTACGAGACGCTCACCCTGGACGAACGCCTCGCGCGGCTGGAGGAGAAGCTGCACAAGTTCGTGGCGCGGGTGTTGGAGTCGCGCTAGAAGCGGTACCGCACGACCGGTGGGCCGCGTCCAAAGAGGACACCAGCGTCAAGCGGTAGCGCTCCAGCTCGTCGGTCGCGCGGTCACCGAGGGTCGTAGAGCGTGGCCGGCATGGTGGCCTTCTCCGTCAGCGTTCCTCCGCGGCGAAGTCGTGCGCGTACGTCTTGGCGTCCACCAGGTGCTTCAGCGTCAGCTCGCGGGCGGCGGCCGGGTCGGCGCGGCGGATCGCGTCGAGGATCGCTCGGTGGTCGTCGACCGCCTTGCGGATCTGGCCCGGCAGCCGCAGCGCCGCCCGGCGCTCCTCGCCGACCAGGGCGAGGACCGAGCGCAGCAGCCCGGCGACGTCGTCGTTGCCCGCGTTCTGCGCGATCACCCGGTGGAACTCGGCGTCGGCGGCGATGACGTGCAGCATGTCGCCCTCCTCGGCCGCCTGCGCCATCTCGGCGACGTTGTCCTCCAGGCGGCTCACCGTCTTCGCGGTCGCCTGCCTGGCCAGCCGTTCGGCGAGCGTCGGCTCGACGGTCGCGCGCAGGTCGAAGAGCTTTTCGACGAGCTGGTCGTGCTCGGTGAACCACGTCCGCAGCGGCTGTTCCTGCTGCTCGCGCACGTAGGTGCCGGAGCCCGCGCGGATCCGGACGTACCCGATCGAGTCGAGGACGCGCAGGGCCTGCCGCAGCGACCCGCGGCTGATGCCGAGGTCCTCGCACAGGACGCGTTCGGCGGGCAGCCGCGAGCCCGGCGGCAGCTTCCCGGAGTCGATCAGCGACCGCAGCCGGTCGACGGTCGCGCTCCAGACCTGCTCGGTGTCCACGCCGCCATCCTCTCAGCTCCGGAAACTGTCGGGGGTGCCTGTCATGATCACGGCCATGGACATCCTGGGGGCGTGGGCACGCGGCTGGGCGGTCTCGCGGGCGGTACCGGAGCCGGTCGCGGAGCCGGACGGCTTCCGCGTCGACGTCGGCCTGCCCGGCCACCGCGTCCGCTACCTGCTGCGGTCACCGTCGGCGGTGGCCACGCGGGCGCGGGCGGTCGCCGAGCCGGGCACGTGGCTGAAGACGTGCGGCGCGCTGGACGAGGTGCTCGCGGGCCTGACACCCGAGTGGAAGGCGGGGAACACGGAGTACCTGATGACCTTCGACGGCGTCGTCCCACCCGCCGAGGTCTCGGCGCCGTACGAGGTGGCGGTGAGCGGTGAGGAGCCGTTGTGGTCCGTGTCGGTGACGTCCGGGGGCGAGCCGGCGGCCCGCGGCTGGGTCGCCGTGGCCGACGGCGTGGCGGTGTTCGACCGGATCATCACCGAGCCCGCCCACCGGCGGCGCGGGCTCGGCCGGGTGGTGATGCACCGCCTCGGCGTCGCGGCCGGCGCGCGAACGAGTGCGTTGCTGGCTTCGGAGGCCGGGCGCGGGCTGTACACCGCGCTCGGCTGGCGGGTGACTTCCGAAGTGGTGCCCGCCCACGTACCGGAAGGAGCGCGATGACCGCGCGGTTCAAGGACCTCGCCCTCGACGCGGCCGACCACCAGGCCCTGGCGGACTGGTGGTGCCGCGCGATGGGGTACGTCCGCCGAGACTCCCTGACCGGCGACGAACGGCCGGCCGACTGGCCGGTCCCGATCGTCGACCCGGCGGGCGGCGGGCCGCTGATCTGGATCAACCCGGTCCCGGAACCGAAGACGACCAAGAATCGCATGCACCTGGACGTCTTCGGCGACAAGGCCGAGCTGCTGGCGCTCGGCGCGACCCTGGTCCGGGAACGCGACACCGACATCGAATGGGACGTGCTGGCCGACCCGGAAGGGAACGAATTCTGCGTCTTCACGCCACGCTGACTGTCTCGCCTGCCACATCTCGGCCCCTCCACTTCGCGGCCCCGCGCCGAGATGCTTAGGCTCCGCACGTGAGTGCTAAATGACGTGGTGGCACGCGGTGATCATCGTGGTCGCCGGGATCTGGGCGGGCACCATCAACGCCGTCGTCGGGTCGGGGACCCTCGTGACCTTCCCCGTCCTCGTCGCGCTGGGCTACCCGCCCGTGACCGCGACGACGTCCAACGCCATCGGCCTCGCACCCGGCACCCTCAGCGGTGCCTGGGGCTACCGGCACGAGCTCACCGGCTACTGGCCGCAGGTCGCGAAGTTCGCCGTCGCGTCGTTCCTGGGCGCCATCGGCGGCACCATCCTGCTGCTGTCGCTGCCGAAGGACGCCTTCGAAGCCGTGGTGCCCGTGCTCGTCGGCCTCGCCGTGATCCTCGTGATCGTGCAGCCGCGCGTCTCGAAGTGGGTTGCGAAGCGCCGCGAAGAGAACGGCGAAGAGCACAAAGCCGGCCCGCTGCTGATGTTCTTCATCTTCCTCATCGGCATCTACGGCGGCTACTTCACCGCCGCGCAGGGCGTGATGCTGATGGCGGTCATGGGCATGCTGCTGTCCGAACCGCTGCAGAAGCTCAACGGCGTCAAGAACGTCCTCGCCGCCGTGGTGAACGTCGTCGCCGGCGTGATCTACGCGTTCGTCGCGCCGATCAGCTGGCCCGTCGTGCTGTGGCTGGCCGTCGGCTCGACCGCCGGCGGCTTCCTCGGCGCGAAGATCGGCCGGAAGCTGCCGCCGGCGGTGCTGCGCGGCGTGATCGTGGTGATCGGCCTCGCCGCCGTCGTCCAGCTGGTCGTCAAGCAGTTCAGCGGCTGAAGTCGCGCGCCGCGGCCAGGAAGAGGTCGTTCTCCTCGCGGGTCCCGATCGTCACGCGCACGCCGTCGCCGGCGAACGGGCGCACCACGAGCTTGCGGTCCAGCGCGTGCTCGGCGAACGGCACCGCCTGGTCACCCAGCGGCAGCCAGACGAAGTTCGCCTGCGTCTCGGGCACCTGGTAGCCGGCCTCGAGCAGCGCGTCGCGCACCCGGCCCCGCTCCGCGACGATCTCCTGGCAGCGCGCGAGCAGCTCGTCGGCCGCGTCCAGGGACGCCAGCGCGGCCACCTGGGCCAGCATGTTCACCGAGAAAGCGACGTACACCTGGCGAAGCGCGTCCGCGATCGGCTCCGGCGCGACGGCGTAACCGACGCGCAGGCCCGCGAGGCCGTACGCCTTCGAGAACGTGCGCAGCACCATGACGTTCGACCGCGTCCGCGTGTATTCGACGCCGTCGGGGACCTGCGCGTCGGTGACGAACTCCTTGTAGGCCTCGTCCAGCACCACCAGCACGCGCTGCGGGACCGCGTCGAGGAACCGCTCGAGCTCCGCGCGCCGGATCGCCGTGCCGGTGGGGTTGTTGGGGTTGCAGACGAAGACCACGCGCGTCCGCTCGGTGATCGCCGCGAGCATCGCGTCGAGGTCCAGCTCCTGGCCCTCGGTGATCGGGACCAGCACCGGCTTCGCGTGCGCCACCTGCGTCACGATCGGGTAGGCCTCGAACGACCGCCAGCCGAAGAGCACCTCGTCACCGGGGGCGCAGGCCGCCTGGATCGTCTGCTGGCACAGCGACACCGAGCCGCAGCCGATCGCGACGCGCTCCACCGGCACGTCCAGCTCGCGCGCCAGCCGCTCGCGCAGCACCTGCGAGCCGGTGTCCGGGTAGCGGTTGATACCGGCCGCGGCCTCGGCGATCGCCCGCGCGACGCTCGGCAGCGCGCCGCCGGGCACCTCGTTGCTCGCCAGCTTGATCGCGCCTTCGATCGTCCGGCCGGGGATGTATTTCGGCAACGATTCGAGATCGGCACGGGGGGACACGGACGACATCTTCGGCGCTCCTCCGATTGAACGGGACAACCCCGTCACCGTATCTTTTCCGCCCGCCGCCCCGCGACTCCCTTCAGGCGGTATGTGACCGGAGGAGCTGCTTAACTGGGTTCCTCCCGTTCACCTCCAAGTGATTGAGTGACGCAATGACGTCGACCAGCACCGTGGACTACCAGCGCACCGACGGCCGGGCCCTGACGCTGACCTTTTCGGAACCCGAGGGGTCGCTGCGCGGCGGTTTGGTGGTCCTGCACGAGGCGGACGGCGTCACCGACGGCGTCAAGCTGCTGCTCGCCAGCCTCGCGCTCGAGGGCTGGCTGACCGTCACCCCGCACCTCGAGAACGCGGAGCTGACGCAGCAGGACCTGCTCGACGCGACGGACATCACACTCGCCTGGCTCGTCGACCGCGGCGTCCAGGCCGACCTGCTCGGCGTGATGGGCTTCGACATGGGCGGCACCGCGACCCTCGTCGTCGCTTCGCACCGCCGGCTGGGCGCTGCCGTCAGCGTCGGCGGGCAGCAGGCCGCCGAACTGCCCGCGCTGGTCGAGATCGCCGGGAAGCTCACCAGCCCGTGGCTCGGCATGTACGGCGACGCCGGCGACGAGGCGGGCGGCGCCGAAGTCGAGCGGCTGCGTGACGCGGCGGCGTCGGCGAAGGTCGCCACCAACGTCGTCCACTACCCGGGCGCTAACCACCGCTTCGACGCCGACCCCGGTGCGGCCGCCGAGGCGTGGCAACGCACCCTGAACTGGTTCGACGCGCACCTGCGGTAGGCGGGATTACGCTCGTGACGTGACGCACACCGCCGACGCCCCCGAAGTGCTCTGGCGCCCTGAGCCGAGCCACGTTGCCGACACCAAGATCGAAGCCTTCCGCCAGTGGCTGCGTGCCGAACGCGGCGTCGAGGTGGACGACTACCGCTCGCTCTGGGAGTTCTCCGTCGAACGCGGCCCGGACTTCTGGACGGCGGTCGCGGACTTCCTCGGCGTCCGCTGGCACGACCAGCCCGGCGAAGTGCTCTCCGGTGAGATGCCGAACGCGGTCTGGTTCGACGGCGCCACGCTGAACTACGCCGAGCACGCGCTCACTCCTGGCGTCGCGGGGGCCACGAAGGGCGACGACGAGCTCGCGGTGATCTTCCACCGCGAAGACGGCTTCGCCGACCACCTCACGTACGGGCAGCTTCGCGCCCAGGTCGGCGCCGCGCGGGCGGCGCTGCTCGAGCTGGGCGTCGGCAAGGGCGACCGCGTCGCCGCGCTGGCCCCGAACTGCCCGCAGACGCTGGTCGCGTTCCTCGCCACGGCGAGCATCGGGGCGATCTGGTCGTCGTGCTCGCCGGACTTCGGGGTCCGCGCGGTCGCGGACCGGTTCGTCCAGATCGAGCCGAAGGTGCTCTTCGCCGTCAACGCGTACGCGTACAACGGCTGTCAGTTCGACATCCGGGGCACGGTCACCGACCTGCAGGCGAAGCTGCCGTCGCTGGCCGCGACCGTGCTCGTCCAGTACGTCGGCGAAGGCCGGATGGACGGCGCCCTCGATTGGGACGGCCTGCTCGCGAAGCATGAGGGCGCGCCGCTGCTGTTCGAGCCGGTCGAGTTCGCGCACCCGCTGTGGGTGCTCTACTCGTCGGGGACCACCGGCCTGCCGAAGGGCATCGTGCACGGCCACGGCGGCATCACCCTCGAGCACCTCAAGGCCCTCGCGCTGCAGACGGACCTCGGGCCGGGCGACCGGTTCTTCTGGTTCAGCACCACCGGCTGGATGATGTGGAACTTCCTCATCTCCGGCCTGCTGGTCGGGACGACGATCGTGCTCTACGACGGCAGCCCCGGCCACCCGGACCTCAACGCGCTCTGGCACCTGGCCGAGCAGCACCGCGTCACGTACTTCGGGACGTCGGCGCCGTTCATCCAGAGCTGCCTGAAGGCGGGCATCAAGCCGGCCGAACGCTACGACCTCACGGCGTTGCGCGCGCTCGGCTCCACCGGGGCGCCGCTGAGCGTCGAGGGCTTCCGGTGGATCGTGAACGAGGTCGGGAAGGGCGTCCAGATCTGCTCGGTCTCGGGTGGCACCGACCTGTGCGCGGCGTTCGTCGCGTCGGCGCCCGACGTCCCGGTCTGGCTGGGGGAGCTGTCCTGCCCGGCGCTGGGCGCCGCGGTCAACGCGTTCGACGAGGCCGGCAACGCCGTCGTCGAGGAGGTCGGCGAGCTGGTCATCACGAAGCCGATGCCGTCGATGCCGGTGTTCTTCTGGAACGACCCCGACGGCTCGCGCCTGCGTGAGGCCTACTTCGAGATGTACCCGGGGTTGTGGCGCCACGGCGACTGGATCCGGGTCACGAACCGCGGCTCGGCGGTGATCTACGGCCGCAGCGACTCGACGCTCAACCGCGGCGGCGTCCGGATGGGCACGGCGGAGTTCTACCGGGTCGTCGAGGGCTACGACGAGATCGCGGACTCCCTGGTCGTGGACACCTCGGCGGCCGGCAACGAGGACGGCCAGCTGATCTGTTTCGTCGTCCTCGCCGACGGCGCTTCGCTCGAAGAAGTCGAGCCGCGGCTGAAGAAGGAGCTTCGTAGCGCACTGTCACCGCGGCACGTACCCGATCGGTTCGTCGTGGTTTCGGAGATTCCTCGTACCTTGAACGGTAAGAAGTGTGAGGTACCGGTGAAGAGGATTCTCGCCGGTGTGGCTCCGGACCGGGCCGTCAGCCGCGACGCGCTGGCGAACCCGGCGGCGTTGACGCCGTTCGTGGAGCTCGCCGGGGGGTAGATGGGGGAAGCATGATCGTCCACAACGGGTTGTACAGGTGGTGACGGGAACACGCGCGCAGACCACCTGGCGGGTGGCGGGAGCCACCACCGTGGGGGTGATCACCTGGGTGACCCGGCTGGCCGGACTGACGACACTCGTCGCCGTTCTGGTGCCGGCCGGGCGCCGGAACCTGCGCGGGCACATGTCCGAGTGGCTGGAGCTGCCGCAGGAGGCCACGGTCGCGGCGGCGACGGTCGCGCTGGTCACGGGCGTGCTGCTGGTGCTGCTGGCCGCGGGCCTGCGGCGCCGCAAGCGGCGGGCCTGGCAGCTGGCCGTCGGCGCGACGGTGCTGCTCACGGCGTCGCACATCGGGCTCCGGCATGTCTTCGGCGCCGGGATGGTGTCCGTCGTGCTGCTGGTCGGCCTGATCGCGAGCCGGCGCTACTTCGTCGCCAAGCCGGACCCGGTGGTCGGGCGCTGGCGCGCGGTGCGCGTGTTCCTGCAGCTGGCGCTGGCCGGGCTGGTGATCAACGCCATCCTGCTGTCGGTGGCCTCGCACGCGGTGCTGGAGCCGATGAGCTTCCCGGACCGCCTGGCGGAGTCCGCGCTCGCGCTCGTCGGGGTCAGCGGGCCTGCGGTGTTCCACCAGATGTGGCTGGAGGACATGACGGCGGCCGTCGGCCTGCTGTTCGGCCTCGCCGCGGTCCTGGTGTCGGCGTACTTCCTGCTGCGCTCGGCCGAGCCGGCGCCGCGGCTGGCCGACGAGGAGGTCGCCCGCCTGCGCAAGCTGCTCGACGAGCACGGCGAGCGCGATTCGCTCGGCTACTTCGCACTGCGGCGCGACAAGTTCGCGGTGTTTTCGAAGACAGGCAAGGCCGCGGTCACCTACCGCGTGATCGCCGGGGTCGCGCTGTGCTCGGCCGACCCGCTCGGCGACCACGAGGCGTGGCCGGGCGCGATCGAGGAGTACCTGGAGGTCTGCCGTCGCAACGGCTGGGTCCCGGCGGCGATGGGCGTCTCGGAGCTCGGCGCGACGGTCTGGGCCCGGTTCGGCCTGGAGGTCCTGGAGATCGGCGACGAGGCGGTCGTCGACGTCGACGAGTTCACCTTGGACGGACGCGTGATGCGCGGCGTCCGCCAGGCCGCGGCCCGCACGAAGCGCGCGGGCTACAAGGTGCTGGTGCGCCGCGCGGAAGACCTGCGCCCGGGCGAGCTGGCCGAACTGGAGACCCTGGCGGCCAACTGGCGCGGCACGGACACCGAGCGCGGCTTCTCGATGGCGCTCGGCCGCATGGGCGACCCGGGATCGGTCCTGGTGACGGCCGAGCAGGGCGGCCGCGTGCGGGGCGTGCTCCAGTTCGTCCCGTGGGGTTCGACTGGCCTGTCGCTGGACGTCATGCGCCGCGACCGGTCGGCCGACAACGGCGTCAACGAGCTGATGATCTCGGAGCTCCTGCTGGCGGCCCGCCGCCACGGCGTTTCGCAGGTGTCCCTGAACTTCGCGGCGTTCCGCGCGCTGATGGAACAGGGCCAGCGCATCGGCGCCGGCCCGGTGGCGCGCATGTCCGCGAAGGTCCTGCACTTCTTTTCCCGGTGGATCCAGATCGAGACGCTGTACAAGTTCAACGCGAAATTCCAGCCCCGCTGGGTGCCCAGGTACTTGGTGTATCCGGGCGTCCGCGAGCTGCCCCGGGTGGGCATCGCGACGTTCGAGGCGGAGGGCCTGGGCGGGCGGTCTCCGCGCCTGCTCAGGCTGCTGCAACGAGCGTGAGGGGGGTCCTGTTCAGGGGTGATCCGGGGGTGTGTAACCTATCTGAGCAGTGGTCGTTGGGCCCAGGAGGCTTCGCCTAGTCTGGTCTATGGCGCCGCACTGCTAATGCGGTTGGGGGTAACCCCCCCTCCCGGGTTCAAATCCCGGAGCCTCCGCTGGTGCCCGGTTCGCCGGGTGCTAGGTTAGAGAACAACTGAACACGCGCCCGTAGCTCAGCTGGATAGAGCATCTGACTACGGATCAGAAGGTCAGGGGTTCGAATCCCTTCGGGCGCACGTCTGGTTGAGACAGCAGTACCGAGCAGGGCCTCGTTTCCGGTTGGAGACGAGGCCCTGCTTGTTTTCCCGCTCGCGAGGGCAACCGGCGCTGCCCGTGGGATTGCCCGCGCGCCGGTGGACCGGCTGAGCGCCTCGTGCCACCGTTGAACGTTCACCGGCTTCGGTGTCGGTGTGAAAACGCGGACCCGGGTGCGACGGGAGGCGGGTCGCCGTGAAAGCCCACCGGCCCGATGAGCGTGAGCGAGTACTCGCCCGGGGCCGGCGATCCCAGCCCGCGCCCCCGCCCGACGCCGCGCGGCTGCTGCGGCTCAACCACCTCGCCGGGAACGCGGCTGTGGCGTCCCTCGTCGTGCAGCGGTTCGAACTCTCCGAAGCCGATCGCAAGCGGATCAAGAAGCTGAAGGACAAGAAGCTCGCCGCCGAGGTCGAGGTGCGGATCAAGGCGTTCACCGATGGCCAGGGGGGACTCTGGAACATGCTGACCAGCTTTCCGGTCGGCACGAAGGTGCCCGAGCGGGAGCGCAAGGAGTACTTCGCTGCGCTGTACCACGCACTAGGCCGGGGAGATCGGTTCGACGACCTCTTCGACATCCGTCAGCGGCTGGACCGGAAGTACGGCGAAACCATGGCGCCGGCGGAAAAGCCCGGCAAGCAGGAGGTGGCTCCGCGCTTTCTCCCGCCGGGTGCTGTCGGCTTCGCCCCCTCACTCGATTCCGTCAACACGGCCCGCGCAAACCTCGTCAAGCGACCCGAGGAGAAGAAGAAACCACCGGCGGTGTGGGCCACCTTTCCCGAGCCCGACCGGCGTGAGTTGATGGAAATGTGGAAAGAATGGCAGGCGGGGAAGGCCAAGAACTTCTACGAAGACGTCTACAAGCGGTCCGCGGTGAAGGCCGACATGGACGTTCCCCCGGCGGGCGACTACGTCGCCGCGCTCGCCGCCAAAGGCCTGCTCGGCTCCACCTCGGAGCAGGCAGCCACGGACTCGGGCACCGGCTACCCGCTCGAACTCGCGAACAAAGGGGGCTCGCCGCGCAGCCGGGTCTACCTGAACCCGCACCCCCGCCACGTCGTGGACGTGCACCGGTTCGTCAAGGACAAGGTCCACCCGCTGCCCGGGGTCATCTGGGTCAAGCTCGCCGACCACGCGCGGGCCATGACGGTGCGGGACGTCATCATCGTCTACATCTCGTCCGCGCGCGAACACGAGGGCACCGAGGAGACCGTGATCGGCCTCCTCTCGGATTACCAGAGGACCGCCGCCGGTCACTTCGTCGACGAGGTGCCCCGCCTGACGAGCCGCCGCCTGAAGGGCGTCGGCGTCGGTGCTGAGCCGCCCAACCAGAACCTGACGGTCCTGCTCGACGAGCACCTCGGGCGCATGAGCTTCGATGAGCGGCAAGAGCTCTGGAGCGAGCCTGCCAATTTTTCATTCTCCATGTACCGCTCCCAGCTGGTCGAGCGGGCCGCAAAGGACGCGGGCGGCGAAGTGGAGAAGTTCCAGTCGCTCGTCGTGGACTACTTCGTCCGCGCGGGCATCGATCCCGCCGACCCGGCGCGGCAGGGGAAGCCGGATCCGAGCGTCGTGCCGTTGCTCGGCTTGTACGGGAAGTAGGAACACTCCCGACCGCGACGATCACTGCTTTCCGTAACTGGACTGGACCAGTGAACTGACTTTCGTCCCGGCTGGTCAGCCCCCGCTCGGCACTCTCCGTGGTTGTTCTTCCTTAATTGGTCTGGACCACGTAATGTCTTCGCAAACGGTGCGAATACACCGCCTCGGTCCCCCGCGGTGTCCCGCCGTTCCCCGTACCTGGCTCAAGGGAGAGCGATGTCCAGAAAGAGATGGCACCTCCTCGGTTTGTTCACCGCGGTCGGCGCGCTCGCGGTCGGTCTCGTGACCGTGCCGGCGAGCGCTGCCGGTGGCGTTGGCGCCAGCTTCACCAAGGGCTCCGACTGGGGCACCGGTTATGAAGGCAAGTACACGATCAACAACGGCTCCGGCTCGACGCTGGCCGCCTGGACGGTCGAGTTCGACCTCCCGTCCGGCGCGAAGATCGCGTCGCTCTGGGACGGCAGCTACACCGCGGCCGGCCAGCACGTCACCGTCAAGAACACCTGGAACGGCAACGTCGGCAACGGCGCCAGCGCCAGCTTCGGCTTCAACGTCGCCTACTCCGGCACCTACTCGGCGCCGGCGAACTGCAAGCTGAACGGCGGATCCTGCGACGCCGGCGGCGGCACCCCGACCACCACGCCGACCACCCCGACGCAGCCGACCACCACCCCGACGACGCCGACCACGCCGCCGCCGACGACCACCACCACGCCGCCCCCGCCGGGTGGCCTGAAGAACGTCGGCTACTTCGTGCAGTGGGGCGTCTACGGCCGCAACTACCACGTCAAGAACATCGAGACGTCGGGTTCGGCCAGCAAGCTCACGCACATCAACTACGCCTTCGGCAACGTGACGAACGGGCAGTGCACAGCGAACGACGACCCGTACGCCGACTACCAGAAGACCTATGACGCCGCGGGCAGCGTCGACGGGGTCGCCGACACCTGGGACCAGCCGGTCGCGGGCAACTTCAACCAGCTGCGCAAGCTGAAGAAGCTGCACCCGGGCCTCAAGGTGATCTGGTCGTTCGGCGGCTGGACCTACTCCGGCGGCTTCGGCCAGGCGTCGCAGAACGCCGCCGCGTTCGCGCAGTCCTGCTACAACCTGCTGAAGGACCCGCGCTGGGCGGACATCTGGGACGGCATCGACATCGACTGGGAGTACCCCAACGCGTGCGGCCTTTCCTGTGACACCAGCGGTGCCGCGGCCTACAAGAACCTGATGGGCGCGCTGCGTTCGAAGTTCGGCTCGTCGTTCCTGATCACCTCGGCGATCACGGCCGACGGCAGCAACGGCGGCAAGCTCGACGTCGCCGACTACGGCGGCGCCTCGCAGTACGTCGACTGGTACAACGTGATGACCTACGACTACTTCGGCGCCTGGGCGGCGCAGGGCCCGACGGCCCCGCACTCGCCGTTGACCAACTTCAGCGGCATCCCGACGCCGGGCTTCTACTCCGACGCCGCGATCCAGAAGCTGAAGAGCAAGGGCGTCCCGTCGAGCAAGCTGTTGCTGGGCATCGGTTTCTACGGCCGCGGCTGGACCGGCGTCACGCAGTCGACGCCGGGCGGCACGGCGACCGGCCCCGCGCCGGGCACGTACGAGCAGGGCATCGAGGACTACAAGGTCCTGAAGAACACCTGCCCGTCGACCGGCACGTTCGCCGGCACCGCGTACGCCAAGTGCGGCAGCAACTGGTGGAGCTACGACACCCCGGCGACCATCGGCGGCAAGATGTCCTACGCCAAGCAGCAGGGTCTCGGCGGCGCCTTCTTCTGGGAGCTGACCGGTGACACCACGGGCGGCGAGCTCATCTCCGCGATGAAGAACGGCCTGTCGTGACGCGCCGGTGGTTGCCCGCACTCGGGCTGGCGGCCGCGGCCGCCACGATCGGCGCGATGTTCGTGATCGCTCCGGCGAACGCGGCGGGCGGCGTGTCCGCGACCTTCTCGAAGGGCTCCGACTGGGGCACCGGGTACGAAGGCAAGTACACGATCGCCAACGGCTCGGGCTCGACGCTCGCCACTTGGACGGTCGAGTTCGACCTGCCCAGCGGGGCGAAGATCTCGTCGCTGTGGGACGGCAGCTACACGGCGTCCGGCCAGCACGTCACGGTGAAGAACACGTGGAACGGCGACGTCGCCAACGGCGGTAGCGCGAGCTTCGGCTTCAACGTGGCGTACTCGGGTTCGTACGTCGCGCCGTCGAACTGCAAGCTCAACGGTGGGTCGTGTGCGGCCGGGGGCACACCCCCGACAACAACACCGCCCACTACGCCGCCGCCTGTGACGACCACCCCGCCGACGACCACCCCGCCGCCGGCGGGTGGCCGGGGCGCGCCCTACCTGTACCTGGGCTGGGGCAGCCCGCCGAACCCGCAGACGGTGATGAACGCGACCGGGGTCAAGTGGTTCACCATGGCGTTCATCAACGCCTCCGGTGGCTGCAACCCGGCGTGGGACAGCAGCCGCCCGCTCTCGGGCAGCGCCGACGCCACCGCGATCTCGCAGATCAAGGCGGCGGGCGGCCAGGTCATCCCGTCATTCGGCGGCTGGAGCGGGAACAAGCTGGGCCCGAACTGCTCGACCCCGGCCGCGTTGGCCGGTGCGTACCAGCAGGTGATCAGCGCCTACGGGCTGAAGGCGATCGACATCGACATCGAGAACTCCGACGAGTTCGAGAACGAGGCCGTGCAGGACCGCATCCTGGGCGCGCTGAAGATCGTCAAGCAGAACAACCCGGGGATCCAGACGATCCTGACGTTCGGCACGTCGACGACCGGCCCGAACTACTACGGCAACCGGCTCATCGACCAGTCGAAGGCGCTGGGCGCGAACGTGGACGTGTTCACGATCATGCCGTTCGACTTCGGCGGCGGCGCGAACATGTACAACAGCACGGTCAGCGCGGCGAACGGCCTGCGGGACAAGCTCAAGTCGACGTTCGGCTGGAGCGACGCCACGGCGTACGCGCACCTGGGCATCTCGGGCATGAACGGGCTGTCCGA
Organism: Amycolatopsis sp. NPDC114478; assembly: GCF_055633805.1. Lineage (NCBI taxonomy): Bacteria > Bacillati > Actinomycetota > Actinomycetes > Pseudonocardiales > Pseudonocardiaceae > Amycolatopsis > Amycolatopsis sp. NPDC114478. The sequence goes on along the minus strand of NZ_JBVKDO010000003.1, from coordinate 633,755 downwards.
CCAGCAGGAGCTGACCGACTTGTCGACCTGGACCCAGATCACGAACTGGGCGAAGTCGAACAAGATCGCCCGCCTGGCGTTCTGGTCGGTCAACCGCGACCGCGGCTGCCCCGGCGGCGGCGTCCAGTCGGCGTGCAGCGGCATCGCCCAAAACGACTGGGACTTCACCAAGGTGACGGCGGGTTTCTGACGTCGTCGTGAAAGAAGCCTCCTTGTCGGCTCCCCGGGCCGGCAAGGAGGCTTTTTCACTGCCCCACGAAGAAGTGCCAGCCGACCCACCACCAGGCCAGCACGAACGCGATCCGCGCGCTGCGCCGTCGCATCACCACCGCCAGGACGCTCGTCAGCTTCGGGACGCGCTTCGGCCACACGTGGCTCGCCACGCCCAGCCCGATCGCCGCGAGGACGATCAGGCCGAACCCCAGCTCCGTCAGCTCCCGGGCGTTCACGAGCGCCTCGCCGTGGCCGCCGCGCGCAGCATCGCCAGGCCCGCCGCCAGCCAGCCCGTGATCGCCAGCGCCTGGACCCAGCGGTTCACCAGCAGCGGGTCGACCAGGTCGCTCATCGTCGGGTGGGTCAGCGACAGCCCTCCCGCCGCCTGCTCGTAGACGAACGACAGCAGCTCCCAGCCGCACCAGCTCAGCGCGACCGCCGACCACAGCCACGCCCGGGGCGGCACCGGGCGGTCCGCCGGCAGCGACGGGTCACGCCACTCGGCGAACAGCGCGACCAGGCCGATCGCCGAGACCGCGACCGCCACCGGGACGCTGTCGCGGCCGAAGGCCAGCACCAGCAGCCCGGCCGCGACCACCGCGAACCCCGGCACGTGGAACGGCTCCCCGATCTCCGCGACCTCCTCGCGCGGCCGTTCGGTGACCAGGAGGACGAGCGTGACCACCAGGAAGATCAGCGCGTCCGCGGGGGCGCCGCGGATCCAGTGCGCGATCGCCGCGAGGGTGAGCGCGATGACCGGGAGGTCGACGGTCAGCGGGTGACTGCGGAAGCCGAGAGCCATGGCGTAGCTCCTTCGCGACAGGTCATTGTCATTGCTAACAAAAAACCGGCCGCTCGGCTACCGCATTCCGTCCCTAGAGCAGCTTGACGGCGTCGCCGATCGCCTGGTCGAGGATCGAAACGCCCAGCGAAATCTCCTCTTCGGACGCCGTCAGCGGCGGGGCGATGCGGAACACCCCGCCCATCCCCGGCAGCTGCACGATGTTCATGTGCAGCCCCAGCTCGAGGCAGCGCTGCGTGACCCGGGCGCCCAGCTCGTCCGAACTGCGCTTGGTCTCACGGTCCACCACCAGCTCCAGCCCGGCCAGCAGGCCGCGGCCGCGGATGTCGCCGACCACCTCGTGGCGCTCGGCGATCCCCTCCAGCCCCCGGCGCAGCAACGCGCCCAGCGAAAGCGCCCGCGCGTCGAGGTGGTCGCGGGTCAGCACGTCCAAGACCGTGTTGCCGACCGCCGCCGGGAGCGGGTCCGCCACGTGCGTCGTGAAGAACAGGAAGCCGCGCTCGTGGGCCTCCTGTTCGATCTCCGCGCTCGTCAGCACGGCCGCGAGGGGCAGGCCGGCGCCGAGCGTCTTGGACAGCGTCAGGATGTCCGGGACGACGCCGTCGCGCTCGAACGCGTACCAGTTCCCCGTGCGGCACAAGCCCGTCTGGGCTTCGTCCAGGATCAGCAGCATGCCGCGTTCACGGCACTTCTCGGCCAGCGCGGCGAAGTAGCCGGGCGGCGGCTCGATGATGCCGCCGGAACTCAAGATCGGCTCGACGATGCACGCCGCGAGGCTGCCGACCGACTGGGCGTCGATCAGGTCGAACCCGAAGTCGAGCTGACGCCGCCAGTCGAGCTCGCCGTCGGCGTCGGTGAAGTCGGGGCGGTACGCGTTCGGCGCCGGGATGGCGAAGTTGCCGGGCGCGGCGGGCCCGTACCCCTTGCGGCCGGCGCTGTACGTCGCGCTCGCCGCGGCCTGCGTCATGCCGTGCCACGACCGGGCGAACGACACGATCTCGTGCTTGCCGGTGACGAGCTTCGCCATCCGGATGGCGGCTTCGTTGGACTCCGCGCCTGTGGTCAGCAGCAGGGCCTTCTCCAGCGGCGCCGGCAGCGTCTCGGCGAGGCGCCGGGCGAGGTCGACGACCGGGCGGCTCAGCATGCCGCTGAACAGGTGGTCGAGCTTCGCGGCCTGACGCTGGACCGTCTCGACGATCTCCGGGTGCGAGTGCCCGAGGATCGCACTCATCTGGCCGGAGGTGAAGTCGAGGATGCGGCGGCCGTCTTCGGTGAAGACGAAACTGCCTTCGGCGCGGTCGATGATCTCGTGGGTGAAGGTGCCGCCGTAGCGGATGAGGTGCTTGTCGACGTCGGACCAAAAGGAAGCAGCCATGGCATCGACGGTAAGTCCGCACCGAGCGTCACGTCCATCTCACGATTCCGGCTTTCTTGTTTGGTTCTTCCGCACAACAATGGGGTCATGCTGAACCCGTGGCGCCTGCGGCTGCTGAGCCGGCTCGACACGCTGGGCACGGTCCGCGCGGTGGCGCAGGACGCGAACCTGAGCGCGTCGAGCGTGTCGCAGCAGCTGGCCGTGCTCGAAGCGGAAACCCGCACCCAGCTGCTGGAACGCACCGGCCGCCGGGTCCGGCTGACGCCGGCGGGCCTGATGCTGGCGCGGCGCGCGCGGGCGATCCTCGACCACATGGACACGGTCGAGGCGGAGCTGCGCAGCCTCGGCGAGGAGCCGGTCGGCCTGGTCCGGCTCGGCGCGTTCCAGAGCGCGATCCACACGATGGCGGTCCCGGCGGTGACCCGGCTGGCCGGCGCGTACCCGCACCTGGAGGTCGAGCTGCTGGAGCTGGAGCCGCACGAGAGCATCCCGGCCCTGCGCGGCGGCGACGCGGACGTGATCATCACGACGACCGACTTCGTCCAGCTGCCCCTGGGCCCCGACCTGGACATCGTCCCGCTGGCGACGGACCCGATAGTCCTGGTTTCCGCCGGCGAGGTGCCGCGCGGACCCGTCTCGCTCTCGGCGTACGCGGACTCGCCGTGGGCGCTGGACACACCGCGGTCGTACATGGCGGACCTGACGCTGCGGTTGTGCCGCGAGTCGGGCTTCGAGCCGCGGGTGGTGTGCCGGTTCAGCAACTACTTGATGACGTTGCAGCACGTCGAGGCGGGTTTGTCGATCGCGTTGCTGCCCCTGCTGGCGGTCGACCGCCGCTACCGGGTGACAACGCGCGAACTGGCGACGCCGGTAACGCGCACGATCGCGGCGGTGGTCCGCAGGGGAACCCCGTTGCGAGCGGGGGTGAACGTGGTCCTCGACGCCCTCCGGCAGCCACCGGACCTGCCAGGACTGGCCGCGTGGGTTGACCGGGGCGCAGACCCCGGCTGAGTACTCAGCCCAGTCCCGACTTTCAGCGTCGAACCAGTGGTCGCCAGACCGGGTTGATGCCGGGCGGAGGCTCGAAGCTGGCGACGACTTGAAGGTTGGCGGGCTCGTCAGCGACAATCCAGAGGGGGAAACGTGCCTCGTAGACGCCGCTTTCCACTCCCACGAACCAGATCAACGGTCGTTTTTCTTCGAAGGCTCGACGAAGAGCGACGTTGACGAAGTGTCCTGGGTCAGTACCACGGTACTTGTAACGGATGAGTCCGTCCTTGCTCTCTTCGTCTTGGTACGGTCGTTCCTCGCTCGGTCGCCGGTAAACGGTCTTGATCGACAGAGCGGCCTTCAATTCTTTGGGCTTGCGGATACCTTGTTGTTGATCGGCCAAGGCGATCCGGTTTCCCTCGAATTTGAAGAGTCCCAACTGGCTCGACGGTATCCGGTTGTGGTGGTTCTTGCCCATCTGCTCGAGCCAAGCGAACGCTTGCCACCGCAGGCGGGTGTCGAAGTCCACGTCTTCGGCGTCCGGAGGCGGGACAAGCTGCTGGGGCGCCGCGCTCTCGTCGGGCGGAACGTCAACTCGCCGAGTTACGGTCCGGGTAGTGCGGCGCAGGGGTGAACTGGACAAAGAAAAGTTCAGATCCAGTCGCAGCTCTGTGCGGACTTCGTCGATGATTTCCGATTCGAAGTAATTCGTCAGCAGAGTTTCGATCGCGTCCAGCAGGGTTCCGGGGTCGTGCAGAAGTCGAACGAATTCGGAGTTCAACGCGCCGTGCGCGCCGCGTGCCTTGAGCCACCCGCCACTTCGTGAAGGGCTGCTGGCGATTGCGGCCCCCGTCGAGTCCGACAGGTCCCATAGCGAGCGTTCCAGGTGGACGAACGGGGCTGCTGCGACATCCGAGGCGGAGGCTGCACCTGGGGCGTACTTCCTGATGAGCTTGCCGACTGGGTCTTCTGCCTCGTCGTACGCCGTCTTCCACTTGCGCTCCTCGACGAAGCGTTTCACGAGCCAGAGCACCAGGAGGGGCTTGTGGGAAGCCGGCCGGCTTCCGACCTTGGCTACGCGAAGCCCGCTCAGCTCAGCTAAGAGCTGCTGCTTGTCCAAGTCACCCCTCCGTGTTCCTCGGCGACCGAGTGTAGCCGCGCGAAGCGGGCGTACGCATGCTTCGCGCGGTCTAAGTGGACAACCTAGCCGCGACCGTGAGCCGAAACAGTGACATAGCGTGTCTGCCTCGATTGTGTGCCGAGGGGCAGTACCGTCGACAGGCATGACCGAACTGCCCCCGCAACTGGCGGACGAACTCGCGCTCCACGGGGTCGCTGATGGTGACCGGGGTGAGTCCGGTCAAGAACTTCGTCGGCTGGAAGTGTTGGTCGCGACGGCCGCCGGAGCACTGCCCATCAACGAGGTCGCTGCTATCCGCGTCACCGATGCCAGCGGACTCGTTGAGCAGTTCCGGAAGACAGGGCGGCTCGAGGAGACGACGCTCGGCGTGGTCCTGGTCGACCTGCGGGCGGATGACACCAAGGTAGGGACCCTCACCGAGGAGTTCTGGGACCTCCTGGTGACTTCGTCCTCGGAGCACCTCGCCGTCGGACTGGTGTTCGGTCTGAAGTCGAGCGGTTGGGAAGCCGTCTGGCTGGGGCATTCTCCTGGTGGGGAGCGCACGGCGTCGGCGCTCGGTGAATTCCTCGGAATCGAGCCTGAAGAGGCTGCACCCATTCTCCCGCCGAAGTACTCACTCGAACTCGACGAGCGCATTCGGCGAATGCTCCGGCTTTCGGTCCGGTCGCGATCCGCAGTCATGCTCGTTGGGCCACCCGGTACCGGGAAGACGCACCTGCTCGCGGAGCTGACCGCCGAGATCGCGCAGAACCCCAGTGCCCACGGGCTTACCCGACTCCGAAGGCCGATGCTCGTCACTCCGGATGAGTCTTGGACGGCGCGGGAACTGGTCGGTGGTGACACGGTCGACGACCACGGGCGGCTCCGGTTCAGCCCCGGCCACGTGCTGGAGGCGATCCACCGTGACCGGTGGCTGATCTTGGACGAGGCCAACCGGGCCGACCTCGATCGGATCTTCGCCGGGCTGTTCACCTGGCTGTCCGGACAGTCCGTGGAGGTCGGCCGGGTCAGCGGCGACCCGGGGGCGAGCCAGATCATCTTGGGCTGGGCGGACACCCCGGAGAGCAAGGTCATCGGCGCCCACCGCCTGCGCAATGGCTCGACCGGTGGGCCGATCCACTACCTGGCTGGGACCGACTGGCGGCTCCTCGGCACCTACAACGCAGTTGACGCGCAGCGGGTGTTCCGCTTCGGGCAGGCGCTGGGACGCAGGTTCGACCACATCCCGATGCCCGTCCCGGACGCCGGCGCGTTCGTCCAAGCGCTACAGGTACGCCTGGACGACCTGACGCCAGCGCTCGACGATCCCGAAAAGGTGCGGCTCACGTCGATCCTTTCGCGCATTCACGGCGCTCACGTGCGTACCAGTGAGGCAATGGGGCCCGCTGCGTTGTTGTCGATCCCCGAGTACGTTGCGGCTGGAAGACAGCACGCTGAGCGCGTTCCACTGGAGCAACTCGTCGCCGAAGCTTATTTGGCGAGCATGGGTACCTGGCTGGCCGGCCTCGATGACGAAATCAACTCCATCGGAGCGGAGTTGGGGCAGCAAGACGTACTTGGTGAGGAATGGGGTTGGATTCGCCGGCGGCTCCTTGAGTTGCAGTGATGGCTTCGGCAGGTCGACGCCGCGAGGCCAAGTTGTCCATTCCCTGGGAGGGGATGCGCGAGCTCTTCCACAGCTGGTCCGGGAAGGGCGATCTGTTCGCCGGACTGGCCGCGGTGCTCGGGAACGACGAATTCCAGCGCTGGACTCCGCAGGACGTCGAACGCCGAGCGCATCGTGTGCTCTTCGAGAACTGCTTGTCGAGCCTGCAGCGCATGCCCGTCCGCACGCGGGATTGGCTGGCTGTCATCCCGGTCCATTCGCAGGTCGCGCAGGTCACGAGCCCGGCACCGCAGGGGCGGATCGACTGGGCTGCTACTCGTCGTAGCGGGTGGCCGCCCACTCAGTTCACGGGTCGAGCGCGCCAGCGCAGTTCCGATGAGACGTTGCTCAGCGTGCTGAGGTGGACAGTGGAGCGCATGCTTTTGGTCTACCGGGATTCGCGTTATGTCCGTTATCGCGGCGGGAAATCGGTCGCCCGGCAGTTGGCTGCACTCGACGAACTCGTGGAGCGGCCGGAATTGCAGCAGGTCGACCCGGTCGTCCCGGATGCCGCCATGATCAAAGACCTCCAGCGGTCGGGAGCGCGTTGGCGGGTGGTCGCCGAGTTGGCGGACGTCCTTCGGCGAGAAGAAACCCGGGATCTCGTTGCGCTGGCCAAGGCGCAGATCGCGCCTGACCCCAAGATGGGGTCGGCCCTCTTCCACCTCGGTGTCTTCGGGGTCGTCTTGGGCTTGTTGCGAGCGGGCGGGCACAACCCGGTCAGTTTGCGGCCGATCCTCGGGGGAGCCAAGGGCGCAGCGTACGAGGTGACCACGGACGGGCAAACGTGGCACCTCTGGTTCGAAGCTGCTGATCTCTGGGCCGAGTACGGCCAAGTCGAGCCCTACGTCGAGGCGGTCCGTGGCCTCAACAACCCAGGTCGGACCAAGAGTCCTGACATTCTCCTGCTCAACCGGACGCGGCGCCGGGCTCTCATCATCGAATGCAAGTACAGCGAGAAAGGTGACTACATCAGGGAGGGGTACGAGCAGGTGCTGACGTACCTCACGGAAGCCCGGACAACCATGATCGACGCCGGCGAAGCGTTTGTCGTAGCGCCGAGCGAGATGGTCTCGACGGCCAGCACCGGGTTCACCCACTCCGGACCGGTGACGTTCTGTGCGCCGGAACACCTCAAGGCCGAACTCGAAAGAGCGTTCGCTCAGCTGCAGAAATAGCTCCGATGGAGATCTCGACGGGTGGTCGACCGGGGCGCAGACTGAGCGGGTGCGTGTGGCGATCAGCGTCACCGGGGTGGTGCAGGGCGTCGGGTTCCGGCCCTTCGTCCATCGGCTCGCGCGGGGGCTCGGGGGCTTTGTCGGGAACGATGGGCACGGTGTCTTCATCGAGGTCGAGGGCACACTCGCGCAGATCACCGCGTTCGTCGACGCGCTGAAGGAACCTCCGCCGCTGGCGGTGCTCGATGACGTTCGGGTGCGCGAGATCCCCGCGCGGGGGGAGACCGGGTTCCGGATTGTCGAAAGTTCGCACGGCGCCGCCGACACGTTGGTCTCGGCTGACTCCGCCACCTGCGACGACTGCCTGCGCGAGCTGCGCGACCCCGGCGACCGGCGGTTTCGGTACCCCTTCGTCAACTGCACCAACTGCGGCCCGCGCTTCACGATCGTCCGCGGCGTGCCTTACGACCGGCCGTTGACCACCATGGCCGCCTTCGCGATGTGCGCCGACTGCAAGCAGGAGTACGAAGACCCCGCCGACCGGCGGTTTCACGCCCAGCCCGTCTGCTGTCCCGCCTGCGGGCCCACGCTCCAGTTCGAGCCCGGCGCCGGCGACCCGGTCGAAGCCGCCACGGAAGCCATCCGGGCTGGTTCCGTGGTCGCCGTCAAAGGGCTTGGTGGGTATCACCTCGCCGTCGGCGCGCGGCACGAAGCCGCCGCGAAGAAACTGCGGGAGCGAAAGCACCGGGAGGACAAGCCCTTCGCCGTCATGGTCGCCGACCTGCGGCAGGCGAAGGAACTCGCCGAAGTCGACGCGGACGCCGAAGAAGTGCTCTGCAGCCGACTGCGGCCCATCGTGCTGCTGCCCGCCAAAGGTGGCCTGGCGGAAGCCGTCGCGCCCGGGAACCGGCGGATCGGGCTCATGCTGCCCTACACGCCGCTGCACCACCTGCTACTGGAACAGACCGGCCCGATCGTGCTGACCAGCGCGAACGTCTCCGACGAGCCCATCGTCCACCGCGACGACGACCTCGGCCGCCTCCAGGGCATCGCCGACGCCTTCCTCACCCACGACCGGCCGATCCACGTCCGGACCGACGACTCCGTCGTGCGGATCACTCGGGGAAAGCCCCAGCTGCAACGGCGTTCACGCGGCTACGCGCCCGAACCCGTCCGGCTCGAAACGAAAAGGCACCTCCTCGGCTGCGGCGCCGAGCTGAAGAACACCTTCTGCCTCGCCAAGGGCCACCACGCCTTCGTCTCGCACCACATCGGCGACCTCGAGAACTACGAGACCTTCAAGGCCTTCACCGAGGGCATCGAGCACTTCAAGCACCTCTTCGACGTCGATCCCGTGCTGGTCGCGCACGACCTGCACCCCGAGTACCTCTCCACGAAGTACGCCCTCGACCAGCACGTCGAGCTGCTGGGCGTGCAGCACCACCACGCCCACATCGCCGCCTGCCTGGCCGACAACGACCACCGCGAACCGGTGCTCGGGGTCGCCTTCGACGGGACCGGGTTCGGGCCCGACGGCACCATCTGGGGCGGTGAGGTCCTCCTCGCCGACCTGACGAGCTACCGGCGGCTCAGCCACCTGCGCACCGTCGCCATGCCCGGGGGAGCACAAGCCATCCGTCAGCCGTGGCGGATGGCCGCGTCCTATGTGGACGAACTGGGACGGCCGGCGCGCGAAGACGTCGTCAAGCTCAAGCGCAGCGGCCTCAACTCGCCGTTGACGTCCAGCGCCGGACGGCTCTTCGACGCCGCCGCGTCGCTGCTCGGCGTCCGAGACACCGTCAACTACGAAGGCCAGGCCGCCATCGAGCTGGAACAGCTGGCCGATCCGGCCGAAATGACGGCCTACCGCGCGCGGATCGACGACGTGATCCACGGTGAGGACCTCATCGCCGCGCTCCTCGACGACCCGGCCAGCAAGCCCAAGCGAGCCGCCCGGTTCCACAACGGCGTCGCCGACGCGATCGTGCGAACCTGCGACCGCTTCCGGGACCACAGCGACACCGTGGCGCTCTCCGGCGGCGTGTTCCAGAACGTCCTGCTGCTCGACCGGACCGTCGAAGGCCTCGAAAACCGGGGCTTCCGCGTCCTGACCCACCGGAGCGTGCCGACGAACGACGGCGGGATCAGCTTCGGTCAGGTCGCCGTAGCCAGTCGTACCACTCGGTGAGCCCGTCCCCGCGGGTCGCGCTGACCTGCAGCAACGCCGCCGTCGGGTTCACGCGGCGGACGTCGCGTTCGAACTCGGCGACGTCGAAGTCCACGTACGGCAGCAAATCGACCTTGTTCAGCAGCACCAGGTCCGTGGCGGCGAACATGTGCGGGTACTTCACCGGCTTTCCGGGCCCTTCGGTCACCGACAGGATCACCACGCGCGCCGCCTCACCGAGGTCGAACAGCGCCGGGCAGACCAGGTTGCCGACGTTCTCGATGAACAACGTCGAACCCCGGGCGGGGGCGAGCGAATGCAGGGCCCGGTGCAGCATCGACGCGTCCAGGTGGCAGCCGGCGCCGGTGTTGATCTGGACGACCGGCGCGCCCGTCGCCTTGATGCGCTCGGCGTCGAGCAGCGTCTCCTGATCACCCTCGATCACCGCGCACGGCGTGTCGAGGACCCGGATCGTGCGCTCCAGCAACGTCGTCTTGCCCGCGCCGGGCGAACTCATCAGGTTGATCGCGAAGACGTCCGACGCATGCAGGTGCGTCCGGTTGTGCGACGCGAGTTCGTCGTTCTTCGCCAGGATGTCCTGCTCCATGACCACCGTGTGGGCGTGGTCGGTGATCCGGACTTCCGAGTCCGAGCAGCCGCAGGTGTCGCACATGGCTAAGCCACCTCCACCGAGGTAATCCGCAGTTCCCGTCCCGCCAGCACCGCCGCGTTGGCGCTGCCGCAGGGGCACAGCACGATGAAGTCGTCGAGGCCGAACTCTTCACCGCAGTCGTGGCAGCGGGCCCGGCCCGCCGGCTCGGCGATGTCCAGCCGGGCGCCTTCCAGGGACGTCCCGGTGCACAGGACGTCGAAGCAGAACCGGACGCTGTCCGGCACCACCCCGGACAGCCGGCCGATCTCGAGCCGGACGCACGACACCGCCGCGTCGCCGAGGCGGGCGACGATCGCGTCGACGACCGACTGCGTGACCGCCATTTCGTGCATTCAGCAGATCCTCGGCAGCGGGTCCCCGACCAGCAGGTCCACGATCCGGGTGCCGCCGAACGCGGTGTTCAGCAGCACAATCCCGGGCGGGTCGTCCGCGACGCGGCCGATCACCGCGGCCTCGGCGCCGAGCGGGTGCGCGCGCAACGCGGCGAGCGCGTCGGAGGCCTGCGAACCGTCCACGACGACCACGATCCGGCCTTCGCAGGCGACGTACAGCGGGTCGATGCCCAGCAGCTCGGACGCGCCGCGGACCTCGTCGCGGACCGGGACGGCGTTCTCGTCGACGACCACGGCGACTTCCGCGGCCTTCGCGATCTCGTTGAGGATCGTCGCGACGCCGCCGCGGGTCGCGTCCCGCATCGCGCGCACGCCGGGGACCGCGGCCAGCAGCCCGGCCACCAGCTCGTGCACCGGCGCGGTGTCGGACGCGAGGTCGGCGTCGATGTCCAGCTCGCCGCGGGCCAGCATGATCGTGACGCCGTGGTCACCGATCGGCCCGGAGACGAGGACGGCGTCTCCGGGCTTCACGGTGGCCACGCCGAGGCCCGTGCGGGTGAGCACCCCGACCCCGGCCGTGTTGACGTATACGCCGTCGGCCTTGCCGCGCTGGACGACCTTGGTGTCCCCGGTGACGATCTGCACACCGGCCGCCAAAGCGGCGTCCTTCATGGACTCGACGATTTTCAGCAGGTCCTCGACCGGAAAGCCCTCTTCGAGGATGAACCCCGCGGTCAGGTACAGCGGCCGCGCGCCGGAGACGGCGAGGTCGTTGACCGTGCCGTTCACGGCCAGGTCGCCGATGTTCCCGCCGGGGAAGAACAGCGGCGAGACGACGTAGGAGTCCGTGGTCAGGGCCAGGCGCGCGTCCCCGATCGTCAACGACGCCGAGTCTTCGAGGGGTTCCAGCAGCGGGTTGCGGAACGCGTCGAGGAACACGGCCTCGATCAGCGTGTGCGTCGACTTGCCGCCCGCGCCGTGCGACAGCGTGATGCGCTCTTCGCGCACCTTCGCGCGCCGGCGCCGCGCCCGTTCGATGCGGTCCAGGACCTGCTGCTCGCGTTCGGTGGTCGTCATGCGCGGCTCGCCTCCCGGACGCGCTGGCGGCTGAACCGGCCGAAGTTGTAGTACGCCGCGCAGGCGCCTTCGGGCGAGACCATGCACGTCCCGATCGGCGTCTCCGGGGTGCACGCGGTGCCGAACACCTTGCACTCCCACGGCTTCAGCACGCCCTTGAGCACCTCGCCGCACTGGCACGCCTTCGGGTCGGCGACGCGCAGGCCGGGGATCTCGAAGATGCGTTCGGCGTCGAACTTCGCGTACTTCGCGCGGATCGCCATCGCCGAGTGCGTGATGAACCCGAGGCCGCGCCACTCGAAGTACGGCCGCAGCTCCATGACCTCGTTGATGGCCTTCAACGCGACGATGTTGCCGTCCCACGGCACCACGCGCGAGTACTGGTTCTCGACTTCCGACCGCTTCTCGGACAGCTGGACCATCAGCATGTAGATCGACTGCAGGATGTCCAGGGGCTCGAACCCAGCGACGACGACGGGCTTGCCGTAGTCGCGCGCGATGAACTCGTACGGCCGGCAGCCGATCACCGTCGAGACGTGCCCCGGGCCGATGAAGCCGTCGAGCCGCAGGTCGGGGGAGTCGAGGATGGCCTTGATCGCCGGGATGATGGTGACGTGGTTGCCGAACACCGAGAAGTTTTCGATGCCTTCGGCGGCCGCGCGCAGCAGCGTCATCGCGGTGGACGGCGTGGTCGTCTCGAACCCGATCGCCATGAACACCACGCGCAGGTCCGGATTCTGCCGCGCGATCTTCAGCGAGTCGAGCGGCGAGTAGACCATCCGGATGTTGGTGCCCTCGGCGTTGGAGTCGAAGAAGTTCCCGCCGGACCCGGGCACGCGCATCATGTCGCCGAACGACGTCATGAGCACGCCGGGCTGCCGGGCGATGTGGATGGCGTCGTCGATGCGGCCCATCGGGATCACGCACACCGGGCAGCCCGGCCCGTGCACCAGCGTGATGCTCTCGGGCAGGTAGTCCTCGAGGCCGTGCTTGTAGATGGTGTGCGTGTGGCCGCCGCAGACCTCCATGAACTTGTAGTGGCGGCCCGGCTCGCACAACGACGTGATCTTGGCGGACAGCGCCCGCGCCTTCTCCGCGTCGCGGAACTCGTCGACGAAACGCATGACGACTCCTATTCGATCCGGGATTCCAAGAGCGCGGCCATCTCGTCCTCGTACGCCTTGCCGATGCTCTCGAGGAACTCCAGCGCGGCCGCGGCCTCCGCTTCGTCTATTTTGGACAGTGCGAAGCCGACGTGGATGAGGATCCACTCGCCGGGCTTCGGCGGGTCGTCTTCGAGCAGGCCGATGTTGATGGTCCGCTTGACGCCGCTGACCGAGACTTTCGCGAGGTCCGGGCGCTCCTCGCTGATTTCGATGATCTCGCCCGGGATGCCGAGGCACACGGCCGTTACATCCGGCTCATCTCGAGGTACCGCCGGATATCGGGTTCGACCTGCTTCGCGAGCCAGGTCACCCCGCCGAGCAGCAGGGCCAGCAGCAGCAGACGCTTCATCTCAAACCTCCGTCTTCTCCTTGAGCGGCAGCTCGGGACTGGTTCCCCAGGCGAGCTCGGTGACGGCGCGGACCGCGGCCGGGATCGCCGCCGTCACTTCGGGGGACAGCCCGATCCCTTCGTCGAGGCAGGCCGGTTCGCAGCCGACGAGCAGCACGCGCCCGGCGTCGCCGCCGAGCAGGCGCAGCAGCCGGAACACCGCGTCCGGCCGCATGCCGTGGGCGTCGATCGACGCCGCGGTCGCGAGGTCCTCGGTGTCGGCCTCGATGAGCGAGAGTGTGCCGGCCGGCCGGCCGTGCGGGGTCGCGTCGAGCAGGATCGTCGTGTCGTAGCCGCCCATCAGGTCGTAGGCGAGGTGCATGCCGGCGATCCCGTAGTCGGCGATCTGCACCCAGGGCGGCAGTTCGGCCTGCTCCAGCTCCTTGATGACCTCCACGCCGAAGCCGTCGTCGCTCAGGAAGATGTTGCCGATGCCGGCGACCAGGACTCGTGGCCTCATTCCGCGACCTCCAGGGGTTCGATCTCGTCGGGGGAGAAGTACCGGTACCGGCCGTGCGCGTGCTGCAGATCCGCGGCCGGGTCGTCGTCGAGGGTCACCGCCAGGTACGAGACACCGTCCACATCGGACAGCACGACCCGCACGGTGGCCGTCTTGCCGACCAGGAACATGTCCTGGGCGTCGGTCCCGCGCAGGTTCGGCCGCAGCCGGACGCGCGACCCCTCGGCGACGCGGACCCCGGCGACGACCACCGAAGGCTTGACCGGCCGCACGGACCGGACCGCGCCGTGCAGCCGCTCCAGGAGTTCGGGCGGCATCGCGTCGACGCGGTCGACGATGGCCGCCGCGCGCGGGTCGGTGGCCCGGGCCTCGCGCTTCTCCTCGTCGGTCAGCGTCATTGTGCGCAGGGTCAGGATCTCGTCGATCTCGGTGCCGTCGAAGAGGTCGCCCGGGCTTTCCGGGGCGATCGCCGGATCGTCGTAGAGGATGATCGGCGACGCGAGCACCACCGTGCTGCGCGAGGTGTCGCCGATCAGCACCGGCCAGAGCCGTTCCTGCCGGCAGGCTTCGACGGCCGGTTTCGCCCACTCCGGCGGGTCCAGCATGGACAGGAAGTGCCCGGTGTCGACGCTGAGCACCAGGTGGGCGGCGAGCAGCGCGTGCCGCAGGGCGTGCTCGCGGACGCCGTCGGAGGGCCACGACGTCGTGTTGTGCACCTCGACGCGCAGCCGGGCGCCGCCGAACGGCCCGTCGAGCGGGTCGATCCGCGCGGTGAGGACGCCGGTCAGTTCGTCCACGTGGAACGGCTTCTCGACCGGGAGTTCCGAAAGTGGCAGCTCGAAGTCGATCTCCTGCTCGACGCCTTCGTCCCACGCCGTTTCGTCGACGAGCCGCGTCCGGGCCCGCAGGAACCGCAGCTTGATGCGCAGGATCGTGCGTTCCAGGGGTTCCAGGACGCATTCGACGCGGGCGGAGGCGTGCTCGCCGATCTCCGCCGACGCGTACGACGGCGGCACCAGCACGCCCCACTGCCAGCGCACGCGGTTCTTCCCCGCCGACGCCCGGTACGGGTAGAGCAGGTAGCCCTCGTAGAGCACGGCGTCGCCCACCGCGCGGGCCTGGTCGAGGACGTTCACGACCCACCCGCCAGCAGCTGCTCGACCGCGGCTTCCCAGGTCGGGATCGCGTGCCGCGCCTTGTACTTGAGCAGCGCGTCCACCGACTCCCGCGGTAGCTTGATCCACGCGACGTCCGGGAAGTAGCGGGACATCAGCTCGTCCCAGACGGTCACCGGCATCCGGCACTCCGCCTGCGTGTGCCACGGCACCTGCTCGACCCAGAACCCCGGGCCGCCCTTGCCGAACACGGTCCCGCTGAACAGCAGCACCATCGGCACGACGCCGTCGGACAGCGCGTGGAAGTACTTGCCCGCGGCGACTTCGAGGTCGTAGGTGCACGGCACCTCGGCGTCGACCTCGGTGGCGCCGGTGAACCCCGGCACGGTCACCGACACCGTCGTGAACTGGAACGGCTTGAGCGTCTCGCCCCACCGGGAGCGGTCGCCGAAGAGGTGGGTGAGCAGCTCCGACTCGTCGTCGCTATACCGGCGCCGCTGCGGCTCGATGCGGATCTGGACGCGCAGCACCATCGCGTGCACGGGCTGCCCGGTCAGCTCGGAGATCCGCAGCCGGAACGCCAGCGTCGGGGACGCGGCGTACTTCAGCGGCCGGACGCCGATGCAGTCGAAGGTCAGCTCAGTCATCGAACACGACCTCGCTGCGCTCCCGCAGGCGCGTGAAGAACCCGTCGATGGCTTCGTGCGCCTCGGTGCCGCCGTCGAAGCCGCGCCAGGTGGAGCGGACGAGCCCGACCAGCTCGTAGCAGACGTCGATCGGCACCAGGAAGCACTCGAAGCCGAGGTCGAGCTTGTTCAGCAGCAGCGCTTCGACGTCGTCGGCGATGTCGGCGAACTCCGGAGTGTCCGCCAGCAGCTCGTCCCAGGTGCCCAGCGGCAGCAGCGACTCGGTCGCACCCGCCGGGCTCGGGTAGAACGCGACTGGCCGGTCCTGCACCGAGTTGCGGAACAGGAACGCCGTCTTCACCGGGATGCCCGCCGACTCCCACAACGCCGTCCCCGGCCCGAAGCGCGGCGCGTGCCGGAAGCGGTCCGGCACCGCCCGGTGCCGCTTCCCGCCCGCCCCGCGGTGGGTGAAGAGCAGGTAGCAGCCCCGGCAGGTGCACAGGATCGTCCGGGATTCGAGGTCGATGACGTGCCCGTGTTCCCCGCTGATCGGTTCCGCGCACATCTCGCACTTCTCGCCCGGCGCGGCGCGCCGGACGGGAGCGCGGAACCTGCGCAGACCGCCCGTCACGGGACCTCCACGGGACACGGGACCAGCGGCAGCAGCGGCCGGCCGCCGGGACCGGTTTCCTCCGGCACGACCCCTTCGACGACGACGTCGGAGATCTCCGGCGCCACCTCCCGCACCACGCGCTCGATCGCGTACTTCGCGGTGACGGTCGACGACGGGCAGCCGTCGCAGCTGCCCTGGAGCCGGAGCCGCACGACGCCGTCGTCGATCCCGACGAACTCGACGTCGCCGGCGTGCGAACCCAGGTACGGCCGGACCTTGTCGAGCGCCTCGGCGACCCGCTCGTGCGTCGACCGCGGGTGCAGGTCGTGCAGCACGAGCAGGCCGCGGACGTGGTCGTCCTCGAGGAGGCGGTCCAGCAACGGCGGGTCGACGGCTTCGACGATCCGGGCCAAGCCGGCGCCGTAGAACTCGAGCAGCGTGTGGACGAGCTCCTCGGCGAGCTCGGCGTCCGCGCCGGAGAACTCGCCCAGCAGCCGCTCGATGCGCTCGCCGACGCGGTCGACCTCCGTCATCAGCCGAGCTCCCCGCCGAACGCGTGCGGGGTGTGCAGCCGTTCCAGGACCTTGCCCTTGCCGGTGTACATGTGGACGCCGCAGGGCAGGCACGGGTCGAAGCTGCGGACCGCGCGCATGATGTCGATGCCCTTGAAGTTCTCCTGCGTGTTCTCCTCGAAGATCGGCGTGTTCTGCACGGCGTCCTCGTACGGCCCCGGCGTGCCGAAGCTGTCGCGGACGCTGCCGTTCCACGGCGTCGGCGGGTACGGGTGGTAGTTCGCGATCTTGCCGCCCTTGATCACCATGTGGTGCGAGAGCACGCCGCGGACGGCTTCGGTGAAGCCGCAGCTCACGCCCTCGTCCGGGACCTTGAACGGCTCCCACGTCTTGGTGTTGCCCTTGCGGACCTCACCCAGGGCCTGGTCGGCGAAGTGCAGCGCCAGCGCGGCCGAGTACGCCTGGAAGTACGTCCGCGCGCGGTTGCGCTCGAGCGCGTTGCTCCAGCGCGGGATCTTCCACTCGAATTCGACTTCCGGCTTGGTCGCCGTGCGCGGCAGCGTGATCTTGACGCTGTGGCCGGTCGACTTCAGGTACGGCGTGTCGACGAGCCCGGCGAGCGCGGTCACCCACAGCCGGGCGATCGGGCCGCCGCCGGTGTCGAGGGCGAGGTGGTCCTTGCCGTCGAACCAGCGCGGCGACATCGTCCACGAGTACTTGCTGTCGAAGTCGCGCTTGGCCGGGCGCGGGATGGTGTGCTGGTTCCACGGGTGGCGCTGGTCGACCGGGTTGCCCAGCGGGTCCTGCGTGACGAACATCGGCTGGTCGACCCAGTCCTCGTAGAACGAGCTGCCGAGCAGGATCCGGATGCCGAGGTTGATGTCGACGAGGCTCGTCGTGACGAGCTCGCCGTCGACGACCACGCCCGGCGTCACGAACATCTTGCGGCCCCAGGACTCCATGTTCTCGTAGGTGAAGTCGCAGTACTCGGGGTCGTTGAGGCTGCCCCAGCAGCCGAGCAGGATCCGGCGCCGCCCGACCTCTTCGTAGCCGGGGATGGCTTCGTAGAAGAAGTCGAAGAGGTCGTCGTGCATCGGCAGGCAGCGCTTCATGAACTCGACGTAGCGCATCAGCCGGGTCAGGTAGTCGGTGAACAGCTGCACGGTGGCGACCGTGCCGACGCCGCCGGGGTACAACGTGGACGGGTGGACGTGCCGGCCCTCCATCAGGCAGAACATCTCGCGCGTGCTGCGGGACACCTGAAGGGCCTCGCGGTAGAACTCGCCTTCGAGCGGGTTCAGCGAGCGCATGATGTCGCCGATGGTGCGGTAGCCGTGGTCGCCCGCGTGCGGTGCTTCGGTGCGGTTGGCCAGCTCCAGCACGCCGGGGTTGGTCTCGGCGACCATCTTCTCGCAGTAGTCGACCCCGACCAGGTTCTCCTGGAAGATGTTGTGGTCGAACATGTACTCGGCGGCCTCGCCGAGGTTGATGATCCACTCGCCGAGGTGCGGCGGGCGGACGCCGTAGGCCATGTTCTGGTTGTAGACCGAGCACGTCGCGTGGTTGTCGCCGCAGATCCCGCAGATCCGGCTGGTGATGAAGTGCGCGTCGCGCGGGTCCTTGCCCTTCATGAAGATGCTGTAGCCGCGGAAGACCGACGACGTGCTGTGGCACTCGACGACCTTCTTCTGCGCCCAGTCGATCTTCGTGTAGATCCCGAGGCTGCCGACGATCCGGGTGATCGGGTCCCACGCCATCTCGACGAGGTCGGTCTTTTCCTTCATGTCCGTCATGACCGCGCCCCTGCCTGGTAGCCGGTGTCGAGCTTGGTGCCCTTGTGCCGCCACTTCGGTTCCGTGTCGGCCTTGCGCTCGGTGATCTTCCGCAGCCGGCGGATCACCGACCCGTACGCCCCGCTGGCCAGCGAAGACACTTGCGCGCCGGGCGGCTCGTCCATGAACGGCATGAACTTGTCCGGGAAGCCCGGCATGGTGCAGCCGATGCAGATCCCGCCGACGTTCGGGCAGCCGCCGACGCCGTTGATCCAGCCGCGCTTCGGCACGTTGCACTTCACGACCGGCCCCCAGCAGCCCAGCTTCACCAGGCACTTCGGGGAGCCGTACTCGGTGGCGAACTCGCCCTGCTCGTAGTAGCCGCCGCGGTCGCAGCCCTCGTGCACGGTCGCGCCGAAGAGCCACTGCGGCCGCAGGTGGTCGTCGAGCGGGATCATCGGCGCCTGCCCGGCGGCCTGGTAGAGCAGGTAGGTGATGGTCTCGGACAGGTTGTCCGGGTGGGTCGGGCAGCCGGGCACGCAGACGATCGGGATGCCGGCGCCGGACTTCCAGTCCCAGCCGAGGTAGTCGGGCACGCCCATCGCGCCGGTCGGGTTGCCCTCCATCGCGTGGATGCCGCCGTAGGTGGCGCAGGTCCCGACGGCCATGACCGCCAGCGCCTTGGGTGTCAGGCGGTCGAGCCACTCGCTGGTCGTCATCGGCTGGCCGGTCTCGGGGTTGTTCCCGAACCCGCACCAGTAGCCCTCTTCCTTGATCGCCTCGTTCGGGATCGAGCCCTCGATGACCAGCACGAACGGTTCCAGCTCGCCGCGATCGGCTTTGTAGAACCACTCGATGAACGTGTCGGCCCCCTTGTCGGGGCCGCATTCGAAGTCGATCAGCGGCCAGTGGACCGCGATCTTGGGCAAGCCGGGCAAAGCGCCGAGGACGATTTCCTCGATGCTCGGTTGCGTGGCGGCGGTCAACGCGACGGAGTCGCCGTCGCAGGACAGGCCGGCGTTGATCCAGAGGATGTGGATGGGCTGCTCTTCGGTTTCTTCAGCGTGCGTCACGGCTGATCACCCTTGGCGAAGTCGTCGAGCGCGCCGAGGGTGAGCTCCCACAGCGCGTGGTAGAGGGTCGTCTGGGCTTCCTGGATGCGGTGCACGGACGGCGACGGGACGACGAAGAGGTGGTCGATGCTGTCGAGCTCGGCCATCTTCCCGCCGTCGTAGCCGGCGATGCCGACCGTCACCATGCCGCGCCGGGCGGCTTCATCGAAGGCGCGCAACAGGTTCGCGGAGTTCCCGCTGGTGGACAGGCCCACCGCGATGTCGCCGGGACGCCCGAATGCACCGATCTGGCGGGCGAACACGACGTCGAACCCGATGTCGTTGGACAGGGCGGTCACCACCGCGATGTCGTTCGTCAGCCCGAAGGCGGGCAACGGCTGCGCGTCGCCGGCCGGGCTGAGGAACAGGCTCGCGAGGTCCTGGGCGTCGGTCGAGCTGCCGCCGTTGCCGAAGGCGAGCAGCCGGCCACCACCGCGGAACGCGCGCGCCACGTCCTGGGCGCACGCGAACAAGCGGTCGCGGTCGGCCGCGAGCACGTCGCCGCGCAGGGCGACGATCTCGCGCACCTTGTCCACAGTGGACTGTTCGACCTGGTTGAGGACGGCGTCGAGGTCGCTCGCACCCGAATACAGGAACGGGTACAGCGCTTCGAGACCGTCGGTGACGGGGTGTTCCCGCGTCATTCCGAATCTCCCGCGGCTTAGGACTTCTCCAAGCGTGCGATGGCTTCTCCGGCGTGCACCAGGATGCGGTCGCCGACGCCGGCCTCGACCAGCGCGACACTGACCTCTTCCCGCGTGGACCCGGTGTCCACGACAGCGAGCTCGTCTTCGAGGAGCTCGACCACGGTCACCTCGACCGCGGTGTCGGAGCAGGTGATGCACACCCCGTCGTGGCAGACGGGGCCGCCTGGTCTGTCGGCGTCACGGGCGCTCACGACGCCACCTCCGGGGTCAGCACGCCGGGTTGCTCGAAGAAGACGTGCACCAGCTCCCACAGCACGTGGTAGGTGGTCACGTGGACCTCCTTGACGATCCGCGGGTCGCTCGACCGGGCGACCAGGACGTGGTCGAGGCCGGGTGTTCGCGCGATCGCGCCGCCGTCGCCGCCGGTCAGGGCCACGGTGAGCATGCCGAGGTCGCGGGCGGTTTCGAGGGCGCGGCGGACGTTGGCGCAGTCGCCGTCGGTGGAGATGCCCAGCGCGATGTCGGCGGGTTCGCCGATGATCCGCAGCTGGTGGGCGAAGACGTCTTCGAGGCCGACGCGGTTGGCGACGCCGGTGACCGTCGCGACGTCGGCGGTCAGCGAGAGCGCCGGCAGCGCGCGCTTGCCGACGATCACCGGATGGACGAACTCGACCGCCACGTGCTGGGCGTCGGTGCTGGGGCCGCCGTTGCCGAAGACGACGAGCTTGCCGCCCCGGTGGAAGCGCCGGGCCATGCCGTGGCACGCCTCGGCTACCGTCCTGGCGTCGTCGGCCAGGGCGAGCACTGGGGCCTTGCGGCGCTCGAAGAGCGCGTCGACGGAATCCGGCTGATTCGGTGACCACGGCATCGCGGCACTTCCTCGCTCAGTGGAGTGAGCCGCACACCAGGCTAGAACTGTGAGTTGGATCACACAATAGATCGAACGGTCAGAAGTGGTGCTCTCGGTCGTCTTGGAGGTGCTCCGCACGGGCGAGCCACTGCTGCGCCTCTTGCGCGGCACCGCGCGACCGCAGCATCCGGGCCAGACTGAGCATGCCCTGGACGTCGCCGGTGTCGGCGGCCCGCCGGAACCACCGCTCGGCCTCGCCGAGGTCGTCCCGGTGCTCGGCGAGGTGCCCGAGGTTGGTGAGCGCGGGGACGCTGCCGTGCTCGGCGGCCTTGCGGTACCAGGCCGCGGCCTCGCCCTCGTCGCCGCGGTTGCGGGCCAGCACGCCCAGGTTGGTCATCGCGGCCGGGTCGCCGCGCTCGGCCGCGTCGAGGTACCAGTTCTCGGCTTCTTCGAGGTCGCCGCGGCGGTGCAGCAGCAGCCCGAGCCGGACGATCGCCTCGCCGTGCCCGCCGGCCGCGCCCTGGCGGTACCACGACTCGGCGTCGGCGGGCCGGCCGAGCCGTTCGGCCTGCCGGCCCAGCTGGCAGGTGGCGGCGAGGTCGCCGGCCTGCACGGCCGAGCGCCACCAGCGGGACGCTTCGGCGGCCTGGCCGCGGTCGCGCAGCACGACGCCCAGGTCGATCATCGCGCTCGTGACCCCGGCGTCGGCGGCCTGCCGCAGCCACGACTCGGCCTCTTCGGTCCGCCCCTGCTCACGCAGCATGTGCCCGAGCGCGGCGATCGAGGGCAGGTCCCCGGTGCGGGCGGCCTCGGCGTACCAGTGCTGGGCGTCCTCGCGCTTGCCGCGCCGCTCGTAGGAGCGGGCGAGCTTGAGCATCCCGTGCGGCTCGCCGGCCAGGGCGGCCTCGTGGTACCAGCGTTCGGCCTCTTCCTGCGCGCCGCGCTCGGCCAGCAGGTGCGCCAGCGACGTCATCGAGACGCGGTCGCCGCCCATCGCGGCCTTGCGGAACCACGACTCGGCCTCGGCGAGGTTCCCCTGCTCGCGCATGGCCGAGCCCATCCTCGCCATGGCGATGACGTTGCCGCCTTCCGCGGCTTTGCGCTGGAAGAACTCGTCGAACTTCTTGAGCCGGCCGGGCATCGGCTGCTCCCTCCGGATGGGTCCTGCTCCGGTAGTCGCAGATGATCGGCTCGGTGTGACACCCCTGCCGTGGGTGGGCGAGGTCACATTCGCGCCAGGTCGTCGTGTCGGCGCGGTTTTCCCAGGCCGGCAGGGGTGAGACTACGCCGCGCTCAGGTGAATTCGAGAGGAGAAATTCGTGGCGGCCCGCGGCTTTCGGCTCAGCGTGACCCAACGATCTCTGCTGGTAGTCGCGATCCTCGCGATCGCCTTCTTCGGGTACTGGGCGACTAGCAGAAGCTCGGGCGCGACCCCGCCGCCTTCGACGTCATCGGCACCGGTTCCGGTCAGCGCGGCGGACGCGCAGAAGCAGCTCGGCGAGCTGACCATCGCCGCGCGGACCTCCATGGACGGCTACTCGCGGGAGAAGTTCCCGCACTGGGACAGCCAGGGGTCGGGGTGTGACACCCGCGAGGTCGTCCTCAAGCGGGCCGGCAAGGACGTCAAGACCGACAAGGACTGCAAGGCGACGTCCGGGACGTGGACCAGCGTCTACGACGACGAGACGTGGACCAAGGCGACCGACCTCGACATCGACCACATGGTCCCGCTCGGGCAGGCCTGGGCCAGCGGCGCGAAGACGTGGACGACCGAGAAGCGCGAGCAGTTCGCCAACGACCTGACCCGGCCGCAGCTGTTCGCCGTCACCGACAACCTCAACCAGCAGAAGAGCGACAAGGCACCGGACCAGTGGAAGCCGCCGCTGGTGGCGTTCTGGTGCACCTACGCGACCGACTGGATCGTGGTGAAGCACTACTACGGCCTGACGGTCACCGAAGGGGAGAAAACCGCCTTGACGGACATGCTGCGCCGCTGCTGAGCTGACCGGCATGACGACCTTCGCGCTGATCCACGGGGGCGGCGGCAGCGGGTGGGACTTCCACCTGCTCGGCCCGGAGCTGGAGGCGCGCGGCCACGGCTTCGTCGCGCCGGACCTGCCGATCACGGACCCGTCGGCCGGGTTGTCCGCTTTCGTCGACACGGTCTTGGCGGCGTTGGGCGACGCTTCGGACGTCGCCGTCGTCGGGCATTCGTACGGTGGGTTCACGGCGTCGCTGGTCGCGGCGAAGCTGCGGGCGCGGCTGCTGGTCTACCTGGCCGGGATGATCCCGGCGCCGGGGGAGCCGCCGGGGCAGTGGTGGTCCGCCACGGGCTTTTCCTCGCCCGAGGGGTTGAGCGAGACCGAGCAGTTCTTCAACGGCGTCCCGTCGGCGCTCGCCGAGGAGTGCCAGGCGCACGGGCGCGACCAGGTGAGCAAGGAGTGGGACGAGCCGTGGCCGCTCCCGGCCCACCCGGACGTCCCGACCCGGGTCCTGCTGTGCCGCGACGACCGGTTCTTCACGCCGGACTTCCAGCGCCGGGTGGCGCGCGAGCGGCTGGGCATCGAGCCGGACGAGGTCGACGGCCCGCACTGCGCACCGCTGAGCCACCCCGCGCAGATCGCCGACCGCTTGGTCGGCTACCTCTAGCCTGGGCCGTTCGGGGGAGCGGCAAACCTTAAAGGTCTAGACCTATTGACTGTGTGGTCCAGGCCACTTAACGTCGGTTCCGCGGCGAACCCGCACCTCCCCACCTGCGTCACCTCCACCCCGGTCCCCACCCTGGAGGTCTCCTCGTCATGCGATTGGTCAGGGTCCTCGCGCTGGCGGCCTTCGCCGCCGGCAGCGTGCTCGTCGCCCCCGCCGCGTCCGCGGCCACCCTCCCGGCCTGCCAGCACTTCTACCAAGGCACCATCCCGGACCGCCCGGTCACCGGCGGCCACGGCCCCGGCACGCTCGTCGGCGCGGTCGACGTCACCAACCGCCTGCCCGCGCCCGGCTCGGTCAGCGGCGGCCTCGGCGCGGACGGCAAGGTCACGTTCACCTTCGCCCGCGTCTCCGGCGCGAAGGCCTACCGCGCGTTCCGCAACGGCCAGGCCCTGCAGTGGATCAGCGACTGGGGCCAGCCGACGCTGACCGTCACCGACGCGAGCCCGTGCCAGAACGCGAACTACCAGCTCTACGCGATGACGGCCGAGGACAACTCGCCCGATTCGCTCGGCCAGATCTCCACGGCCTACCGCCTCGACGGCGGCAACCACCTCGCCGCCTACCGCATCCCGGCCGGCACCACGCTGAACTACCGCGTCACGTCCTACAACGACGTCGCCCAGACGGCGTTGGGCTACAACGCCGGGCCGGGCTTCTGCGCGGTCGACGCCCGGAACATCCCGTGGGGCACGCGGTTCTCCGTGCCGGGCTACGGCGAGTGCTACGCGGCCGACATCGGCAGCTGGATCAAGGACGACATCGTCGACGTCTGGCTGCCCGGCTCGCAGGCCGACGCCTGGGGCATCCAGCGGCTCACGCTGACCGTGCGCTGAAAGGGTCCGCCATGAAAGCCAAGCTCGCTCTCGCCGCGACGCTCCTTTCGGCGGCGACAGTGCTGGTCGTCTCGCCGGCGACGGCGGCCACCGCGCCGTCGGCGGCGTTCACCAAGGACTCCGACTGGGGCTCCGGCTACCAGGCGAAGTACACGATCAGCGCGGGCACGTCCGCGCTGACGGGCTGGAAGCTGGAGTTCGACCTGCCTGCCGGCTCGTCGCTCGGGTCCTATTGGGACGCGCTCGACACGCCCTCCGGCACGCACCACTCGTTCGCCAACCGCGAGTACAACGGCTCGGTCGCCGCCGGCGCGTCGACGAGCTTCGGGTTCCTGGTCAGCGGCAGCGGCCTGCCCGCGAACTGCAAGCTGAACGGCCAGCCGTGCGCCGGAGGGACGTCACCGACGACCACTCCGACGACCACGCCCACCACTCCGCCGACCACCACCACGACGCCGCCCACCGGCGGCAGCGCGCGCGTGTCGCCGTACATCGACATCACGATGGCGACGCCGTCGCTGGTCTCGGTGGCGAACGCGACGGGCCAGAAGAACTTCACGCTGGCGTTCGCGCTGGGCAGCAGCCTCGGGTGCGACCCGCAGTGGGGCGGCACGGTCCCGCTGCTGGATTCGCGGATCATCGACGACGTCAACGCGTTGCGCTCGCTCGGCGGCGGCGTGACGGTGGCGTCGGGTGGGGCGCTGGGCCCGTACCTGGAGAACGTCTGCGGCTCGGTGGACGCGCTGTACAACGCGTACGTGAAGACGCTGGACGCGGTGGGCAGCAACAGCCTGGACGTCGACGTGGAGGCGTCGATCCCGACGGCGATGGTCAACCAGGCCCTGCTGCGGCTCCAGCAGCAGCGCGGGACCCACATCAGCTACACGATGCGGATCCAGGGCCAGGACTACGGGATGGACCCGTTCTCGGTGTCGATCCTGCAGGACGCGGCATCGCGCGGGCTGAACGTGGTGGTCAACCCGATGCTGATGGACTTCGGCTACAGCGGCGCGTGGGGCGACGCACTGGTGTCGGCGGCCAACGCGACGCTCGGCCAGATGAAGACGATCTGGCCGGCGAAGTCGGACGCTGAAGTGAAGGCCTCGCTCGGCTTGACCCCGATGATCGGCCGCAACGACACGGGCTCGGTGACGGACCAGGCGGCCGCGCGCCAGCTGCTGTCGTACGCCCAGGCGAACCACGTGGCGAGCATCGGCTTCTGGTCGGCGGGGCGAGACAACGGAGGCTGTCCGGGCGGCGGCGCGGTGGCGACGTGCTCGGGGATTTCCCAGTCGCTGTACGAGTTCACGAACATCTTCAAGGCGTACACGGGCTGAGCCACCAGACGGCCGCAAGGCCGTGCCGGCCTCCTTGCCGACGTCCCCAAACGCCCCGGCAAGGAGGCCTTCACGGGTGGTTCAGCCACTTCAGGTACCACTCGCGGAAGCCCGTTCCGACGGGGGAGACGCCGCCGTCCGAGCCGCGGTCGTCGAACCACAGCCGCCCCCGCTCCGGCCCCGTCACCACGAGCCGGAAGTACGCGCCGCACCCGAAGTGGCACAGCTTCAGCGAGCCGGTGATCCAGCGCTGATCCTCGTACAGCTCGTCCGGGATCTCGTTGTCGACCGGGTGGTGCTCGGCGCGGTTCCACGCGCTCGTGTGCGGGAACGGCGTCGACAGGAAGCCGGGCCGCCACTCGTCCTCGAAGCGGCATTCCGGCGCGCTGAGCAAGTACAAGCCGTAGTACGGCCCGGCGCCGTTCTCGCCGACGGTCAGCAGGAAGTCGCGGTAGTCCGCCGGCAGCGTCACGCCGTGCCGGGCTTCGAACTCCTCGAGTTCCGCCTCCGGCACCGGCGGGCCGAGCCGGTACTCGTGCTCGCTCGCGCCGAACCGCTCGAGGTCCGGGTCGGCGGCGGCCAGCTCGGCCAGCCGCTCCCGGACTCCCTCCCAGCTCACCACCGGTCGAGGTGCAGGACCTCCTCCAACGGCTGCCGCGCCGCGGGTTTGAACGTCTCGCCCGTGTAGAACGCCGTCGGGATCAGCGCCGCCTGGTGGACGTTCTTCGGCAACCCCAAGACCTCCGCCGCCTCCTGCTCGTACGCCAGGTGCAGCGTCGTCCACGCCGTTCCCAGCGTCACCGAGCGGGCCGCCAGCATGTAGCTCCACACCGCCGGCAGCAGGGAGGCCCACATCCCCGCCTGGTTGCCCGCCGGCAGCTCCGCCGACGGCGTCTCCAGGCACGGGACCACCAGCACCGGCACGTCACCCATCCGGTCGGCCAGGTACTCGACGCTGCTGCCGACCCGCTGCTGCACCGCGGCCCGCGAAGGGTCGTCCGCGAACAGCTTCCCGGCCGCGCGGTCGGAAGCCAGGTACTCGCGGCACGCCCGGCTGTAGATGCTCCCGAGCGCCGCCCGCTGGTCCGCGTCCGTGACGACCAGCCACTGCCAGCGCTGGGTGTTCGAGCCGCTCGGCGCCTGCAGCGCCACCTGCACGCAGTGTTTCACCAGGTCGAGCGGCACGGGCCGGGCGAGATCGAGCCTCTTGCGGACGGTCCTGGTGGTCGTCAGGAGCTCTTCGGGCGTCATCATCGGCCCATCATGCCGGGACTACCAGCGATCGTGCACGAGCGGACGCACCAGCTCGTCGTACGTCTCGCGCACGCCCGCCAAGGCCTCTTCGGACAACGGCGGCAACGCGGCGGCCGCGGTGTTCGCCGTGGCCTGCGAAGCGTTGCGCGCGCCCGGGATCACCGTGCTCACGCCCGGCTGGTCGATGATCCAGCGCAGCGCGAACTGCGCCAGCGTCTGGCCCTCGGGCACCAGCCCGCGCAGCCGCTCGACCGCCTCCAGCCCGACCTCGTACGGCACGCCCGAGAACGTCTCGCCGACGTCGAACGCCTCGCCGTGGCGGTTGAAGTTCCGGTGGTCGTCGGCGGCGAACGTCGTGGACGCCGTGTAGCGCCCGGACAGCAGCCCGGACGCCAGCGGCACCCGCGCGATGACCCCCGCGCCCGCCTCGGCCGCCGCGGGCAGCACGCGCTCCAGCGGCTTGAGGCGCAGGCAGTTCAGGATGATCTGCACCGAAGCGACGTGAGGCCGCGCCAACGCCGTCAACGCCTCATCACACGTCTCGACGCTCACCCCGTACGCCTTGATCCGGCCCTCGGAAACCAGCTCGTCCAGGGCGTCGTACACCGCGTCGGACGAGTACACCGCGGTCGGCGGGCAGTGCAGCTGGACCAGGTCGAGCGTGTCGACGCCGAGGTTGCGGCGCGACCGGTCGTTCCACTCGCGGAAGTTCGCGGCGACGTAGTTCTCCGGCACCTGCTCGACCCGGCGGCCCATCTTCGTCGCGACGAAGACGCCGTCCCGCCCGGCCGCGAACTCGCCGACCAGCCGCTCGCTGCGCCCGTCGCCGTAGACGTCCGCGGTGTCGAAGAAGGTGACGCCGGCGTCGGCCGCCGCGTCCAGCACCGCCAGCGCGTCCTTTTCGTCGACTTCGCCCCAGTCCGCGCCGAGCTGCCAGCAGCCGAGCCCGACGACGGACACCTCGCGGCCCAGCCGGGCGATCTTCCGGTTCTCCATGCCGCGATCCAAGCACACGGCCCCGCCTATGATCGGCCGTCATGGCCATGACATCGGGTCCGGACGGACTGGGGACCCGGATGCGGCACGTCCTCGAGATCCTCGAGGGCGATGTCGCGCGGTTCCTGACCGACATCGGCCTCGGCGACTACCGCCCGCGGTACTCGGGAGTGGTGCGGGCGCTGCTCGCGCGCGGCCCGCTGGCCATCCGCGACCTCGCCGCCGAGATGGGCGTGACGCACTCGGCGGCCAGCCAGACCGTCGCGCAGATGAACCGCGCCGGCCTCGTCAGCCTCGAACCGGGCGCGGACGCCCGCCAGCGGATCGTGTCGCTCACCGAGAAGACGCGCGGCCTGCTGCCGCTGATCGAGGCGGAGTGGACGGCGACGACCGAGGCGTCGGAAGCGCTGGAGGCCGAGCTGCCCTACCCGCTGCGCGGGGTGCTGGCGGCGATCGTCGAGGCGCTGGAGCGGAAGCCGTTCCGGCAGCGGATCGGGGAGACCCCCGCCGCGCGGGAGCTGCTGGAACCCTGATCAGCCGCGGGGGAGGCGGAAGACAGCCCAGACGAACTTGCCGCCGGGGCAGCGCTCGAAGCCCCAGTCCTCCGACAGCGCCTGGACCAGCACGAGACCGCGGCTGCGCGCCTCGGCCGGCGACGGCGCCCGCAGCTCCGGCAGCAGGCTCCCGGCGTCGTGCACCCGCAGCGTCAGCCGCTCGTCGGTGTAGGCCAGCTCGAGGTACCGCGGCCGCTCACCGTGTTCGAAGGCGTTGGTGACCAGCTCGGACGTCGCCAGCAGGACGTCGTCCAGCTGCGCCTCGCACAGCCCGGCCGCGAGCAGGAACGAGCGCACCTCGTGCCGCGCGCGGGCCGGGGCCGTCACGTCGTCCGGGAGGGGCACGGTCAGCGGCGCGGCCTGGACAGCGGTGCGCTGCGGCAGCTCCGACGTCGTCATGGGTCCCCCTCCCAGTGAGTTCCGGTACCGTCCGTTTGGTACCCAAGCGGGTGAGCGGCTAATCAGGTGCCGTCGGCGAGCTCGGATTCGTCCAGGCCCGAACGCAGCTTCTTCAAGGTCGCGGCCAGCAACCGCGACACCTGCATCTGGGAGACCCCGACGCGGCGCGCGATGTCCGACTGGCTCATCCCGGACCCGAACCGCAGCGCGACGATCTTGCGCTCCCGCTCGGGCAGGCTGTCCAGCATCGGCCGCAGCGCCTCCCGCAGCTCGGCCTGGCTGAGCTCGGCGTCCGGCGCCCCGAACCGCGTGTGCGCGGCGTTCTCCAGCAGGTGGTCCAGCGAAGCGCCGTAGCGGCCCTGACCGGCGCGCAGGCCCTCGTAGACGTCCTCGATCGGCACGCCGAGCCGTGACGCGATCTCACTGGGCTTCGGCGCGCGCGACAGCTGCACCGTGAGCTCTTCGCGCGCGGCGGAGATGTTCGCGTTCAGCTCCTTGAGCCGCCGCGGCACCCGCACCGACCAGCTGTTGTCGC
This sequence comes from Amycolatopsis sp. NPDC114478, assembly GCF_055633805.1. NCBI lineage: Bacteria > Bacillati > Actinomycetota > Actinomycetes > Pseudonocardiales > Pseudonocardiaceae > Amycolatopsis > Amycolatopsis sp. NPDC114478. The sequence continues at coordinate 604,284 of NZ_JBVKDO010000003.1, read as the reverse complement.
GGAAGTGGTGGCGCAGCTCCCCGGAGATGGTGGGCACGGCGAAGGCCAGGAAGTCCGTCCCCTGTTCGGGGTCGAACCGGTCGACGGCGTGGATCAGCCCGACGGTGGCGATCTGGACCAGGTCCTCCATCGCCTCGTCGCGGTTGCGGAACTTCCGGGCCAGGTTGCGGGCGAGCTCCAGGTGCGTGCGCACCAGCGTGTCGCGGATGCGCTCCCGCTCCGGGGAGTTCGCCGGCAGCGCGGCGAGTTGGGTGAACAGCGCGCCGACGTCGAGGTCGTCCCCGCTGCCCCCGGCGGGGTCGGTCACGAGTCCGCCGCCTGGCTCTCCCGGACGAGGTCGACCCGGGACAGGTAACGGCCGTCCTCGGGGGTCACGGTGCGCTCGGCCGACGTCGCGAGCGCGGTCAGCAGCTGCCACGACAGACCGGAGTCGTCCTCGTGATCGGGCGTGTCCGAAAGCACCGACACCGAAACCTCGATGCGCGGCCCGCTCCACGAGAAGACGCAGGTCAGGCGGCCGTCCGAGCTGGCGGGGAGCAGCAGTGAGCACGCTTCGTCCACCGCCATCCGGAGGTCCTCGACGGCGTCGAGGTCGAAGTCCTGGCGCATGGCGATGTCCGCCACGATGGTCCGCAGCGTCGGCACGACGTGCGGGATCGCTGCCGTCCGCACCTCGATGACCTGCGCGCCTTCCGGCACGAGCGGGGCGTTGTCCTCCACGTTTGTTCCTTTCTCCGCACTCGCGCTCCAACGGGGTCGGCGGTGTCCTCTTCACGCCCGGTCGCGAGATGCCCGTGGGGTGAGCAAACCAAACCCGCGTTTGATCCGCTCCACCGGCGGGCATGTAGCGGTCGACATGCTCATTGTGGGAAAGGCAGGGACGACATGGCTGACGTCAGCCGGCTGCCCAACGTGGTTGCTGAAGAGTGGGAATGGCAGCTGCGCGGTTCTTGCCGCGGCGCGGACAGCAGCCTGTTCTTCCACACGGACAACGAGCGGGGTTCGGCGCGCGAGCGGCGCGAGTCGCGGGCCAAGGCCATCTGCCAGACGTGCCCGGTGCTGGCCCAGTGCCGGCAGCACGCGATGACCGTGCAGGAGCCGTACGGCATCTGGGGCGGCCTCGGCGAGATCGAACGGCGGCAGCTGTTCCTGCGCCAGCGCAGGGCGGCTCGCAAGGCCGTCGGCGCGCACTGACCAGGCAGGATCCGATCGCGAGTGAACAGTCCACGCGAAAGGGCGGCGGCCGTGGCGGGCTCGGTCGCTTCCTGGGTTAGGGTTGGCCCCGGAGTTGCCTTTGACCGTGCCGGCGCGAGCTTCAGAAAGGCACGGTGACACGGTTGCCGCTTGAGACAGCAGGCGCGTACCCGGCGCAGGAGCAGCGCCTGACGAGGAGAAACTGCATGCCCGCAGCCGACCAGAACGCCACCCCGCCCGGGTTCGGCATCACGCTGGACACCGACGCGACGGAGCCCCGGGTGGTGGTCACCGGTGAGCTCGATCTGCTCACCAGCCCGCAGCTGCAGGAGGCCCTGGCGGGGCTGATAGCGGACAAGCGCGCGCAGCGGGTCGTGGCCGATCTGACCGGGGTGACCTTCTTCGACTCCTCCGCGCTGAACGTGGTGCTCCGCGCACAACGCCAGGCCGGCGAGCAGGAAGTCGAGCTCGAGGTCGTCCCGAGCCCCGCCGTGAGCCGCGTGATCGAGCTCACCGGCGTGGCCGAACACCTGAGCGTGTCGGAGGACCCCCAAGCCTGACCGCCCGCTAGGTTCCTGCGGACTGGTTCCGCGGATCCTGGGGGCGGCGCGATGATGGGGCGGACGCATGCCCTGACCGGCTGGTGCGCGGGCTTGGCCCTGGCGCCCGCGGTCGGGGCGGGTTCGGTGCACCAGGCGGTGGTCTTCGCGGCCACCACGGCGGGTTTCGCCCTGCTGCCCGACCTCGACCACCCCGGCGCGAGCGCGTCCCGGCTGCTCGGCTGGCTGACGGGCGCGCTGTCGTGGCTGCTGCGCCGCGTGTCGGCGGCGTTCTACGCGCTGACGAAGGGCCCCCGCGACGAGAAGGTGACGGGCCAGCACCGCCACCTCTCCCACACGATCCTGTTCGCGGCCGGCCTGGGCTTGCTGACGTCGTGGGGCACCGAAGCCGGCGGCCCGTGGGCGGTCGTCGGCGTGGTCATCTTCGGCTTGATGCTGGCGGAAGGCGCGCTGGGCGACTGGCTGCTGCCGGTGAGCGGCGCGGCGGTGGCCTGGTGGTTCTTCACCGCGCCGCCCGACCGGGCCGGCGAGCTCGAGTCCATCACCGGCTGGCTGGGCATCGCCGTGGCCGCGGGCTGCCTGACCCACTGCCTCGGCGACGCGCTGACCGAGTCCGGCTGCCCGTTCCTCTTCCCGCTCCCGATCGCGGGCGAGACCTGGTACGAGCTCGGGCCCCCGAAGGTCCTCCGGTTCAAGACGGGCAAGAAGGTCGAGAAGCGGCTGGTCTTCCCGGTGTTCGTGGTGCTCGCCGTGCTGCTGGTGCCCGGGGTGTGGGACTGGTCGGTGAGCACGTTCGAGCGGCTGTTCATCCCGCCGGCGAGTCAGCAGGCGACAACGCCCTGAACCGCTTGATCCGCTCCGCCGAGGCGGCGGTGTCCGCGTAGTCGCGGGTGTGCGAGATCAGGCCGTCCTTGATCGTCATGACCATCACGTACGACGCCACGAAGGTTTCCCCGCCGAGTTCCTGGTGCAGGTCGAACTCCGCGACGAGCACCGACGGGTCGTTCGTCTCGTGGACGACGACGTTGTCGGCGCCGGTGACCCGCCGGACCCCGGCGGCCGCGTGGAACCGGCGGCGGAGCTCTTCGCGGCCGTGGGTCAGCCGGGGGACGCCGGCCGGGGTGAACGGCATGTCGACGGTGACGTCTTCGGCGTAGAGGTCGGCGAGGTCGTCCCAGCGGTTCTCGACCGAAGCGGCCAGGAAGCGGTCGAACACCTCGCGCGTGCGCAGTGAGGCGAGGGACAGGTTCGGGTAGTCGCGGTACGCCGTGATCTCCCCGCCCGCCACCGTGACCACCCCGACCGACGATGGGCGCCCGGCCACCGCGAGCTCGAGGACGAATCCCGTCTCGGTGACCTGAGCCGCGACTTGGGCCTCGCTTATGCCCAGCGCCCGCGCACGGGCGCCACCCGCGTCGAGCGCGGCGACGATCGCGTCCCGGCCCTCGGTGCGCTGGCCGAGGAACGGCAGCTCGTACACCGCGTCGGCGGCGAACAGGTCCGCGAACGGCGCGGTGTCCAGTGCGGACATCCCTTCGCGGACGCGGGCGGCGATTTCGGGCACGGTGCTTGGCATCGGAATTCTCCTGGAAGACTGGACGTTGAATCGGAACGGTGCACCCGCTTACGACAATACGGAGCCTGCGCTCCGGTTGTCAACGAGGAGACGAACATGGAGAAGATGCGCGCGGACGCGCGGCGCAACCGGGCCAAGGTCCTGGCTGCCGCCGAGGAGGCGTTCGCCGCGGACGGGCTCGCCGTGCCGCTCGACGACATCGCGCGGCTGGCCGGCGTGGGCGCCGGCACCGTCTACCGGCATTTTCCCAGCAAGGAGGCGCTCTTCCAGGCCGTCGTCCTCGAGCGGATCGAGCAGTTCGCCGAAGAGGCCCGGGGGCTCGCCGCCGCCGACGACCCCGGTGAAGTCTTCCTCGACTACTTCGTCCGCGTCATCAAGCAGGCCTCGCTCAACCGGGCCATCTGCGACGCCCTCGCCGAGTCCGGCGGGCACGCCTTCAAGGCCGGCGCGGGCGAAGACTTCCGCTCGGCGCTCGGCGAACTGCTGAAACGCGCCCAGGACGTCGGTGCCGTCCGCCGCGACATCGACGGTGACGACCTGCGGGCGCTGATCGTCGGCTGCCTCGCCGTCGAGCGGTACTCACCGGGCAGCCGGCACCTCGTCCGGATCGTCGTCGACGGGCTGCGGGCGTCAGCCGGGGAGAGCGACGTCGCGTAGCTGCGCCCGGCTGGCGACGCCGAGCTTCGGGAACAGCTTGTAGAGGTGGTAGCCGACGGTCCGCGGGCTGAGGAACAGCCGCGCGCCGATCTCGCGGTTGGACAGCCCGGCCGCGGCCAGTTCCGCGACCTGACGCTCCTGCGCGGTCAGCCGTCCGGCGCCCGGCGCGGACGACCCGGCCGCCCGCAGTTCCCGTCCGGCCGTGGCGGCCCACTCGGCCGCGCCGAGGCTTTCGAACGTCTCGAGCGCCGCCCGCAGTTCGACCTTCGCCTCGGTGATCCGCCGCTCCCGCCGCAGCCGCTGGCCGAGCCGAAGCCGGCCGCGCGCCCGCTCGAACGGCAGGTCCGGAACGGCGACCCACTCCGACACCGCTTCGGCGCGATCGAGCGCGGCCGCCGCGACGACGTCCCGGTGCCCGAGCGCCGAAAGCCGTTCCGCCGCCTCGGCGAACTCGCCGCGGGGAAGGTGCAGCGCGCCCAGTGCCCACCGAGCCTGGGCCGCCGCGAGGGCGTTGTCCTGGGCCGGCGCCTCGCGCAGCACCAGCTCCGCGTACCGGCGACACTCGGCGGCGTCTCCGCGCAGGGCGGCGAGACGCGCGAGGACGGCGTGGGCGTCGGCCACCGTGACGCGTTGCTCGGCCGCGGTCCGCAGCGCCTCGTCCGCGTGTGCCTGGGCGTCGGCCCAGCGGCCCAGGTCGAGTTCGAGCTCGGCCAGCCAGACCAGCAGGACCGCGTAGAGCGCGAGGATTCCGTTGGCGCGCAAGCGTTCCGCGGCGACGAGCCCGAACTCGCGCGTCGCCTGCCAGTGCGGGCCGCGGCGGCTGATCGCCATCGTGACGAGCCAGCGGTGCGCGTGCCGCTCGGTGAGCGTGTCCGGCACGGCGTCGACGATCTGCCACGGATCCGGCGTCTCGCCGTCGCCGATGAGCAGTTCGGCCAAGACGTGGAAGCCGGGCTCGCACGGCAGGGTGGTGATCCGCCGCGCCAGCGCGACGACGTCGTCCCAGCGGTCGCGGTGGTGCGCGGCGTCGATGGCGAGGAACAGCAGCCGGGCGGCGTGGCTGGGATCGGTCCGCCCGGCGACGGCGGTGAGGTGCTCCTGCGCGGCGGCGAGGTTCCCGCTGTAGAGCTCGATCAGCCCGCGCAATCGCCCGGTGAGCGGCCGGGCAACGGGCTCGGGCACCTCGGCGGCCATGACCTCGAGCAGCCGCCGGGCCCGCGCGGGATCCCCGGCTTTCCACGCGGAGTGGGCGGCTTCGCAAAGGCCGTGGGCGTCCATGCTTCGAAGCTAGGGGTGCCGGGCTGAGACACCGTTCAGGTCCCGCATCTTCCGCAGCGGCGACCAGAGCAGGACCACGGCCGACGCCAGCACGCCGGCCGCCGCGATGTGCAGCGTCACCCGCATCCCGAACGCGCTCGCCAGGGCGCCGCCGAGGAGGCTGCCGAGCGGGACGACCCCGAAGACCAGCGTGTGCGTGATCGAGTTGACCCGGCCGAGCAGCTCCGGTGGCGCGACGGCCTGCTGGAAGCTCATGCCGAACACGTTCAGCACGATGACGCCGAAGCTGGCGAAGAACCCGGCGACGACGTAGCAAGTGAGGCCCCAGCCGGGGCCGGTGAACGGGTACAGCTGGTAGGCCAGGCCGTACAGCACCGCCGCGCCCCAGAGTGCCCGCGCGCCACCGATCCGCTCGCCGATCCGCCGCGCGGTGAGCCCGGCGGTGAGGGCGCCGGTCAGCGTCGCCGTGCCGAGCAGCCCGATCGCCCACGGCGAAAGCCCGACGTCGCGAGCGAGGAACACGATGACGATCGCCAGGTGCACCGACTGGAAGAAGCTCGACACGGCCCCGTGCACGCTGATGGCCAGGAGGATCCGGTCGCCGCGGACGACGCGGAGTCCGTCACCGATCTCGCGGAGCAGCCGCCGCGGCCGGGGTTCGGGCCGCACGTCGGGAGTCTCGATCCGACGCAGCCACCACGCCGACCACAGGTAGCTGACGGCGTCGACGGCCAAAGCCGCGGCGTTGCCGAGCGCCTGCACGACCAGCCCGGCCAGGCCGGGACCCGCGACCGCGGCCATCGACAGGTTCGTCTGGAGCCGGGAGTTCGCGTCCGGCAGCTGTTCTCGCTTGACCAGCCGCGGGACGTAGGTCTGGTGCGCGATGTCGAAGAACACGCCGAGCAGTCCGACCCCGAACACCACGACCAGCAGGTGGGGCAACCCGAGCACGCCGAACAGCGCGGCGATCGGGATCGACGCGATCAGCACCGCGCGCCCCACGTCGGCCGCGATCAGCAATGGCCGGTGGCGCATCCGATCGCACCACGCTCCGACCTGCAGGCCGAGCAGCAGGTACGGCAGGCTCTCCGCCGTCCGCAGCAGCGAGACCTCGAAGACCGACGCGCCGAGCGCGGTGACCGCCAGCAGCGGCACCGCCAGCACGTCGACCCGGCTCCCGAGCTGGCTCACGAGATCGGCGAGCCACAGCCGGCGGAAGTCGCGGTTCGCCAGTGCCCCCATGAACCCAACGTGGCACGCTCAGCAAAGTTGAGTCAAGTCGACTCAAGGTGCACGTTGTGTAACAAGAGCTAAGATCGACGCGAGTTGGTCCTCGTACCTGCGCTGCGCGTGGCGAGGGGGTGCCCGGATGAACGGACGACCTACCTGGGGCTCCGCCGCGGTCACCGGGCTGGCGGGTTTCTCCGCCGGGTTGCTCGTGGCCGCGCTGCTCATCGCCGGCCGGGCGGCGCCCAAGCCCGTCGAGCTCACCACTCCGCCGCCCACCACCGTCTCGGCTCTCCCCGTCACCATCACCGCGTCGGTGCCGCCCGCCACCGTCACCTCGGTGGAGACGTCTCCGCCGACCACGACCACGAGCCTCGTCCAGGTGACCGTCGTGCCGACGCCGCCGACGACGGCCACCACGCCGACCTCGACGTCGTCCGCGCTTCCGCTGACCAGCGGGTGGCGTGACTGACCCGTGCAACCCGCGCGGCCGCGGCTCCGTCCAGACCGCATGCGAAGGATTCCGTGGATCGCGGTGCTTCTCGTCGCCGGCTGCGGCCAGGCGGGCAGCGGCGGAGTCGCCTGCCCGGACATCGGCACCCGGGTCGGCATCGGCCTCATCGTCCCGGACCCCGCCGGCGTCACGCGCGCGACGCTCGACGCCTGCTGGGGCGACCACTGCGTCACGCGCCCGGTCGACCTGCAACCGGAGACGGCCGCCGGTCCCACGTCCTGCACCGGAACCAGCCCGGACGCCGCCTGCGGCGCCTCGATGGTCCCGACCGGCGGCCTCCAGGGCTTCGCCGACATCCCCGGCCTGCCCGCCGAGCCGGTCAAGGTGACCGTCCGGTTCGACGACGGCCGCCGCCCGCACACCGTCACCGTCACGCCCGGCTTCCTGCACCCGGGCGGCCCCGCCTGCGGGCAGGGCGGCCCGCAGGCCCAGCTCGTGGCCGGCGCCGGCCACGAGCTGAAACCGCGTTAGCCGACGTCGCGGCGGCGCCAGCCCACCAGGCCGGCCGCCAGCGCGACGGCCGCGACCGCCAGCAGCCAGACCAGCGGCGTCGCGACGAACTCCTGGCCGGGGAGCTTCGGCGGGTGCTGGAACGGCGACACGTCCAGGACCGCCTGCGGCAGGTTGACGACCGGGCCGAACAGGCTGAGCAGCAGCGCCAGCGCGCCCACCGCCCAGGCTGCGGCGGAAAACTCCGGCACCAGCCCGAAGATCGCCACCGCCAGCGCGACGACGACCCAGGCCGCCGGCAGCTGGACGAGCATCCCGGCGAGCGTGTCGCCGATCGAGCCGCCGACGTCGCCGGTGCGCAACCCGTTGGCCAGCCCCATGAACAGGCCGCCGCTGAGCAGCAGCAACGCCGTCCCGAGGAACGCGAACACCAGGTGGCCGCCCGCCCAGCGCAGCTTGCCGACGCTCGTGGCCAGCACCGGCTCGAGCCGGATCGCCGTCTCCTCGCCGCGCATCCGCAGCACCGCCTGGACCCCGTACAGCGACGCGACCATGGCGAACATCCCGGCCATCGCGGCCAGGAACGCCTGCGTCAGCGCGTGGCTGCCGCCGAGCCGTTCGAAGATCTGCTGCGCCTGCGGGCTCGACCCGACGAGGTCGCCGATGCCGCTGGCGATCGAGCCGAACACCGCGCCGACCACGGCTGTGCCGATCGTCCAGCCGAGCAGCGGCCCGCGGTGCAGCCGCCAGGCCAGCGCCAGCGGCGACCGCAGGCTCGCCGCCGCCCGGGCCGGACCCGGGCGCTGCGGCAGGATGCCGACCCCGACGTCGCGCCGGGGGAGCAGCCAGTAGCCCGCCGCGCCGACGACCAGCGCGAACGCCACCGGCAGCAGGAGCACCCACCAGCGTTCGCCGGCGAACGCGCGGACCTGCTGCACCCAGCCGATCGGCGACAGCCACGACAGCCAGCGGGCGTCCACAGTGGAATCCCCGGCGCCGCGCAGCAGGAACGCCGCGCCGACGACGGCGGTGCCGATCCCGTTGGCCGTGCGGGAGTACTCCGCGAGCTGGACGGCGACCGCCGCGACCGCGGTGAACACCAGGCCCGCCAACGCTTCCGACGCGCCGAAGGCGACCGAACCGGCGGCGGGCAGGCCGGCGCCGATCATGCTGACCGCCTGGACGAGCCCGATCAGCACGCTCGCGCCGCCCGCCACCAGCAGCGCCGCCGTCAGCGCCGCGTACCGGCCGACGACCGCGGACGCGAGCAGCTCAGCGCGCCCGGTGTCCTCCTCGGCGCGGGTGTGCCGGGTGACCGTGAAGACCACCATCAGCCCGGTCAGCAGCGCCAGGAAACCGGCCATGCGCCAGGCGATGAACCCGCCGGCGGTGGTCAGGTCGAACGGCGGCCCGTAGAGCAGCGCGTACGACGGGTTGGTGTTCGCGCCGGCCTGCAGGGCCAGCCGGTCGGCGACCGTCGGGTAGAACTGCGTGAACGTGTTGACCGTGCTCGCCGGGACGATGCTCAGCAGCACGATCCAGATCGGCAGGACCACGCGGTCGCGGCGCAGCGCGAGCCGGGTGAGGTGCCAGGTGCCGGCCAGTTCGTGGGCGGGCGCGACCTCGGCTTCGGCGCGGGAGAGCGTCCCGGTCATTTCGCGCTCGCTTCGGTGGTGTAGTGCCGCAGGAACAGCTCCTCCAGCGTCGGCGGCTGGCTGACGAGGCTGCGGACGCCCACTTCGGTGAGCCGGCGCAGGGCTTCGTCGAGCGAGCGCGTCTCGACGTCGAAGCGGACGCGGTTGCCCTCGACCTTGAGGTCGTGGATGTTGGCCAGCTTCGTCAGCCCGTTCGGCGGGCCGGCCAGCTCGGCGGTGATCGACGTCCGGGTCAGGTGGCGCAGCTCGGCGAGGGTGCCGGACTCGACGGTCTTCCCGTTGCGGATGATGCTGACCTTGTCGCACAGCGCCTCGACCTCGGCGAGGATGTGGCTGGAGAGCAGCACGGTCCGGCCCTGCTCGCGCTCCTCCTGGATGGCGTCCTGGAACATCGCCTCCATCAGCGGGTCGAGGCCGGACGTCGGCTCGTCGAGGATCAGCAGGTCCACGCGCGACGCGAGCGCGGCGACGATGGCGACCTTCTGCCGGTTGCCCTTCGAGTACGTCCGCCCCTTCTTCTTCGGGTCGAGGTCGAACCGCTCGATGAGGTCGGCGCGGCGCTTTTCGTCGAGCCCGCCGCGCAGGCGGCCGAGCAGGTCGATCACCTCGCCGCCCGAGAGGTTGGGCCAGAGGTTGACGTCGCCGGGCACGTAGGCCAGGCGGCGGTGCAGGCTCGCCGCGTCCTTCCAGGGGTCGCCGCCGAGCAGCCGGACGTCCCCGGAGTCCGCGTGGAGCAGGCCGAGCAGGACCCGGACGGTCGTCGACTTCCCGGAGCCGTTCGGGCCGAGGAAGCCGTGCACCTCCCCAGCGGGTACCTGCAGGTCGAGGCCGTCGAGGGCCTTCGTCCGGCCGAACGACTTGTGCAGGTCGACGACCGAAATGGCATTTTCCATGCTTCGGAAGCTACACTTGCTTCACAAAGTTGTGAAGTTAAGAAAGTGTCTAGATTGAGTGATCTTGGGGGAGGGGTACGGGAGGATGGGCCGATGACGACGCCTGACACGAAGAGAGACGAAGACGCCGTCCGTCGTTACGTCGAGAGCCTCGGGCTCGTGCTCTCGCAGATCGGGATGCAGCGCATGCCCGCGCGGGTGTTCGCCGCGCTGATGACCACCGACGACGCCCGGCTGACCGCCGCGGACCTGGCGTCGCAGCTGTCGGTGAGCCCGGCGGCCGTCTCCGGCGCCGTGCGCTACCTCGAACAGATCGGCCTGGTCGCCAAGGAGCGCGAGCCCGGCGAGCGCCGCGACCACTACCGCCTCTACGACGACCTCTGGTACGCCACGTTCCTCAAGCGCGACCGCATGATCATCATGTGGCGCGACGCGGCCGAGAACGGCATCGAGGCGCTCGGCGAGGACTCGCCCGCCGGGAAGCGGCTCGCCGAGATGCGGGACTTCCTGTCGTTCATGCTGGTCGAGCTGAACGGCATGTACGAGCGCTGGCACAAGCTCCGCGAAGAGAAGAACGCCTAGAGAGCCGCGAGCAGGGTGTCCGCGAGCCGGCCGGCGAGGTCGTCCGGCTCGGTCTCCTCGAAGGTGGCCAGGAACGCCTGCTGGAAGCACGCGCCGAGGAGCAGGGCCGCAACCGCCTCGACGTCGGTGTCCGCGTTGAGTCTCCCCAGCGCCACCTCGGCGCGCAGGTAGTCCTCGACGCCCTTCAGCGGGATGCGCGGCCCGGCGCCGCCCACGCGGTCCCGGTGCGAGCGCAGCAGCTCCCGGGACGAGAACATCGAGATGGCGATCGGGAAGCTGTCGGTGTAGAACGCCAGGCCGAGCCGTGCGACGCGGACGAGGTTGTCCCGCAGCGGAGCCCGCCCGGGGTCGGCGGTCAGCTCGGCCAGGGTGGCGCCCAGCGCGGGCAGCTCGTCGGAGAGCACGCTGAGGAACAGGTCGGTCTTGTCGCGGAAGTGCTTGTAGAGCATCGCCTCCGAGTAGCCCGCGGTCCGCGCGATGACCTTCGTCGTCGCGTGAGCGTAGCCCTGCTCGCGCATCACCTTCGCGGCCGCGGCGACGATCTCCTCACGGCTTCCCATGGCGGCTCCTGAGTGCGTTCTCAGCTCGGTTAGTAAACACTCACCCTACCTGGTGAGTGTTTACTAACCATCGAGGAGACACCATGCGGATCACTGTCCTGGGGGCGACCGGCGGCGTCGGCGGCGAGGTCGTCAAGCAGGCCCTGGAGCGGGGCTGGGACGTCACGGCCGTCGTCCGCGACGCGGCCCGGTTCACGCAGCCGGCCCACGTCGTCGTCGCCGGCCTGAACGACCACGACAAACTGGCGGCCGCGATCGAGGGGCGCGACGCGGTGATCTCCGCCGTGGGGTCCCGCGACCGCGGGCCGACGACCGTCTGCGCGGACGGTGCCCGCGCGGCGATCGAGGCCGGCGCGAAGCGCCTGCTGGTCGTCAGCGCCAGCGGCATGCACACCGAGGGGGACGGCTTCTTCACCCGCACGCTGGTGAAACCGCTGCTCAACACCTTCCTCAAGCACGGCTGGGCCGACATGCTCGCGATGGAGGACGTCGTGACGGCGTCCGGCGTGGACTGGACGGTGGTCCGCCCGCCGATGCTGCTCGACGGCCCCCGCACGGGCAAGGTCGCGAGCCGGCTCGACGGGAACGTCCGCACCTTCACGATCCGGCGCGCCGACGTCGCGGCGTACCTGCTCGACGCCGTGGCGGACCCCACGCTGAGCAGGGCGAAGGTTTCGATCGCCCACGGCTAACTTCGAAGGATGGTGATCCTGGCTCAAGCCCTGTACGTCAAGCGCACGACCCCGCGGCTCCCGGGAGCCGCGGGACCGACCGAGGGGCTCGTGCCGGGCGACGGCGAACCCTTCCGGCTCGCCGTGCTCGGTGAGTCCACTGTGGACGGCGTCGGCGCGGCGAACCACGAGGAAGCGCTCACCGGCTGCCTCGCCCGCGAGCTCGCGCGCGGCGGCCGCGCGGTGCGGTGGCAGGCGGTCGGGCAGACCGGCGCCAACGCGCGGGTCGTCCGCACCGAGCTGGTCCCCCTGGTCCACCCGGCCGACCTGGTCGTGGTCGCCCTCGGCGTCAACGACACCATCGAGCTCCGGACGGCCCCGGCGTACCGCCGTGACCTGCTGGAACTGGTCGTCGAGCTGCGGCGGCGGCTCGGCCCGGTCGACGTCCTGCTGGCCGGCGTCCCGCCGATGTCCCGCTTCCCGGCGCTGCCGCGGCCGCTGCGGGACGTCCTCGCCGCCCGCTCGACCGCCCTCGACAGGGCCGCCGCGGCCCTCGCGAAGCTCCCCGGCGTCCGGCACGTGCCGATGGACCCCGCCCTGCTCGACCCGGCCGCCTTCGCGTCCGACCGCTTTCACCCGGGACCCGCCGGGTACGCCCGCTGGGCGCGAAATCTCGCACTCCCCGTGATCAGTTAGCCGCGCTGCGTCGATCTTCGGAAAAAGTTCGAGATTCGGGTATCTGGCGGTGCCGCCACCGCGTCCTGTGGGGCAGCCAAGCACGGAGATGGGAACGAGGCAGGGGGTGCCGAGTTCGGAAATGCGCGGTGCCCGGGAGCCGAGGGGGCTACCGGACACCGTAGGCCGGGTGCCCTTCGGGGGAGGGGACATCCGGCGGGGCCCGTTGGGGAGCGGGTCCTTGAGGGAGGGGAGTACCGGTCGGCGCGGGTTCACCCGCTCGCGTCGGCCGGTACCTCCCGCAGCCACGTGACCGCGAGCGCGACCGACGAAGTAAGTGACTTGATGTATCCGAGATCCACCTGCACGCTCCTTCCCCCCGAAGGACCCGCGATACTGCCGTTGCCGACTCGAAGACTTTTCCGAAGAGGGGCAGATACCGTGACCGACGTGCAGACCACAGAGGTAGACCCGCCGTGGGAGGGCTTGACCGGCGCCGAGCTGCACGCCGCGTGCATGCGCGCGGCCCGCGACGGCGACCGCCGGGCGATGGACCGCCTGGTCGCCGAGCTGACCCCGCTGGTCTGGCACGTCGCCCGCGCCAACGGTCTCGACCGCTCGGTCGCCGAGGACGTCGTCCAGACCGTGTGGCTGGCGTTGTTCAGCCAGCTCGGCAAGCTCCGCGACCCCAAAGCCCTCGCCGCCTGGCTCATCACGACCACCCGGCGCGAAGCCACCCACCCCTTCGGCCGCCGCATCCAGCCGGTGCCCTTGAGCGACGAAGTCGCCGAGGCCATGCCGAGCACCCAACCGGCACCTGAAGACGAAGCCGTCCGCGCCGACCGCGACCGCCGGGTCTGGCGCGCCTTCGTCCGGCTGCCCCAACGCTGTCAGGAACTGCTCCGGCTGACCGTCCTCGCGGGTCGCGCGGAGTACCAGCTCGTCGCCGAGGCGCTGCGCATGCCACGCGGCAGCGTCGGACCGACCAGGGGGCGCTGCCTCGACCAGATGCGCGATCTCCTCGCCAGTGAAGGGGGAAGCCGATGAACGACCTCGGAGCGCCGGGCGAGGCCTATTCCGATGACCTGATCCTGGCCGGCATCGGCCGCTTCCTCGACGAACTGGACCCGCCACCGGGTGACCTGGTGCAGCGGGTCCAGTTCGCGCTCGCCCTCGAAGACCTCGACGTCGAGGTCGCGCGGTGGGAGCGGCTGGACAACCTCGCCGGCGTGCGCGGCGGCGGCACCGGGACGATCACCTTCACCGTCAGCGACCTGACCGTGATGATCAACCTGACCAAGATGGGCAAGCTGCACCGCATCGACGGCTGGCTGGTGCCCGCCGGCCAGTACGGCGTCGAGGTGCGCGTCGCCGAGCACGGCACGACGTCCACGACCGCCGACGAAGGCGGCCGGTTCGTCCTGGACAACGTGCCGCGCGGGACGACGCAGATCCTCGTGCACCTCGGTGACGTGTCGTGCCGCCGGACGGTCGTGACGCCGACGGTGGTGCTTTAACCCAGGAAGTCGGCGAGGGGGACGGGCGTCAACCCGTCCTTCTTCGCCTGCTCGACGAACGCCGTGTAGTCCTCTTTGAAGGTCTTGCGGAAGTGCATGAGCACGACGTCGCCCGGCTTGAGCTTGTCGCCGGACTGGAACTGGACGTGCCCGTCGTTGACCGCGGCCGTCCACAGCACCGAGACGCGCATCCCGCACGCCGCCGCCGCGCGCAGCGTGTTCTGGTCGTAGCTGCCGAACGGCGGCCGGAACAGCGACGGCCGCACGCCGAGGCTCTTGGCGAAGTCGTCGGCGTCGTCGCAGATCTCCTTGCGCTGGAACTCGAAGGGCTTGCCCTTGAGGTTCGGGTGGTCGACCGTGTGGTCGCCGAGGGTCGCGCCGGTCGCGTCGAGGATCTGCTTGAAGTAGGCCTCGTGGCCCTTCACGTACTTCTCGTTCAGGAACAGCACGGGGTGGGTGCCGTTCTGCTGCATCAGCTTGAGGGCGTCCGGGTCCTTGACCGCGCCGTCGTCCATGGTCAGGAAGACGTACGGCTTGTCGGTGGTGATCCGGCGGACCACCGGGACTTGGCCGTTCGCGACTGCCGGTGCCTTCTGCTGGACCGTGCCGAACGGGTACGGCGCCGAGGTCGTGCCCCCGGGGCCGCCGCCCGGCGCCGGGTTGGGTTCGCTGGTGCCGGACCCCTTCTGGGTCGGCCCGCTCGTCGAACAGGCGGTCAATGCCAATGCCGCGGCGATGACCACGGCTGCGACGCGCTTCATCCCGCGTCCCCCTTTCGCGTAGTAAAGACTACCCGAAAGAGTGACGTCGGAGGGTGGGGTGAAGTTGCGTTGACCGATCTTGTGTGGCCGGGACCACCCAGGTCAGCGTCCTGTTTCCGCCGCCTTGACCAGCTTGCCGGAGAAGAGCCTGATCACCCGTTCGAGTCCAGCGGCGAGGATCGGGCCGCTGCCCTTGACCGGCTCGGTGAACGACCCGGTCCACCGCAGGTGCGTGCCGCCGTCGGCGGTCGGCGTGAGCAGCACCTCGGCCCGGTAGTCCTTGATCGGGTTGGCACCGAAGAACGTGTAGACGTGCTTGCGGCCGGGTTCGTACTCGACCGTCTCCTCGCGGATCAGCACGGGCCAGAGGCCGACCTCGCGGACGGCGCCGACGCCGGGGCCGGGCCGCTTCCAGCGAGCCTGGACGATGAGTGGCTTTCCCCACTCCGCCCAGCGCGGGCCTTCGGCCTCGCGTGCGAACAACGCCTCCGGCGGAGCCGTGCTCGTGCGGTTGACCTCGAAGGAGAACTTGCGGCCCACCGGAACCTCCCACGTTGTTGACAGATTGATAATTAAGCGTTCCCGGCAGCGTAGGTCAAGATGGGGGCGTGAGCACGCCGCGTCCCGACATCGCCGCGCCGCACTGGCTGACCCAGCTCCTGCGCAGCAAGCCGGTCCCGGTGCCGTGGAACATGGTCGCCCGCGCGGTGATCGCGCTGGCCGTGCCGCTCGCCGTCGCGTACGCGGCCGGGGACATCGCTGTCGGCGCGCTGATCTCGACCGGCGCGCTGCCCGCCGTGCTGTCCGAATCCGCCGGTCCGTACCGCTACCGCGCGCGACGCCTGGGCGGCGCGACCCTCGCGGCGACGGCCGGGTACGTCGTCGGCCTGCTCACCGGCGGTACGCCCGCGCTGTCCGTGCCCGCGGTGATCCTGGTCGCGGCGGTGTCCGCGCTGATCAGCGCGGCCGGCAGCAACGCCTCGGTCGCCGGGCTGCAGATGTTCGTGTTCTGCGTCATCGGCACCGGCCAGCACGCGACCGGCGTGCGCGTCGAGGTCCTGTTCGGCTTCTTCTGCCTCGGTGCCGTGTGGAGCCTGGCGGTGGCGCTCGCGAGCTGGACGTTCCGGGCGACCAGCCCCGAACGCACCGCTGTCGCGCACGTCTACGTCGAGCTGGCCGCGATGCTCTCGGCGACCGACGAAGCCGTCTCGCGCGTCGCCCGGCACCGGCTGACCACGGCCATGAACACCGCCTACGACCAGCTTCTCACCGCGCGTTCGTGGCTGTCCGGCCGCGACGCCGCGTACCGCCAGCTGCTCAACCTGCTCTCGGCGACGACACCCGCGGTCGAGGCATCGGTGGCGATGGTCAACGCCGGCCGCCGCCCGCCCCAGGACGTCATCGACCACTTCGTCGCTTTGTCGGCATCGGTGCTGGCCAGCCAGCCGCTACCGGAACCGCCGCCGATGCCGGACGACGAAGGTGACCCGCTGCTCGCCGCGTTGTACGCGGGTCTCGTCCGGATCGGCCAGGGCGACGACCGCAAGCGCCGCGAGCCGACGCCCTGGTACCGGCGACTGCGGACGTGGGCGGGCTCGCTCGCGTCCGGCCCGCTGACGTGGATCGCCGCGCTGCGGCTGACGTTGTGCGTCGCGATCGCCGAAGTCGTCGGGTTGCTGGTGCCGCTGGAGCGGTCGTACTGGCTGACCCTGACCGTCGGGATCGTCCTCAAGCCGGACTTCGGCTCGGTCTTCGGCCGCGCGGTGCTGCGCGGGATCGGCACGGTCGTCGGTGTCGGGGTGGGTGCCGTCGTGCTCGGCGTCGGCGGGCACGGCTGGCTGCTGGTCGCGCTGATCGCGATCTTCGCCGGCGGCGTCGCGGTCGGGAAGGTGCGCAACTACGGCATCCTCAGCGCGTTCGTGACGCCGTTGATCATCCTGCAGATGGACCTGGCGAACACCGGCAGCTGGAACGTCGTGCTCGCGCGGCTGGTCGACACCGTCCTGGGTTGCGCGATCGTGCTCGTGTTCGGCTACCTGCTCTGGCCGGGCAGCCGCCGTCCGCAGGTCGGCGGCCGGCTGGCGGACGGGCTGGACGCGGTCGCGAAGTACGTCTCGCGCGCGCTGGTCGAGGCCTCGTCCGGGGACGCCCGGCTGGCGCGGTCGCGGGCCCGTCGCGGCGCCTACCGGGCGCTGGCCGACCTGCGGACGGCGTTCCAGCAGGTCGTCGTCGAGCCGTCGGCGAACGGCCGCCAGGCGGTGGCGTGGTGGCCGGTCATCGCCGCGCAGGAACGTGTCGCGGACGCCGTCACCGAAGTCGGCGTGACGATCGGCCGGGGCGCCGCACCGCCCGCGTCCGGCGACGTCGAGCTGCTCACCGCCGCTCTGGACGAGCTGGCGTCGGCGATCCGCGAGCAGCGCGAGCCGCGGTCGATGCCGCTGCCGGACGGCCCGCAGCTGGCCGGCGTGGTCGACCAGCTGGAGTCGGCGTTCGACGCCGTCCGCGGGCCCGACCTGGTGGAACGCACGCCGTTGCGGCTGGTCCGGCGGTTCCTGCCCTACCACCGGCGCACCTGACGTCCGTGCTGTTCAATTGCGCCATGGGAATCGACTTCGATGCGTTGAAGGGCAAGGCCGAAGAGGCCCTGCGGGAGCACGGCGACAAGATCGAGGACGGCCTCGACAAGGCGGGTGAGTTCGCCAAGTCGAAGTTCGCCGGGCACGACGAGCAGATCGACAGCGGCATCGAGAAGGCGAAGAGCTTCCTCGACAAGTTCGACGACAAGCCGGACAACCCGCCGGCCCAGTAGCAGCTACTGGACTTCGCCGGTCGCGATCCCGTCCGCGAGGCCGGTGATCCGGCCGCCGCGCTCGCCGAGCGCGATCAGGCCCTGCCGCGCGTCCGGTGCCGAAAGGCTGATCCGGACGCCGGCGCGGTCGACGTCGAGGCTGGCGGCGAGCGCTTGCGCGCCTTCGTAACCGGCGTTGATCGTGGCCGCCAGCCCGCCGGTCGACGCGAGCGAGCCGCGCGCGGCGCCGAGCCGGCCGAGGGCTTCGTCGACGATCGGCAGCAGCGCGTCCCGGTTGCCTTCGGTCATCGCGCGCACGAGGTGCGGGTTCGAACCCGCGACCCGCGTGCCGTCGCGGTAGGACCCGGCGGCCAGCGACATGGCCAGTGGCCCGCCCTCGGCGCCGATCGTGGCGAGGATCGCGGCGAACAGGTGCGGCAGGTGCGAGATCCGGGCGACGGCTTCGTCGTGCGACTCCGCGGGCAGCGGGACGACGTGCGCCCCGACGTCCAGCACGAACCCCGCGACCTCGGCCCAGGCTTCGAGGTCGGTGTCGTCTTCGACCGCGACGACCCAGGCGGCGCCTTGGAACAGCGCGGCGTCCCCGGCCAGCCAGCCCGAGCTCGACGTCCCGGCCATCGGGTGCCCGCCGACGTACCGCGTGTACGGCACGCGGCGGCGGACGGCGTCCAGGACCGGCGCTTTCACGCTGGTCACGTCGGTGAGCAGGCAGTGCGACGCGTGCTGGGACACCAGGCGCAGCAGGTCTTCGACCGCGGGCAGCGGCACGGCCAGCACGACCATCGCGTCGTCGGCGGCGGCCCGGTGCAGCGCGGCTTCGACGTCCGTCGTGACGTCGTAACCCGCTCTGCTGGCCGCGTCGGCGTCCACTTCGGAAACCGCGGCGCCGAACGCCGTGCGGCCGCTGGCGGCCGCGGCGCGCAGCAGCGACCCGCCGATCAGCCCGAGCCCGATCACGCATACGTCTCGCACGGCGCCCATCCTGCCAGTGCCGGACGCTTCACGGGCTACAGCACGGCGGCGAGCCGCGTTCCCTGGTCGATCGCGCGTTTCGCGTCGAGTTCGGCGGCGACGTCGGCGCCGCCGATGAGGTGCACCGGCAGGCCCGCGGCGCGCAGCTCGTCGGCGAGGTCCCGCACGGGCTCCTGACCGGCGCAGACGACGACCGTGTCGACTTCGAGCAGCCGCGGGGTGCCGTCGACGGCGATGTGCAGGCCGGCGTCGTCGACGCGGTCGTAGGTGACGCCCGGGATCTGCTCGACGCGTTTCGCCTTGAGCGCGGCGCGGTGCACCCAGCCCGACGTCTTGCCGAGCCCGGAACCGATCCCGGACTTCTTGCGCTGCAGCAGGAACACCTGCCGCGGCGAGGGCTCGGGCTTCGGCGTCGCGAGACCGCCGGGCGCCTGTTCCGGGTCGGTGACCCCCCACTCGGCCATCCACGCGTCGCGGTCGAGCGCGGGCGAGTCCGCGTGCGTGAGGAATTCGCTGACGTCGACGCCGATCCCGCCCGCCCCGATCACGGCGACCCGCTCGCCGACCGGCTTGCCGTGCCGGACGACGTCGACGTACGAAAGCACCTTGGGGTGGTCGATCCCGGGCAGCGCCGGCACGCGCGGCGCGACGCCGGTGGCCAGCACGACCTCGTCGAAGCCGGTCAGTTCACCCGCGGACACGCGCTTTCCGAGGTGCAGCTTCACGCCGGTGACCTCGAGGCGCCGCCGGTAGTAGCGGATCGTCTCGGCGAACTCCTCCTTGCCCGGGATCTTCCGCGCGATGCCGAACTGGCCGCCGATCTCGTCGTCGGCTTCGAACAGCTCGACGCTGTGCCCGCGTTCGGCCAGCGCGGTCGCGGCGGACAACCCGGCGGGACCGGCGCCGACGACGGCGACGTGCTTCGACCGCCGTGTCGGGGCGAGGGTCAGCGTGGTTTCGTGGCCGGCGCGCGGGTTCACCATGCAGGACACGAGCTTGCGCTTGAAGGCGTGGTCGAGGCAGGCCTGGTTGCAGGCGATGCAGGTGTTGATCTCGTCCTCGCGGCCGGTCTCGGCCTTGCGGATCCACTCGGGGTCGGCGAGGAACGGCCGCGCCATCGACACGAGGTCCGCGTCGCCGCTGCTCAGCGCTTCCTCGGCGACCTGCGGCATGTTGATCCGGTTCGACGTGACGACCGGGATCCCCACGTGCGGCTTGAGCTTCCCGGTCACCCAGGTGAACGCGGCACGCGGCACCGACGTCACGATCGTCGGCACCCGGGCCTCGTGCCAGCCGATGCCGGTGTTGATGATCGTCGCGCCGGCCGACTCGACTTCCTGAGCGAGCGCGACGACGTCTTCCCAGCGCTGACCGCCCGGCACGAGGTCCAGCATCGACAGCCGGTAGATGATGATGAAGTCGTCGCCGACCTTTTCCCTGGTGCGCTTGACGATTTCGACGGCGAACCGGCGGCGCTTCTCCGGCGTGCCACCCCAGGCGTCGGTGCGCTTGTTGGTGCGCTCGGCCAGGAACTGGTTGATCAGGTAGCCCTCGGAGCCCATGATCTCGACGCCGTCGTAGCCCGCTTCGCGTGCGAGAGCGGCGCAGTCGGCGAAGGCGCGGATCTGCTGACGCACGCCGTAGCCGGTCAGCGCGCGCGGCCGGAACGGGTTGATCGGCGCCTTGATGCTCGACGCCGACACGCTCAGCGGGTGGTAGGCGTACCGGCCCGCGTGCAGCACCTGCAACGCGATCTTGCCGCCGGCCCCGTGCACCGGCGCGGTGAGCTGCCGGTGCTGCTTCGCTTCGGCCGACGTCGTCAGCTTGGACGCGAGCGGCAGCAGCCAGCCGGTCTTGTTCGGCGCGAACCCGCCGGTGACAATGAGCCCGACGCCGCCGCGGGCGCGTTCGGCGTAGTACTCGGCCAGTTCGGGGAAGTGCGCGGCCTTGTCTTCGAGACCGGTGTGCATCGACCCCATCAGGACGCGGTTGCGCAGCGTCGTGAAGCCGAGGTCGAGCGGCGACAGCAAGTTCGGGTACGGGGTCATCAGGCGTCCTTGGGGTGGTGGAGGGCGGCGAGGACTTCGTCGAACCACTCGACCTGGCCCTCTTCGACGCGGATGCCGCCGCGCAGGACCAGGTACTGGTGCAGGTGCTGGCCGTGCAGGCCCGCGGGCGCGGGGAAGTCGCGCCTCTCGATCTGGCGGTAGACGTCGAGGCGTTCGGCGTGCGCGGCCCGGTGCCGGACGATCTCTTCGGCGACTTTGGCCGGGTCGCCGAAGGAGGCGCCGCGGATCTTCACGGCCAGTTCCACGGGGCCGGCCGACGGGTCCGGCTCGGCGAGCCAGCGGACGAGTTCGGCGCGGCCGCCGTCGCTGACCGTGTAGACCTTCTTGTCCGGCCGCCCAGACTGCGCGACGACGTCGACGGCGACCCAGCCGGCCTCTTCCATCCGCTTCAGCACGCGGTAGATCTGCTGGTGGGTGGCGCTCCAGAAGAGCCCGATCGACTTCTCGAACCGGCGCGTGAGCTCGTAGCCCGAGCCGGCGCGCTCGGACAGCGAGACGAGGATCGCGTGCTCCAGTGCCATGGTCCGAGGGTCCTATGCAACGAGTTGCAGTGCAACGAGGCGCGCATCACTTCACCCCCTGAGGGGGATAAATCGGGTCGACTTCACCGGCGAAAAGACCAGGATGGAGAGGGTGCACCCGGTACTCGAACTGATCTCCGAACGGATGGCGACCGGCAGTGTCCCGGGCGAACGCACCGACGGCAGGCGCCTCGCGCTCGCCGTCGAAGGCGGCAGCAGCCGCGGCACGTACTCCAGCGGCATGGTCCTCGCGCTGGACGAACTGGGCGTGACCCCCGCGTTCGACGCGGTCTACGGCTCCTCGGCCGGCGCGCTGAACGGCGCGTGGCTGCTCTGCGGCCGCTCGTCGACCGGCGTCCGCACGTGGTGGAACCCGGTCGTCATGCGCCGGATCATCAACCCGCTGCACACCCTGCGCGGCCGCGCGGTGATCGACCTCGAATACCTCGTCCACCAGGTCTATTCGGTGCTGGAACCGATGGACTTCCCGGCGATCCTGGCCAACCCGGTGACGTTCCACCCGCTGGCCACCGACGCCGACACGGGGGAGTCGACCGACCTGCACCCCTTTCTCGACGACGTGGACGCGATCAAGGTCGCGCTCGCGGCGTCGTCGTGCATGCCGGTGCTGGCCGGCCCGCCGATCCCGATGGCCGGCCGCCGGTTCGTCGACGCGGGTGTCGCCGAGCCGATCCCGTACCGGACGGCGCTGGCCCAGGACGCGACGGACGTCCTGGTGCTGCGCACCCGCCGCGCCGACGAACTGCCGCTGCCGCCGCCGCGCGCCTACGACGTCGTCGTCCCGCGTTTCCTGCGCCGCCAAGCCCCGGGCGCGATCCCGGCGTGGCGCGACACATACCGCCGCGACGTCGAGGACGAGGAGGTCCTGGCGTCGGACCCGCGGATCCTGACCGTCCGGCCGCCGAACGGGTCACCGGACGTGGCGGTGCTGGAGCGCGATCCCGCGGTGCTGCGCAAGGCGGTCGACCTGGGCAAAAGCGCGGTGCTCGACGTGCTGGAAGGCCTGCGCGAAGCGTCCTAGGGCTTGCGCGCGACGCCGCCGATGACCCGGGACTCCGACGGCGAGCCGGCGAACACGGTGTCGTCGTCCGGGTGCCACGCCGGCGCGTAGACGAGCCCGGGTTCGAGCATCGGCCAGCCGCCGAAGAAGCGTTCGAACTCGGCCATCGGGCGCAGGAAACCCGGGTTCGTCGTGGTCTCGTAGTACTCGAGCAGGTCGACCAGCGCCTGCCGCTCGTCTTCGCTGACCGGGTTCTCGTTCGTCATCTGCGAGAGCACCAGCAGCGAGCCCGACGGCAGCCGGTCGCGGTAGTACGCCAGCAGCTCGTCCGGCTCCTGCTCGTCCTTGATGAAGTGCATGACCGCGTTGATCACCAGCGCGACCGGCTCGCGCACGTCGATGACGTCGGATGCGGTGACGCGGTCCCAGAGGTCCTCGGGCTGCAGGAAGTCCGCGGCGATGGCGTGGTGGCGTTCGGGATCGGCGGTGTCGGCGAGCAGCAGCGTCGAGTGCGCGAGCGCGATGGGCTCGTTGTCGATGTAGAGCACCCGGGTGTCGAGCTGCGCACTGGTGTCATCTGCGACCTCGTGCACGTTGCCGGCGGTCGGCAGGCCGGAGCCGATGTCGATGAACTGCCGGATCCCCTCGCGGACGCACTGCCGCACCGCGCGGCCGAGGAACTGCCGGCTCGTCTTGCAGTACTCGCCCATCAGCGGCAGGCGCGCGCGGACCTTCTCGGCGAAGTCGCGATCGATCGCGTAGTTGGTGTGCCCGCCGATGAAGTAGTCGTAGATCCGCGCCGCGGACGGCCGGTCGAGGCTGCTTTCGACGGCCTTCAGCGCGTCGTCGTGGTTGATCATGCCGGTGCCACTGCCTCCCGGTAGGCGTTCACCGACTCTGTCAGGCGGTCCAGTTCCGCGCGCAGCCGGGCCACCCCGGCGTCGTCGAGGCTCATCGCCGTGCCGATCACGTCGGGGATGCCTTCGGCCTTCTCGCGCAACGCTTTCCCGGCGTCGCTCAGGCTGACGCGGACCGAGCGTTCGTCGTCGGCCTGGCGGTTCCGGAGCACCAGGCCGGCGGTCTGCAGCCGCTTGAGCAGCGGCGAAAGCGTGCCCGAATCGAGGTTCAGCTCGGCGCCGAGCTCCTTCACCAGGCGGTGGTCCCGCTCCCAGAGCGCCAGCATGACCAGGTACTGGGGGTAGGTCAGGTCGAGGTCTTCCAGGACGACCCGGTACAGCGACGTCACCGCGCGCGACGCCGAGTACAGCCCGAAGCAGAGCTGGTCGTCCAGCCGCAGCGATGCCATGGCGTCCTCCTCTCTCGTAACACTCCATGGTTCCCGACATCGTGCTGCGCGGCAACTTAAGTGCGCTACATCTCATTGGACGTCATTCAGTTGTGCACAACTGAGTTGCGAGCTATCTTCATGGCGTCAGCTTGCTTCACCCCGAGGAGGACGACATGACCGCCAACCCGCACAACCTGGCCCTCGAACCGGCCGCGCAGGCGTTCGCCGAGGCCACCGACCAGCCGCCGTACCTGTTCCAGCTGCCGCCGGCCGAAGGGCGCAAGGCCGTCGACGGCGTCCAGGACGGCGACGTCGCCATGGCCGACGCGTCGATCGAGGTGCTGACGGTGCCGGGCGGCCCGACCGGTGAGGTCGAGACCCGGATCGTCAAGCCGGCGGGGGTCGACGGCCCGCTCCCGGTGATCATCTACATCCACGGCGCCGGCTGGGTGTTCGGCGACTTCCACACCCACGAGCGGCTGGTGCGCGAGCTCGCGGCCGGCGTCGGCGCGGCCGTCGTGTTCCCCGAGTACGACCGCTCGCCGGAGGCGCGCTACCCGGTCGCGATCGAGCAGAGCTACGCCGTCGCGAAGTGGGTCGCTTCGAACGGCGCTTCGCAGGGTCTGGACCCTTCGCGCATCGCGATCGCCGGCGACTCCGTCGGCGGGAACATGACCGCGGCGCTGACCATCCTGGCCAAGCAGCGCGGCGACGTCACCTTCAAGCAGCAGGTGCTCTTCTACCCGGTCACCGACGCGAACTTCGACACCGAGTCGTACACGAAGTTCGCCGAGGGCTACTTCCTCGGCCGCGAGGGCATGAAGTGGTTCTGGGACCAGTACACGACCGACCCCGCCCAGCGCGCGGAGATCACGGCGTCGCCGCTGCGCGCGTCGCTCGACGAGCTGGCCGGGCTGCCGCCGGCGCTCGTGATCACCGGCGAGGCGGACGTGCTTCGTGACGAAGGTGAGGCGTACGCGGCGAAGCTGCGTCAGGCCGGCGTTGCCGTCACGGCCGTCCGGTACCAGGGGATCATCCACGATTTCGTGATGGTCAACGCGCTCCGCGAGACCCACGCGGCTGAGGCCGCCATCACACAGGCCATCACCGTCCTGACCCGCGCTTTGGGGAAATAACTGAGAAAACGCTGAGCGCCCCGCACGTTGCGGCCCTATGACGCAACTCACAGGGCCGCAACGTGCATGCATGCTCAAACGTGATATATACGCGAGTCCGGGGGGTTCCGGGTGCGCATTCACCGCCCGCCCGGAAGGACCGATCCCCATGAACCTGAGCAGCATCCGGCTCGATTCGCCGGTCAACATGACCGTGATGGTCGTGTTGACGCTGCTCGCGATCATCGCGGTCCCGTGGTACTGGGACCGCTGGAAGCGCAAGCGCTTGTGGCGCAGCGCCACGATCCTGCTCGCGGTCGTGCTCCTGGTGGTGACGACCGGCATGGCGGGCAACCTGATCGGCGGCTTCTTCCCGACGGTCGGCTCGCTGCTCGGCACCGGCTCCTACGCCGGCCAGGGCACGGACGCGGAGGCGTCGCAGAACGGCGAAGACCTCGAAAAGCTGCGCGACACGGGGGTGGCGCACGCGAAGGAGGGCAAGGGCACGGTCGTCCACATGAAGGTGACCGGCCGGCGCACCAAGCTGACCCGCGACGTCACGGTCTACCTGCCCCCGCAGTACTTCGACGCGGCGTACAAGGAACTGCGGTTCCCGGCGATCGAGTGGATCCCGAACTACCCGTCCGGCCCCGAGGTCTTCACGAGCGGCTACCACATGCCGGAGCAGCTGGACACGGCGATCGCCAAGAAGGTTCTGCCGCCGACGGTGGTGATCGTCCCGGACCCGACGGGCGTCCCGAAGGTCGGCCACGACACGGAATGCGTCGACGAGGTCGGCGGAACGGCCAACGACACGTACTTGACGGCGGACCTGCGCGACTGGGCCCTGCAGAAGCTGGGCGTGTCCGCGAGCCGCCGCGCGTGGACGATCGCGGGCTGGTCCTCGGGCGGCTACTGCGCGATGAACCTGGTGACGCGCCACCCCCAGTGGTACGCCCAGGCGGTCAGCGTGAGCGGCTACGACAAGGCCCAGGTCGACGCGGAGACAGAAGACCTGTTCCACGGCCGCCAGGACATCAACGACGCCAACAACGTCCGGGTGAACGTCCGCCTCCACCCGTCCCCGGTCGAGATCCTGGCGATTTCGGGGGAGAAGGAGAACTACGAGAGTTTCGCGATCGACCAGATCCGCGCGGCGGCCCGGCCCCCGGTGCAGTTTTCGTCGTGGCGAGTCCGGGACGCGGGGCACAACATGAACACGTTCAAGTCCCAGATCCCGGACGTGCTGGCGTGGATCGGAGCGCACACGTTGGCCCCGGCGTCGGCTGGGCGACAGGTCGAGACCACCGGCGGAGTGCTGCCGTGGCCGCTGCCGAAGTCGGGAGCGCGTGGGGCATTGGCGGAAACGGACCAGTAGGGACGCGGGTCGCGCCGCGAGCCGCTTAGCCGCCGAGCCGCGAGTCAGGCCGAGCGCGGCGCCGTGGGCCGCCGCCCAAGTTGCCGCGCCGAGCCGAATGCCGAGCGCGGAGCCGGGAGCGCGTCGCCCCCCGGCCCCCGCCGCCGCGCCGAGCTGTCGCGATGCCGCGCCGCCTTCTTTGTCGCCGGGCGCTCAGCCCAGCAAGGCCGAAACCACCGCCGTCACCCGCTTCGAAGCCGTCGCGTAGTCCACCGAGGCCGGGTGCTCGCTCAGCACCACCACGATGTACCGGCCGTCCTCGCCCACCACGCCCGAGGTGTGCAGCATCCGCGTCGGCCGGCAGCACGACCAGCCCTGCTTCACCGCCCACGGCCGGTCGCCGGCGGCGTCCGGGATGCCGAAGTACTGCCGGAAGCCGTCGGATCCCCGCTCGGTCGCGGCGCGCAGCGCGGTCATGATCGCGCCGGGCCCGTGCGCCAGCAGGTACTGGTAGATCTTCACCACGTCCTTCGCCGTGATCCGCGTGTCGCCCCACCGCCCCGGATCCTCGGGCGCCTTCGTCCCGGTGAGGCCGATCTTCTTGGCCCAGCCCGTCACGATCGACGGCCCGCCGTAGGCCGCCCAGAACCGGCTCGCGAGGTCGTCGTCGCTGCGCGACAGCATCCGCTGCACGTCCGCCGTGGGACCGCCCTGCTCCAGCCCCGACAACGCGATCAGCAGCTTCACGAGCGACGCCGACGTATATCCGCGGTCGGCGTGCAGCGAGACGGTCGTCGTCCCGCGCTGCCGGTCGAACACGACGGCGCTGACGTTCCCGCTCCCGACGATCCGGTCGAGCTCGGCGGCGTCCAGCTTGGACGGCGGCGCGGCCTTGGGCGTCGCGGACGGGGAGGGCGACGGACTGGGCGTCGGCGTGGGTGTCGGCGTCGGATCGGCCGATTCCGACATCGTTGTCACCGCTTGTGTGACGGCGATCGCTCTGGGCGGCTGAACGGCACCGTGACCGACCGTCACCGCGACCGCGCCGATCGCCCCCACGCACAGTCCCACCAGGAAGATGCCGCTCAGCTTGCGCATGATCCGGATTGCCGGAAGCGCGCCGCGGCGTTCCCCGAATCGGGTGACTTTGTGGGATAGGTCTCGAAGCGACCCGGATCCGGGAACGGGACCGGGGCCTGCGGGCAAGCGCCGTCGTTTCGCTGCCCGTGTTCGCGGGGTACCTGTGTGCGGTGACGATCGTCACCACACTCTGGGAAGGACTGGAGTCATGACTCACGCGAAAGGCGCACGCATCCGGGTTCGCGGCCTGCAGCCGGCGCAGGTGCTGGCCGGGTTGGCCGGGATCGCGTTCCTCGTCGTCGGCATCATCGGGTTCACCAGGACCGGGGTCGGGAACTTCTCCGGCCACCACGACGCCGGGTTCTGGCGGTTCTCCGGCAACCCGCTCATGAGCCTGGTCCGCGTCGTGACCGGCGTCGTCGGCCTGCTGCTGGCGTTCGGTTCGGGCCGCGCCCGGACGTTCGGCTGGCTGCTCTTCATCTTCTACGGCGCCCTGTTCGTGTGGGGCCTGATGATCGACGGCCTGATCACGACCAACCCGTTCGCCAACGCCGGCAACCCGATGGACCTCGGCCGCGCCGACACGTGGCTGCACCTCGGTGTCGCCGCGCTCGGTCTGCTGATCGCGGTTCTGCCGGCCCGCCGCACCATCCTCATCCCGGAAGACGAAGAGGTGGTCGACGAGCCGACCGTCGTCGAACAGCGCACCGACCGCACCGCGGACACCGACCGCGTCGTCACCACCGACGAGCGCCCGCGCCGCCGTTCGTTCCTTCGTCGTGGCCACGACGAAGGAGGCCCGGAGGTCGCTCGCGAAGAGCGTCCGCCGGGCCTCGCCCACTAGGGAGTCCGTGGCTCAGTAGGTGGTACCACCGGAGCCGGAGTTGTTGCTGCTCCCAGCGCCACTGTTAGCCGCCGGAGCCTGGTTGGCGGTGGAGCTGGGGGTGGTACCGACCTTGCAGCCGTTGGGCTCGATGACGAACCAGGTGCCGTTGACGCCCATGCCGTTCGCGTCGCCCGGCTTCAGGTCCTTCGAGAAGGTGTAGACCGGCCAGCCGCCGATGGTGACCTGCTCGGTGCCGTCGGAACGCTTGATGCTGCCGAGGAGCTTCGACTCGATGCCCTGCAGCTCGACCTTGCCGTTGGAGAGGACCGGCGGCCAGGTCTTGGCGCAGTCGCCGTTGCAGGTGGACGTCTTGGCCTTCTTGGTGTCCTTCGTGAAGAGGTAGAGGGTCATGCCGTTCTGGTCGACGATGGCTTCGCCGAGCCCGTCGATGTTGCTGGCGCTCAGCTTGACGACGCCGGCTTCGCTCGCGGCCTGGCCGGCCTTGCCGCCCTTGGCGTTGGCGGCGTACCAGGCGCCGCCGACGCCCTGGCCGTTCGCGTCGCCGGCCTTGGTGTCCTTGGCGTAGCGGTAGAGCGCCCACCCGCCGACGGTGATCTGCTCGGTGCCGTCGGAGCGCGTCACCTTCCCGACGAGGTTCTTGTCGACGCCCTGCACCTGAACGTCCCCGGTGGACAGCACGGGTGGCCAGGCCTTGGCGCAGTCACCGTCGCAATTGGACTTCGGCGGCTTGGCCGTGTCCTTGTCGAACCGGTAGAGGGTCATGCCGTTCTGGTCGGTGATCACCTGGCCGACGCTCGCGACGTCCGCGACGACGAGTTTCGACTCGTTCGACGCGGGGGCGGCGTTGCCGACCTGCCCGTTGGCGATCTGGCCGCCGCCGGTGCCACCGGCCGCTGCGGGGGCGATGACCGGCTGAGCAGTTTCGGCACCCGAGCAAGCGGTGAGCACTGCCAGCCCGGCTGCCGCCGCGGCGACGGAGACGGCGATGCGCGTGCGAAGCATGGAAGTTCTCCTTGTGTCCGTTGGATTTCCCGCCGCTCGGTGCGGCTGCTTGATACCCACTACACGGACCCCTGCCGGAGGCGGTTCAAAGAATTTTCGCTCCCGCTTCGCCCCAGGTCAGAAACCCGCCGTTTCCGGCGGCCCGCCCAGCGCCCGGTCGACGAGCGTCCCGGCGGCGCCGGTGTACGTCGCCGGGTCGAGCAGGGCGTCCAGCGCGGCCGGCGTGAGAACGTCGGTGATCGCGGGCAGCTCGTCGAGCACCTCCCGCAGCGGCCGCTCGTCGCGGACGGCGCGTTGGGATTCCTCGCCGAGCAGCTCCTTGGCCTTCGCTTTGCCGAGCAGCGGCGCGAGCACGGCGGAGAGCCGCTCGGAGACGATCAGCCCGTGCGTCGACGCCACGTTCGCCCGCATCCGCTCAGGCCTCGCGCTGAGCCCGCGTGCCAGTTCGAGGGCGGTGTGCGCGGCGCCCCCGGTCAGCCGGAGGCATTCGCGGACCAGCTGCCACTCGGCGTGCCAGACGCCGGCCGAGCGTTCGTCTTCGGTCAGCATCGACTGCGTGACGCCCGCGGCCAGCACGGGCACCTGCAGCGCGGCCGAACGGATCAGCGTCGCGAGCACGGGGTTCCGCTTGTGCGGCATCGCCGAGGAGCCACCCCGCCCATCGGCGGCCGGCTCGACGACCTCGCCGAGCTCGGTCCGGGTGAGCGTCGTGACGTCGACGGCCAGCTTCCCCAGCGCCCCCGCGGCGAACGCGAGCGCGCCGGCGAGGTCGGCAACCGGCGTGCGCAGCGAATGCCACGGCAGGACGGGTGCGGCCAGCCCGGTCTCTTCGGCGAACGCGGCGACGAGCCGTTCGGCATAGCCGCCGCCGGCGGTGGCGGCTTCGGCGGGTGCGTCGGGGAGATCCTGGCCCCCGCCCCCGCCCCCGCCCTCCCGCTCCCCTGCCCGCCCAGCGTCCGCGGCCCGCGCCACCTGCCCCTCCTGCGCGGCGTCCGCCAGGCGGGCGTACTCGACGTACGCCGCCAGCGTCCCGGCCGCGCCGCCCAGTGACACCGGTAGCCCGCCGTCCAGCACGCGCCGGAGCCGGACGGCCGCGTCCAGCACCAGCTGCCGCCAGCCCGCGGCCTTGAGCCCGAACGTCGTCGGGACCGCGTGCGCCGTCAGCGTCCGGCCGGCCATCACCGTGTCGCGGTGCTCGCGCGCCAGCCCGGCCAGCGCCGCCGCCGTCGCGTCGAGGTCGGCGACGAGCGGCCGCAGCGTCCGGTCGGCGACCAGCATCATCGCCGTGTCGAAGATGTCCTGGCTTGTCGAGCCGCGGTGCACGTACTCGGCAGCCTCGGGCGCGATCGCGCCGACGGCCGTCGTCAGCGCCTTCACCAGCCCGACCACCGGGTTCGCGGTCGCCCGCGACCCCCGAGCCAGCTCGACGACGTCGATCCGCGCGCCGCGCGCGGCCTCCGTGATCGCGTCCGCGGCCTCGCTCGGCACCGTCCCGAGCCGCGCTTGCGCCCGGGCGAGCGCGGCCTCGGCGTCGAGCATGGCGCGCAACCAGGCCTCGTCGCCGGTCGACGCTTCGGCCGGCGTACCGGCCCGGACCGGGGACAGGAGTCCGGAATCGGGGTCGACGCTCATGCCGTCAGCATCGCACGCACCCAGCCGAGGCTGCCTTCCCGCAGCCGCGTCTGGCAGGCTCTCCCGCCATGAGTAGCGCCACGTCCGACCAGGACATCGCAGCTTCCGAAGCCCGCGGTTTCGCCGCCGAGCGCCTCACCTTCTTCTCCGACGCCGTGGTCGCCATCGCGATCACCCTGCTCGCGCTCGAGCTGCCGCTGCCGGAGGGCCCCACCAGCGCCGAACTGCTGCGTTCACTCGGGCATCATCGGTCCGGATACATCTCCTTCCTGATCAGCTTCGCCGTCATCGCCGCGCACTGGCGCGCCCACCACCGCCTGTTCCACTTCGTCACGACCGTGCGCGGCGGGCTCCTGAGGGTCACCTTCGGCTGGCTGCTGATGATGGTGCTCATGCCCTTCGCCACGAAGGTGATCTCCGAGGACGGCGGGTTCGAGTTCCGCTTCGTGTTCTACGCACTGGTCCAGATCATCGCGCTGGTGCTGTTCCTCGTGATGATCCAGCAGATCCGGCGGCACCACCTCCACCGCGAAAGCACCCCGCCGGAGCTCTTCGGCGAGTTCTACCGCGGCATCGGCACGATGCTCGTCGCCTTCGCCGTCTCGATCCCGGTCGCCTTCTTCACGCAGTGGGCCTACGCGTGCTGGATCGTCATTCCTGTCCTGGGCAGCCTCCTTTTCCGGCTTCGCCGCCCGGCGGCGCGAGCCTGAGCCGTCATTCGCCGGTGGCGCCGTCGATCCGTTCGCGGACCAGGTCGGCCTGGCCGATGTGGCGTGCGTACTCGCCGATCATCCGCAGCATGAGCCAGCGCAACGTGAACGGCTTCCCCGTGCTGATCCGCGTCCCCGTCTGATCCATCGAACTCGCCGCGACGATCTCCCGGGAACGCTCGCATTCGGCGTGCCACAAGGAAAACGCCTCGCCGACGTCACCGTCGAGCGACGTGAAGTCCTGCTCCGGGTCTTCGTCGGAGTAGTAGAGGTTCGGGAGGTCCTCGCCCGCGAACTGGATCCGGAACCACCACCGTTCGACGCCGGTGAGGTGCCGCAGCAGGCCGTGCAGCGTCAACGTCGACGGTGGTACCGAGCGTTCGGACAGCCTGGCCGGGTCCAGGCCTTCGCACTTCATCTCGAAGGTGCGCCGGTAGTAGTCGAGGCTTTCGGTCAGGGCCTGGCGCTCGTCCGCGACCGGCGTCGGGTCGGACCGGTCGCCGGTCAGGCGGGCCGGGGCGGCGACTGGCGTGGTGTGTTCGGTCATGTGCGGAGCGTGCCACGGGGGTCCGACAATTTTCGGGCCACCGCCGTGCCCGGTGACCCGGCAACCGGCGTGAAACCCCAGTTCAGACACGGTTTCAAGAACCCGGTAACGAAAGTCCGGGTGGGGCGATCTGATCTTCGTCAGCTGCTGCGATCACCCGTCCCCACCCCGGTCGGAGCGGCACCCTTCGTCCGGAATCAGGAGATCACGACCATGGAGCGAACCGGTCGAAGAACCGCCGTGCTGGCCGCGTTGACCGCAGCGGCCCTCTTCATGGCCCCCGCTGTCGCGTCCGCGGCGCCGGCACCCAGCTCGATCGACGTCAGCGACACCGCGCTGCACCCCGGCGACACCTTCACGGTCACCGAACAGCTGTACAACCCGACGGACTTCACCGTCACCGGCGCGAAGGCGGCGGTCTACGCCAAGGAAAAGCCGATCGTCGAGCTGGTCGACCTGGTCTCGTGCGCCGGCACGATCGGCTGCGACCAGTACCTCAGCAGCTACCGCGGCGGCGTCGGGGACCTGGGCGCGGGCGAGAGCCGCACCGTGACGTTCACCTTCCGCGTGAAGGAGGACGCAGCCGGCGAGTTCACGCTGCAGCACCAGTTCGCGGGCGACAACTACGCGTTCGGCGTCGAAGACGGCCCGGCCGTCACGATCACGCCGCCCGCGAAGGCCGACGTCAAGGTCGCGCTGACCGCCACCCCGCGCGCCGGTCTGGTCGCCCGCGTCGACTACGTGATCACGGTGTCGAACACCGGCCCGGCCACCGCGACGGGCGTCCGCGTGGCGGCCAACGCCGGCTCGGGCCGCACGATCACGTCCATGACGGGCTGCACCCGCTCGGGCGCGAGCCTGAGCTGCGCGATTGGCACGCTGGCCTCGGGCGCGTCGACGACGGCGAAGTTCACGTCGGAGGGCGGCTTCTTCGCGTGGGGCGCGTTCACGGCAACGGCCCAGCGGACGGCCAGCACCCCGGCCGACCCGGTGGCAGCCAACGACTCGGCGTCGAAGAAGTGCACGGCCTACACGGGGCTGTACGTCACCTGCTGACGTCCGTCCACATCGGAGCGAGTACGGCGCCGAGCGAGCTCGGCGCCGTACTGCGGCGGGCCGGTGAGGATCAGCAGCAAACCGGACATGCGGGCACCATGCGGCGTGAGCGGGCGCGGAGCCAGTCTTGACCTTGGCGACGGCGTCAGACGGACCCGGTGTGCGGGTGGGTGCGGGGGTCCTGGCTAAACTTGGGGCGCGGGCCGTTAGCTCAATTGGTAGAGCTGCGGACTTTTAATCCGTAGGTTCTGGGTTCG
Source organism: Amycolatopsis sp. NPDC114478 (assembly GCF_055633805.1). Lineage (NCBI taxonomy): Bacteria > Bacillati > Actinomycetota > Actinomycetes > Pseudonocardiales > Pseudonocardiaceae > Amycolatopsis > Amycolatopsis sp. NPDC114478. The sequence goes on along the minus strand of NZ_JBVKDO010000003.1, from coordinate 571,231 downwards.
AGCCCCAGGCGGCCCACCATTCCCCGGCCTGATCGACCGGGGCGACAGGCGGTGAACATGAACACGACCAGGCGGCTGATCGTGCTCCGGCACGCCAAGTCGGACTGGTCCGACGACCTCCCCGACCACGAACGTCCGCTGGCCCCGCGCGGGATCCGTGACGCACCCAAGCTCGGCCGCTGGCTCGTCGAGAACGGGTACATCCCCGAGTACGTCCTCTGCTCCACCGCGCGCCGCACGCGAGAAACCTGGGAGCGCGTGAGCGAGGTGCTCCCGAAGAGGCCGCCGGTCGAGTACGACGAGGATCTCTACGGCGGCAGCCCCGAAGAGTTCCTCAAAGCCGTCCGCCGGATTCCGCCCGGAGTCACCACGCTCGCCCTCGTCGGGCACGAGCCCGGTGTCAGCGAACTGACCCTGGACCTCGCCGGCTACGGGGACGACACCCGGTTGGTCCAAACCAAGTTCCCCACCTGCGCTGCGGCCGTGCTCAGCACCGCCGACACCTGGGCGAGCCTCGGCGCGGCAAAGCTCGAAGCCTTCTTCCGCCCGCGCGACTGACCCCTTGAGGCATTGCCTCAGCGATGTTCACATGCGTACCCTCCATTCACTCACAGGATGAATGTTCATATTTGTGAATGGAGCGGACATGGTTCTCCGCCACACCGTCGTGGCCGCGCTCGCCGTAGCGGGCGTCCTCACCTCGACAACGACGGCCGCCGAGGCAACGACGAAGCACGGCTGCACCGTCCCGGTCATCGGGGCGATCTGCGCGCCGCAAACCGTCGTCCTCGACGGCACCCAGCTGCTACGCACCAAGTTTGCCGCCCTCGTCGGGGAAAAGACCTCCAAGACCGCCCTCGGCAACCTGCTCAAGCAGGCCAAGACCGACCTCACCACCGGGCCCTGGAGCGTCACCACCAAGAAGCAAGTCCCGCCCAGCGGCGACAAGCACGACTACCTCAGTCTCGCGCCCTACTGGTGGCCCACCACGCAGCCGACCGCCGAAAACCCCTGGGGCTGCCCGTTCGTGCAGAAGGACGGCCAGCGCAACCCCATCGTCGACGAGATCACCGACCACGCCTACCGCGGCGACGCCTTCGCCGCGATCTACCGGCTCGCCCTCGCCTGGTACTACACCGGCGACGCGCGCTACGCCCAGCGCGCGGCTCTAGACCTGCGTACGTGGTTCCTCGACGCCGCCACGAAGATGAACCCGAACATGAACTACGCCCAGGGCATCCCGTGCAAGGTGGACGGCCGTGGCATCGGCATCATCGAGTTCTCCTACACGCTTTCCCAGGTCGTCGACGCCACCGCGATCCTCGCCACCGGCGCCCCGGGCTGGACGAACACCGACCAGGCCGGCATGACCGGCTGGTACACGCAGTTCCTGACTTGGCTGCGCACCAGCAAGAACGGCACGGACGAAGCCAAGGCCCAGAACAACCACGGCAGCTTCTACGACATGCTGGCCGCCGCGCTCGCGCTCGGCACCGGGCAGCGGGACCTGGCGAAGACGATCACCGAAGCCGCCGGGCCGAACCGCATCGCGCCGCAGGTCAACGCCGACGGCTACCAGCCCGCGGAAGCGAGCCGGACGCGCAGCTGGCACTACTCCAACTTCAACCTCGTCGCGCTGACGCGGCTCGCCCAGATCGGCAAGCACGTCGGCGTGGACCTGTGGCACTACACCGCACCCAGCGGCGCGACGCTCTTCAAGGCGGTCGACTTCCTGATCCCGGCCGCGACGACCGGGCAGTGGCCGTACCCCGAACTGGACTTCCGGCCGTACGCCGCGCTCGACGTCCTGCACGCGGCGGCCGACGCCGGTGACAAAGCGGCGCGGACGGCGTTGCCGCGCGTGCCCGTCGAACCCGGAGGCGACCTCTACCCGATCCGGCCCGCCGCGGAACAGCTCGACGACATTTCGACGTCCTGAACAAGTGAGGGCCCGGCCAGCAGGCCGGGCCCTCATCCAAAAGAATCAGACGCCCGCGACCTGTGAAATCCAGCTGCGATAACGCGTGATGTTCGTGTACGCCGTGTTGGTCGACCGGTCGCTCGTCGACGCGACGCCGACCTGGCGGCCGGAAGCGAACATCGGGCCGCCCGAGTCGCCGCCGGCGGTGATGCCGTTGACGCGGTTCGCGCACACCGCGACGCCGCCGGTGTAGTCGCTGCAGCTGATCGAATTGACGCGGACCGTCGCGACCTTCAGGTACCGCGACTGGCAGTTGATCTCGGAGCCGCACTGGCTGGTCGCACCCCAGCCGTACACCGAGACGTTCTGGCCGACCGAGACGTCACCGACGCTGCCGAGCGGCGAATAGGTGGCGTTCACCGAGGTCGTGAGCCGGACGATCGCCAGGTCGGCGCTGCCCGGGTACCGCGTGATGGTGGAGCCGGTGGCCGTCGTCCCGCCGCTGGTCTGGTCGAGGCTGCCGATCCGGAACGTGTACGTCCCGGAGCTGCTGACGCAGTGCTTCGCGGTCAGGATGTACTGCGGCGCGATGATCGTCGCGGTGCAGTTCTGCTGGCCGTTGACGAACAACCGGGCCGCCCAAGGACCGCTCGAGGCGGTGCTGCCACCGATGATCGACGGCTGGGCCTGCGGGGTGGTCTGGGCCGCCGCCGGGCCGCCGAGGCCGACGACGGCCAGCGCGGTACTCGCGGCCAGCAGCACGAACTTGCCGAATTTCACGCTCACTCCTTTTCGTGCGGAGAACCCGCACGGGAAAGCCGGTGGGGACCGAACGAGAAGAGTGTCCGAGTTTTCGGGGAATGTCCGGAACCGACGAAAGTCCGGTGGCGTCCGTATTTATTTCGCCGAATGGACTACGTGCTGTTCCCGTACTGTTCCGCGCTCAACCCACGGGTGGACACCCACTTCAATCCGCGGCTTGAGGACTCCGGCGGCGCGCCGCCCTAGCGTTTCCGAGGGAAGCCGGAGGGGGAGACATGAGTGTGAAGGCCGAGCGGGTCGCGCTGGGGATGGTGCTGGGGGTCGCGGCCGCGTTGTGGGGCTGGGCGCTGGCGAGGCCGCTTCAGCCGTACTACGCCGCCGCGGTGCACTCGATGTCCCGCGACGTCTCGGCGTTCTTCTTCGCGGGCTTCGACCCGGTTGGCGTCGTCACGGTCGACAAGCCGCCGCTCGCGTTCTGGACCCAGACGCTCGGAACGGTCGTGTTCGGCTTCCACCCGTGGGCGATCGCGTTGGTCCAGGTAATCGAGGGTGTGGCCGCGGTGTTCGTGCTGCACCGGGTGGTGCGCCGCTGGGCCGGTCCGCAGACCGCCCTGCTGGCCGCGGCGCTGTTCGCGCTGACGCCGATCACCGCGGCGATCAACCGCGACAACCTGCCGGACACCCTCCTGGTGCTCCTGCTGCTGCTCGCCGCCTACTGCGTCACCCGCGCGCTCGAGAACCCGCGGTGGCTGGTGTGGGCCGGGGTGTTCGTCGGGCTCGGATTCCTCACGAAGATGCTCGCCGCGTGGATCGTGCTGCCCGCTCTCGCGCTGGCCTACTTCGTCGCGGCGCCCGGCTCGCGAGGCCGACGGCTCGCGTGGATCGGTCTGGCCGGCGTGGTGACGCTCGTCGTGTCGCTGGCCTGGCCCGTCGCCGTCACGCTGTGGCCGGGCGCGAAGCCGTTCGTCGGCAGCACCACGGACGGCTCGGTGTGGCAGCTCGCCTTCGGCTACAACGGCGTGACGCGGCTAGTCGGCGGGTCGACCGGGATCGGCGGTGGCTACGGCGCCACGGTCGGCGCGGCGCTCGGCGGCGGCCCGGGTCCGCTGCGGCTGTTCGACGCCGAGGTCGGCGGGCAGATCGCGTGGCTGCTGCCGCTCGCGCTGGTGTCCCTGGTCGTCGCCGCGTGCCGCGCCCGGGGTGCCGCGCCGCGCGTGCGGGCCGGCTGGGCGTTGTGGGGTGGCTGGCTGGTCGTCGTCGCCGCGGTCTTCTCGTTCACCGGCGGCATCTTCCACGCGTACTACACCGCCGAGCTCGCCCCGGCGATCGCGGCGCTCGCCGCGTCCGGGCTGGTCACGGCGTATCGCTGGTCTCCGCGGTTGCTCCTGCCGGCTGCCGTAACCGGGACGGCGGTGCTCGCGTATGTCCTCCTCGACCGGACGCCGGACTGGCTGCCGTGGCTGGGGTACGCCGTTCTCGCGCTGGCTCTGCTCACCGTCATCGCGGCGCTTCTGCGGACTCCGCGCGTGACGGCGATGCTCGGGTTGCTGGCCATCGTCGCCGGCCCAGCCGCCTTCGTCGTCGACACCGCGGTGCGGCCGGTCAGCGTGCTGGAGACCGCCGATCCGGAGGCCGGCCCGCCGTCGACGGCCGCGTTGCACACGATCGTCGGCCTCAACACCGGCCAGGGCGCGGCGGCGGGATATGTCCGGTTCATCGACAGCGCGTACCAGCTCAGCGCGGGGCAGCGGGAGGTACTGGCGTACGCGCAGGCGTCCACCGCGGAGGTCACCCTGGCCGTCGAAGGCGGGACGTACGGCGCGGACCCGTTCCTGCTGAACACCGACGCCCGAGTGGCGCCGTTGGGCGGTTACCTCGGCTTCGATCCGGCGCCGTCGGCGGCCGACCTGCCGCGGTGGGTGTCGGCCGGACGGCTGCGGTTCGTGCTGTTGCCGCAGGTCTTCGTCGACATCGGCCGCGGCGCCTCGAGGCAGCGGACGGCGGTGGCCGCCGCGACCGACGCCGGCGAGCTCCCCCGTCGGGTCGGGTGGGAGGCGAAGCACTGCCGTCCGGTGCCGCCGGCGCTGATCGGCCCGGACGCCGCCGGGGCGGGGGTGCTGTTCGACTGCGGGGTCAGGCCGTGACCTGGGCCGGGGCGGTGCGGCGCAGCCAGTACAGGCCGATCACCGGCAGCACCAGCGGGATGAACAGGTAGCCCTCGCCGTAGACCGACCAGACGGTCGGGTGCCGGAACGCGGCCGCGTCGACCAGGCTGAGCGTGCCGATGGTCAGCACGCCGAGCAGCTCGATGGAGCACGCGGTGAGGGCGACGCGCCACCAGGTGTCGCCGCGCTTGGCCAGCGCGATCGTCGCGACGATGTAGACGACCGCGGCGAACGCCGAGAGCAGGTAGGCCAGTGGTGCTTCGTGGAACTTCGTGCTGATCTGGACGCCGGCGCGCGACGTCGCGGCCAGCGCGAAGATCGCGTACACGGCGACGAGCACCCGTCCGGGGCCGGAGGCCGTCCTACGCTGTTGCTCCACTCCACACCTCGTTCAGTCGCAGCACCATCACCGGGATGGCCAGGCAGGCGATACCGAGCACGGCGGTGCTCGACCGGCTCCGCTCGGCCAGCGCCCAGGCGGCGCCGACGGGCAGCACGACCAGGCAGCCGATCAGGTAGGCCAGGTAGGTCGCCAGGCTGCCCGGCCGGTCGCCGCCGGCGAGCAGCACGATCCCGATCACCAGCTGGACGACCAGCAGCGCCTCGACGACGGCGATCCCGATCAGGAGCGGGTTGTCCGGCAGCCGGTTGCGGGCCGACTGGACGAAGCTCCAGAGCGCGACGAGCGTGGCCGCCACGGCGACCGTCACGGCGAATCCGAAGATCACCCGTTCCTCCTTCCGGTCCGCCGGCCGCCAACTTACTCCGTGGTACCGGTGGGTCCGATCGCCGAGGTGCCCGGGGCGTGGTGTGGGCCACCCGGGCTGCTCCACAATGGACACCTCCGCGTCGACGAGGTGGGCCAGTGCCTCGAAAGTTGATCACCGGATCGGCTTGATGGCATTCTGCCAATTCGCCGGTTTATTCCGCGTAATCCTTGTGCGGACCTGGGGGAATGTCGTAAAAAGCTTCGTGTTACACCCCGACAGGGTGGTTGGCGACCAGTCAAGAATCACGCTGGGTTCGACTCCCGACTGGTAAGTGACCTTTTTGCCTACCTCGGATAGCCCAGTTGAACCCCCGGGTTGGCGGATAGGCACGAGGCCGTCCGGCATGGGGGAATATTCCTCGTCCCGGAGCCGCGGTGCCCCGGGAGAACACACGAAGGGGTATCTTCCGATGGACCTGCGCTACGAAGCATTTTGCTTCGCCGACCCGTTGTTCTACGACGAACAACAGGAAATCGGTGCGCCGGTCGACGTTTTCGCCCAAGCGCTGCCGGCGCCGGCCGAGGGCTGGGTCACCGCCGACCGCGGGGTCTGGCGGGCACTGCGCCCCGAAGGCCGTCAACTTCCCGGCCAGGGGTGGAAAATCCACATCTCCGCCGGCCTGGACAACGCGCGGCGCGTGCTCGTGCAGGTGCACGAGTACTGTATCGAGCACCTGATCTCCTACAAGCACCTCCGCTCACCGATGATCCTGCTCGCCCGGAATTCGAAATACGCTCCCCGTGACGGCAGCGCCAAGCTGATCACCATTTACCCGGCTGACGAGGACGAGCTGGAGCGTGTTCTGGAAGATCTGGCGGACCGGCTCGAAGGTGAGCACGGCGCTTATATCCTGAGCGACCTGCGCTACGGAAGCGGTCCATTGTATGTCCGTTACGGCGGCTTCGCGGAGCGGTGGGTGGAGCACGGCGGCACGCGCGTCCTGGCGATCAGCAAACCGGACGGAACGCTCGTACCCGATAATCGGGAGCCCCGGTTCTCGGTGCCCGACTGGGTGAAGGTCCCGGCCTGCCTGAGCGCCAGCATCGCAGCGCGAAAGGCCGGCGACCCGGCGCAGTTCCCCTACCGGGTGACGAGCTCCCTGCACTTCTCCAACGGCGGCGGCGTCTACCTGGCCACCCGCAAGAGCGACGGCAAGGAGGTCGTCCTCAAGGAGGCCAGGCCGCACGCCGGCCTCGACCGGACGCGCACCGACGCCGTCGAGCGCCTGCGCCGCGAGCACGAGGTCCTGGAGCGGCTGGACGGCATCCCCGGCGTGCCGCGCGCGTTCGAGCGGTTCACCGTCTGGGAGCACCACTACCTGGCCATGGAGCACATGCCGGGCACGCCGCTGGGCGGCTGGCTCGCGCTGAACTACCCGCTGACCCGGCGCAACCGCACCGACGGCGACCTGACCGCCTACACCGAACGCGCCCTCGGCCTGCTCGGCAAGCTCGAGCGGATCCTCGCCGCGGTGCACGACCGCGGGCTCGTCTTCGGTGACCTGCACCCGCAGAACGTCCTGATCGACCCGGAGACCGACGAGCTCTCGCTGATCGACTTCGAGCTGGCGGCGGACGCCGACGGCGGCGACCGGCCCGCGCTCGGGGCACCGGGCTTCCGGGCGCCGGCCGACCGGTCGGGCACCGAGGTCGACGAGTACGCCCTCGCCGCGTTCCGGCTGTGGTTCTTTCTGCCGCTCACGACACTGCTCGAGCTGTCGCCGGCGAAGCTGCGCGGCTACGCCGACTTCGTGCAGCGCACGTTCGACGTCCCCGAGGGGTACGCCGACGCGATCGTCGCCGGACTCGCTCCGCGCCCGGAGCCGGCGGGTCCGGCGATCACCACCACCGAGCTGGACACCTCGCGGCCGGACTGGGCCCTCGTCCGCAAGCAGGTCACCGCCGCGATCCTGGCGTCGGCGACCCCGCAGCGGACCGACCGGCTGTTCCCCGGCGACATCGAGCAGTTCCGGCTGGGCGGCGCGTGCTTCGGCAACGGCGCGGCGGGCGTCCTGCACGCGCTGGACGTGTCCGGCGCGGGGCGGTTCCCCGAGTACGAGCGGTGGCTGCTCGACTCGGTCCGCCGCGAGCCGCCGCCGCGGCCCGGATTCTTCGACGGCACGCACGGCATCGCGTACGTGCTGGAGAACTTCGGCCACCACGACGCCGCGACCCGGCTGCTGGCCTCGTCGGCGCAACTGGTCGCGCAAACCACCGACCACGCGCTCGAAGGCGGCCTTTCCGGCATCGCGCTGACGCAGCTGCACTTCGCGGCGCGACGGCACGACAACGAGTACGGCCGCCTGGCGCTCGCCACCGCGGTCCGCCTGGCGGAAGCGCTCGACACCGCCACGCCGCCGGGGAAGGCCGGCCGCGCCGGGCTGCTCAACGGCTGGTCCGGGCCCGCACTGCTGTTCGTCCGCCTGTACGAGCAGACCCACGAGGAGCTGTGGCTCTCCCTGGCCGACCAGGCGCTGCAGCGCGACCTCGAAGAATGCGTCACCACGGACGACGGATCGCTGCAGGTCCGCGACGGCGAGAGCCGGACGCTGCCCTACGTCGGCGTCGGCAGCGCCGGGATCCTGATGGTCGCCGAGCAGCTCGCACGGCACCGTCCGGAGGCCGAGTCGCTGAAGAGCCGTCCGGGCCTGCGCGAAGCCTGCCGAGGCGAGTTCGTCGTCTTCCCGGGCCTGCTCTTCGGCCGGACCGGCCTGCTGGCCGCGCTCGCCATGGACCCGGAACCGGACGAAGTCGTCCGCGCCGCGGTCGACATGCACCTGGCCCGGCTGGCTTGGCACGCCGTGCCCTACAAGGACGGCCTCGCGTTCCCCGGCAACCTGCTCCTGCGGTTGTCGATGGACGTCACCACCGGCGGCGCGGGCATCCTGCTCGGCCTCGCCGCGGTACTGGACGGCAGGGCGTTGCTGCCCTTCCTCGACGGAACGCCGTCCCCCCAGATCTCCGGTCGCTGACCGGGGCGTGAAGAAACGAAGAAGGGAAGATCATGGAATTCGTTCTGGAGTTGCAGTCGCTCGAGGCCCTCGACGGTCACGAGGGTGGCGGCGGCGGTGGCGGCGGCCAGTCGAACCTGAGCCTGCTGGCCAACTGCCACAACAGCACCCTCAGCGTGGTCGCCTGCCCGTAGTCGGGTGAGGAAGGTGCGGGAGCGGCACAGGCCAAGTGCGCCGCTCCCGCACCTTCATTCTGCGCTCCCGCACGTCGCTGCGGGAACTCGTTCGAAGGAGTGAGATGACGGCGTCCGCGGACCGGCTGCTCGTCGCGACGCTCCGGCTGGACCGAGGCCGTCTCTGTGCGCTGGGCGTCACCGCGCTCGTCGCCACGGGGGCGGCCCTGTTGCTGCCCGGCGCGCTCGCCGCCGCCGTCGACGCGGCGGTCTCCGGCCGCCCGGCCCTGCCCGCCGTCCTCTGGCTGCTCGCCGTCGGCGCGGCCGAGATCGCGGCCGACATCGCGGGCAGCCTGCTCACCGTCCGGCTGATCAGCTCCGCCACGGCCTGGCTGCGGCGTGAGCTCGCCGGCCGGCTCTTCGCGCTGGGCGCGCGGTCACCCCTCGCCGAAGGCGACGCGATCAGCCGGCTCAGCGGTGACTGCACCGGCGCCGGCGCCATCGGCACGCTGGCGGTCCAGCTCGTCGCGATCGTCCTGATCTCCACCGGTTCGATCGCCCTGCTCGCGCTCCTCGACTGGCGGCTCGCCGTCGTCTTCCTCGTCAGCGTCCCGTTCGCACTGCTCATCGCCCGGGCCCACCTCCGCCGCACCGCCGACGACGTCCTCACCTACCAGCGCGTCTCGGGCGAGCTGGCGGCCCGCATGGTCGACGCGGTCACCGGCCTCCGCACCATCGCGGCGTCGGGCATCGCGGACCGCGAAGCCATCCGAGTGCTGCGGCCGTTGCCCCGGCTCAACCGGGCGGGCCGCGGCATGTGGCGCACTCAGGCCCGGATGGTCTGGCGCGCCGCGCTGCTCTTCCCGGCCGTCGAGCTCGCCGTGCTGATGGCCGCCGGGTTCGGCGTGCAGGCGGGCCGGCTCAGCATCGGCGACGTCCTCGCCGCCCTCGGCTACGTCGCCCTCGGCATGCGGCTCGTCTCCCAGATCCCGCTGCTCACCGCGGTCTCGAAGGCGCGGTCGTGCGCCGAGCGCCTGACCGAGGTCCTCGACCTGCCCGTGCCCGAGCCGGGCAGGCTCGGGCTGCTGCCGGGCGACGGCACCCTCGTCGTCCGGCACGCCCGCGTGGCCGGCGCGCTGGAGAACATCGACCTGACGGTGGTGGGCGGGACGTTCGCCGCCGTCGTCGGCCGGTCCGGTTCGGGGAAGTCCGCGCTGGCCGGCGTCCTCGGCGGGCTGGTGACGCCGGACGAGGGCAGCGTCCTGCTCGACGGCCGGCCGCTCGACCGGCTGCGCCCGGAGGAGCTGCGCGCGGTCGTCGGGTACGCGTTCGAACGCCCGGCGCTGCTGGGCACGACGGTCGCGGAAGCCGTCGGCTACGGCTCTTGGGCGGGCGACTCCGCGGTGCGCGCCGCCTGCCGGACCGCGCAGGTCGACGACGTCGTCGTCCGCCTTCCCCACGGCTACCACACGCTGCTGGCCGAGACCCCGCTGTCCGGCGGCGAAGCGCAACGCCTCGGGCTCGCCCGCGCGATCGTGCACAACCCACGCGTGCTCATCTTCGACGACGCAACCGCCAGCCTCGACACGATCACCGAGGCGGCGGTCGAGCAGGCGATGGCGACGGCGTTGCCCGGCCGCACCCGGATCGTCGTCACCCACCGCGCGAGCACGGCCGCCCGCGCCGACCTCGTGGTCTGGCTCGAGGACGGCCGGATCCGCGCGACGGCGCCCCACGCGGCACTGTGGCGCGAGCCCGCCTACCGCGCGGTCTTCACCGAGGACAGCGTCACGGCAGGCAGCCCGTGAGCTTGCGACGGCTGTACTGGGCGAAGCTCGCCGGCCAGTGGCGCGGCGGCCTCGTCCTGCTGCTGTGCTCGGCGCTCGAAGGCGTGCCCGCGTTCTTCTCGGGACGCCTGGTCGAGCTGGCCGTCGACCGCGGGTTCGCGGCCGGGAACCCCGCGGCCGGGCTGGTGTGGCTCGGCCTGTTCGGCCTCGCCGCCCTGCTCGGCGCGCTGGGCTCGCGCCTGGTGTGGCACCAGCTCGGCCAGGTCGTCGAGCCGCTGCGCGACGAGCTGGTGACCGCCGTGGTCCGCGGGGTGCTCCACGACGAGTCGCCGCCCCGCAACCAGCCGGACGCCAGCGGCGTGGCCCGCATCACCCAGCACGTCGAGGTCGTCCGCGACGCCACCGGCGGCCTGCTCGTCCAGGCCCGCGGCATGCTCGTGACGACGATCGGCGCGCTCGCCGGCCTGGTGACCGTGGCCGGCGGACTGGTTGTGCCGGTCGCGATCCCGGTCGTCGTCGCGGTAACCGCGTTCGCGTGCCTCCTGCCCTCACTGGCCCGCCGCCAGCGCACGGCGGCCATCGCCGACGAGCACATGGCGGCGACCGCGGGCGCGTCGCTGTCCGGCCTGCGTGACGTCGTCGCCTGCGGTGGCGAGCCGATCGCGACGCTGGCCGTGTACGAGGCCGTCGACGCCCAGGCTCGCGCCGCGATCCAGGTGGCCCGCTCGGGCGCGCTCCGGTCGCTGGTGATCGCCATCGGCGCGTTCGTGCCGCTGCTGCTGGCCCTGGTGCTGGCACCCGGCATGGTCGCGCGCGGCGAGCTCACCGCCGGCGCGGCACTGGGCGCGCTGGTCTACCTCGCCACCACCATGCAACCGGCGCTGCGCGGCCTGGCCGCCACCGCCAGCACGGTCGTCCTCCGCCTCCTCGTGGCGCTGCGCCGCCTGTCCGAGACCGCCCGGGTCCCGGCGGCCCAGGACGGCATCGCCCGGCCGGACGGCGCGGACGTCCGGCTCCGCGGCCTGACCTTCGGCTGGGGTGCCGCGGCCGAGCCCGTCCTGCGCGACCTGGACCTCGACCTCCGGCCGGGTGACCACCTGGCAGTGGTCGGCCCGAGCGGGATCGGCAAGTCGACACTCGCCGGGCTGGTGACCGGCATGCTCACCCCCCAGGACGGCCGCGTGCTGCTCGGCGGGGTGCCGGTGCGGGACGTGCCCCCGGCGCTCCGGCACGAGCTGGTGGCACTGATCCCGCAGGAGGCCTACGTCTTCGCCGGCACCGTGCGGGACAACCTCGCCCTGTTCGCCCCCGGCGCGTCCGACGCCGTGCTACTGGCCGCGGTGACGGCCATCGGCGCCGACGACCTGCTCCGCCGGCTCGGCGGGCTGGACGGCACGATCGGCCACGGTGGCGAAGGCGTCTCCGCCGGTGAAGCGCAGCAGCTGGCCCTCGCGCGGGTGTACGCGACTTCGGCGCGCGTGGTGATCCTCGATGAAGCCACCTCCCATCTCGACCCGCCCTCGGAAGCCCGTGCGGAGCGGGCCTTCGCCGCACGGGACGGTGTTCTCGTGGTGATCGCGCACCGGTTGTCCTCCGCCCTGCGCGCCCACCGGGTACTGGTCATGGACGGCCGCGAGACCGTGCTCGGCAGCCATACCGAGCTGCTCGCCCGGTCGGCCCGGTACGCCGAGCTGATGCAGGCGTGGGCGCCGGTGACTGGGGAAGCAGCCACCGAAGTACCGTTGCCCGCGGGCGAGGCGGTGCCGGTCGGCGCCGACGTGGTGCGCCGGCGCCGGATTTCCCGGACCACGCGGGCGAGCTGATCGCTGGTCCACTGTGGACCGTGCTCGACCGCTGTTCCAGATTATCGCCGCCCGCGGCGAGGGGAAGCCCCGTCCGCGAATCTGTGGACAACTCGCCGATCCGCACGGCCCCTGTGGACAACTCGGGCCGATCGGCCCGAGTTGCCGGTGCGGTCGTGCATCATCGGAGGCACCGGGAGTTCCGCCCCGGAACCGGCACCGTCAGAGAGGAGGTGAACCGACGGCGGTCGGACGTCATTCGGGTCGCAGTGCTTCCAGCGCCTCACGCAGTTTGCCGGAGACCGGCGTCGGCCGGCGGGACTCGCGGTCCACGAAGACGTGCACGAAGTGCCCTTCCGCGACCAGGGACTCGTCGGCGGCGTACATGCCGATCTCGTAGCGCACGCTGGACTTCCCCAGATTCGCCACCCGCAATCCCACCCGCAACGCACCAGGAAAGGAAACCGATGAGTGATACCCGCAGTGCGACTCGACGCACAGCCCGATCACCTCCCCGGCTTCGATGTCGAGGCCGCCCTGTTCGATGAGCCACGTGTTGATCACGGTGTCCATCAGCGAGTAGTGCACCACGTTGTTGACGTGCCCGTATACGTCGTTGTCCTTCCAGCGCAACGGAACCGTCTGCCAGTGCGGGTACCCGTTCACCACAGCGAAACCGACTCGCGCAGGATGCCGGACAGGTCGTCCGCGGACGCCTCGCGGGGTGCGGTCGCCAGCAACCGCTGCTGCTTCAGCGTTCCCTCGACCAGCGAGTCCACATCGGACTCCGCGTAACCGACGGCGCCGATGCCGTCCGGGATGCCGATCTGCCGCATCAGGTCGATCAGCACCGCGGGCAGGTGGTCGGCGAAGTCGCCGGGCCACTCGAAGTCGGGCGCCAGCAGGCGGGCGACGCGCAGGTGGCGGTCCGGCGCCGCGGTGAAGGTGAACCGGAACGCTGCGGGCGCGGTCAGCGACACGGCCATGCCGTGCGGCACCATGGGTTCTTCGCCCGGATAACCGTCCGGGTGGAAATCGCGGACCTGGCCGGCGATCGGGTACGCGTTGGCGTGCGGGATGTGCACGCCGGCGTTGCCGAAGCCGAGCCCGGCGAACGTCGCGGCCAAAGCCATGGCTTCGCGGGCCTTGAGGTCTTCGCCGTCGCGCACGGCGGCGGGGAGGGCCCACGACAGCAGCCGCAGCGACTGCTCGGCGAACATGTCGGCCAGCGGGTTCGAGCCGCAGTAGGGCACGCGCTGCTCCGGGCGCTTGCGCTCGAACTCGGTGTACGGCTTCGCGGTGTAGCTCTCCGCGGCGTGGCAGAGGATGTCCATGCCGCTGGCGGCCGTCACCCCGGCCGGCTGGCTGACGGTGAGCCGCGGGTCGACGACGGCGAGGGTGGGGCGCAGCCGCAGGTGGCTGATCCCGCTCTTGACGCGCAGGGAAAGCACGTCCAGGACGCAGACCGTGGTGCTCTCCGAACCGGTGCCGGTGGTGGTGGGGACCGCGACCAGCGGCTTCAGCGGGCGGTCCGGCGCGCGGCCGCCGCCGACCGGCGCGTTGACGTAGTCCATCAGCTCGCCGTCGTTGCTGGTCAGCAGGTTCGCTGCTTTCGCGGTGTCGATGGCCGATCCGCCGCCGACGGCGACGAAGGCGTCGTACGGGCCGGTTCCGCGCGCGAAGTCAACCGCCTTCTGCATGCTGACATCGGTGGGCTCGACGTGTACGCCGTCGAAGATCTCGGTCTCGATGCCGTAACCCGCGATGCCGTCGGCGATGCGGCGCGGCCAGCCGGTCGCGGCGACTTGCGGATCCGTCACGACGAGCACGCGGTGCGCGCCGTACTGGGTCAGGTCGTAGCCGATCTCGTCGCTGGCGCCGGTGCCGTACTTCAACGCCGGTGCGCCATAAGTAAAAACGGTTTCATGTTCGGTCGCGGCCAAGACTGCGTTCCTCGCTCCCTTGATCGGCTAGCAGTCGGTCAAAGCGGACATTCAGTCCATCCTTACCGGGTTTCGGCGAAGATCACTTGACTGCACTGAACGGTGCCCGCCTAAGCTCTCCTCATTAGATACCAACTGGGAGCGACCGTCGCCCAGACGGCCGTGCGGATCCTGACCGAGGCGCGTGTCCGCCGTGTGTACGCGGTGGTCGGTGAGTCTTTCCTCGAGCTGCTCGACGCGCTGCAGCGCGAGCGGGAGATCACGGTGGTCTCGGCGCGCCACGACGCGGGCGCGGCGTTCATGGCAGAAGCCGAAGGCAAGCTCACCGAACGGCCCGCCGTGTTGCTCGCCAGCCGGGGGCCGAGCGCGGCGAGCCTGGCGATCGGCGTCCAAACGGCGTACCAGGACGAGACGCCGATGGTCGTGCTGCTGGAGACGCCGGCGACCGAACCGGTGCCGTCGTGGTCCGGGGAGCTGCCGACGTCGGACCTGACGGCGATGTTCGAGTCGATCGCCAAGTCGACTTTGCGGGTGACCGACCCGGACAGCCTGCCGGGACTGCTCGCGCACGCGCTGACGACGTCGCAGGAAGGACGGCCGGGGCCGGTCGTGCTCGGCGTGCCCTGCGACGTCTGGGGCATGCCCTACGACGCGGCCAAGCCGATGGCGCGGGTGCGGCCGCCTGCTTCGGGGACGCTGGGCCGTTCGGCGGACGCCGTCGCGCAGTTGGTGGATGAGGCGAAGTACCCCGTGGTCATCGTCGGTGGGCGGGCGCGGTCCGCGCGTGACGAGCTGATCGCGGTCGCCGACGAGCTCGCGCTGCCCGTCTACAACGCCTTCCGGCGGCAGGACGCTTTCCCGGAGAACCACGCCCGGTACGCCGGTCACCTCGGGCTCGGCATCCCCGCGCGGCAGCTGGACGCCTTGGAACGTGCGGACCTGGTGCTCGCGCTCGGCACGCAGCTCGACGAGGTGACCACCCAGGCCTACCGCTACCCGACCGCCCAGCAGACGCTGGTCATGGTCGGCACCGGGATCGACGTCAGCCCGAAACGGCGCGGCCTCACCTTCCGGGTCGACTCGGAGGTCGAGCCGTTCCTGCGGGAGCTGCGGGAAGTCGCGTCCCCGCGGACGCGGCGGGCCTCGGCGGCGAACGCCGCGGTCCACACCTTCATGACGCCGCCGGACACCAGCGCCAACACGCGGGTGCACCCCGTCGACGTCGTCCGCGCGCTGCGGAAGCTGGCGCCCGAAGACACCATCGTGACCAGCGACGCGGGCAACTTCGCGCAGTTCATGCACCGGTACTGGTGCTTCACCGCGCCGCGCAGCCAGCTCGGGCCGAGCAACGCCGCGATGGGCTACGCCGTGCCGGCCGCCGTGGCGGCGAAGCTTGCCGAGCCGCGGCGGACCGTCGTCGCCATGGTCGGTGATGCGGGTACGTTGATGACGGGGCAGGAAATCGAAACGGCCGTCCGGTACCGGGCGCCGGTGATGGTCGTCGTCTTCCAGAACGGCGTGCACGGCGCGCTCGCCATGCACCAGGCCCGCACGCACGGGCGGCTGTCCGGGGTGTCCATCCCGCTGACCGACTTCGCGTCCTGGGCGCGTGGACTCGGCGCGGCGGGGTACACGGTGGACGACCGGGAGGAGCTCGAGCCGATCATCGCCAGCGCGCTGGTGCGGCAACGGCCGTGCGTCATCGACGTGCGCACGGACCCGGACGTCGTGACCCCGGACGTGCGGCTTTCGGCCCTGCTCGGGCAGGGGCGTCCGCAACCTCCCGCCCAGTAAGGGTTTTGCTCGGTTTCACTTCGGGAAACGCCGGGAAAGTTGTGTGGTAGCACAGCCATGGCTCGGGTAATCTGACGGTGTTCCGGTGGTGGTTCGCCGCTGAACGTTCCCGGCCGGGTCCCGGCGGGAAACAACCGGTTTCTGTCGGTGCCGCATGGCACCATCGCGGTCATCACCCGCAGGTAAGCGGGTAGGGAACGAGGGGAGTTTCGACGTGACCGATCACCAGCACGCATCCGAAGCAGCGCGGAAGTCCTCCGGCGTCGTGCCGGTGCTGTTCAGCGCCAGTGCCGAGGCCCACGACGACGCCGTGGTCGCCGCGGAGCACGACACCGCGTGGCGGTCGCCGTTCAGCGCGGAGGGGCTGCGCCCGGCGAGTGGCGAATAGCTCACCCCGCACGGGTGAAGACGGCTTGTCCGCTCCGCTCGAGGTGTGCTTTACTACTGAAGGTCTCGATTTTTGTGTTCGTGTTGAGTCACGCTCGCAGAACTCAGCGGGCGTAGTGTCTCCTCGCCGAGGAAGCAAACCGTCCGGGTGTTGACCCGGGGCGCCGAAGTGGCTTCCTGTTTTGGTGTTGCATATGGAGATTTTTAATGACTCAGGGCACTGTGAAGTGGTTCAACTCCGAGAAGGGGTTCGGCTTCATCACCCCCGACAACGGTGGCGGCGACGTCTTCGTTCACTACAGCGAGATCCAGGGTAACGGCTTCAAGAGCCTCGAGGAGAACGCTCGCGTCGAGTTCGAGATCGGCCAGGGCCAGAAGGGTCCGCAGGCCACGTCGGTCACCGTGATCTGACTTTGATCTTGGGGAAGGGCCGTCACCCGTTCGGGGTGGCGGCCCTTTTCGTATGCTGCGCACCATGATCGAGCACGGTTACACCGTCTCCGGGATGAGCTGCGGACACTGCGCCCAGTCGGTCACCGAAGAACTCACCGGCCTGCCGGGAGTGACCGAAGTGGACGTCGACGTCGCGACCGGCCGCGTGGTCGTTCGCGCCGAGGCGGCGCTGGCGGAGGACGACGTCCGCGGTGCGGTCGAAGAGGCCGGCTTCACCTACGCGGGCACGGCGAGTCTCGTCTCGTAGCGTTTCACCGGGACTTGGCCTCGGTTGGTTGTTCTCCGGCCGTCTGGGCTCCGGGTTGGACAGTCCAATGGAGAGCGAAACGCCGGTGTGACCTTCGGCTCTGTCGAGCGAGACGCACCTGGCTCCGCAGCGCGCTCATGGTGGGCGCTGCCGCGAGGTTTGCGGTGCGGCTGACATCGGCGCCGCGGCAGGACATCGTGGCTAGCGCCGGGCGCGGTGGCTGCGCGGCTTGACCGGCGCGGTGGTTCCGATCTCAGCGCGACCAGCGCTGGACCGCCGCGAGCTGCCCGGTCGCTTCCTCATCCTGCACACTGCAACGCCCTGCAACCCTTCCGCTACCGCCCGGTCTCGGGATCTCCTGTTCTCCTGCGTGCGGTCTCAGGAGGTCAGGTGGGCGAAAAGGTGGCGGGGATCGTCGCGAATCCGGCTTCGGGGCGGGACATCCGCCGGCTGGTCGCGCAGGCTTCCGTGTTCCCCACCGCGGAAAAGGCGAACATGGTGCAGCGGCTGCTGGCCGCCTTCGCCGTCACCGGGCTCGACCGCGTCCTCGTCTCCACCGATCTCGGGGGCATTTCCGCCTCCGTCCTCAAGGCGCTCGGGCGGGGTGGGACCTGGCCCGAAGTCGACTTCTGCGACGACTACCCCCTCACCGGGACCGCCGCCGATACGACCAATGCCGTGCGGCGGATGGTCGATGCCGGGGCCGGGGTCATCGTCGTCCTCGGTGGGGATGGCACTGCCCGCGTTGCCGCCGCTGCCTGCGAGGACGTCCCGATCCTCGCCCTGTCCACCGGGACCAACAACGCCTTCCCGCAGATGCGGGAGGCGACCGTCGCCGGGTTGGCGGCCGGGCTGATCGCCTCCGGGCAGGTCGATCCCGATCTCGTCACGCACCGGGTCAGCGTCCTCGAAGTCGTCACCAAAGCGCGGCGGGAGATCGCGCTCGTCGACGTCTGCGTGTCGCTCAGCCGGCACATCGGGGCGCGGGCGCTGTGGGATCCCTCCTCGCTCACCGAGCTCTACTGCACCTTCGCCGAACCCGACGGCATCGGCCTCTCCAGCGTTCCTGGGCAGCTTTGCCCGAGCCCGCGGTCCAGTCCAACCGGCGTTGCGCTGCAGCTCGGGCCGGTCGGGGAGACGCCGTACGTCGTGCACGCACCGATCGCGCCCGGGCTCGTCCGGCCCGTCGGGGTTCGCGGGTGGGGCGTTCTGGAACCCGGCGTGCGCGTCGAACTCGCCGCGGCCGGTGGCGTCATCGCGCTCGACGGCGAGCGCGAACTCGAACTGAAGACCGGCGAGAGCGCCTTCGTCGAGCTCAAACCGGACGGGCCGTGGGTCGTCGACGTCCGGGCGGCGATGGCGGAAGCGGCGCGGAAAGGGCTGTTGCGCACGGAAACCGAGCTGGGGAAGGAGCGTCGAAGATGACGGACACCCTGCGGGAGGCGTATCGAGTGATGCGCACCATCCGGGCCTTCGAAGAGCGCGTGCACGAGGAGTTCGCGACCGGCGAAATCCCCGGGTTCGTGCACCTCTACGCCGGTGAGGAGGCCTCGGCCGCGGGGGTCTGCGCCCACCTCGACGACCGCGACGCCATCGCCAGCACCCACCGCGGCCACGGCCACTGCATCGCCAAGGGCGTCGACGTCAAAGCCATGATGGCCGAGATCTACGGCCGCAAGACAGGAGCCTGTCACGGCAAGGGCGGCTCGATGCACATCGCCGACCTCTCGAAGGGCATGCTCGGCGCGAACGGCATCGTCGGCGGCGGCCCGCCCCTCATCTGCGGCACCGCCCTCGCCGCGAAGCAGCAGAACACCGGCGGCGTCGGCGTCGCCTTCTTCGGCGACGGCGCCAGCAACCAGGGCACGACCCTGGAAGCGCTCAACCTCGCCTCGGTCTGGGACTTGCCCGCCCTCTTCATCGCCGAGAACAACGGCTACGCCGAAGCCACGGCCAGCACCTGGTCCGTCGCCTCGGAGAACATCGCCGACCGCGCCGCCGGGTTCGGCATGCCCGGCGTGATCGTCGACGGGTTCGACTTCTTCGCCGTCCACGAAGCCGCGGGCGAAGCCGTCGAACGCGCCCGCGGCGGCGGAGGCCCGACGCTCATCGAGGTCAAGTTCACCCGCTACTACGGGCACTTCGAAGGCGACCAGCAGACCTACCGCGCCGGCGAAGTCGCCCACGCCCGCGAACACCTCGACTGCCTCAGCCGGTTCCGCGACCGCGTCACCGACAGCGGCGAGCTGGACCCGAACGTCCTCGACGACATCGACGCCGAGGTCGCGAAGCTCATCGAAGACGCCGTCTCCGAAGCGAAGGCCGCGCCGAAACCCACGAAGGACGACCTCGAAACCGACGTCTACGTGTCGTACTGAAAGGGCCGGCCATGGCACGCACGATCAGCTACCGCGAGGCCATCAACGAGGCGCTCGCCCAGGAGATGGAACGCGACGAGTCGGTCATCGTCATGGGCGAGGACAACGCGGGCGGCACCGGCAGCCCCGGCGAAGACGACGCCTGGGGCGGCGTCCTCGGCGTCACCAAGGGCCTCTTCCACAAGTTCCCCGGCCGCGTCCTCGACACGCCCATCTCCGAGTCCGCCTTCGTCGGCGCGGCGATCGGCGCCGCGACGCGCGGGCAACGGCCCGTCGCCGAACTCATGTTCATCGACTTCATGGGCGTCTGCTTCGACCAGATCTTCAACCAGGCCGCCAAGTTCCGGTACATGTTCGGCGGCAACGCGCGCACCCCGGTCGTCATCCGCACGATGTACGGCGCCGGCTTGCGCGCCGCGGCGCAGCATTCCCAGTGCCTGTACCCGATCTTCACGCACATCCCCGGCCTCAAGGTCGTCGTGCCGTCGAGCCCGTACGAGGCGAAAGGCCTGCTCACCCAGGCCATCCGCGACGACGACCCGGTGATCTTCTGCGAGCACAAGGCCCTCTACGACACCAGCGGTGACGTCCCCGAGGACAGCTACACGATCCCGTTCGGCGAGGCGAACGTCGTCCGCGACGGCGGTGACGTCACGATCGTCGCGTTCGGCCGCATGGTCGCCGTCGCCGAAGAAGCGGCGAAGGAGCTGGCCAACAACAAGATCGAAGCCGAGATCATCGACCCCCGCACCACCAGCCCGCTCGACACCGACACGATCCTGGAGAGCGTCGAGAACACCGGACGCCTGGTCGTCGTCGACGAGGCTTCGCCGCGCTGCAACCTCGCCACGGACATCTCCGCGCTCGTCGCGAAGGAGGCGTTCGGCGCGCTGCGGGCCCCGATCGAGATGGTGACGCCGCCGCACACGCCCGTCCCGTTCTCCGACGCGCTCGAAGACCTCTACATCCCCGACGCGCAGAAGGTCGTCAACGCGGCGAAGGCGGTCGTGGAGTACCGGCGATGATCGAGCGGGTCACGATGCCCAAGTGGGGCCTCTCGATGGAACGCGGCCGGATCACCGACTGGTTCGTGACCGAAGGAGACGAGGTCAAGGCCGGTGACGACCTCGCCGACATCGACACCGACAAGATCAACGGCACCCTCGAATCCCCGGGCGACGGCGTTCTCCAGCGCGTCATCGCCGCCGCTGGGGAGGAAGTGCCCGTCGGCGGCACCATCGCGCTGATCGCCCCCAGCACGACGCCGGACGGCGAACTCGACGAAGCCGCCAGGCAAGCCCGCGCGCAGATCAACGCCGGAGCAGTAGAACAGCCGGAAGGCCCGGTCGCCGGCTTCGTCGAGGTCGAAGGACGCAAGCTCGAATACGCGACCCACGGCACCGAAGGCGACGACGTCGTCCTGGTCCACGGCTACGGCGGCGACAAGAACTCCTGGCTGTTCGTCCAGGAACCCCTCGCCAAGACCAAGATCGTCCACGCCCTCGACCTGCCCGGACACGGGGAATCGACCAAGGACGTCGGCGACGGCTCCCTCGACACCCTCGCCGACGCGGTCCTCGGCTTCCTCGACGCGCGAGGCATCGGAAAAGCCCACCTCGTCGGGCACTCACTGGGCGGCGCGGTCGTCACGAAAGCGGCCGCCAAAGCGCCGGAGAAGGTCGAAAGACTCACGCTCATCGCCCCGGCCGGCTTCGGCACCGCGATCAACGCGGCCTACCTGCGGGGATTCGCGCGAGCGACCACCCGCCGCGAGCTGAAACCACACCTCACGGCGCTGTTCGCCGACCCCGCCCTGGTCACCCGCCAGCTGACCGACGACCTGCTCAAGTACAAGCGGCACGACGGCGTCGACAAGGTCCTCACGACCCTCCTCGACACGCTCCTCGACGGCGACGAACAGGCCATCGACGCAGCTCGGTTGCTGTCCACAGTGGACATACCGAGCAAAACCGTCTGGGGCCGCCAAGACGCCGTCCTGCCGCCGGGAACCGCCGACGTCTACGTCGAGGACGCCGGGCACCTGGTCCACCTCGAAGCCCCGGGCGCCGTGATCGCCGCGATCACGGGCTGACCCACCCCGCCTCCGGTGGCTCTTGGCCCCGCCGGAGGCACCGAAGGGCTCTTCGCCGGCACCTCCCCGGCCGGCGAAGAGCCCTTCGGCGAGATTGTCGCCACCTTCCGATCAGCGAACCGAAAAGGCAGACTGAGGCGGAGCGCAAGGAGTGGCGGTTGGGGCAGCGAGACCTCGAGGCAGCGTTGCCGGCCGGGGCGGACCCCCGGCGGTACGCGCGCGTCCTCGCCCAGGTGCACGAAGCGGCCCTGTCGGGCAAGGAGCTGCCCAGCAGGCCGCGGCCGGTCGTCGACGCCTCCTGGCAGCGGATGCGCCGCCTCGGCATGGACCCCGACAGCCGCGCCGCCGCGCCTCTCCTGACCGTCGAACAGCTCGAAGCGCGCCGCCGCGCAAGTGGGCTCGCCGAGGCGCTGCCGACGTTGCGCGGCGGCCTGACCAGCGTCGCCGAGCAGGCCGCGCACATCATGGTGATCGTCGACGCGGGCGGCAGCGTCCTCTGGCGCGACGGCAGCGCCGCGATCCGCCGCCGCGCCGACGGCCTCGGCTTCATCGAAGGCGTCGACTGGCAGGAGGAATCAGTCGGCACCAATGCGATCGGCACCGCCCTCGTCGCGCGCCGCCCGGTCCAGATGTACGCCGCCGAGCACTACGTCCGTTCGCACCACTCCTGGACGTGCGCCGCCGCGCCGCTGCACGACCCGCGCGACGGCAGGCTCCTCGGCGTCGTCGACCTCTCCGGCCCGGCCTCCACCGTCCACGCGACAACGTTGGCGCTGGTCGACGCCGTGACGAGGCTGGCGGAGTCCCAGCTGCGCACCACCCACCTCACCGAACTGGAACGGCTAAGGGGCTTCGCCGTCCCCGTGCTCGCGAAGGTCGGCGGACGCGCCGTCGTCGCCGACGAACACGGCTGGGTCGCCGCGGCCGCCGGGCTCGCCCCGGTCGACCGGATCGCCCTGCCCGCGAACCTCGCGCCCGGCGGGGTCTGGCTGCCGGCGTACGGCCACTGCGCGGTCGAGCCCGTCCCCGGCGGGTGGCTCATCCGCCCCACCGAGACCGACGCCGCCCCGCCGACCCGCGTCGTCCTCGACGTCCGGTCGCCGCGCGCTCCCGAGCTGACTGTGGTCGGCGCGGCCGGGACGTGGACGCACCGGCTCAGCCCGCGGCACGCCGAGATGCTGTACGTGCTGGCCAGCCACCGCGACGGTCGCTCGGCGTCCGAGCTGTCCTCGGACCTCTTCGGCGACGCCAGCCGCGCGGTCACCGTCCGCGCCGAGATGTCCCGGCTGCGCCGCCACTTCGGTGGCATCCTCGGCGCGAAGCCCTACCGCTTCGCCGACGACGTCGAAGTGCTGGTCAGGCGACCGCCGAGCCCCGAAGCCGTGCTGCCGCACTCGCTCGCCCCGGCCATCCGCGGCTGAGCACGCCCGCTGACCGAACGGTCCGATGTGGACGGTGCGTTGCGTCGGCGCGCTGGTCGGCGTCGCGCGGCGAATTCACTCGGACAGGTGAATGTTTCGAGCCGGCCGGCACGCGCCCCGAGATCACGTGCTGGTGACGGCGGGTGGTGCCCGTGCCCGCGCACCTCGCCACTCGGCTACCTTCTCGGGGTAAGGCTTTCGGGGAGGAATCGGGGATGACCAGCACTGCGACGGCCCCGGGTCCCACGGCGCCCGCGCCCGGACCCCCACCGCCGCCACCGGACGGCCGGGACCGCGCCGGGGGCCGCAGCGGCCTCCTCGGGCTGCTGGACCTGCCCGGCCAGGCGGTCCGCGCGATCATCCGGTCCGCCGCGACCACCCCCGGCCGGCTCACCGTGATCGCCGTCGCTCTGGTGCTGCTCGCACTGGTCGCCGGCACGGTCGCGACGCTGTCGGTGCAGAGCCGCGACGACACGATCAGCGGCGTCATCGACCACCGCGAACCCCTCGCCGCCGCCGCGCAGCAGGTCTACCGGTCGCTCTCGGACGCCGACGCGACCGCGGCCAGCGCGTTCCTCTCCATCGGCACCGAGCCGCCCGAGCTGCGCTCCCGCTACGAGCGCGACATCGCCGAAGCCGGCGCCGCCCTCGCGAAGGCCGCTTCCGACTCGTCCGACGTCGCCGCCGCGGCCGCCCCGGTCGACGTCCTCAACCAGTCGCTGCCCGTCTACACCGGGCTCGTCGAGACCGCCCGCGCGAACAACCGCCTCGGCTACCCCGTCGGCGCGTCCTACCTGCGCGAGGCGTCCGAGCTGATGCGCGCGAAGATCCTGCCCGCCTCGCAGGACCTCTACCGCGTCGACACCGAGCGGCTGATCGAGGAGCAGGACAGCTCCACCGGCTTCCCGTGGCTCGCCACGATCCTGATGGTCGCGCTGCTGGCCGCGCTCGTCGTCGCGCAGGTCTACCTGACCCGGCGGACCAACCGGGTGCTCAACGTCGGGCTCGTCGTCGCGACGGCCGCCGTCGTCGTGTCGCTGCTGTGGGGTTCGGTCGCGCTGATCGTGCAGGGCAGCCTGGTCGGCAGCGGCCAGGACGACGGCTCGCACCGCGTCGACGTGCTCGTCCGCGCGCGGATCGCCGCGCTGCAGGCCCGCGCCGACGAGACGCTGACGCTGGTCGCCCGCGGCGACGGCGCGGCGTACGAGCGGGACTTCGGCGCCAACGCGGCCCAGCTCGTCGGCCCCGACGGCCAAGGCGGTCTCCTCGGCGAAGCCCGCGGCCTGATCACGGGCGGCGAAGGCGCCGCGAAGGTCGCCGACGCGACCAGGGCCGCGCAGGACTGGCTGACCGCGCACAAGCAGGTCCGCACCCAGGACGACGCCGGCCAGTACCAGGAAGCCGTCGACACCGCCGTGCTCGAGGACCGCAAGACCGGCTCCGCCCCGGCGTTCCGGCGGCTCGACGACAGCCTCCAGGCGGCGATCGACGTCGGCAGGCAGCAGTTCCTCGACGACACCCACGACGGCGCCGCCGCGCTGACGCTGCTGGCGCCCGGCCTCGCCGTGCTGGCCGTGGTCGCCGCCGCGGGTGTCACCATGGGGATCCGGGAGCGACTGAGGGAGTATCGGTGAGCAGGCGGCGGAACACGGTCCGGGCGGGCGTGCTGGCGCTCGTCGCGCTGCTCGCGGCGTCGTGCGGCAGCCCCGGGAAACCGGTCGACCCGGCCCCGGTCAGCAACGCCGCGTGGCCGCAGCCCGCGCACGTCGGCGGCCCCGACGCGACCGCCGGCGGCACCACCGACACCAGCTGCAACCCGCTGGCCAGCCTCCCGCCGAACGGGACCATCGGCAGCGACTCGACCATGGCGAAGATCAAGGAACGCGGGAAGCTGATCGCCGGCGTCGACCAGACCACCTACCTCTTCGGGTTCCGCAACCCCACCTCGGGCAACCTCGAGGGCTTCGACATCGACATGGTCAACGCGATCGCCCGCGCGCTGTTCGGCACCTCCGAGGGGCATGTCCAGTTCCGCGCGATCCCGTCGCTGCAGCGCGAAGACGTCTTGAAAGCGCACCAGGTCGACGTCGTCGTCCGGACCTACAGCATCACCTGCTCCCGCAAGAAGGACGTCGAATTCTCGTCCGTCTACTACCAGGCGGGGCAGCGGATCCTGGTCGCGAAGGAGTCGAAGGCCGAGAAGCTGACCGACCTGACCGGCAAGCGGGTGTGCGCGGCCAAGAAGTCGACGTCGCTGGCCAAGATCGCGCGCGACCCGGCGAAGGTCGTGCCGGTCTCGGTGGACAACTGGTCCGACTGCCTGGTGATGCTCCAGCAGGGCCAGGTCGCCGCGGTGTCGACCGACGACACGATCCTCGCCGGGATGGCCGCGCAGGACCCGACGCTGAAGGTCGTCGGCGAGCAGTTCACGCAGGAGAACTACGGCATCGGCATCCCCAAGGACAACGAGGACATGGTCCGCTACGTCAACGCCGTGCTCGACGAAATCCGCAGCACCGGCGTCTGGCAGGACAGCTACCACAAGTGGGTGGAGCCGTCGCTCGGGTCGGCCTCGCCGCCGTCGCCGCAGTACCGGTGAGCGCGTCGCGACTAGGATCGGTCTCCGCAGGCCGGGGATCTGGGAGGTAAGCAGTGTCGGAGGAGCCGCGCCGTCCTCGGCACGCCGCGCCGGACGACGAGCCGCAGGTGGCGACGCCCAGCTGGCAGCCGCCGCCACCGGTGCGGTGGGAGACGCCGGAGCCGTCGATCTCGGGCCGCCTCGACGACGGTGCGCCGTCCGGCGGCTCCCGCGGGGAGGAAACCGTCATCCACGCGCCCGTGCGCCGTCCGCCGACGCCGCCGGGCGGCCAGCCCACCGTCGTGCGCGGGACGATCCCCGGCGCCGAGGACCCGACGCGGCCGCCGGGCAGCATCAACCCCGTCCTGCCGCCGGTCCAGGCGACGCAGGCGGTGGCGCCCCCGACGCAGGCCGTCCGCCCGGACCCGAACGCGCCGCAGCCGACGAGCGTGCTCGCCGCGCCGGCCCCGGAGACCCAGAGCATCATGCCGCCGGCGCCGCGGCCGGACACCGGCCCGGACACGCCGCTGCCCGACCCGGGCACCGAAAGCGTGCTGCCCGAACGCAGCAGCGAAGGCCGGCACACCGGCACGGGCACCGGCAGCGGCTCGGGCTCGGTGTCCGGGTCCGGTTCGTTCCCCGGCACCTCGCGGCGGACGTCGTCGCGAACGTCGCGCTCGCGCCGCGGCCGGCTCGGCGCCGGACTCGTCGAAGTCCCGCCGGTGCCCGCGCGCGACCCGGCGTCGGCGGTGCTGACGAACCCGGTGGTGTCGGAGGAAAAGCGCTTCTGCGGCAACTGCAGCGCGAAGGTCGGCCGCGGCAAGGACGGCAAACCCGGTGCGCCGGAAGGGAAGTGCGAGAACTGCGGCACGCCGTTCTCGTTCCTCCCGAAGCTGCAGCCGCACGAACTCGTCGGCGGCCAGTACGAGGTCCTCGGCGCGATCGCCTACGGCGGACTCGGCTGGATCTACCTCGCGCAGGACCACAACGTCAGCGACCGCTGGGTCGTCCTCAAAGGACTGATCGACACCGGTGACCAGACGGCGATGGCGGCCGCGGCCAACGAACAGCGGTTCCTCGCCGAGGTCGAGCACCCCAACATCGTCAAGATCCACAACTTCGTGCAGCACCCGGACGCGCACAGCGGCACGACCGTCGGCTACATCGTCATGGAGTACGTCGGCGGCCAGTCGCTGCGGCAGCTCGCGCTGGCCCACCACCGCGAAAGCCGCCGGCCCGAGCCGCTGCCGATCGGCCAGGTCATCGCGTACGGGCTGGAGATCCTGCCCGCGCTCGGCTACCTGCACAGCCAGAACCTGCTCTACTGCGACCTCAAGCCGGACAACGTGATCCAGACCAACGAGCAGCTCAAGCTGATCGACCTGGGCGCGGTCCGGCGGATGGACGACTACGAGAGCCCGCTGTTCTTCACCACCGGCTACAGCGCGCCGGAGCTGGCGAAGCAGGGCGCGTCGGTGGCGTCGGACCTGTTCACCGTCGGGCGCACGCTCGCCGTGCTGAGCTTCGAGTTCACCGGCTACACCAGCAAGTTCAAGACCACCCTGCCCGGCCCGGACGCGGTCCCGCTGTTCGCGCTCTTCGGCTCCTACTACCGGTTCCTGCGGCGCGCGACGCACGCCGACCCGGACCGGCGGTTCCTCTCCGCCGAGGAGATGGGCGACCAGCTGACTGGCGTGCTGCGCGAAATCATGGCGCTCGGCACCGGAAAGCCGCGGCCCGGCGCGTCGACGGTGTTCGGCCCGGAGAGCCGCACCTTCGGCGTCCAGCTGGTGGTGCCGGAGGCCGGCCAGAGCGTGCCGCTGCCCGGCTCGGCCGAGGTCGTCGCCGGCCTGCCCATCCCGCAGGTCGACACCGACGACCCGGCGGCGGGCGTGCTCGCCACGACGACCGCACTCGACCCGCGCGGCGCCATCGAAGCCCTGGCCGGCGCGCCGCGGGAGTCGATCGAGGTGCGGCTGCGGATCGTGCGCGCCCGGATCGAGCTGGGCGAGCCGGCCGAAGCGCAGCGGCAGCTGCAGGCGGCGCAGTACCTGGCGATCAAGAACGGCTTCCCGCACGACTGGCGGATCGACTGGTACCGCGGCCTGATCGAGCTGGCCGGCGGCCGGTCGCGGGTCGCGCAGGTCGCGTTCGAATCGGTCTACGACGACCTGGCGGGCGAGATCGCGCCGAAGCTCGCGCTCGGCATCAGCGCCGAAGGCGTCGGCGACTACTTCGCCGCCGCGCGCTTCTACGAGCTGGTCTGGCGCACCGACCGCACGTACGTCAGCGCGGCGTTCGGCCTCGCGCGCGTTTACCTCGCGCAGGGCGCGCGCAACAGCGCGGTCGAGGTGCTCGAGACGGTTCCGCCGTCCTCGACGCACTACGTCGACGCGCAGGTCGCGGCCATCAAGATCAAGACGACGGCGACCAAGGCCAACGGCCGCGAGACCCCGGTGACCGAGCACGACCTGCTGGACGCGTCGTCCCGCCTGGAGCGGCTCCGGCTCGACCTCGAGCGCCAAACGCGGCTGTCGGTGGGCGTGCTCGAAGCGGCGCACGACTGGATCAAACAGGGCAAACCGACCCCGGGCGCGCGGGTGCTGGGGTGCTCGCTGGAGGAACGGGAACTGCGGTTCGGGCTGGAACGCTGCTACCGCGCCCTGGCCCGGCTGGCGAGCACGGTCGACGAGCGCGTCAAGCTCGTGGACCGGGCCAACGCCATCCGCCCGCGGACCCTGACCTGACCGGTCAGGTCGGCATCGTCACCCCGAATATCCCACTGAATCGGATGACGTGCTGCGCGACTTCGTCCTCGGCCTGAAGCAGGACGCGGCGCCGATCGGGGCCGGCGCCGTCCGGGCGGCGTGTTGTGCGGCGATCGAGTCGATGTTCACGAGCCTGTTGCCCACGCCGCAGAAACCCGGCGGCGAGCCGAGTGGTCTCACCCACAAGGCGCGTGCTCTGGCCGCGTCGTGGCCTGCTCGCGATGACGCCGAGGCTCGTCCGCACGGTGGCGTCGGCACTTGATCAGGGGTTGATCTCCCAGTCGCGCTCTTCGCGCTGGCGCTGGCGGTTCTTCTCGTGCTGCGCCGCCAGCTTCTCCAGCGCCTCCGGGTCGCCGTGCGTGCTGAAGTGCTCGAAGCCGACCACGATGAACAGCGCCCGGGCGCTTACCGCGATCGGGCCGTCCTCGGCGTCCAGGCGGCCGTCGGCGCTCACGTAGATCTTGCGGCCCGCGATGCCGTCCAGCCGGGCCTCGATGAACAGCGTCGACCCCACCGGGACCGGCCTGCGGAAGTCCGTCTCGAGCTTGCCCGTCACCGCCGGGCGGCGCATCAGGTTGCCGACCGTCGAGCCGAGCGCCTCGTCGAACGCGCAGGCCAGCAGCCCGCCGTGGGCCAGCCCCGGCGCGCCCTGGTGCGCCGCCGTCACGGTGAACCGCGAGTGGATCACCTGGCCCTCGCCGACCGCCGACCGCAGGTGCAGGCCGGCGTCGGCCTCGTCGCCGCAGCCGAAGCACTCGCTGAAGTGCACGCCGAGCTCGGTACCCGGCGCCGGCGCCTTCGGGTGCGGGACGGCCGGCTCCACCGGCACCGGCGGCCAGGGTTGAGAAACACGACTCATGCGCTGACGTTAACTCGCCGATAGCGGCGCGCCGCGCGCGACCCGCGGCGTAAGCAGGCAACACCTACCTCTCAGTAGCCGGAAAGTTCCCCACTGTAGAAGATTTTCGGCTCAGGCTGCCGACCCCGAAGAGCCGGTCAAGACTGGGCTGATGAGCTCGAACGGCCCGAAGGGCACTGCACGGAGGAGGTCGTCGCCGGCATGAGCGAACCAGCAGCAACGACGAGCAAACCGCCAGTGGACGAGAGAACCGTCAAGCGCGCCGTCTGGGCGTCCGCCATGGGCAACGCCACCGAGTGGTACGACTACGGCGTCTTCACCTCGGGAGCCATCGCCACCAGCATCGGGACGCTCTTCTTCCCCGGTGAGGGCAACGCCGTCCTGAAGTCGCTGGCGCTGCTCGCGGTCGGGTTCATCGTGCGCCCCTTCGGCGGGGCGTTCTTCGGGCCGCTCGGCGACAAGATCGGCCGCAAGCGCGTCCTCGCCATCACGATCCTGCTGATGTCCGGCTGCACGTTCCTGGTCGGCGTCCTGCCCACGTACGCGGGCGGCTACAGCATGGGCGTCGCCGCGCCGATCGCGATCCTGCTGCTGCGGATCATCCAGGGCTTCTCCACCGGCGGTGAGTACGGCGGCGCGGCGACGTTCATCGCCGAGTACTCGCCGACGAAACGCCGGGGCTTCTTCGGCAGCTTCCTCGAGCTCGGCACCCTCGGCGGGTACGTGCTCGGCAACCTCGTGGTGCTGTCGGTGACGCTGTCCCTGTCGGCCGACCAGGTCGACGCCTGGGGCTGGCGGATCCCGTTCTTCGTCGCGCTGCCGCTCGGCTTGATCGGGCTCTACCTGCGGAACAAGCTCGAGGACACCCCCGAGTTCCGCCGGATGGAAGCCGCGGGCGAGGCACCGAAGAAGGCGCCGCTCAAGGAGATCTTCTCACGCAACTGGCGGATGATCCTGAACCTGATCGGGATCGTGCTGCTGCTGAACGTCGCGGACTACCTGCTGCTGACCACGATGCCGACGTACTTCACCGACACGCTGAAGATCAACGACAACACGTCGACGTTGATCATCATCGCGGTCGAAGTGATCCAGATGGCGATCATCGTCCCGCTCGGCGCGCTGTCCGACCGGATCGGCCGGAAACCGCTGCTGCTCACCGCGGCCATCGGGTTCCTGGTGCTGAGCTGGCCCTCCCTGAAGCTGATGCAGTCCGGCAGCATCCTCTGGCTGTTCGTCGGCTTCCTGGTCGTGGCGATCCTGCTGGTCTTCATGCTGGCCGTGATCGGCTCGACGTTCCCGGCGATGTTCCCGACGCGGGTGCGCTACGGCTCGTTCGCGATCGGCTACAACATCTCGACGTCGCTGTTCGGCGGCACGTGCGGCGTCATCGTGACGGCGCTGATCAAGAGCACCGGCAACGAGGACTGGCCGGCGTACTACCTGATGGCGGCGGCGCTGATCGCGATCATCCCGATCATCAAGATCCCGGAGACGTCGCAGGTGCCGATGGAAGAGATCGACACCGAGAACAGCGGCGGCAAGCTGACCTCCGCGGCCGCTCAACGCTGAGCGGTCCCCGGATAGCCGTGTGCCCCGCCCGGATCACCGGGCGGGGCACACGTGCGCCGGGGGTCAGTTCGCTTCGCTCCGAGGAGTGAAGCGCTTGCGGGACCAAGCGGCGAGCGCACCCGCGATCATGACAGCGATTCCGGTTTCGACGATCAGCGCGGCGAGCACCATGTGCTTCCTCCTCGGGTTCTCGGGCCGGCGGCGAAGCGTCCGGCTGAGCAGTTCCTCCGGTGTCCGAGCGGAACACCACCGGGCATATCGCCCCGACCCGCGCAGGTATTTCGTCAAAAACCCACCTGGCCGAGGTGATCTACGCCACGCCTTTGACCTGCGGAAACGTCAGCGAGACGTGCTCGCCGTCGGAGGGGTCGTGTCCGTCGGCCGGCTGGTGGTGGGCACCGACCGCGTCGGCCGGCCCGCCGACGGCGGCTGCGGGACCCGCGTGGCGCGCGAAGAGGGCGTGCGGCTCGGTTCGGCCGCGGGCGGCGCCACCGACGTCGCCGGCGCGACCGCCGGCGTCGGCGCGGGGGAGGTGGTGCCGATCGTGGACAACCCGGGGCCGGCGGGCAGCACCGGCTCCGGCGGCCCGGCGCGGTGCCCGGCCAGGAAACCGGCCACCGCGAGGACGACCGCCGTCGCGGCCGAGGTGCCCGCGACGGCGAAGCGCTTGCGTCGTCGCCGGACCCGGCCACCGGCTTCGATCACGTCGGCGGCTTCGAGGCGCATCGGCGGCGGCGCGCCACCGGCCGCGCCGGTCAGGTACGCGCGGACGTCGTCTTCGGAGTCCATGTTCGTCACCTCCCCTCCGTGGTCGCGCTGAACGTCAGCGCACCGTAGTGCGGGCCGAGCCGGTTGCGCAGCGTCGCCAGACCGCGGGAGGCCTGGCTCTTCACCGTGCCGGTGCTGCAGCCGAGCGCCTTCGCCGTTTCCTCGACGCTCAGGTCCTCGAAGTACCGCAGCACCAGCACGGCGCGCTGCTTGGGAGCCAGTACGGCCAGAGCCTGCCGGACGAGCTCGTCCTGGCCGCTCGCGGCCGGTTCCGCCGGGAGCTCCGGCGGGGTGTCGGTGAGCTGCTCCCGCTTCCACCTGCTGCGCCGGTGCTCGGCGAGGAACGTGCGCAGCACGACCTTGCGGGCGTAGGCGTCCAAGGCGTCGTGGCGCGACAG
Organism: Amycolatopsis sp. NPDC114478; assembly: GCF_055633805.1. Lineage (NCBI taxonomy): Bacteria > Bacillati > Actinomycetota > Actinomycetes > Pseudonocardiales > Pseudonocardiaceae > Amycolatopsis > Amycolatopsis sp. NPDC114478. The sequence goes on along the minus strand of NZ_JBVKDO010000003.1, from coordinate 539,243 downwards.
CCTCGGCCAGGCGAGGTACAGCTTCAGCAGCGCGGCCTGCGTGAGGTCCTCGGCCTGGTGCCAGTCCCCGCAGAGCAGGAAGGCCGTCGACCGCAGGCTGTGCGCGCGCTCGCCGAAGTACCGGGCGAACTCGCCGTCCCACGGCGAGCCCGGCCCGGTCGACGGACGGGAGCGGGAGATCACCTGGCTACCGGGCCACTCCGATGGCCGGCAGGTGCAGGTCGCCCGTCGGCCCGGCGGGCACGGCACGGGGGACGCGCGGAGCCGGCCCCGTGCGGGCGGGCCGAGTCGTCTCCCGCAGCGCGGGCACGGCGGACGGCGGCTGCGGAACGCGGGTGGCCGTCGGGACCGCGGACGGCGCGTCGGTCGGCCGGGTGGTGGTCGGCGGCGCCGGCTGCGCCTGGCCGGCCAGCGCGATGCCACCGGACAGGGCACCACCGGCGAGCACGAGCACGCCGAGGGTCAGGGCGATGCGGATACGCAAGACAGCTCCTCATTCTCGCGGGCGCGACCGGGATCGTCGCGCCTCTGCCCGTAGTCATGCGGTGGGTGATCGCCGGGGTTGCACCGACTTTCCGCGGAAAACGCGAACGGCCGGGAAGTCCGCGCTGGACTTCCCGGCCGCCCGGTGTTCCTCGGTGGTCTCAGCCCGCGAGCGCGGACAGCTTCTGCCAGCTCGCCCAGTCGTACGTCCAGTCGCTGTAGTCGCCGTCCTTGGCGCTCAGCGTCTGGGTGCTGCCGGTGATCTCGACCGGGTCGCCGGTGAGCACGCCGTCGTAGTACTCCTTGGCCCGCGCCGGCGACAGGTTGAGGCAGCCGTGCGAGATGTTCTTCTTGCCCTGCGCCCAGACCGACGCGGCCAGGCCGTGGATGAACTCGCCGTTGTTGGAGATCCGGACCGCCCACGGCACCACGACGTTCTCGTAGTGGTACTTCGGGTTGCTCATCGCGTACGTCGCCTGCTTGCCCATCACGACGTGCGTGCCGCTGTGCGTGACGCGGCCCGGGTCGGAGTCGAGGCCGTAGCTCACCGGGTAGTCGGCGATCTGCTGGCCGTCGCGGATCACCTGCATCGAGTGCTGCGTGGTGTCGCCCTTGACGATCTGCGAGCGGCCGATGGTGAAGCTGGCCGAGACGTCCTGCTTGCCGTAGACGCCTTCGCCGACCTTGACGCCGTAGATCTTGGCGTTGACCTTCACCGTGGTGCCCGGCTTGTAGTACTCCTTGGGCCGCCAGTGCACCGAGGTGTCGCCGTCCGTCCAGCCCCACGAGCCCTCGGTCTTCGGCGTGGTCTCGACCGACAGCGCCTTCTCGACCGACGCCTTGTCGGTCACGCGGCTCGGGAAGGACAGCGCGATCGGCATCGCGATGCCGTACGTCTGCCCGTCGCCGACGTTCAGGCTGGCCGACATCTGCCGCTTCGGCTTCACCGTGGTGAACGCGCCGCCGATCGGCGCGTTCTTGCCGTCGGAGCCGCTGACCTGGCCGGACCAGGTGTAGGTCTTGCCGTAGCCGAGCTGCTCGGTGGTGTTCCAGCTCTTCTTGTCCGCCGACGTCTGGCCCTGGACCTGCTTGCCGTCCGGGTTCGTCAGCGTGACCGAGACGATCGTGCCGTCGGCGACCTGCACGCCGACCGGTTCGCCCGGCGCCACGTCCTGGGCGCCGCCCGCGGGCGTCACCGTCAGCTTCGCCGGCTGCGCGGTGGGCGCGGGCGCCGACGTCGGGCCCCCGCCCGAAGTCCCGCTCGCCGACACCGTCGGTTCGCTGCTGCACGCCCCCAACGCCAGCACGGCGACCAAACCCAGTGCCACAGCCGCGCCCCGGCGCCGCGTGGAAGTCCTCACCGTCACACCCATTCCCCTTTGCCCCTTTGGTGCTTCCCCCCATCGAGACGTCCCGCGGACCGGCGACGTTGAGCAAGAGTCGCGTGACGAAGGTCACAGTTGTCCGGGAGGGCTTTCACCGAGGGGGCACGGGCGACTCCGAGCCGTATCCGGTGATCACGGTGTCGCTGTGCTGCGCAAGACTATCCGGTGGGCCCGGCAGAACGTGGTGGGAGCCCTACGACGTTCCGGTGACCTTGGCCCGGACAGGCGTTTTTCGCCTCGATCACGGGGTTCAACTTTGGCCAGATCCCGGTAGTCTGCTCTCAGGCCGTCGTTTTGCGTGTTAGTGGCTTCACACTCGCGGAACTTCTGACGCGAGCCATGGAGCCGACACGCTCTTGACTCGACTCGTTGGAACCGCCCGGGACGGTCGGGGTGCCGCTTCGGTGGCATTCGAAGCGGATCTGTGTAACGAGGAGTACAGCGGTGGCGCAAGGCACTGTGAAGTGGTTCAACGCGGAGAAGGGCTTCGGCTTCATCGCGCAGGACGGCGGCGAAGGCGACGTGTTCGTTCACTACTCGGAGATCGAGGGCCGCGGCTTCCGCACCCTCGAGGAGAACCAGCGGGTGGAGTTCGAGGTCGGCCAGGGTCAGAAGGGTCCGCAGGCCCAGAAGGTCCGCGCGATCTGACAACCGGGGTTTGTTCCGCTCGGCCCGCCGCCCCCTTACCGCAGACCGCAGGTCCGCACGAAAGTCACGCGACGGGAGACAGCTGAATAAGCCTCCCAGGCCCTCTGCGTTTTCAAAGGCCTGAGCGAAGGGCCCCCGGCGATTCATCGCCGGGGGCCCTTTCTCGTGTTCGTGTCAGCGGCGCCCGAGGGCCGGCGCGTCGAAGGCGTCGGCGGGGAAGTGGAACTCGTCGGTGAGGTCGCTGAGGTCGCCGGCCTGCTGCCGCTGGTCCTGCAGCGACGAGGCCTGGCCCTCCCAGTTTAGCCGCTCGAGGATCCATTCCTGAGCGAGCGCCTGGGGCGAGATGTCCCGCTCGGCGGCGATGTCCTTCAGCTGCTGGTTGGCGATGAGGCTCATCCGGAGCTGGATGACCTGAGCTTCGCCGAAGCGCTTGCCGGAGCCAGTGCTCTCGTTGTCGGCATCGGGCGCCAGTGCTGCGAGGTAAGAGGTGAGTTCCTTGTCCTCGACAACGCCATCATCCGCAGGCTTCGCGGCACCACGATGGCGTCCGGAGGACGCGGCTTTGAGGTTCGTCCGGCTGCTCAAGCGGCCAAGGGAGGGAAGAGGCACGCCAGCCACGATAACGGTTAGGTCTCACCACACAAACCACTGTGAGCCACAACACGCCGAACGGTCGCCCCGATCAGCCCAGCGGTTACCCGAACGGAGTAGCCAAAGTTTGCGCAGCGCAACAGGGCTCTAACGCAACGAGTCGATCACGAGAGGGCCGCTGGTCGGCTGGGTAAGCGGTGGCTGAGGGGAACGCGGGGACGAGGCGGCGAGCGGACGGTACGGCGCGCCGGAGGGGAAAGGGCGGACGCCGAGACGCACGGCTGCCGAGGTGGGAAGCGGGCTGAGGTGGCGAGCGGCGGGAACGCAGCGGTCGACCGCCGGGCGCCAGGAGGCGAGGCGGAGGTCGGGAGGTCCCGGCGGGGCGCCCGAAAGTGCGCGGCCCGACGAGAAGCGCGGTGGGCGGCGCAGGAGGGGCAAGGGGAGAGGGCGGACGGAAGGCGGCGCCGGCGGGGCGGCGGGGGCTAAGCCGGCGGCGCAGAGGGGGCCAAGGAGAGGGCGATGGATGCAAGGGCGCTCTGGCGGGGCAGAGGCTAGCCAGGGTGTGCCGGCCGGCGACGAGCGGATTGGGCACATAGGCGCACCAGCGGGAGCGCGGGCTGGAGAGTCGCGGCGAGATGAGGTGCAAGGCCGCCGTGACGCGACGGCGAAGAACGCGGGGAGGGGGCCCAGCGGGCAACGGGCGAAATGAGGCAGGCCGGTAACGGTCGCCGCGGTGTGACGAGAGGCAGACGTAAGGGCGCCCGGGTGCGGCAGAAGGGGTGCGAAGAGGTGCGCCGCAAGGAGTGCGGGGATGCGGCAGGAGGGGCGCGCGAAGCCAGGCCGCAAGGGCACCCGGAGCACTGCAGGAGAAAGGCGCAAGGGGAGAGCAGCAGCTACGGCAGAGATCGCCAGGGCGCGCAGCGCCCGAGGCGAGAACCCAGGCACCCCGAAAAGCCGTAAGAGACGCACCGTGGGGGGTCCGGGGGGCTCGGCCCCCCCGGGTCAGCACACGGGAATGAATCGGGCAGGCGAAGGGCGAAGCCCGAGCAGGCCCGAGAAATGGAGGACCCCCGCGCCAGGGGGAGGAACGCGGGGGTCGGAGGGGATCTCCACAGGCGCTGACCGGGGGTGTGTCAGCACCTCGATTGTTGCACGAGTTCCCCTTCTGGGCGAGTGGAGAGCGGGAAATTTCCGCGTGCGGTGTCACTTCCGCGCCAGGTGACAGTCGTTCGGGTGGTCTCCTTCTCCCTCTGTGCCGATTGCGCTGCGTTGAGCGGAGCGTGGCCTCAGGTTCACTCTCCGGGGGGCTGTGTGTGGTGGCCGGCGCTGGTTAGCCTCGCGGCCAAGTTGTTGTGAGCCGTGTGGAGGGGCTATGAGCGGGTCTGTTGAAGTACGGCAGTTCCTCCTTCGGTACGAAGGTGCCGATGGGGGGAGTGCTCCGTTCGCCGGGGGGTTGCCGGCTCAGCGGAGCGGTGCCGCGGATGCGCAGCGGGTGTCGGACGATCAGGTCCGGCGAGCCAGGCTGGCCGTGGCGAACGGCGCATTGGGGGTCGAGGACTGCGTGCAGCTGCTGGAGATGCTGGGCTTGAACCTGGACGAGGACGGGCAAGCGCCGGTCCAGCGCTGAGGCCGGGGGCCCGGCGGGGTTTCCGCTGGGCCTGTCCGGTGATGTTCCTGCTGGTTGTCGCCATTTTCGGTGAGTGATTCGCGAGGTCGACGACGTTCCTTGACGCAGGTTTCGTAACAGTGTTACGTTTGCCGCGTCGAAAGGGGACGGACATGACGACCATCGAGGGCGCGGCGGGACTGGCCAGCCGGATCCGGCCGGTCGTGCAGGTGCTGGGCGGCAAGTTCATGACGTCGCCGGAGCTGGCGGCGGTCGAGGCGGAGGTCGGGCTGCCGCCGCGTTCGCTCTACCTGCGGGGGCGCTCGGCCGTGCTCGGGGACGTGCCGCCGAAGGTGGCCGCGGAGCTGTTCGGGATCTTTCCGCATTGGCTCTTCGAGTTCGTCTTGCCGCCCGCGATGGCGGCCTTGGACGCGTCCGCGTCCGTCCGTGCCTACGCGGAGTCATCGGCTCGGTGGTCGCGCGTCAACCTTTCGGCCGTATCGGAGCCCGGCCGTCTGGCGGAGCTGCTGTTCCGCGTCGCCGACGCCGCCGACGCCAGCGGGCTCGCGCTGTTCGCCGGCTGGCAGAACGCCGAGCGTCCGGCGGGAGACGTCGAACGGCTCGGGTTCGCCCTGATGCTCGTCCGGGAGCTGCGCGGCGGCCTGCACTTCGCGGCGCTGCGGGCGGTCGGGCTGACGGTGCCGGAAGCGGTGGTCGCCGACCCGGAGGGCGGCCGCGAGCGGCTGCTGCGCACGGCGTGGCCGGCGGAGGCTGCCGATGAGCTCGTCGCGGCGGCCGGGCGCAAGCCCGATCTGCTCGACCGCTGGCACCGCGCCGAGTCCCTCACGGACGACCGGATCGGCGAACTCGTGTCACCGACGTTGACCGAGCCGGAGCAGGGGGAGCTCGATCGACGGCTGGCGGAGCTGTTTGCGCAGGTCGTGGGTTCGTCGGAAGCTTAAGGAACCCCCGGTGCAAACCGGTGGCGACGTGCCCTATGCTTGTAATCGCTCCCGGGGGGACCTGAGAGCGCGGTCGGTCGGTCACCCGAAACCGGCCGGGCTCCCATCGTCCAGCGGCCTAGGACTCCGCCCTTTCAAGGCGGCAACGCGGGTTCGAATCCCGTTGGGAGTACGCAGTACTGTAGTAAACGCAAGGCCCTGTGGCGCAGTTGGTTAGCGCGTCGCCCTGTCACGGCGAAGGTCGCGGGTTCGAGTCCCGTCAGGGTCGCAAGATCGTTCGGCTCCTTGCCGGCGTTCCCGGCCAGGTAGCTCAGTTGGTACGAGCGTCCGCCTGAAAAGCGGAAGGTCGCCGGTTCGACCCCGGCCCTGGCCACCGTTCGAAGAAGCCGTCTTGACTTAGGTCAAGGCGGCTTTCTTGTGTCTGGGGCCGATCTTGGCCGTGGCCGCTGTTGACACTCGCGCCGGTCACCTGGCTTGACCTGCTGGCTCTCACCACATCCCCGGCCCTCCCGTGGAGGCTTGCTGGTGCGGCCGCAGAGTGCAGGGTGCGGCCGTCGGCGGTCATGGTCCGGCCGTTGCGGCGCGCTCGCGATTGGCACGGATCTCGTCGTGGTGGTCGGCGGCCCAGCCGATCAGCGAGGTGACGATCTCGTGCAGGCCGCGGCCCAGCGGGGCGAGGGTGTACTCCACGCGGGGAGGGACCTCGGCGTAGGCGGTGCGGGTGATCAGGCCGTCCTGCTGGAGCTGGCGAAGGGTGAGGCTGAGCATGCGCTGGGAAATGCCGGGGACCTGCCGTTGCAGTTCGGTGTAGCGCAGCGGCCCGGACTCCAGGACCGCGATGAGCAGCAGGCTCCACTTGTCGCCGACGCGGTCGAGGGTCTGGCGGATGAACGCCATGTGCTCGGCGGGGATGGCCGCGCACGGCCCGATCGCCGCCGCTCGTGCCGGCACCTGTGCTCCGTTGGCCGTCTCCATTACGCACATTCCTCTCCGGCACGCACACCGGTGTGCCTTTTGTATCGCCTTCCATGCTGGTCCATCATGGCGTTACGCACAAATTGTAAGAAATGGAGGTGCGTGATGAAGGTGGACATCTGGTCGGAGGTGACCGCGCGCGGTTCGAGCACGCGGACAGCTTCCCCGAGGGCGACAAGCTCGCCGAGAGCGAAGGTCTGATCCCCTATCAGGTGCTGGACAACAAGTCGGCAACACCGACCTGGCGCACGAGTTCCTCGCCCACGCCGGCGCCCAGGGCAAGAACCGCGAGGCCTGGGACGCGATCTTCGCCACCTACTTCGGCAAGGCGGAGCCGGTCTTCTCCCTGGACGACCTCCAGGGGCTCTCCGACGAGCTCGGCCTGGACCGCGAGCAGACCCACCAGGCCCTCACCGACCGCCGCTACCGCCGGCGCCCAGGACAGCGACAGCTTCCTTGAACTGCTGCGCAAGGCGTCTGACGACAGCCACCCCCTCACCCCCGCCGGCGATGCCCCGGTCTGCGGACCGGACGGCTGCGCGGTCCCCGAGCGCGCCTGATCCACCCCCTGAACTCCTCGAAAGGCATTTTGGCCCCCATGAGTAACCTCCTGGTCTTCGGCGGCAGCGGCCGCACCGGCGCTCACGTGCTGGAGTACGCGGCCCAGCGCGGCCACCACGTCCGCGCCCTGCTCCGCAATCCCGGCAAGGTGCAGGCGCCCGCCGGCGTCGAACTGATCCAGGGAACCGCTGCCGACATCGACGACATCCGCCGGGCAGCCAAAGGCACCGAGGCCGTGATCAGCGTGCTGAACAACGGCCGCGCTTCCGACAACCCGTGGGCCAAGCCGGTCAGCCCGCCGACGTTCATGACCGACGCCGCCCGCCACACTCTTACCGTCATGGGCGAGCAGGGCATCCGCCGCATCGTGCTGACGTCCACGCAGGGCGCGGGCGACGACTGGGCCCGGCTCAACCCGCTGGTGAAGGCGTTCATCAAGCTGTCGAACATCAAGGCGGGCTTCGAGGACCACACCGGCGTCGACCAGGTCATCCGCGCCTCGTCCGGCATCGACTGGACCCTGGCCCGTGCCGTCACCCTGACCGACAAACCCGCCGGTGGCCCCGTACGGGCCGCCGAGGCCGGCACCGAAATGCCCGGCGCACGGATCAACCGCGCCGACCTCGCCCAGTTCCTCGTCCAGACGATCGAGGACGACGCATGGATCCGCAAAGCGCCCCTGGTCTGGAACACCCGCGGCTGACCCCGCCCGCCAAGCCGCGGCTGGTCCCCGTATCAACAGGAACCCTTCGCCTCGACGCCCGGTGCTCCTCACCGTTGAGCTGGGGGCGGATCGACGAAGGCGTGGTCGCACGATGAGAGACGTCGCGGGGCGATCCTGATCTTTACCCTCGGTACGTTGCCGATCAGCGGCTGGTTGCCGTTGGCGGAGCTCGGAATCCAGGAGGGGAAATGCGCCGGTTGCAGCGATCGCTGACATTCGTGGCAGCCTTGGTGCTGTCGTCCGGCGGGTTGGTGGCGGTCACTCAGGAGGCCGCAGCCGTCGTCGGGCCGGCCGATCCGAAGCCGCCTCTTACGGCCAGCAATCCCGGCCCCCAGACGGGCACCGCCGGCGTCCCGGTCACTCCGGTCCAGCTTTATTGCTAGCACCAGAACTACATTTGTGACTGGACCATCGTGGGCCTGCCGCCGGGTCTGACGTACACGTCCTACGGGAAGATCAGCGGCACGTCGACAGCGGCCGGTGACTACACCGTCAACGGGACGGTGAAGGACGTCATCGATCAGCGGACCGCCACCACCTCGTTCCGCTGGACCATCAACCCTTAGCCGTGGACAGGTCGGAGCGGTTTTGTGTTCGGGCTCAGCTCCGGTGCGGAACGACGACGATCTGGTCGGCGTCCTCGTAGACGACCCGACCCGGCGCCTCACGCGCCACCAGCCTGGTGCAGCCGATGCCGTGGGCGTCCAGGATTTCGAGGTAGCCGTCGGCCCGGGCGACGAGCTCATCGGCCGATTCCTTGAACCAGGCGGTCGCGCCCGGGTTGACCGCGGGGTCGTAGACGGCCGGGTCGACCTCGGACGGGTTCGTGTAGTGCGCTTCGTACCAGGCGTGGTTGGCCTGGCGGAACTCCTCCTGCGCCGGGGTCAGCCTTCCGGACCGGCTGAGGTTGTTGATCAACCCGAAGAAACCGGGGTGCCGCCCGTCGGGGTTGGGCTCGGTGCTCTGGAACCTGACGTACGCCATGGCCAAGTACTAGCGGATCCGGCGAGAATGCGGGTATGGCCGGCCGCGAAAGAGCTAGTGTGACGCCGAACCCCTGGGACGCCGAAGCCGCGTTCTTCGACGAGCAGCCCGACCACGGCCTCAAAGACCCCGCCGTCCGCCAGGCCTGGGCCGACCTTCTCCTCCCGCTCATGCCCGGCGCCGAAAGCAAAGTCGTCGACCTCGGGTGCGGGACTGGGAGCCTCTCCCTTCTCCTCGCCGAGGCCGGTCACGACGTCTGCGGTGTCGACTCCTCGACCGCGATGCTCGACGTCGCCAGGGAAAAAGCCGGGGGGACCGTTGACTTCCGGCTCGGGGACGCCGCCGATCCGCCCTGCTCGGCGGGCAGCTACGACGTCGTCCTCGGGCGGCACGTCCTCTGGGCCATGGCCGATCCCGGGGCCGCCCTGGAGAAGTGGGTGCGGCTGCTCGGCCCCCGGGGCCGGCTCGTCCTCGTCGAGGGGCGCTGGTTCACCGGGGCGGGGCTCACCCGGGACGACTGCCTGGCCCTCGTGCAGGCGCACCGCGGGGACGCCGAAGTCCGGACGCTCGACGATCCTGCCTTGTGGGGCAAGGAAATCGACGACGACCGCTACCTGATCACGAGCTGACCGTGATCGAACTCGACAGCGCTTTCTTCGCCGACCCGCACCGGCACTACCGCCGGTGGAGCGAACACGGCAGCGTGCACCGCGTCCGGTTCCCCAACGGGAAGATCGGCTGGGTCGTCACCGGCTACGCCGAGGCGCGGGCCGCGCTCGCCGATCCGCGGCTGCGGAAAGCCGGGGCCAACGCCCGGTGGGCGGGAATCGCCGCGACCGCGAGCACGCACATGCTCGACGCCGATCCGCCTGACCACACCCGGCTGCGGAAGCTCGTCAACCAGGCGTTCACCGCCCGGGCCGTCGAAGCGCTGCGGCCGCGGGTCGAAGAGATCACCGACGCGCTGCTCGACGCGCTCACCGGCGATCCATTCGACCTCATCGAGGAGTTCGCCGTTCCGCTGCCCGCCACCGTGATCGGCGAACTGCTCGGCGTCGCACCCGGGGACCGCGTCGAGTTCCGGCGCCGCACCGCAGGCTTCGGGGCGGGGACCGCGGCGCCCGCGCAGGTGCGGCACCTCAAGGAGTTCCTCGTCGACCTCGTCCGGCGCAAGCGCGAGAACCCCGGCGAGGACCTCCTCTCGAGCCTGGTGCAAGCGCGTGACGAGCAAGACCGGCTCAGCGAGCGCGAGCTCGTCGCCACGGCCTTCCTGCTGCTCTTCGCCGGCTATGAGACCACTGTCAACCTCATCGGCAACGGCGTGTACGCCCTGCTGCGCAACCCCGGCCAGTTCGACGCGCTGTGCGCGGACCTGACGCGAGTGCCCGCCGCCGTCGAAGAGCTCCTCCGCTACGACGGGCCGGTCGGCTTCGCGACCCTGCGCTACGCGGGCGAACCCCTGGAGCTCGGCGGGGTCGCCATCGCGGCGGACGAGTTCGTGCAGGTCGCGGTCGGGGCGGCCAACCGGGACCCGGCCCGGTTCGACGCGGCCGACCGGCTGGACCTGGCCCGCGACCCGGCCGGGCACATCGCCTTCGGGCACGGCATCCACCACTGCGTCGGCGCGCCCCTCGCGCGGCTGGAAGCGCAGGTCGCGCTCACGCGGCTGCTGCGGCGGTTCCCCCGGCTCAGCCTGGCGGCGGACGACGTCGCCTGGCGCGAAGGGATCCGGATCCGCGGGCTGACCAGCCTGCCCGTTAGGCCGAACGAGTGAACCCGAAACCGCCGTGTCCGGTCCGGAAGTCCCGCCCCGACCACCCGGCGAAAGGCAGCCCACCCGGGGCCGCCACCCACGCCGGGGAGCCGACATGCGATACCTCCTGACCCTCCACATGAACCCGACCCTCTGGGACACCCTCACCGACGACCAGAAGAACGCCGTCTACGAAGGCCACGGCGACTTCACCAAGCTCATCACCGACACCGGCGAAATGGTCGGGACCAAGGCCCTGGCCGAGCCGTCGGAGACCAAGACCGTGCGGGTCAAGGACGGGTCCACCGACGTCCAGGACGGCGCCTTCATCGAGACCGAAGCCTTCTTCTGCGGGTACTACATCGTCGACGTCGAGACCGAGGAACGCGCCGTCGAGCTCGCCGCGATGATCCCGGACGCCCAGTACACCGCCGTCGAGGTGCGCAAGATCGTCCACGAGGGTTGACCTCGATCAAGGTCGAGGGTGCACGCTGAACCCCATGAGCACCGAGTGGGGCACCGATGCCGTCGACCTGGACGCCTACCTGACGCGGGTCGGGCAGCGACGGCGGCCGCCGTCCGAAGAAGCGCTCACCGACCTGGTGCGCGCCCACGTCCAGGCCATCCCGTTCGAGAACGTCGACGTCGTTCTCGGGCAGCACCAAGGGATTTCGCTCGACGTCGTGCACGCGAAGCTCGTCGGACGGCGGCGGGGCGGCTACTGCTACGAGCAGAGCGGCCTCTTCGCCGCCGTCCTCGAGCAGCTCGGCTACCGCGTCCACCGGCTCGCCGCGCGCGTCCAGCCGCGGCGGCCGGGGCCCTACACGCACATGACGCTCGTCGCCGAAGCCGACGGAAAACGCTTCCACGCCGACGTCGGGTTCGGCGCCGGGATCCTCGCCCCGATGCCGCTCGTCGACGGCCAGGAAACCGACCAGGCCGGCTGGTCGCACCGGCTCACCGAGAAGAACGGCTGGTGGACGCTGAAGAAGGGCGACGAGGACCTGCTCGACTTCCGGCTCGACGGCATGCACCCGATCGACTACGAGGTCTACCACCACTACACCTCGACGCACCCGAAGTCGCCGTTCACCGGCCGGCTGGTGATCATGACGCTCGAACCCGGCGTCAGCCGCAAGCTGCTCGGCCGCGAACTCACCGTCGAAAAGCCCAACGGCAGCAGCGAAACCACCACGATCGACCCCGAGGAGCTCGACGCCACCCTCAAGGACTTCGGCATCGAACTGACGCCGGACGAGCTGAGCAGGCTCAAGCGGGTCTACTGACCGAACAGCTCGGCCGCCGCCACCGGGCGGCCGAGGTGGTAGCCCTGGGCCTGGTCGCACCCCAGCGTGCGGAGCAGCTCCAGCTGCTCCGCGGATTCGACGCCCTCGGCGATCACCGTCAGGTCCACCGCGTGCGCCATCGCGATGATGCTCGTGACGATCGCCTCGGCGTCCCGCGACTCCGCGATCCCGGTGATGAACGACCGGTCGATCTTGAGCGTGTCCAGCGTCAGCCGCCGCAGCTGCGCGAGTGACGAATAGCCGGTGCCGAAGTCGTCGATCGCCAGCAGCACGCCGAGGGAACGCAGGGACGCCAGCACTTCCGCGGCCGCTTCCTGGTCGCGCATCAACGCGCTTTCGGTGACCTCCAGGCAGAGCGCGGCGGCCGGCAGCCCGGTGCTGGCCAGCGCGTCCTGCACCGCGGGCACCAGGTGCGGGTCGTCGAGCTGGCGCGTCGACAGGTTGACCTTCAGCGTGAGATCCAGGCCCTGCTCGCCGCGCCGCGTGGCGAGCTCGCGGGTCGTCGCGCGGAGCATCTCCTTGCCGATCACGTTGATCAGGTCGCTCTCCTCGGCCAGCGGGATGAACTCCGCGGGCGAGATCGCGCCGTGGCGGGGGTGCGTCCAGCGCAGCAGCGCCTCGACCGCGACCATCTCGCCGGTCCGCAGGTCGACGACCGGCTGGTAGGCGGGCCAGAGCTGGCCGTCGTGCACCGCGTCGCGCAGGTCCTGCTCCATCCGCAGCCGCCGCTGCATCCGCTCGCGCAGGCCGACGTCGAAGAAGTGGTGCCGGCCGCGCCCGAGCGTCTTGGCCTGGTACATCGCCACGTCGGCGTCGCGCAGCAGGTCCTCGGCGCTGCGGCGGTCCGCGGTCCCGACGAGCACGACGCCGATGCTCGCGTCGAGGTGCAGCTGACGGCCGAGCACACCGATCGGCTCGGCCAGCGCGGCCCGCAGGTGCTCGGCCAGCGCCCGCACTTCGCCGGGGTCGGTGACCTCGCCGGTGACGACGACGAACTCGTCGCCGCCGAGCCGCCCGACCAGGTCGTCGCGCCCGGAGCAGCGCCGCAGGCGCTCGCCGACGATCCGCAGCACCTGGTCGCCGACCGAGTGCCCGAGCGAGTCGTTGATGACCTTGAACTTGTCCAGGTCGAGGAACAGCACGGTGACCGCGCCGCGCCGGTCGGCGGCGAGCCGGTCGAGCACCAGGGTCCGGTTGCCGAGCCGGGTCAGCGGGTCGTGGGTGGCGTCGTGCGCGAGCTGCGCGCTGATCGCGCGGGTCTCGGTGATGTCGGTGAACGACGTCACCACGGCCAGCGCCGCCGGGTCGTCGGGGTTGAGCAGCCGCGAGGTCAGCGACACCCAGACGTCGCGGCCGTCGGGCCGGCGCAGCCGCACCACCAGGCCGTTGTGCGTGACGCCGGTCCGCCGCGTCCGCACCGACGGCGTCTCGTCCGGCGGGATCCAGTGCCCGTCCTCGGTGAACAGCACGAGCGTGTGGCACGGGACGCCGATCAGGTCGGCCTCGGCGACGCCGATGATCCGGCACGCGGCCGGGTTCGCGGCCTCGATGAGCCCGGTCGGCCCCATCACCAGCACGCCTTCGTCGAGCGACGCGACGACCGTGCGGTAATTCTGCTCGGCCCGCCGCCGCGCGGTTTCGTCCGCGCAGACGAGCACGTATCCGTCGTTCATCTCAGCTGCCGAAACGCGGACCGCCAGGGGTGCCCCGTCCCGCCGCCGGTGCACCGCTTCGGTGACCCCGCCGCCGCGCAGGTCCAGCGGCGCGCCGACCAGCTCGCCGGCCCGCCGTCCGACGGCTTCGGCCGCGGTCCAGCCGTACACCGCCTCGGCGGCCGGGTTCCAGCTGGTCACGACGCCGTCGCCGGTGGTCGCGATCAGCGCGTCGCTGACGTGCGAGACGAGCGCGGCCTGGTAGCGCAGGGCGTCCGCGGCCGCCTTCTTCGCCGTGATGTCCCGCATGACGACCTGGTAGGCGAGCCGGCCGCCGAGGCGCACTGACACCGCTTCCACGGCGAACTTGCTGCCGTCCAGCCGGGACATCAGCGCTTCCACCGGCTCGCTCGCCTGCCCCGGCTCGGTCAGCCGCGTCAGCTTCTCCACCACGGCCGCCCGCGACTCCTCGGCGACGAAGTCGGTGAACCGGCGGCCGACCACCTCGTCGGCCGAGCGCGCCGCGAACGTCTCGAGGGCGGCGCGGTTCGCGTAGGTCAGGACGCCGTTCTCGTGGACGCAGATCGCGTCCGGACTCAGCTCGACCAGTTCGGCGAGGGAGTCTGCCTGCATGAGCGTCCGTCCCCCCGGCAGTCGGCGTGTGGCTCGGTCGATTACACCACCGACTCCGGCGCCTGCCTACCCGCCCGAATCCCGGTCCGGCCTGCGGAAGCGCCGCGCAGCCGCGGCCCCCAGAACAGCAGGCCGAAGTGCGCGGCGAACGCGTGGCCGAGCAGCGTGACGACCGAGTCGAGCGTCGTCGGGTCGTCGCTCAGCCAGATCACCGCGATGAACGCCTCCACGACGGCCAGCGCGACCGGGCGCGCGCGGCCGCGCAGCAGGAAGACGAGCGCGCCGGCGGTCGTGAAGAAGCCGTAGCTGACGCCGATGTCGAGCCAGTGCCCGGCCGAGTTCGGCAGCACGTGGGTGCTGATCAGGGCCATCACCGGCAGCTCGGTGACGAGCGTGGCCACCACGTGGCCGGAGAAGAACACGATCGCCGTGCGGCGGGCACCGAACCGGCGTTCCAGCGGCGCGACGGCGATCGCGAAGATCACGACGTAGGCGAGCCAGCCTTCGTCGGACAGCCAGAGCGCGCTGGTCAGCAGCGAGCTCAGCGGCCGGCGCCACAGGTTGTGGGCGTCGGTGCTGGACAGCCGGAGCAGCCGGGTGGTCAGCTCCGGGTCGGCGAACTTGAGCAGCAGCGTCGTGCCGAGCAGGACCACCAGGTAGCCGAAGGTGAACGGGGTCGTCCGCGGGGTCGGGACGAACGCGCGCAGGCTGCGGCGCGGCACGGCGATCCGGGGGACCGGCCGATCGGCTTTCAGCAGCATGCTCCGAGCTTCGCCGGTCATGCTGGGAGCTTGCCGAACCCCAGCTGTGAATCCGCTGTGGAATGTCACCCACAGTCAAAAGGTTCGTTACGTGACGAATTTTTGCCAGAAACTCACCCTTTCGGGGGTCTTGTGCGGTAAAAATACGGCCACGATGTCGGCCGAAAGGCCTCTCGGGAAGGTCTGTCGGGGTGAACGACGAGGTATCGGTCGCCGAGCTGCTCGTGCGCGAGGGCTGGGGCGAGCGCTCAGGACCGGGGCAGTCGCGGTGGCGGGTGCTCGCGGTGATGCTCGCTGTCGTCATCGGCTGCGGCGCCGCGGCGGTGCTGGTCGGCCTCGGCGGCAAGGGCAGGCAGGACGCGTCCCCGGTCGACCAGATCCAGGTCATCCCGTTCCCGCAGCGCACCACCGGCCTGGGTGGCGCGGACCAGGCCACGGACTCCCCGCCCGACGGCGGCACCGGCGGCGGCGACGTCGTCCCGGGCGTCGGCGTGCCCCGCGAGACCGTCACCGAGGTGCCGGGCACCGACCCGACCACCCGGAGCAGCTCCGGCGCCGCGATGCCGACCACCACGCCGACCAGCGGCGACCCGTCCAGCTCGGTCACCTCGACCACGACGACCCCACCGGCCGGCCAGCAGCCGACGCACCAGCCGACGCACCCGACGACGACCCCGGCCCCGCCGCGGCCGTCGTGCATCCTGATCATCTGCTGGTGATCAGGACAGCTGCTCCGCGAGGTCGCTGATCGAGCGGGTGGTCACGGCGCTTCCAGCAGGTCCGGCTCCGAACGCCGGCCGAGGTGGTTGAACAGCAGGTTCAGCGTGAACGCCAGTACCGCCGCCACCGTGATCGAGCTGCCGCAGATCGTCTGCAGCCACGCCGGGAAGTGCTGGAAGATCTTCGGTGCGAACGCCGGCAGCAGGCCGACTCCGAGCGCGACCGCGACGATGAACGTGTTGTGGTTGCCTGAAAACTCCACCGTGCGGAGGTTCTGCGCGCCGACCGCGGCGACCATCGCGAACATGACCACCGCGACCCCGCCGACCACCGGCTGCGGGATCGCCGCGATGAACGCGCCGATCTTCGGCACCAGGCCCATCAGCACCAGGATTCCGCCGGTCACCGCGACCACCCAGCGGCTGCGCACGCCGGTCATCCGCACCAGCCCGACGTTCTGCGCGAACGCCGTGTCGGGGAAGGAGTTCAGGACGCCGCCGAGGACGGCCGAGAAGCCGTCGGTGGCCAGGCCGCGCGCGAGGTCGGAGTCGGTCGGCGGGCGACCGGTGATCTCGCCGACGGCGATCATGTCGGCGGTCGACTCGGTGAACGTCACCAGCATGACCACGCACATCGACAGCACCGCGGCGACCGGGAACGTCGGCGCCCCGAAGTGGAACGGCGACGCGAGGCCGAACCAGCTCGCCGCGCCGAGGGTGTCCCAGTGCACCAGCCCCAGCGGGATCGCGACCACCAGCCCGATCGCCAGCGCCAGCAGCGGCCCGATCTGGTTGGCGAACCCGCGCAGCACCCGCGTGAACAGCACCAGCAGCGCGAGCACGCCGAACGCGAGCAGGATGTGCGACAGGGCCGCGTAATCGGACGCCGTCGGGTCGTTGCCGGCGATCAATCCCGCGCCCGGGCCGAGCAGCGAGACGCCGATGACGAGCAGCAGCGTCCCGGTGACCAGTGGCGGGAAGAAGCGGATCAGCTTCGCAAACGGCTTCGCGATGAGCAGCCCGAAGACGCCGGACGCCAGCATCGCGCCGTACACCGCGGGCAGGCCGTACTGGGACGCGATCAGGATCATCGGGTTCACGACGCTGAACGTCGCGCCCGCGACCACCGGCAGCCGGATGCCCAGCAGCTTGCCGATGCCGACCGCCTGGATCAGCGTCGCGATGCCCGCCACCAGCAGGTCGGCGTTGACGAGCAGCCCGATCGTCGCCGGGTCCAGCTTCAGCGCGCTGCCGACGATCAGCGGTACCGCGACCGCGCCGGCGTACATGATCGACATGTGCTGCAGGCCGAGCAGCGCCAGCCGTCCGGCGGGCAGGACTTCGTCGACCGGGTGTTTCGTCATGCACAGGCCCCTTTCACCGGGGGACAGCCAACGCGTCGCGCGTGACGGTAGCAAGACTCCGACGTCATGATCTTGTTTCGGGGGGCGGCGGAACGGTCCCGGATGTGTGACCATCGGTGCATGACTTCGGGTGGTATTTCCCAGGTGGGCCCGCCGTTTCGCGCCGATCACGTCGGGAGCCTCCTGCGGCCCCCGGTGCTGCGTGACGCGCGTCGGCGGCGCGAAAGCGGCGAGATCGGCGTGGAGCAGCTCCGCGCGGTCGAGGACGACGCGATCCGCGACGTCATCAAGATGCAGAAGGCGGCCGGGCTGAGCTCGGCCACCGACGGCGAGTTCCGGCGTGCCTCCTGGCACATGGACTTCATCTACGCGCTCGGCGGCGTCTCGAAGAGCGACGAGCGGCTGCACGTCAAGTTCCACAACCTGGCGGGCGACCTCGAGTTCAGCCCGCCGGGCCTGCAGGTCGACGGGAAGGTGCGGCTCGACGAGCCGATCTTCGCCGAGCACTTCGAGTTCCTGCAGTCCCATGTGGACCCCGGCGTGACGCCGAAGCTGACCATCCCGTCGCCGAGCATGGTCTACTACCGCGGCGGCCGGGCGGCGGTCAGCGAGACCGTCTACCCGGACCTCGAGGAGTTCTACACCGACCTGAGCGCGGCCTACAAAGCGCAGATCGCCGCGATGTCCGGCCTCGGCTGCCGGTACCTGCAGCTCGACGACACCAGCCTCGCCTACCTCAACGACCCGGCGCAGCGGGAGCTCGTCGCGCGGATGGGGGGCGACCCGGACCGCCAGCACCTGCGCAACATCGCTACGCTGAACGCGGCCCTGGAAGGCCGTCCGGAGGACCTCGCGGTGACGACCCACCTGTGCCGCGGCAACTTCCGGTCGTCGTGGGTCGCCTCCGGGAGCTACGAGTTCGTCGCCGAAGCGCTGTTCGGCGACCTGGCCGTCGACGGGTTCTTCCTGGAGTTCGACGACGAACGCTCCGGCGGCTTCGAACCGCTGCGGTTCGTCCCCAAGGACAAGAAGGTCGTCCTCGGCCTGGTCACGACCAAGCAGCCGGAGCTGGAAGACCCGGACGTCCTGGTGCGGCGGATCGAAGAGGCGTCGCAGTACGTCGATGTCGACCAGCTCTGCCTGTCGCCGCAGTGCGGGTTCTCCTCGACCGAGGAGGGCAACGACCTCACCCCGGACGACCAGCTGCGCAAGCTCGAGCTGATCGTGGCCACGGCCGACCGGGTCTGGGGCGGCCACTGATGATCACCTGCGTCGTCGACTACGTCATCGACCCCGCGAAGCTCGCCGACTTCGAACGCTTCGCCGCCGCGTGGATGCGGCTGGTGCAGCGGGAAGGCGGCGTCCACCACGGCTACTTCCTGCCGTCGGAGGGCGCGAGCGACGAAGCCCGCGCGCTGTTCAGCTTCGAGAGCCTCGCTGCGTACGAGCGCTACCGGACGCTGTTCGGCGTCGACCCGGACTTCATCGAGGCCGACAAGATCCGCGACGAAAGCGGCTGCGTGGTGCGGTACCGGCGGTCGTTCATGCGCCCGCTGCTCCCGGACGACGATCTCTGACGTGCGACACAGCGCGAAGCGGCCGGACGTGCGACACAGCGCGAAGCGGCCGCCGTCGGTCGTGGACCGCGTCCTGGACCTGCTGGGCGCGTTCACGGCCGAACGGCCGCAGCTCACGCTGTCCGAACTCAGCCGCCGCGTCGGGCTGCCGCTGTCGACGACCCACCGGATCGCCGGGGAACTGACCCGGCGCGGCGCGCTCGTCCGCGACGAGGCCGGCGTCTACCGCGTCGGGCTCTGGTTGTGGGAAGTCGCCTCGCTCGCCCCGCACGGCGCCGAGCTGCGGGAGAGCGCGATGCCGTTCCTCGAGGACCTCTACGAGGCCACGCACCAGAACGTGCAGCTCGCGGTGCTCGACGGGCCGGAGGTCGTCTACGTCGAGCGCATCTCCGGCCGCGGCGCGGTCAACGTCCTGACCCGCGTCGGCGGCCGGCTGCCCGCGCACGCCACCGGCGTCGGCCAGGTCCTGCTCGCGCACGCCCCCGCCGAGGCGCAGGACGAGGTCCTGGCCGGGCCGCTCAAGCCGTTCACGCCGAAGACGATCACCTCGACCGGGCAGCTGCGCCGCGTCCTGGCCGACGTCCGCCGCGACGGCTACGCGATCAGCGACGGCCAGATCGAGCTGATCTCGCTGTCGGTGGCAGCCCCGGTCTTCGACTCGACGGACGAGGTCGTCGCGGCGATCTCGGTGGTCGTCCCGGCCGAATGGACGGACCCGCGGACGCTGGTCCCGGCCGTCCGCGCCGCCGCGCGAGGGATCTCCCGGGTGCTCGGGGCGCCTCGGGCCCTGCGGTCCTCCGGTGACTCCTCGACGGCTTGAGGCTCGTGTGATCGGATGGCAGGCATGGGTGCACAGAACACGGTGCTCGTCGTCGGGTCGGGTCAGAGCGGGTTCCAGGCCGTCGCGTCGCTGCGGGACCGCGGCTTCGACGGCCGCGTCGTGCTGATCGGGGACGAGCCGGGCGTGCCGTACCAGCGGCCGCCGTTGTCGAAGGCCTACCTGGCCGGAACCGCCGGGCTCGAACAGCTGCACCTGCGCGGCGAGGACTTCTTCGCGGAGAAGGACATCGAACTGGTCGCCGGTCGGGTCGCGGCGATCGACCGGCCCGCGTCGAAAGTCCGCCTCGAAGACGGCACCGAGCGGGCTTACGACCACCTCATCCTCGCGACCGGCGCGCGCAACCGGACGCTGCCCGTGCCCGGCGCGGACCTGCCGGGCGTGCTCACCCTGCGCACGCGCGACGACGCCGACAAGCTCCGCGAGTCCCTGGTGCAGGCCGAGAACGTCGTCGTGGTCGGGGGTGGGTTCATCGGGCTGGAGTTCGCCTCGCACGCCGGCCGCCCGGTCACGATCGTCGAGGCCCAGGACCGGCTGCTCAACCGCGTCGCGACGCCGGAGATCTCCGCCTACTTCGCCGCGTTGCACCGCGAAGCCGGGCACACGGTCCTGCTCGGCCAGGGCGTCTCGGCGCTGCACGGCGACTCGCGAGTGCGCGAGGTCGAGCTCTCCGACGGCACCCGGCTGCCCGCCGACCTGGTCGTGGTCGCCGTCGGCGTCGTGCCGGAGACGACCCTCGCCGCCGAAGCCGGCCTCCCCGTGGACAACGGCGTCGTCGTCGACGCGCACCTGCGGACGGCCGACGAGCGGATCTTCGCGATCGGCGACTGCGCCAACTTCCCGTGCGTGCAGGCGGGCGCGGCGACGCGGCTGGAGTCCGTGCAGAACGCCGTCGACCAGGCCCGCTGCGTGGCCGCCGCGATCACCGGGACGCCCGAGCCGTACGCGAGCCTGCCGTGGTTCTGGACCGACCAGTCGGGCGCGAAGCTGCAGATCGCCGGGATCCTGTCCGGCGCCGACAAGACGGTGGTCGCGGGCGACCGGGCCGCGGGCAAGTTCTCGGTGCTGTCCTTCCGCGACGACGTCCTCATCGCCGTCGAGTCGGTGAACCGGCCGGCCGACCACATCGCCGCCCGGCGCCTGTTCACCGCCGACCCGCACCCGGCGTACGCGGACCTCGAAGCGAGCGCGTTCGACCTGAAGGCGCACCTGAAGTCGCGAGCGGCGTGATGCGCACCCAGGTCGCGGTCATCGGCGCCGGCCCGGCCGGGCTGCTGCTGTCCTTCCTCCTGCACGAAGCCGGGATCGACTGCATGGTCCTGGAGGCCCGCGACCGCGAGTACGTCCGGCAGCGCGTGCGCGCCGGGGTGTGCGAGCAGCCGACCGTCGAGCTGCTGACGTCGCTGGGACTCGGCGACCGGCTGGCCGCGGAGGGCATGCCGCACGAGGGGCTGTCACTGCGGTTCGACCGCGCCGACCACCGGATCGCGCTGACCGAGCTGACCGGCCGGCGCATCACCGTGTACGGGCAGCAGGAGATCGTCAAGGACCTGATCGACGCGCACGAGGCCCGCGGATGGCCGATCTCGTACGAGGTTTCGGACGTCACTCTGTCCGATGTAGACACCGAACGGCCGGTCGTGCGCTACCGGGACTCCGACGGTGTCCCGCAGACCATCGAGTGCGACGCCGTCGCGGGCTGCGACGGCTTCCACGGCATCTCGCGTCCGTCCATTGCGGACAGTTTGACGGTGTACGAGCGCGAATACCCGTTCGCCTGGCTGGGGGTCCTGGCGCGGACCCCGCCGTCGCACCACGAGTTGATCTACGTCCACCACGAACGCGGGTTCGCGCTGCACAGCATGCGGACGCCGGAGATCACGCGGCTGTACCTGCAGGTCGACCCGGCGGAGTCCCTCGAAGCCTGGTCCGACGACCGGATCTGGGCGGAGCTGACCGCTCGCCTGGAGGTCGAAGGCGACTTCAGGCTGCGAGAAGGCCCGATCCTCGACAAGGGCATCACGCCGATGCGCAGCTTCGTCGCGGAACCGCTGCGCCACGGCCGGCTGTTCCTCGCGGGCGACGCGGCGCACATCGTCCCGCCGACCGGCGCGAAGGGCATGAACCTGGCGATCGCCGACGTCCGGGTGCTGTCGCGAGCCTTGGAGGCGTTGCTGCGCGGGGACGAAGCCCTGGCCGCGGCCTACTCGGACACCTGCCTGCGCCGGGTGTGGCGGGCCGAGCACTTCTCCTGGTTCATGACGACGATGCTGCACACCGACCCGCACGCCGACGGCTTCGCGCGACAACTGCAGCTGTCGCAGCTGCGCTACACGACGTCGTCGCGCGCGGCGGCGACCAGCCTGGCCGAGAACTACGTCGGGCTGCCGTTCGCCTGAGATCGTCAACTCGTGGTTGACGCACCCAGGGCGTCAACCTACAGTTGACGTCATGACCGAACCCACCCAGATCAAGCTCGACGACCTCATCAGCGCGATCAAGAGCAACAACGAGAAGGACGCCCTCGCCCAGCTCACCGACGCCGTCTACGTGGGTCAGCACCTCGGTGAGGTCGCCGACCACCTCATCGGCCACTTCGTCGACCAGGCCCGGCGGTCCGGGGCGTCCTGGACCGACATCGGTGCCAGCATGGGCGTGACCAAGCAGGCCGCGCAAAAGCGGTTCGTCCCCAAGGTCGATCCGGGCGGCGACCCGTCCGGGACGATCGAGCGCGTCTACGGCCGCTACACCGACCGGGCGCGGCACGTGATCGTCGAGGCCCAGAAGGCCGCCGCCGACCACGGCAGCCCGCACATCGACACCGTGCACATCGTGCTGGGCCTGCTCACCGAGCCGGCGGCCCTCGCGGCGGGGGCGATCATCGCCCAGGGCGTGCAGCTCGACGCCGTCCGTGAAGCCGCCGAGGCGCGGCTGCCCGAGGCGGTCGTTCCCGTGCCGAACCCGATGCCGTTCTCCGGGGCGGCCAAGAAGACCCTCGAGCTGACCCTGCGCGAGGGCCTGCGGCTGGGGCACAACTACATCGGCACCGAGCACATCCTCCTGGCGCTGCTGGAACAGCGCGAAGGCGCCGGCTTCGAGGTGCTCGACGGCCTCGGGATCACGAAGGAGGAGGCCGAGCGGAAGATCCTGGCGGTCCTCGAAGAGATCCTCGCCGCGCGGGGATGAGACCGCTCTGGCTGGCCGTGGTTCTCGCGATCGTCCTCGTGACGGTGCTCTGACCGGGCGGGACCAGGGGGTCTTCCCGGAAACGCGAACGGGCCCTCCTTCGGGAGGGCCCGTTCGTCGTTGTCAGGCCTCGGACTCCGGGCGGCCGTCGGCGGCCCAGGCCGTGTGGAACGAACCTTCGCGGTCCACGCGGCGGTAGGTGTGCGCCCCGAAGAAGTCGCGCTGCCCCTGGACGAGCGCCGCGGGGAGGCGGTCGGCGCGGAGGCCGTCGTAGTACGCCAGCGCCGTCGAGAAGCCCGGCGTCGGGATGCCCAGCTGGACGGCCGTCGAGATCACCGACCGCCACGAGTCCTGCGCGTCCTCGACGGCTTTGCGGAAGCCGCCCGAGGTGAGCAGGGTCGGCAGTTCCGGCTCGTCGGCGTAGGCCGAGGTGATGTCGTTGAGGAACTTCGCGCGGATGATGCAGCCGCCGCGCCAGATCGAGGCGACCTTGCCCAGGTCGATGTCCCAGCCGTACTCCGTCGCGCCGGCCTGGATCTGGTTGAAGCCCTGCGCGTATGCGACGACCTTCGACGCGTACAGCGCCTGCTCGACGTCGTCGGCGAAGCGGTCCAGCGCCGAGCCGGTGAGCGGTGACGCCGAAGGACCGCCTAGGCCGCGGGCGGCTGCGCGCAGCGACTTGGACCCGGACAGCGAACGCGCGAAGACGGCTTCGGCGATGCCCGAGATCGGGACGCCCAGGTCGAGGCCGATCTGCACGGTCCAGCGGCCGGTGCCCTTCTGCTCCGCGGCGTCCTCGACGACGTCCACGAACGGCTTGCCGGTCGCCTTGTCGACGTGCGCGAGCACCTCGGCGGTGATCTCGATCAGGTAGGAGTCGAGCCGCCCGGTGTTCCACGTGCGGAACACGTCGGCGATCTCGGCGGGGGAGTAGCCGCCCGCGTGCCGCAGCAGGTCGAACGACTCCGCGATCAGCTGCATGTCGGCGTACTCGATGCCGTTGTGCACCATCTTGACGAAGTGGCCGGCGCCGTCCGCACCGATGTGCGTGCAGCACGGCTCGCCGTCGACCTTCGCCGAGATGTCCTCGAACAGCGGGCCAAGCGACTCGTACGACTCCTTCGAGCCGCCGGGCATGATGCTCGGCCCGTGCAGCGCGCCTTCCTCGCCGCCGGAGACGCCGCTGCCGACGAAGTGCAGCCCGCGTTCGCGCAGCGCCTTCTCGCGGCGGCGCGTGTCGGCGAAGTGCGCGTTGCCGGCGTCGATGATGACGTCGCCCTCTTCGAGCAGCGGCGCGAACTCCTCGATGACGGCGTCGGTCGGGGCGCCCGCCTTGACCATGATCACGACCTGCCGGGGCCGCTCCAGCGCGTCGACGAACGCCTGCGCGGAGTACGCCGGGATGAAGTCGCCCTCGTCGCCGAACTGCTCCACCAGCGCGCGGGTCCGCTCCTCGGACCGGTTGTGCAGGGCCACCGTGTGCCCGTGCCGGGCCAGGTTGCGGGCCAGGTTGCGGCCCATGACCGCCAGGCCGGTGACCCCGATGCTCGCCTTCTTGCTCATCCGCATCCTTCCGAAGACTCTCTCGATTCAGACAGTAGTCCGATCGACGCCTCAAGGGAGGCCACGGCGGATCAGCTCACTCAGTTCAGGAGAAGCAGCGGATCGGGCCCTTGTTGTAGGCGAGCATGTCGGTGATCGCCGCGACCAGGTCGATCTGCGCGCCCCACTCGGCGCCGTCCAGCTCGGCGTACGCGCGGTGCAGGTTGCCCGGCAGCCGTTCCTGCTCGCTCAGCGACGCGAACTCGCCCAGGTCGGCCTCCTTCGCGGCCTCCAGCGGCGACAGCCCGGCGGCCTTGCCGCGCTCGGCCGTCTCCTGGACGAACTTCAGGTACGTGTCCACTGTGTCCACCACCGAGAGGTCGCACGGGCCGCCGTGACCAGGCAAGATCACTTCCGGTTCGAGTTCCCGGATGACGTCGAGGCCCTTGCGCCAGCCGGCCACCGAGCCCATCAGCGCGAACGGGCTGCCGCCGTGGAACACCAGGTCGCCGGCGTAGAGCACGCGCTGCTCGGGCAGCCAGACCAGGACGTCGTTGGTCGTGTGGGCCGCGTGGCCGGGGTGGATCAGCTCGAGGGTGACGTCGCCGGCGTGCACCGTCAGCCGGTCGTCGAACACGACCTCCGGCGGCCGCGACTCGAGCTGGCCCCAGTCGTTGCCGACGAAGATGCCCTCGAACGTCTGGATGCCCTCGGCGACCATCAGCTCCCGCGTCTTGCGGTGGCCGATGACCGTCGCGCCCTCGACCAGGTAGTTGCCGTTGGTGTGGTCGCCGTGGTGGTGGGTGTTCACCAGCGTCGTCACCGGGCTGCCGGTGGCGGCTTCCACCGCGGCGAGCAGCGCGCGCGTGCGGCGCTCGGTCGAGCAGGTGTCGATGAGGACGGTGTGGTCGCCGGCGTCGACGACGCCGCAGTTGTTGATGTACCAGGAGCCGTCCGGCTGGACGTAGCCGTGGACCTGGTCGGCCAGCCGGGTGACGGCGGCGGCGGAGGGCGAACGATCGGTCACCCGCCCACTATGCCCGAGACCGGGCTCCGCCGGTTGGCGGAATAATTCGGAATTTCGCTGGTCCAGGCGAGTGATAGCGCAGGTGACTGGCATTCCGCGGCGTTTCCTGGAACGCTGCGCGATGTCATCATCGAGATCCGCAAGGTCAAGCACTAGCCTGGGTGGGTTCGATAGTTCGCGCGCGACGGCGACCGGGAGGCCGCCGTCGCTTGGTAGTGGTCCGGGAGAGCAGGGCGATGGCCAGCACCGTCACCTCGCGCCGGAAGCAGCTCGGGAACGAGCTCCGGCACGCCCGCACCGCGGCGCGGATGACACAGCAGCAGGTCGCCGAGGTCCTCGGCTGCACCCAGGGCAAGGTCAACAAGATCGAGTCCGGTGCCGTCGGGGTCAAGCTCGGGGATGTGCGATCCATGCTGAACGCATTCGGGATCAACGGCGAAGAAGCCGACACGCTGATGAACCTGGCGCGTGCGGCCGCCGGGCAGCGCGGCCACTGGTCCGGCTACCGCTCGGTGGTGCCGCACTGGTTCCGCACCTTCACCGACCTGGAGCCCGCGGCCGCGGAGATCCTCACCTGGCACGGCGAGCGCATCCCCGGTCCGCTGCAGTCCGAGCACTACATGCTCAAGCAGTTCACCGAGGCCGGCGCGACCGACGTGACGTCGCTGGTGCGCAACCGGCTCGACCGCAAGGCCGTGTTCGAGCAGCAGCAGCCGCCCTACTACCGGTTCATCATCAGCGAGGGCGCGCTGCGCCGGGCCCCCGGCGGGTACGCGCCCGCGGTGATGCTCGACCAGGTCGAGCACCTGCTCTCGCTCGAACGTCACCCGCGCGTGTACGTGCACGTACTGCCGTTCGGGGCGCGGCTGGCCGCGGTGCCCAACGACTTCACGATCATGCGCTTCCCGGACCGCACCCGGGACTTCGTCTACATCGAGCACTCCGCCGGCGGGCTGTACCTCGACGACGTCAAGGATTTCAACA
Organism: Amycolatopsis sp. NPDC114478; assembly: GCF_055633805.1. NCBI lineage: Bacteria > Bacillati > Actinomycetota > Actinomycetes > Pseudonocardiales > Pseudonocardiaceae > Amycolatopsis > Amycolatopsis sp. NPDC114478. The sequence continues at coordinate 512,981 of NZ_JBVKDO010000003.1, read as the reverse complement.
TCTTCGTCGACTCGTGGGACCGGCTGCGTGGAGCCGCGCTGGAGCGGCAGGAGACCCGGCAGTTCCTCAAGGAGCTTGCGGAGGGTTACCGCGGCCAGATGCAGCAGCTCCAATAGGGCGAACGGCCGCCTGAGGTATCCCAGGCGGTGAACAACTTTCGGTAGAGTCGGTATGTTGCGCTGGATTCCACCGGGAGTGGACATCGTGGACCCCGACTTCCTCCCTGACGCCGTCGACCTCGACCGGCCGAACGTGGCGAGGATCTACGACTGGGCGCTCGGCGGCACCGCGAACTGGGCGATCGACCGGCAGTACGGCGAACTGGCCGTGAAAGCGTTTCCGCTGGCGAAGACCCTGGCCCGGGGCAACCGCGACTTCCTCGGCCGGGCCGTGCGCTACTGCCTGGCCGAAGGCATCACGCAGTTCCTCGACCTCGGCTCCGGCATCCCGACCGCCGGCAACGTCCACGAGGTGGCCGACGAGTACGCCGACGACAGCCGCTGCGTCTACGTCGACAACGAGCCGGTGGCCGTAGCGCACGGCCGGATCCTGCTCGACGAGGAGGGCGACCCCGAGCGCCACGCCGTCCTGCACGCCGACCTGCGCGACGCCGACGAGGTCTGGGAAGCCGCGCTGGCCACCGGCGTGCTCGACCCGGACCGGCCGATCTGCCTGCTCAGCGTGGCCGTGCTGCACTTCCTGCCGGACGTCACCGGCGTCCGCGAAGCCATCCGCGACTACCGGACGCTGCTGGCACCCGGCTCGGCGTACGTCCTCTCGCACGCGACCGAGTCCGGCGTCGAGGGCGACGAGCTGGAGCAGATCCGCCGGCTGGTGAAGCTGTCCGAGCGGTCGAGCTCGCCCGCGGTGTCCCGGACGCTCGACGAGATCGCCGCGTTCTTCGGTAACTTCGAGGTGGTCGAGCCGGGAATCGTGCCTGTGGGAGAGTGGCGTCCCGAGCCCGGCGCCGCCACGGTCCCCCTCGCGAGCGTGGTCGGCGGTGTCGGCCGCAAGCCTGGAGGATGACATGACCACGCAGGATCCCGAGGCTCCCGAAGGCGTCGACCTCGAGCGGCCGAACGCGGCCCGCATCTACGACTGGTTCCTCGGCGGGGACGCCAACTGGGCCATCGACCGGCAGTTCGGCGAGCAGGCGGTCAAGACGTTCCCGATGATCAAGACCGTGGCCCGGGTCGGCCGCGACTTCCTCGGCCGCGGCGTCCGGTACCTGGCCCGCAACGGCATCGACCAGTTCCTCGACCTCGGGTCCGGCGTGCCGACGGTCGGCAACGTCCACGAGGTCGCGGCCGAGGTGAACCCGAACGCGCGGTGCGTCTACGTCGACAACGAGCCGGTCGCGGTGGCCCACTCGCAGATCCTGCTGGAGCGCGAAGGCGTCGCGGACCGGCACGCGGTGCTGCAGGGCGACCTGCGCGACCCGGCCGACATCTGGAAGCGCGCGCTCGACACCGGCGTCCTCGACCCGAACCGCCCGATCGGCCTGATCATCGTCGGCGTCCTGTACTTCCTCGGCGAGGACGAGCCGGTGGCCCAGACCATCCAGAAGTACCTGTCGCTGCTGCCGTCCGGCTCGTACTTCCTGTCCTCGCACCTGACGAGCGACGGCCTCGAGAACATGGCCGACGCCGAGAGCCGCGAGTCGATCATGACGCAGTACAACAAGTCGAGCACGCCGCTGCACCTGCGCAGCCGCGCGGAGTTCACGACGTTCTTCGAGGGCTTGGAGCTCGTCGAGCCGGGCATCGTGTACCTGCCGGAGTGGCACCCGGAGGAGATGGAGTCCAAGGCCACGAAGAAGCTCGCGAACGACCCGGCGTTCGTCGGCCACATCTGCGGCCTCGGCCGCAAACCGTGACGGCTGCCTACGACGCGGTCGCGGTCCAGTACGCCGAGTTCGTCCGCGACGTCTGGAACGACGACCCGCTGGACCGCGCGGCGTGGACGGCGTTCGCGGACTACGTGCGCGGTCACGGCCCGGTCGCGGACGTCGGCTGCGGGCCGGGCCACCTGACGGCGCACCTGAGTTCCCTGGGGGTCGACGCGTTCGGCGTCGACGTGTCCCCGGCGATGGTTTCCCTGGCGCGCGCGGCTCATCCGTCGCTGCGGTTCGACGAGGGTTCGATGGCGGCTCTGGACGTGCTCGACGCGTCGCTGGCGGGGATCCTGTCGTGGTATTCGATGATCCACACGCCGCCGGCGGAGGTACCGCGGTACTTCGCCGAATTCACCCGGACGTTGGCGCCCGGCGGTCACGTTCTGTTGGGGTGCTTCGAGGCCGGAGACGGCCCGGTGGCGGAGTTCGACCACAAGGTGACGACGGCGTACGTGTGGCCGTTGGATGCGCTGGCTTCGATGGCGTCCGCGGCGGGGCTGGCCGAGGTGGGCCGGATGTACCGGGAGCACGTCGAGGGGGAGCGGCCGTACCGTCAGGGGCGGTTGTTCCTGCGGAAACCGTAGCCCCGCAACGGCAAGAGCCCCGGTCCCATCGGGAACCGGGGCTCTTCTGTGGTGGTACGGCAGTTCAGGCTCTCAAGCGCGCGACCCGATCCGGCCGCGCAGCAGCGGCGTCAGGTCGATCGCGGTCTCCAGCGGGCGCGTGGTCCGGATCCCGTCCGGGTAGCGCTGCAGCGGGACGTCCTGGTCCGTGGCCCAGGTCGTCGTCTTGCGCAGCGGTGCCTGGATCAGGCTGAAACCGAAGCGGTTCCGCAGCTCGTTCCCGATTCCCCGGCGGCCACGGTGCTCTTCTTCCTCGCGGCGGAAGAGCGAGTTCAGCCGGACGGCCATCGTCTACACCCCCAGCTCTCGTCGCGGCGACCGGGCGCGTTCGCCGCCGGTCAGTCCGAGACAGGGTTCGCACGGCATGCCGGCCCCGGGGGCCAGCCATTCCACGTCGGCGCGGGAAAGCGCTTCCCCGCACTTGGTTCGGACCAGCTCGGTCGTGCCGTGGGCCGCGTCCAGTCCGAAGACGTGGACCACCCGGCGGGCCTCACCTGCGGTTCCCCGGGCGAGCCTGCCCACGACGAGCACGCACGGTGGCGCGCTGTCCTCGACGATCACGCTGATCCTCCCCCATGAGGTCCTGCGGTGGTGGGTTTGTCGGTCGTCAGCCAGTGGCCCGCGTTCGGGGACCGCCCGCCGCATGCAGGCAGTCATTCACCGACGCCAGCGCCCCGGCCGATGCGATTAATCCTACTCCTGGAATAATCTTCATGTCGAGGCCAGACCTAGTTGATCACCCGCTTGGCCGTGCGGCGTACTCCATTGAGACACTGAGTAGCCGGACGCGGGTACTTTCGACCAGGTCGCGGCCGCGCCCCCCATCGATCCTCGGAGGTACGACCCATGGCGGATTATCCGTCGTTCGCGGATTACGATCCGAACACGGCCGTGTCCCTGTTCGAAGAGGCGGCCTGGGAAAAGTCGTTCGCCAGCGAGCCCAACGGCGGGAACTGCGTCGAGGTCAACCTCGGTCGCGAAGGTCTGATCGGTGTCCGCGACACCAAGCTCGCCACGAGCCCCGTGTTCGTGTTCGACTCCGCCGAGTGGGAAGCGTTCCTGGTCGCCGTGAAGGCCGGGCAGTTCGACCTGCCCGCCTGAGTCCTCCCCTGCGCGGGTGATCATGATCACCCGTCCGTGTGTAGAAATCGCGAAGGCCCCCTTCCCGTCACGGTGAAGGAGGCCTTCGCGACACCGCGGATACGCCTGAGTGCGCGATGTGAGCGGAATCTCACCCGGTTGCCGGAAGCTCACCCCCGCGCAGCCGCCCGCGAGTCCGGCGCCAGGCCACCACGACCAGCACGACGAGCCCGATCAACGGCAGTGTGCTGATCGCCCAGCTCAAGCCCATCGGCGGCCCCGGCTGTTCGAGCACCGGCAGCGCGCGCAGGTCGCCCGTGCCGGACCCCGCCGGGCCGTTGACCGTGAAGTGGAACGTCCATTCGCCCGGCCGCGGCATCGACCGGACGTCCAGGCCCCAGACGTCGCGCTTGCGCGGGTGCCGGACCAGTGGCTGCGTCCGGTTCTTGCCGCCCTCGGGGTTGATCATCGTGAGCGTGCCGGACTTGTCCTCGATCCCGCCGTCGGGGATGAACGTGAAGTCCAGTGACTGCATGGCCTTCACCGGCCAGGTGCTGAACCCGATCGTCAGCGCGTACGGCCCGGCCTGCACGTGCTCGGTGTGCACGATGTTGACCGGCTCGTAGGCGTTCGCCGGCGCCGCGGTCGCGAACAGCAGCCCGGCGACGGCCGCCAAGGCCAGGAGTGTCTTACGCATCAGCGGTTTCCCCCTTCTTCGCGGGCGCCAGCAGCCGGAGCATCCCGCCGAACCGCCACCCGGCGAACCCGCCGAGCAGCCCGAACAGGCCGCTGAACACGGCCGTCGTCGCCAGCCACCAGGACGGCGGCAGGTGCGCGCCGGTGTAGAGCAGGACGCGCTGGACCGGCAGGCTCAGCCCGAGCAGCGCCCCGGCGATCCCGCCGACGACCACGGACACCCGGCTCGCGCGCCACCCCCGGCGCCGGCCGGCGAGGTACCCCAGCTCCATCAGCGCGGCCACCGGCAGCAGCGCCAGCGGCGTCAGCGACGGCATCTCCGGCACCCCGGAAATCGCGTCACGCAGCGGCAAGTCGACCAGATCCGCGTACGCCTTCGCCGCCCACGGCGAGAACCACCAGAAGACGCCCTGCACGACCGCCACCAGCGCCGCGGTACCGACCGCGCCCCCGGGCCGTCCCAGGAAGCTCGCGCCGACCGCGACCAGCAGCACCGCCATCATCGAGCAGCCGATCGAGACGGCGTCGGCGTAGTCGTCCGGCACCTGCTGCAGCCCGAGCGAGAGCACCGGCCCGAAGGTGAGCAGTACGGTCAGCGAAGCCAGCGTGCCGATCCGCCCCCAGAGGTGCTCGCGCGCCGCGGCGAACACCGCGGTCGTGCCGATCAGCGACACCGTGATCGACAGCAGCAGCCCGATGTGCGGCGGCGAGTCGATGACCGCGTCGAAGCCGTAGAGGCCGTGCCACCACTGGTCCCACAGGCCGTACAGCAGGAACGTGGCCGCGCCGACGCCCGAAACCAGGTAGCCCAGCGGCGCCGCGAACGTCCGGCCGAACACGTTGACCACGCGCCCGCCGACCCGCGGGTCGACCGGCCGGCCCGCGCGCCGCGCCGCCGTCGTCAGCAGCACGACGGCGAGGCTCGCCAGGCCGACGACCGCGCTGCCCGCGTACAGGAACAAGTGCGGCAGCGTGAAGAACGTGTCCGGCCCGACGTCGCTGTGCCACTGGATGTCCCAGGTCAGCCCGACCAGCGACAAGAGCGAACCGCCGAGCACGACGTTCGCCGGCAGCAACCCCGTTCGCGCCTGTTTCGCCACCGACGTGGTGCGCACGCCGGATGCGGTGAGATCCATTCCCCCGAACCTTTCTACTTGACGAGCAACGGAAAAACGACTTGGGCGGGGCCGCCGGGGCCGGACAGCGACACGGTGATCTCCCACTGCCCGGACATCGGCAGCCCGACGCCGGTGGCCCGGAAGCGCCCCGGCCCGTCCGGTGCCGCGGGGACCGCCGGGAACGCGTGCCCCATCTGCGCCATGACCGGCGCGACCGTGACGCCTTCGGGCGCGGGCCCGGTGACGGCCATCGCGAACGTGTTGCCGCCGATGCGGGGCTCGTCCGCGGAGAACTGCACGGTGTACGGCCCGGAAACCGCTTGCTGCGTCGAGGCTTTCGCGCTGCCGCCCGGCCAGAGCAGCCAGGCGGCACCGGCCGCGACGAGCAGCGCGACCACCGCGATCAACAACGTCGGGCGCCTCATCGGCCGGCTCCTGTCGTCGGGACGTCCACCACGGCGGGGATCGTGAGCACGCGGTAGCCGCGTTCGGCCTGCAGCCAGATCCGGTACCGGCCGGGCGCGGCGAACGTGTAGGTGAAGCTGACGTCCGGGCCGTACGCGGCGACGGTTTCGTCCGGGCGGTCGAGCTGGCCCGCGACCGGCGGGATCATCGCGTGGACGTGCGCCCAGGTCGGTGCCTTCGCGGCGCTTTCCCCGACGGGTCCGGAGATCGGCCCGGCGATGATGAGGTGGCCGAGCATCCCCAGCCACGGCTGGAGGTCCTGGGTCTTGAAGTGCGCGGTGACGGTGGTCGGCGTGCCCGGGGTGACGGTGAGGTCGACCGGGGTGCCGTCGACGGTCCGCGGCCCGGCGCCGGGTGGTTCGGGCGCGGGCGCGGCGGTGCCGGCCAGGTCCACAGTGGACCGGACGAGCTGGACCCCGCCGCCGCGCCGGACCAGCTCCGCGGCGACCGCGTAGGTGCCGGCCTCCGGATCGGCGACCCGGACGCGGTAGTCGCCGGGGCCGACGCGCACCGGGTGCAGGTGGCTCATCCGCCCCGACGGCGACACCAGCACGAGGTGCACGAGCGCGTTGTCGTGGACCAGCAGGTCGTCGACCGGGCGGCCGGTGGCGCCGTCGGTGAAGCCCAGCTCCAGCCCGCCGATCTCCGCCCGCACCGCGAGGTTCACCGGCGGCCGTGAGTAGTCCACTGTGGACAACTGAGCGTTGGCGTACGGGTCGGTGACGTTGTCGAACGTCGGGTCGAGCTGGCTGCCGGGCGCGGGCGGCGGGGGAGTGCTCGCCGACAGCAGCGCGCCGGTGACCGCGACGGCGATCGCCGCGACCGCCCCACCCGCGGGGACCAGCGCGAACGCCGTCCGCCTCGCCTTGAGGCCGACGACCAACGCGAGCAGCAGGAACACGCCCGCGGCGACGAACCCGCCGTAGGTCGCCTTCTCCCACGGCGGAACCACCCGCGCGGGCACGATGAACGGGATCGTCGCGGCCGGCCCGGTCCCGTCGCTCAGCGACAGCTCCCACGGGCCCGGCTTGTCGACTTGGAGATTTCCCGCGTAGACACCCGGCTCGGCGCCGAGTACGACGTCGGTGCGGGCGCTCGTGACGCCGTCGGCCGCGACGGCCAGGTGCAGTGTGCCGGGCGGCGAGCCCTGGTGCGTCACGACGTCGACCCGCAGCGGCGACGGTGTGACGTCGACCCGGCGGATGATCACGGTCAGTTCGCGCGCGCCGAGGGTCTGCGCGACTTGGACGTCGGTGCCGGCCGGCGCGCCGTCGGCGTGCGCGGTCCCGCCGCCGGCCGCGATCCCCAGCACGGCCAGCAGCATCAGCAACGCGAATTTCGGTTTGGTCCCCATCGTGGGTCCGAACCTAGCGACGGCCGCGGGTGGCGGGCGTCACGGCGGGGAGGGAACTCCGGTCCCCAGCGCGGGGGACCGGAGCCCCCGGGAGTCTCAGGGGCCGAGGAATTTCCGCAGGTGGGCGACGACTTCGGCGGGCTGTTCCTCGGGCAGGAAGTGCCCGCACTCGGCGATCGCCTCACCGGTGACGTCGGTGCCGTACTCCTGCCAGATCTCGAGCGTCGGCAGGGTGCCGAGCAGGCCGTTCGCGCCCCAGAGCGCGAGAAGTGGCTGGGTGACGCGCTTTCCGGCTTCGAAGTCGGCGTCGTCGAGTTCGGCGTCGTCGGGGAAGGAGGCGCGGTAGTCGTCGAAGCCGGCCCGCAGGGCTCCGGGCTGGGAGAAGGCGCGGACGTACTCGGCTTGCGCGTCGGCGTCGAGCGCGTGGCGCTGGTAGGTCCAGCGTTCGAAGAAGTAGCCGAGGTAGGCGGCGATGTTCTGGCCGGCGAGGAGCTCCGGCAGGTCGGGCTGGAGGTGGAAGAGCCAGTGCCAGTAGGCCTTCGCGACGCCGGTGTCGAGGCGCTGCCACATGGCGCGGGTCGGGGCGATGTCGAGGACGGCGAGGCGCTCGACCTGGTCTGGGCGGTCGAGAGCCCAGCGGTGCGCGACGCGGCCGCCGCGGTCGTGCCCGACGACGGCGACTCGGTCGAAGCCGAGGTGCTCGGCGAGCGCGGCGACGTCGGCGGCCATCGTGCGCTTGTCGTAGCCGGACTTCGGCTTGTCGGTGCGGCCGTAGCCGCGCAGGTCGGGCGCGATGACGGTGTGCGTCTCGGCGAGCGGGGCCAGGACGCGGTGCCAGCAGTGCGAGGTCTGCGGCCAGCCGTGCAGGAGGAACAGCGGCGGCCCCTCGCCGGCTCGCCGGTAGTGCATCCGGAGTCCGTTGACCGTGGCCATGCCTTCTAACCGGTTCATAGGGTTAGACGGTAGCCGACGTTCTAACTGTCGGCAACGGTTAGAATGAGGGCATGGAGTGGGCTTTCGACGGCGGACGGCCGTGCCTCGACCTGGTCAACACGCTGCGCTCGCGGTACGCGGACGGCGTGGAGCTGCTGACGGGACCGGACGCGCTGGCGGAGTGGCTCTCGCTGGCGGGCTTCACGACGGGCCCGGTGCCGGTGACGGCCGGGAACGTGCTGGCGGCGAAGGCGCTGCGCGAGGCGATCGACCGGGTGCTGCTGCCGCCCGAGGTGCCGGACAAGATGGACATCGAGCTGGTGAACAACGCGGCGGCAGCGGCTCCGGCGCCCCGGCCGCGGCTGGCGCTGGTGGACGGCCGGCTGCGCCGCGAGGTCCCGGCCCCGAAGGACCCGGTGGCGACGGCGTTCGCGGCCTTGGCGGCGGACGCGATCGACTTGGCGACGAGTGACGCGGAAGTGCGGGTGTGCGCGGCGGACGACTGCGGGATCCGGTTCTGCGACGCGTCCCCGCGCCGCAACCGGCAGTGGTGCTCGATGTCCCGCTGCGGCAACCGCGCCAAGGCCCGCGCCCACTACGCGCGGCTCAGCGGTCGTGAGTGAGGAACAGTGTGCTAACCCTGTTCCTCACTCACGACCCCTGGCGCCGCTCCCGGGCCGTTGCCGCCCACCAGGCGCTGGTAAACCTTCGGGTGCGCGCGGAGCCAGACGTTCAGCTTGCCGATCCACCGCATGTGCGCCGTCCGCAGCCCCGCCGGGATCGGGGTCGCGACAACCCGCACCGCGAAAGCGAACCGCGCGAACCGCCGCTGGTCGCGGTCAGTCCACAGTAGACCCAATCGCTCCCGCAGGACCGGCGGCAAAGTCGCCCGGATCAAGAACATCTGCCCGCGAGCCTGCAGGTCCCGCACCGGCCGCCACCACGCGTCCCGCAGCCACGAAACCGGCTTCGGCACCGTCCGGATCGTCTCGAAGAGCTGCTCGATCGTCGGGTTCCCCGCGAAACCCGCCACCATCGAGTCGTAGTACCGCGTGAACCCCGCCCAGTCCGGCGGCAGGTCCTGCGCGCGCACGCCGAGCATCCGCCCGACGTCGCACATCTGCGCGTAGTACTCCTCAAGCTCCGAAGTGGACAGTGGCTGTCCGAAGAACCGTTGCGCGTCAACCGGAACCATCACCAGTGTCGCGTGCACCCACGCGTAGGCCGCAGGGTCCAAGGCGCTGTACCGCCGTCCATCCGAGACGCCCGTGAACGAACGGTGCAACGACCGCAGCCGGGCCGCCTCCACGCGCGCACCGGAAGCACCGCCGTACACGTAGATCGACAGCGACGCGCCCGTGCGCATCAGCCGCGTCCACGGGTCCGCCGTGTAGTCCGAATGGTCCCGCACCCCCGCCGCGACGACCGGGTGCGCCACCTGCAGCACCAGCACCTGACCCGCCAGCAACGCGTCGCGGAAGTCGCCGAAGTACTTCCACGCCGCCGTGCCGCGGACGATCGGCCGGGCCATCAAGCCCCGCGGATCAGCATCATCAGCGGCTCGGCCACCGGCGTGTCCGTTTCGCCCGTGGCCAGCCGCCGCAGCTGCAGCCCGGCGATCAGCGCGACCACCGGTCCGGCCAGCCGGCCGGGATCGGGAACGCCGAGCGCCGCCAGGATCGTCACGGCCAGCTCGTCGTACGCCGCGAAGCACCGCGAAGAAGCCTCGTGCAGTTCAGGATCGCGGGCGGACTGCAAGTACAGCTCGTGCGCGCCGAGCTCGTCGGCGCCGAACGGCAGCTGCGCGATCACGTGCTCGACCACCGACGCCGCCTGCTCTACGCTCAAGCCCTCCGAGCGGTAGCCGTCGACGATCGCGCCGAGCTTCGCTGTCTCCTGCTCGACGAACAACAGCATCGCTTCGCGCAGCAACGCCGTCTGGCTGGGGAAGTGGTAGGTCAACGTGCCGAGCGAAACCCCGGCGGCGGCGACGATCCGGCGGTTCGTCAGCCCGCCCACGCCGTGCTCGCCGACGACGGTCAGCGCGCCGCGCAGGATGGCGTCCCGGGTGCTTACCAGCTTGTCTCGGGATGCCGCTCCGGCCACCGTTCGACCTCTTCCAGTTGCGCGGCGAGCGAAACCAGCCGCTCCTCGGCGTGCGACGGGCCGAGCAGCTGGGCCCCGAGCGGCAGCCCGTCGGCCGTGAGCCCGGCCGGGACGTTGACCCCCGGCCAGCCCAGCACGTTCCACGGCCAAGCGTACGGGCAAGCGGCGATCATGGCCTGGTCGGTCTCCCAGCCGGACAGCCCGTCGAACGTGCCGATCGGCGGCGGCGGGGTCGCCGTGGTCGGGGTCAGCAGGACGTCGACGCGGCCGAACACCGAGCCGATCCGCCGGTGCAGGCCCGGCTCGAGCGCGCGGGCCAGGCGCAGCGCGGGCCCGGCCAGGAGCCGGCCGTGGCCGGCGTTGCTGCGCGTGCGCGGGTCGAGCCCGGCGCGGTCGGGCACCCGCAGCGTCCAGTCGCGGACGCCGGTGAGCGAGCGCGGCAGGAACGTCAGCCCGATCAGCCCGTAGTCCGGCTCGACCTCGACGATCTCGTGGCCCAGCCCGGCGAGTGACTCGGCGAGCCGCCGCACGTTCGCTTCGACGACCGGGTCGAGCCGGGTCTTGGTGGCGGTGAAGGGAATCCGCGTCGACAGCCCGATCCGCAGCCGGCCGGGCTCACGCGCGGCCGCGGTCCGGAACGTGCGGCCGGTCGCGGCGACGACGTCCAGCAGCAGGGCCGCGTCCTCGACGGTCCGGGCGAGCGGGCCGAGCACGGTCAGGCCGTGGAACAGCTCGCTTTCGGTCGGAATCCGGCCACGCTGGGTCTTGATGCCGACGAGCCCGGTCCACGCGGCCGGGATGCGCACCGAGCCGGCGCCGTCGGACCCGAGCGCGGCCGCGATGGCCCCCGACGCCACCGCGGCCGCGCTCCCGCCCGAAGAACCCCCGGGGGTGTGGCCGGGGTGCCACGGGTTGCGCGTCACGCCGAAGGCCGGGCCCTCGGTGAACGGCCACTGGCCCAGCTCGGGGGTGTTCGTCTTGCCGATGATGATCGCGCCGGCTTCGCGCAGCAGCGCGACGGCGGGCGCGTCGGTGGTCGCGCACGGGAACTCGCCGACGCACCCGAACGACGTGGGCAGGCCGGTGAGGTCGACGTCGTCCTTGATCGCGACGGGCACGCCCAGCAGGGGCTTCCGGTCGCCGGCGCGGAGCCGCTCGTCCGCCTCGGCCGCTTCGGCGAGCGCTGCGTCGTCACGCAGGTGCCGGAAGGCGTTGAGCGTCGGCTGGCTCGCGTGCGCGCGCCCGAGCGCGGTCGCCGTGAGCTCGGCCGAAGTGACTTCGCCCGCGGCGAGCCGCGCGGCCTGCGTGGTGAGGCTGGTGAAGTCCAAGCTCGTAGCGGTCATGGCGGCCCCCGAGGTCCTCGTTCGTTCGAACGAACGTTACCGGATACCGCTGGTCTTCGGCCACCCTTGCGGCAGACTGGGGCCCATGACCTTCGACTTCGCCGGCTTCCCCGACGTCGCACTCGCCGCGATCCCCCGCGTCGACCTGGGCGGCTGGCCGACGCCGCTGCACGAGGCGCCCCGGCTCGGCGAAGCGCTCGGCCTGCGGAACCTGCTGCTCAAGCGCGACGACGTCCACCCGCTCGGCGCCGGCGGCAACAAGCTCCGCAAGCTCGAATACCACCTCGGCGCGGCCAAGGAGGCCGGCGCCGACACCGTCATCACGTTCGGCGCGCTCCAGACCAACCACGGCCGCCAGACCGCCGCCGCGTGCGCGAAACTCGGCCTGCGCTGCGAACTCGTCCTCACCGCGAAGGTCCCGCGCGACGGCGACGCGTACGAACGCGGCGGCAACGTCCCGCTCGACAAGCTCTTCGGCGCGACCGTCCACGTCTGCGCGGACGGCGAGGAGACCGGCCGCACCTACGACCGGCTCGTCGCCGAAGCCACCGCGGAGGGCCGGAAGGTCTTCACCGTTCCGGTCGGCGGGTCCAACGATCTCGGCGCGCTCGGGTACGTCCGCGCGACCTACGAACTCGCGAAGCAGCTCGAAGAACGCGGCATCGAGCGCGCCCACCTCGTCGTTCCGCACGCCAGCGGCGGCACCGCGGCCGGAGTGACCCTGGCCGCCGGGCTCCTCGGTGGCCTCGGCGTCGGCATCGCCTGCGTCAGCCACCCGCTCGACGAGGCCACCGAGAACCTGCACGACCTCGTCGCGGGCGCGGCCAAGCTCCTCGGCGTCGAACCGCCGCCGTTCACGCACACGAAGATGAGCGACTCCACGCTCGGCCCCGGCTACGGCATCCCGACCGACGCCGTCTGGAACGCGCTACGGCTTTTCGGCCGCACCGAGGGCGTCGTGCTCGATCCCGTGTACACCGGGAAGGTGGCCGCCGCGCTGGTCGAATGGGCCGGCCACTTCGCCCCGGACGACCACGTGGTGTTCCTGCACACCGGCGGCATGCCCGGCCTGTACGGCTACGCGCCCGAATTCGCGGCGGCCGTCGAAGGCTGACTCGAGCCGGGTCGCGACCCGCAGCAACGTGAACAGCAGGACGACGTCGGCGAGCAGCAGCAGCCGCTGCATGACGCCGATCGGGAACGCGTCGGAGATCTCCCGGAACGGCCCGACCCCGGCCTCGCTCAGCCGCACGAACACGAAGCTGGCCGCGAACAGCCCGAACGCGCCCGCGCTCAGCCGGACCGCCGTCACGACGGCGTCGCGTTCGGGGCGGCCCCGCAGCGGTTCCAGCAGCGAGATCGCGGCGCCGGGCAGGCTGAGGAACGCGACCAGGCACGCGTAGAGGTGGATTTCGCCGCTCACCGGGTCGGGCGCCTCCGGGTAGCTCGCCGGGAACACCGCGGCCGCGGCCAGCCCGAGCGACCACAGCGCGAGCAGCAGCCGGGTCGTGCGCGACAGCGGCACCCCCGCCGCGTGCAGCGCGCCGAGCACCGCCAGCGAGCCGATGGCCAGCGACAACACGCTCGCGGCGAGCATGCCTTCGCCGCGGTCGGTGACGGTGTAGCTCGACAGCGTGTCGTACACCGGGTTGTGCGAGCTGATGATGTGCAGCACCACCGCCGTGAACAGCCCCCAGCCGATCGCGCCCAGCGCCACCAGCCGCCACGGTCTGGTGCGCTTCCCCTGTTCCGTCCCCATGCCCTCCAGGCTCTCGGAGATCGGGACGGCCGTGATCAGGGAAGACCCTGAATTCCCCCGGAGGCGAAGTCGATCAGCACCAGGGCTTGGTCGTCGTGGCGCTTCGGCCGCGGCCAGCGTTCGCCGTCCGGGTCCTGCTTTTCGGCGGTGCGGACGGCGTCCAGCACGGCGTCCGGCCCGTCGGCGCGGGTGATCGCGAGGACTTCGCGCCAGTCGAAGAGTTCGTACTGGTCGACGCCGATGGAGACACCGTCGCTGGCGAGCAGGACGGCGTCGACGTCTTCCCGTGGCCAGCTGCGGCGCACGGCGTGCGCGGCCGCGCCGGGGTCGGCTTCGGCGACCCAGAAGCCGTCGTGGGCATTGCGCCTCCGCCGGACGTCGGCGCCGGTCTGGAGCATCCCGCGCCGCCGCAGCCGCGCGAGCCGGTCGTCCGAGACGACGTCGACGCCGAAGCCGCCGAACCCGACCACCGGGCTGTCGGCGAGCACCAGCGCGTCGACGCGGTCGCCGAGCCACCGCACGGCGGCCACCGTGCTCGACGGCGACTGTTGTGGTCGCAGCTCGTTTTCCGCGGTCACGGCGGCGATCGCGCTGGTCAGGGTGTCCGTCAGGTCGGCTGCCGGGGCGGCGCGCAGGTCGGCGGCCAGGCGCCGGGCCAGGCGTTCGGCGTACCAGCCGCCCGGGGGTTGCGAGGGGTCGGCGGAGGTGGCGCCGTCGAGGACGAGCACGGCGTCGTCCAGCACGACGACGTGGTCCTCGGTGGGGCGCGGGTGGCCGTCGGCGCCCACCCCGGCCCGCTCGGCGAAGACGATCTCGGGCATCACCCGACTGTACGTCGAGCCCCGGCGACCTTCGCGCTGACGCGACTGTCAACTCTGGTTGACAAGGCCGGTATGTCAACGTAGGTTGACAGACATGACGGAAGCGACAGACCTGGCCGCCCGGGCCGGCGACCGCGATCCCCGCGTGGGACTGCGTGCGGTGGCCGCGCTCCGGCGGCTGGTGGAACAACTGGAGGCCGTGCAGGTCCGCAGTGCGCGGGTCGACGGCTGGTCGTGGCAGGAGATCGCCGCCGAGCTGGGGGTCAGCCGGCAGGCCGTGCACAAGAAGTACGGGAGGCACTGATGTTCGAGAGGTTCACGGACGACGCGCGGATGGCGGTCGTCGAAGCGCAGATCGTGGCGCGCGAGTCCGGCTCGGTCGAGATCCGGCCCGCGCACCTGCTGGCCGGGCTGGTCAAGACCGGCGCCCCCGTGCTGACCGAGCTGGGGATCCCGGCCGACGAGATCGCGGCCGAACTGGCCCGCACCCGCCGCCGCGGTGGGGTCAGCGACGCCGACGCCGAGGCGCTCACCGAGTTCGGCATCGACGTCGAGCAGATCGTGCAGAGCGTCGAGCGGACCCACGGCGAGGGCGCGCTCGCCGGCCGGCTCGGGCCGGCCAAGCGCGGGCACATCCCGTTCACCGCCCAGTCGAAGAAGACGCTGGAGCTGAGCCTCAAGGAGGCCGTCCGGCTGGGGGACAAGCACCTCGGGCAGGAGCACATCCTGCTGGCGCTGGCCCAGCAGCGCGACACCGACGACGTCCTCGCCCGGCGCGGCGCCGACTACCCGACGCTGCGCCGGGCCGTCCAGCAGCGCAAAGCCGGCTAGGCGGCCCGCTCGCGCCAGGTGGTCAGCGGCAGCAGCGCCTGGGTGAGCGGGCCGATGGCGAGGGCGTAGAGCACGGTGCCGATCCCGACGGTCCCGCCGAGCAGGAAGCCGGCGGCGACCACGGTGACCTCGATGCCGGTGCGCACCAGCCGGACCGACCAGCCGGTGCGCCCGGCGAGCCCGGTCATCAGGCCGTCACGGGGGCCCGGGCCCAGCCGGGCGCCGACGTAGGTGGCGGTCGCGACGCCGTTGAGCGCGACCCCGCCGACCAGCAGCGCGATCTGCCACGCCAGGTCGTGCTGGTCCGGGAGGAACGCCCGGACGACGTCGACCATCACCGAGATGACCACGACGTTCGCGATGGTGCCGATGCCGGGCCGCTGGCGCAGCGGGATCCACAGCAGGAGCACGACCACCGAGATCAGGCCGGTGACCGTGCCGAACGACAGGCCGGTGTGCTTCAGGACGCCCTCGGCGAGCACGCTCCACGGCTCGAGGCCGAGGCCGGCGCGGGTGACGAGGGCGACGCTGGCGCCGTAGAGGGCGAGGCCGCCGAGCAACTGGGTGCTGCGGCGGACGGGGTCGCGGGAGATCCGGACGGGCCGGAGGTCGATCTGAGCCACACCAGCACTATCCGTCAGAAGTGGCCTTGTAAACCATAGCCAATTCCAGGATATTGGCCTTATGGAAGCCGCAGTCCCACTGGGTGGACGCATCTCCGGACCACGATTGGCCGTCATGCTGGGCTCGTGGCGGCAGGGTTCCCGGCAAGGCGCGGCCGACCTGGCCGCGGCCATCGAACTGCAGGTGCTGGACGGTCAGCTCCCGCTCGGCACCCGGCTGCCCGCCGAGCGCGAGCTGGCCGACGCGCTCGGCGTCAGCCGGACGCTCATCGGTGCGGCCCTGGACCGGTTGCGGGAGAGCGGGTTCGTGGCGAGCCGTCGCGGCGCGGGCTCGTGGATCGCCGCGCCCGGAAGGCGTCGCCGCGGCCCGCTCGCCCCCGCGGCCGCCGGCTCGATCGACTTCACCCACGCGTCCTCGCCGGCCATCCCGGGCACGGCCGCGGCGGTCGACGCGGCCCGCGTCCGGCTCGCCGACCACCTCGGCGACCACGGCTACCAGGAACGCGGCCTGCTCGGCCTGCGCGAGAAGATCGCGCGGCGCTACACCGAGCGCGGGCTGCCGACGACGCCCGCGCAGGTCATGGTCACCAACGGCGCGCACCACGCGTTCGTCCTGGTCCTGCGGATGCTCGCCGGCCCCGGCGACCGCGTACTGGTCGAGCAGCCGACGTACCCGAACGCCCTCGAGGCGATCCGGGCCGCGCACGCGATCCCGGTGCCGGTGGCGCTCGACCCGAGCGGGGAGCGCGGCTGGGACATCGCGGGCGTCGACGCGGCGCTGCGCCAGGCGTCCCCGCGGTTCGCCTACCTCGTCGTCGACTTCCAGAACCCGACCGGCCTGCGCCTGGACGCCGAAGGCCGCGCCCGGCTCGGCACCGTGCTGGCCCGCGCCCGGACGCCCGTCGTGGTGGACGAGACGCTCGTCGAGCTGGACCTGGAAGGCGACCCGCTGGCCGGGCCGCCGCCGCTGGCCGCGTTCGCCGGCGACCTGGCGATCTGCGTCGGCTCGGCGTCGAAGACGCACTGGGGCGGGCTGCGGCTCGGCTGGATCCGGGCGTCCGAGGACCTGCTCGGCCGGCTTGTTTCGGCGCGCTATGCGGTCGACCTGGGCTCACCGGTGTTCGAGCAGATCGTCCTCGGCGAGCTGCTGGACGACGACGCCGCGCTGGGCCACCGTCGCGAGGAGCTGCGCGGCTACCGCGACGCGCTGGCCGGCGCCGTGCACCGGTACCTGCCGGACTGGACGTTCACGCTGCCGAAGGGCGGGCTGTCGCTGTGGTGCCGGATGCCGGAGCCGGCGAGCTCGCGGCTGGCGGTGGCGGCGGCGAGCCACGGCGTTCAGGTGGCGCCGGGCTCGCGGTTCGGCGTCCACGGCGGGTTGGAGCGCTGGATCCGGCTGCCGTTCTCGCTGCCGCCGGACCGGATCGAGGAGGCGGTCCGCCGGTTGAGCGCGGCGGAGGCGTCGGTCCGCGGCACGCCGGCCTCGCTGGACGCGCCCATCGCATAGAACGAACCGGTGCGCTGGATGCGAGCCTGCTCCCAGGGATGGGCGGCGTTCATGTGCATCCAGCGCACCGGTTCGTTGTTCCACACTCCCGCTTCCGGGCGTGACCCCGTCCGTGGGTGCCGCGGCTTCCCGGCACAGCCCCTCGACGTGCCGGGAAGCCGGCGGCTCAGGCGTGCTCTCCGATAGCTGAGTCGTCGCTCGGCGCGGTGAGCGAGGACTCCCGGAGCACGCCCGGTGTGGGTCCCGGCGTCGCGGGGGCAGCGCGACGCCGGGACCGGGATCCGACCCGGCCGGGCGCGGTCGGCCGGTCGGAAAGACTGTGGTTTCGCATGGGTTTCAGCCCCTGGGGTACGTCGGACGCGCTTAGGCGTCACGAGACGTGAAAGAGTCACGGATTTCGTACTGGAGCAGGGGAAACGTCACGCTATTACGGCGTGCGCGTACGTCCAGTTGATCTTGTTTTGGACGCAGTTCTCCCCGGCTGCCCGGTTCGGGGTCAGTCGGGGGAGGTGGTGGGCAGGGCGGCTTCCCTGCCCGCGCCGTCGACGTCGTGGTCGCGGCTGGCGCCGATGAGCTTCAGCTGGGTGGTGGTGGCTTCGTCGGTGTGGACGGCGAACGGGTGGCGGACGCCGCCCGGGCCGTCGTGACCGGGGGCCGCGGTCGGTGCCGGCGCGCTCGGGGCGGTGGTGCCGCCGGGCAGCCCCGGGGTGCTGTCGCCGCCGCCGTTGCGGACGTGAACCCCGGAGTCGCGGGGCTGCTCCTGCTTGGCGGGCAGCGTGTTCTGCTGCTCGATGAGGTGCACGACCGCGACCCGGGAGGTCGGCGAGGCCGTGGTGGCCGCGGCTTCGGCGGGCACGGTCTCGACGACGACGGCGGCGGCGGTCGCCGGCGGGGTGCCGGCGGTGTCGCTCACGACGCCGGGCACGGTGACCGTGACGCCGCCGGAGTTCGAGCTGCCGCCGAGGATCGGGTTCAGGACGTCGTCGAGGGGGAGCAGGACGGGGGCGTCCGGGTGGTTCGCGGGCGGCTGGGTGAGCGGCGCGAGGACGGTGTGGGACAGCGTGTTCGTGAGGGTGCCGACGGTGTTCAGCGTGCCGGTGACGGTGGTGGTGACCGTGTTCAGGGTGCCGCCCACCAGGTTCACGACGCCGCCGACGAGCCCGCCGAGCAGGCCGCTGTCGGATCCGGAGGACGTGGTCGTGGTGGCCTTCGTGACGGGTTCGGTCACCGACTGGACGGTGCCGATGAGGCCGTTGAGCAGGCCGCCACTGGACGAGGTCGCCTTCGTGGCCGGTTCCGTCGCCGGCTTTTCGGCCGGCTGGGTGTCCTTCGTGGACACTGTCTGGGCGGTGTCTGTCTGGGTGGTGTCGGCCGCGGTCGCGTCGGTCTTCGCCGCGTCGGCCGGCTGCTGGGCGCAGGGGGCGGCGGTTTCGCGGTGGCTCTTGCGGTGGTGGCCGTGCAGCAGGCCACCGTGCTCCACAGTGGACGCGGCGACGTGCGGGCAGTCGAGGGTTTCGGCGGCGGCCGCGGTGCTGCCGGAGAGCGCGCCGGTGAGCAGCCAGCCGGCGAGGGTCAAACCCCCGGCGACGAGGATCTTGGCGGCGGGCCGCTGCAGCGCGGCGGCCCAAGGCCGTGGCGCCCGCCCGCGCGCGCGCGCCTTCCGGGTGGGCCGGTTGTGCTGACCTGCGAAAAGAGCGACTTCGCGGTGCGCCTCGCTCACGGCGAGCGGGCTGGCCTCGTGCAGCTCACCCGTGGAGCGCGAACCGCCGGCCCATCGGCGCAACCCATCGGTGAGGAGCGGACCGGCCTGGCCCACTTCACCCGCTGTGAGCGCAGGCTGCGCGGGAGCGCTGCGGCGTGCGTTCGCCGTGCTGCTCACCGCCACCACCACCGTCCGCGCCTGTGGCTCCAACGCTTCGCGCTCGAGTCCGTTCTTGCTGGGGTCTTTCTCCGGCCAGGTCGCAGTTCCCCCGGGGCTGCACTCTTTCTAGCACCGCTCGGGAGTCTTTCATCTCTCCCGCGTTCTATCCAGCCCGTAAGGCGGAACGGCCCGACCGGGCAAGGTATCTGCGGCCGACGAGTTGATCACTCTCAGTGCCGTTCGGGGGTTTCTCTGCGGCCATTCGGACGAGTACTGCAACTTGCACATTCGGGCGTTGACCTGATGTTTCGGGAAACCCGGTCGCGAGCGGTGTCGACTCGATCGCGTTCAGTGCTCATGAAACAGTTTTTGGCCGGTTGCTCGAAACCGGTCCGCCGAGTGGGACGGGGCCCACCCGTTCCGCGTGCGGTCGGTGACCAACCGACCGTCGAGCTGTGCGCCCACGGCTCCGGAGCGTGACGGCCGCTCGCGACGCCCGCCCCCGCGAGACCGGTTCGGCGACGCCGAAGGGTGCCACCGAGCCGGTTCGCGGACGTCAGACCAGTTTGCGCAACCGGGTGACGCCCTCGTCGATGACGTCGTTGCGTTTGCAGAACGCGAAACGCAGCAGGTGTTTCCACTCGTCCGGGTGATCGGTGAACACCTTCACGGGCACCGCGGCGACCCCGACGCGGCCGGGCAGCTCCCACGCCAGGTCGGCGGCGTCGGTGAAGCCGAGCGGCCGCACGTCGACGCAGACGAAGTACGTCCCCGCCGTCGGCCGCACCGTGAACCCGGCGTCGGCGAGCCCCGCCGACAGCCGGTCGCGCTTCTCCTGCAACGACGCGCGCAGGCCGTCGACCCAAGGCAGCTCGTGGTCGAGCGCGTGCGCGACGGCCGGTTGCAGCGGCCCGCCGGACACGAACGTGATGAACTGCTTCGCCGCCTTCACCGCCGCGACCAGCTCCGGCGTCGAGCAGACCCAGCCGATCTTCCAGCCGGTGCAGTTGAACGTCTTCCCGGCGCTGGAGATGCTCACCGTCCGCGGCCGCATCCCGGGCAGCGTGACCAGCGGGATGTGCTCCGCGTCATCGAACACCAGGTGCTCGTAGACCTCGTCGCAGATCGCGATCAGGTCGTGGTCGACGCACAGCGTCGCCAGCGCCTCCAGCTCGGCGCGGGTGAACACGGTGCCGGTCGGGTTGTGCGGCGAGTTGACCAGGATCGCCCTGGTCCGCGGCGTGACGGCGGCGCGCAGGCCCTCGACGTCGAGGCCGAACCGGCCGTCCGGGCCCTCGACGAGCCCGACGACCCGCCGCTCGGCGCCCGCCATCGCGACCGCCGCGGCGTAGGAGTCGTAGTACGGCTCGATGACGATGACCTCGTCACCGGGTTCGGTCAGCGCGATCAGCGTCGCGGTGATGGCCTCGGTAGCCCCTGCGGTGACCAGGATCTCGGTGTCCGGGTCGTACTCGGTGCCGTAGCGCAGCCGGTGCCGCGCGATCGCGGCGCGCAGCTCGGGCCGTCCGGGTCCCGGTGGGTACTGGTTGGCCCCGCCGAACAGCGCGTTCTTGGCCGCTTCGAGCATGCCGGCCGGGCCGTCGGTGTCCGGGAAGCCCTGGCCGAGGTTGACGGCGTCGTGCTTGACGGCCAGCGCGGTCATCTCGGCGAAGATGGTCGAGGTGAACGGCCGGAGGCGGGGGACGAGAGCAGATTCGCGCACGATCAGCCATCCTCACGGACAATGGTGATGTGGAGCAACTGACCCCCGCCAAGGTGACGCCCGCCGACCCGCCGGGCGGCGCCGCCGGCGAAGAGGAAAAGCGGCGCGCGCTGCGCAAGATGAAGCTGGTCGCGCTGTCCTTCCTGCTCGGCGCCACCGTCGTGTTCCTGCTGACCAGCTGGGCCCAGTCGGCCGGCTGGCCGGGCTGGGTCGGCTACGTGCGCGCCGCGGCCGAAGCGGGCATGGTCGGCGCGTTGGCCGACTGGTTCGCCGTCACCGCGCTGTTCCGGCACCCGCTCGGGCTGAAGATCCCGCACACGGCGATCATCCCGAACAAGAAGGACGCCCTGGGCAACAGCCTCGGCGACTTCGTCGGGTCGAACTTCCTCTCCGAGGAGGTCGTCCGCGACAAGCTGAAGCGCGTCGAGATCGCCCGCCGGCTCGGTGGCTGGCTGGCGCAGGAGGAGAACGCCGAGCGCGTGACGTCCGAGCTGGCCACGGTGGTCCGGGCGGCAGTTCGCGTCCTGCGTGACGAGGACGTCCAGGCGATCATGGAGCAGGCGGTCGCGCGCCGGATCATCGACAAGCCGTGGGGTCCGCCGCTGGGCAAGATCCTGCAGGGCGTCTTCGCCGACGGCGCGCACCACAAGCTCGTCGACCTCATGTGCGACCGCGCGTACGAGTGGACCCGCGACAACCACACGACGATGCTGCGCGTGGTGTCCGACCGGGCGCCGAGCTGGTCGCCGAAGTTCGTCGACGAGATGCTCGCGGACAAGGTCTACGGCGAGGTGCTGTCGTTCGCGTGGGCGGTCAAGACCGACGTCAACCACCCGATGCGGCTGGCGCTGGACAAGTTCCTCGGCGAGTTCGCCCAGGACCTGCAGACCGACCCGGACGTGATGGCCCGCGCCGAGCAGGTGAAGGGCCAGATCGTGCACCACGAGGAGGTCCAGCGCCTGATCGGCTCGGCGTGGAGCACGGCGAAGGAGATGCTGCTGACGGCGGCGGAGGACCCGTCGAGCGAGCTGCGCCGCCGGGTGCGCCTGGGCTTGATGTCGCTGGGTTCGCGGCTGGTTTCGGATGATCAGCTGCGGGAGAAGGCCGACGGCTGGGTCGAGGGCGCCGCGGCGTACCTGGTGAAGAACTACTCGCGCGAGATCACGACGATCATCACCGACACGGTCGAGCGCTGGGACGCCGAGGAGACGTCCCGCAAGATCGAGCTCCAGGTGGGCCGCGACCTGCAGTTCATCCGCATCAACGGCACGGTCGTCGGTGCGCTCGCCGGACTGGTCATCTACGCGGTGGCGCAGCTGCTGTTCTGACGAACTGAGTCGTATACCACAGCTGGGGGACCTTCAAACCAGTTGTCCACAGGAAGCTGAGTTATCCCCGGGGTTATCCACAGGTTTTCACGGTGATGGCCTAATCGCTGTCCACAACGTGTGGGGGCGGGGCCGTCGGGGGCGTGGATATGTGGTGCTCGGTTGCGGAGTTGTCCACAGCCCTTCGGGGGTCCGCCGCTCGGATGAGAGCGTCGCGAGGCGGGACCTTGGCCGGGTGACTTGCCGGGCTCGCTGCTGCGAGCCGCGGTGGCCTGTCCCGCGCGGCTTGCCGTCCCGCCTCGACTCGGCGGGTGCGGCTCGCCCCTCTGCGGTTGCCGCCGCCGGCGGCCGCGCCGCCTCCCGGAGGCGACCTGGACAGCTCCGCCGGCCGCCGTCACTGGCCACGCGACGCTCAGCCGGTCGCCGCCTCCGCCGCCCGCGCTCGCCAGCCGCGGGCTTTCTCGCGGTTTCCGCACACCCGCATCGAGCACCACGTTCGCGAGCGGTTGCGGGACTCGTCGTAGAACGCCCACAGGCATGTGTCGGCCGGGCAGATCTTCAGCCGGATCCAGTCGCCGCGCACGACCAGTCGCGCGCAGGCCGCGAACACCGCGCCCACCACGTCGTCCGCGACGAGCGTCGGCCCCGCGTCGGTCAGGGAGATCCGCGTGCCGACGTCCAAGCTCCCGCCCGGCAACCGCGGGTCGCCGATCGCGGCGCGCAGGGCGTCGCGCGCCGCGCGCGCCTCGGCGGCCGGGTTGGCCGTCAGCTTCCGCCCGGCCGCCCACTCGCGCCACTGCCCGGGATCTTCGAGCAGGTCAGTGCCCTCTTCGACGTTGACCGTGTTGAGGAACTCCACGACGAGGGAGGCGTCGGTGTGCACCGAACCAGTGTACGGCGGCCGGTGGTTGCCCCCGCGTGCGCTAACCTACATAATCCGATAGACGGTTATTCGCGATCGAAGGGAGCGACGATGAGTGCGGTACCGACGCTGGGTGTGGTGGCCCTCGACTGCCCCGACCCGGTGGCGCTGGCCGGGTTCTACCGAGCCGTGCTGGAGTGGGACGCGCCCGAAGTCGCCGAGGACGGCCACTGGGTCACGCTGGCCAACCCGGCGGGCGGCGCGGGGATCGCGTTCCAGCGGGTGCCCGACTACCGGCCGCCCTCGTGGCCGTCCGCGGAGAACCCGCAGCAGCTGCACCTGGACCTGAACGTCACGGACCTGGAAGCGGCGCACGAGCGCGTGCTCGGGTTGGGCGCGAAACTGCTGGACGACGCGCCGAAGACGTTCCGCGTCTACGCCGATCCGGTGGGGCACCCGTTCTGCCTGTGCGCCTGCTGACCGTTTTGTGCGTAGTCTCGCATGTGTGATTTGTCCGAAGTGTCAGAACCAGATGCGGACCGTGGACAAGAACGGCGTCCACATCGAGCAGTGCGAAGGCTGCCGCGGGATCTTCCTGGACCGCGGTGAGCTGGAAGCGATCGCCGGTGCGGAGAGCTCGTTCTACGGCCACCAGCCGCCGCCGTACCGGGGCCGTCCCGACTCGCCGCGCCCCTACCGCGGCGGCCACCCGGATTCGCCCAAGCCGTACCGCGGCGGGTACGCGGACTCGCCGCGGCCGCACCGCGGGTACTCGGATTCCCCGAGGCCCTACGGGCACGGCGGCCACCGCAAGCGCGGCTTCCTCGAGAACCTATTCGACTGAAATGGGTCTCGACCTGCGGATCTGCCCGGCCTGCGGCGATCTGGCGGAGTGTCCCGTCGTCGCGGGCGCGGTCCTCACGTGCCGCCGGTGCGGCCACGAGTGGCCGTTCCGCAAGCTGCCGCTGTTCGCGCTGACCGGCCCGAGCGGCGCGGGGAAGTCGACGATGGGGCCGCTGCTGGCCGAGCGCCTGGCCGGTGACGTCGTCGTGCTGGAGCAGGACATCCTCTGGGTCGACGCTCTGCGCGACGACGTCACGGCCTTCCGCGCGGTGTGGCTGCGGATGGCGGCGATGCTGCACCAGAACGGCCGCCCGGTCGTGCTGTGCGGCACGGTCGCGCCCCCGGAGTTCGAGCCGCTGCCGGAACGCGCGTTCTTCAGCGAGATCCACTACCTGGCGCTGGTCGGGACGGCGGAGTCGTTGCGGGCGCGCTTGCGGGCCCGCCCGGCGTGGCGCGAGTGGGACGAACCGCGGATCGAGGAGATGCTGGAGTTCAACGACTGGCTCCGGACGTCCGCGCCGGAGCTGGGCGTCGACCTCTTCGACACCACGGACGTCTCCACGGAGGCGACGGCCGACCACGTCGAGAAGTGGATCCGCGACCGCTTGCCCTAACCGAGCGGCCAGGTGCGGCCGTCCGGTTCGTCGAGCCAGAACTCCTGGCGCTCGTCGGTGACGGTCACGCCGAAGCGGTCTCGGTCCGGCTTGCCCAGCTCGCACCACTCGACGAACGCCGCCTCCGCGATCTCCCACAGCGCTCGCGGACCGCCCTGCGCCACCTCGTCGGCGCCGCCGCGCTTGCGGTGGCGGACCCACGAGCCGTCCGGGTGCACCAGCGCCACGCTCGGTGCTTCGCCGTCGTCGCTCTCGCGCACCGGGCGCGCTCCCGGTAACGCCAGCCCGGCGAAGAACTCGAACTGCTTGCGCGGCTGGAGCACCGTCGACATCGGTAGCCGCGTCTGCTCCCAGTCGTCCCGCGACGGCATCGGCAGCGGGTCGGCCTCCGGCAGCCGATGCGCGCGAAGCGGCATGAAACGGCCGTCGCGCGCGAGGACGTGCCCCTGCCCAGTGCCGTCTTCGCCGGTCACGAGCCGGATCAGCCCGGCGCCGATCGGCCGGTTCAACGTCGTCACGATCAGCCCGCCCGGCACGGTCTGCGAGAGCCACGCGGGCGGGATCGAGGACACCGAAGCGGTGCACAGCACCCGGTCGAACAAGGTGCCGGCCGGGAATCCGAGAGCGCCGTCGCCCACCGCGCACGCCGGCCGGTAGCCCGCTTGCGCCAGCCGGTCGCGCGCCTCCTCGACGATTACCGGGTCGATGTCCACTGTGGACACCTGGCCGGCGCCGCAGCGGTGGCTCAGCAGGGCGGCGTTGTAGCCGGTGCCGGTGCCGATCTCGAGCACGCGGTGCCCGTCCCGCACCCGCAGCTCTTCGAGCATGATCGCCATGATCGACGGCATGCTCGACGAGCTCGTCGGCGTCCCCGGCACCGGCCCGGTGCGCCGCGCGAGCTCCCAGCGGTCCGGGTCGTCGTCCAGCTGCGTGACCAGCACGTCCCGTGAGTAGACGGTCTCCAGCCAGCCCGGGTCGTCCCGGTCGACCGCCGCCCACAGCCCGCCCGCCGGCGCGAAGAACCGCGGCAGGAAGACGTGGCGCGGCACCGCGCGGAAGGCCGAGATCCATTCCGGGGCGTGCAGGACGTCCTCGTCGAGCAGGTGCTCGACGAGCCGCCGCCGCAGCCGGGCCGAGCGCGTCATGCGACCAACTTAGCGGGTGAGCGCCACCACACCCGATAGTTGCAAGCAGAGTGCTTGCAATAGCTAGCACTCGCGCGTACCGTCGGAGGTGTCGCGAGGAGGTGACCGGATGGCAGAAACCGGTGGGACCCAGCCCGGATCCGGCGGTCCCATGGAGAAGGTCGCGGACATCGCTTCCGACATCGGCGAGTACATCCGCCAGCAGCGCAACACCGCGAAGATCTCGTTGCGCCAGCTGTCGAAGCTCGCCGGAGTGTCCAACCCGTACCTGAGCCAGATCGAGCGCGGGGTGCGCAAGCCCAGCGCGGAGATCCTCCAACAAATCGCCAAGGGTCTGCGCATTTCGGCGGAAGCGCTGTACGTGCAGGCCGGGATCCTCGATCTGCCGACGGGCGGACCGGTGGGCGACGCGATCCGCGCCGACGCCGAGCTGACCGAACGGCAGAAGCAGGTCCTGCTCGACGTCTACGAGTCCTTCCGCCGGGAGAACGCCGCGGCACGGCCGGCCGCCGCGTCCGCTCCCACCCCAGACACCCCAGACACCGCGCAAGCCGCAGACACCAAGGAGTCAGCATGACCACCCCCAAGACCACCGAAGACGTCAAGAAGGTCGTCACCACCGCTCTCGACCAGGTCCGCACCCCGCTGCTCGCCGCGCTCGGCGCGGGCAACCTGGCCACCCACGCCGTCACCGACGCCGTGGCGAAGGCCAAGGAGAACGTGACCAAGAGCGGCGAGGTCGCCCGCAAGAACCTGCAGGAGCTGCCGACCGACGTCGAGAGCCTCCGCGAGAAGCTGGACCCGGCCGAGCTGCGCAAGGTCATCGACGAGTACACCGAGGCCGCGCTCAAGCTGTACAACAAGCTGGCCGAGTCGGGCGAGCAGGCGTGGGACAAGATCGCCGCGCAGCCGCAGGTCAAGAAGGCCATCGAGCAGCTCGAGGAGGCCCTCACCACCGCGCAGGGCCAGGCCGAGGTCGTCAGCACCGAGGTCCGCGAGCGCGTTGACGGCGTGCTGGCCAAGGTGACCAAGCGCACCCGCTCGGCCGGTGAGAAGACCGCCCGCAAGGTGACCGAGGTCGCCGGCGAGGCCGCCGACGCCATCGAGGAGCTGGGTGACGACGTCGCCCACGAGACCCGCTCCGCGAGCCGCAAGGTCGCCAACAAGACGGCCCCGAAGACGGCCGCCCCGGCTCGCCGCACCACCGGTGGCACGACCACCAGCGCCGCCGCGAAGAAGCCGGCCGCGCCGAAGACCGACAAGTAAAGACGCCGTGAACCCTTCGGCCCCGCCACCGGACCCCGGTGGCGGGGCCGGGGTCGTTCGGGTGGTTTGCCGTAAGCTGTCGCTGTGCTGGTTGCCATCTGGATCCTCGAAGTCATCCACTGGGGCAGCGCGCTGGTCGGGCTCTTCGCCTTCGTGCACGCGCTGCTTCAGCGTGCCGACGCCTATTCCGCGGCCGACCGCAAGACCAAGCCCGTGTGGATGCTCATCACCGGTGGCGCGACGCTCGCCATGGTGCTGTTCCCCGTGATGGGCCCCGGCATGATCTTCTACGTGCCCGCCATGGCCGCGGCCCTGGTCTACATAGTGGACGTCCGGCCGAAGCTGATCGAGGTCCAGCGCGGCGGCTCCAGCTGGTAGCTACGCTGGGGCCGTGACCTGGACCATCGCCGGGAGCCTCACCGTCGTTCCCGCCCCCACGCGTACTGACCTGCTCGCCGAGCCCGTCGCCAAGGCGCTGGCCGCGCTCGCCGACCCGGACGCCGTCGGCGTCGCGGAGATCGACCCGTCGCTGGCCGACACCACCGCCTTCTGCGAGGCCTACGGCTCGCCGCTCGAGGCGTCCGCCAACTGCGTCGTCGTCGCCGGCAAGCGCGCGGGCGAAGTCCGCTTCGCGGCCGCGCTCGTGCTCGCGACCACCCGCGCCGACGTCAACGGCGTGATCAAGCGCCGCCTCGACGTGCGCAAGGCGTCGTTCGCGCCGATGGACGAAGCCGTTTCCGCGACCGGCATGGAGTACGGCGGCATCACGCCCGTCGGCCTGCCCGCCGACTGGCCGATCCTGATCGACCAGCGCGTCGCGGACGCGCCCGAGCTCGTCATCGGCAGCGGGATCCGCGGCAGCAAGCTGCTGATCTCCGGCACCGCGCTGGCCGCGCTGCCCGGCGCCGAGGTCATCGAGGACCTCGCCAAGTGACGTCCGTCTGGCTCCGGTACCTGACCGGTGCCGACATCGACTCGCTCGGCGTCACCGAAGCGGACATCGTCGGCGCGGTCGAGGACGTGCTCGCCGACCACGGCCGCGGCCAGGTCGTCTTCGAGCCGCGTACGCACCTCGTGCCGGACAACGGCGGCAAGGGCCACTTCAACATCCTTCGCGGCCACCTGTCCGCGAAGCAGGTCAGTGGCGTGAAGGTCGTCGGTGACTTCGTGGGGAACTTCGAACGGGGCCTCCCTTCGGAAATGGCGTTGATCCTGCTGCTGGACCCGGACACCGGCATGCCGCGGGCCATCGTCGACGGCACGATGATCACCGAGGCCCGCACCGGCGCGATGACCGCCGTCGGCGCGAAGTACCTCGCCCGCCCGGACTCCCGGGTGCTCGGGCACATCGGCGCTCGCGGCACCGCGTGGTGGAACGTCGTGCTCCTCGACTCGTTGTTCGACTTCCCCGAGATCCGCGTGACCAGCAAGCGCCCGGAGTCCCGCGAGGACTTCGGCCGCCGCCTTTCCGAGCGGCTCGGCAAGGACGTCCGCGTCTGCGCCACGGCCGAGGAGACCCTGGACGGCGCGGACATCCAGGTCGAGGCCTCCCGGCTGGTCGAACCCGAACCGCTGGTGCGGCGGGAGTTCCTCCGGCCGGGCACCTTCCTGGTGCCCTACGGCACGATCAGCGCCCTGGAGCTCACGCTGCTCGACGACGTCGACAAGGTCGTCGTCGACGACTGGCGCGAATCGCGGTCCGGCAACCCGCGGTTCGGCGCCCTGCGCCCGCAGCTCAACGCCGGCCTCCTCACCGCGGACGGGGTCCACGCCGAGATCGGCGACATCGTGGCCGGGAAGAAGCCGGGCCGCGAGCACGACGCCGAACGGATCCTGTTCTGGCACCGCGGACTGTCCACAACGGACGTAGCGGTGGCGAACATGATCCTCGCCCGTGCCGAGGCTTCCGGCGTCGGCACCATGCTGCCGTACCGATGATCACCGACGGAAGCGAGTTCGCCGACGGTGAACGGTTGGTTCTGGACAAAGCGCTGGTCACAGCGCTGAAAGAGCGCCGGAACGCGCTCTTGACGGCGCTCGAAAGCCGCGAAAAGCCCGTCTACGGCGTCAACACCGGCATGGGCCGCCTGGCGGGTGTCGCCCTCGACGCGCGGCAGCAGGCGGAACACCAGCGCAACCTGCTCATCGGCCGCGCGGTCGGCGGCCCGCCGTGGCTCCCGCCGGAGGACGTCCGGTCGCTGCTTCTGGTGCGGCTGCGCGACTTCCTGCAGCCGTGGTCGGGAGTCAGCGCCGAACTGGTGCAGTTCCTGGTGGACCGCCTGAACGACGGGTTCACCCCCGCCGTGCCGCGCGGCGGCCTCGGCAGCTCGGGCGAGATCATCCCGCTGTCGCACGCGTTCCAGACATTCCTCGGTATCGGCACCGTCCTCGAAGACGGCGTCGAAACTCCCGCGGCGGACGCGCTCGCTCGCCGAGGTGCCGAGCCGTACGTGTTGGGGCCCAAGGAAGGCGCTTCGCTGCTTCAGGGTTCTCCGCTGGCCGTGATGCACGCGAAACGCGGGTGGGCCGAAGCGCGGCAGCTCATCCAGCTGCAGACGCTCACCGAGGCGATGGCGATCGACGTCCTCGGGGCGCCGCGCGAGGTGTTTTCCCCGGTCATGGCGGGTGGCGACGACCACCTGCGGCGGCTGCTGGAGGCCCTGACCGGGATGGTGGGCGCGGGTCCCGTGCGCGCCGAAGTCGTGCAGGCGCCGCTTTCGGTGCGGGTCGCGCCGCGAGCGCTGGCGCACGCCTCCCGCGTGAACACCGAACTGCACGAGACGGTGGCGCGCTGGCGGACGATGCCGGGGGACTCGCCGTCGTTCGTCGACGGGGAGTTCCTCCCGGGGACGGCGTACCACGCGGTCGACCTCGGGCTACGCATGGACGCGCTGACGGCGGCGCTCGTCCACCTCGGCGAGATCTCGGTGCAGCGCACGCACCGCCTGCTCGACGAGCGCTTCAGCGGCCTCCCGGCGCAGCTCACGGCGGATCCGGGGCCGCGGGCGGGGTTGGTGCCGCTGCACAAGCGGGCGGTCGGCGAGCTGCACGCGCTGCGGCGGCTGGCGTCGCCCGCCACGCTTGGTTCTCTTGATACTTCGGCAGGTCAGGAGGACGTGCAAGCGTTTGCGTGGGCCTCGGGGGAGCAGCTGCGGGCCGCCGCGACGCACCTCTTCGCGATCACGGCGTGCGAGCTGGTCACCGGGTCGCAGGCGCGGTACCTGGCGCCGGACGGGGTGCCGGGTCTGGGCGCGGCTTACGAGTGGGTGCGGTCGGTGGTGCCGCCGGTCGAGGAGGACCGGCCGCTGGGGCCCGAGGTGGAGCGGTTGATCGCCGCTTGCCGCGAGGACGGGCTCGCCGGTGCATGAGCCTCGGGCGGGTCGGGCAGGTGGCCGCGGTGGCGAGCGTCGGCGGTCTCGCTGGTGCGGGTGGTTCGGGCTGGCGGTGGTGTTCGTGATGATGGGCGTCGACGGGCTCGCTGGTGCGGGCGTTTCGGGCTGGTGGTCGCGGTGACGAACGTCTACAGCCTCGCGCGCGCATGAGCCTTGGGCTGATCGGGCAGGCCGCGGCGATGTTCGCCGTGACCAACGTCGATGATCTCGTGCTGCTTGCCGTCTTCTTCGGGCAGGCCACCGCGCTGACCGTCGTGGCCGGGCAGTTGCTCGGGTTTGGCGCGATTCTGGCCGTCTCGGTCGCCGGGGCGCTCGGGGCCGGGTTGTTGCCCGACGGTGCCGTCCGCTGGCTCGGCGTGGTGCCGATCCTGCTCGGGATCCGCGCGGCCTGGCGACGCGACGATGACAAGCCCGCGCCGGCCGCCGGAGTGCTCGGCATCGCGGCCGTGTGCTTCGCCAACGGCGGGGACAACGTCGGCGTCTACGTGCCCGCCTTCGCCGCGACCGGGCCCGGCGGCCTGGTCACCTACACCGCGGTCTTCCTGGTGGGCGTGGCCGTGTGGTGCCTCGCCGGGCGGTTCCTCGCGACGCGGCCGGGTGTCGCGCGGGTGCTCGCGCGGTGGGGACACGTCGTGCTGCCCGTGGTGCTGATCGCGCTCGGCGTGCTGATCCTGCTCGGGGCGTTCTAACGGGCGATTTCGCCGATGTGGCGCCAGGTTTCGGGTGACACGGTCAGCGTGCCGGACGTCGGCGCCTTCGAGTCCCGCACCGCGACCGAGCCGGGCGTGAACGCAACCTCGACGCAGGCACCCTGGGAACCTTCGCCGGAGCTGTAGCTGCTCTTGCGCCAGCTGAGGTCGGACACGATCGTTCACCTCGAGTCAGGTCTCGGTGATCACCTGCCGGATCAGCCGGATCGAGTCCGGTTCGTCGTACGCGAGATCGGCGAGGTGGCGGAAAGCCAGCCTAGCAGTGTTGACGTCCTTGGCTTTCTCGAACTGAAGCGAGCCGAAGCCGTGCTCGATGTAGGCGATGTCCGGCTCCCGCAGGCGCGGATAGCTGAGGATGATGAAGCTGCCGTTCCGCCCGGAGTGGATGCCGTGGTTGATGGGCACGACCTGCACCGTCACGTTGGGCAGTGCGGCGCGCTCGATGATCTGCTCGAGCTGTACGCACTGGTCATCGGGGAGGAGATCGGGGCGCCGGAGCACGGATTCGTCGATGATGGCGTGGTATTCGAGCGGCGGGTCCTCGGTCAGCCTGGCCTGGCGACGCAGGCGGACCGCGATCTCGTTCTCCAGCCGGCGACCGGACAACGGGTCCCGCGCACTGGCGAACGCGGCGCGCATCCCGGCCTCCGTCTGCAGCAGTCCGGGCACGAAGCCGAGCTGGTACTCGCGGACCTCATCAGCGTCGGCTTCCAACGCGATATAGCCCTGGTCGTTGAGGCCGTAGGCGTGCCACCAGCCCTTCTCCCACGCGCGGTCGTACTGGCGGACCCAGTCGTCGTAGTCCGACACGATCACGCCGTAGCGGTCGAGCAGCGCCAGGAAGCCGTTGTAATCAGGGAGATGGCCCAGCTCGATCCGGCTCATCTTGTTCTTGTTGAACCGCATGGGCTCGCCCGCTTCGACCTGGGTGAGCCCGGCGTCCTCGCGGAGCCGTCTGAGCTTGTTCGCGAGCAGGCGCTTGCGGGCGTTGGGCTTCGGCCGGTCCATGCACGGATGGTAAGGCGCGACTGCGCAGGGTGAGATTCCTACGACTCGCGACGGGCGTTCTGCAGGGCCAGACCTCGGGGTGTGGCCAAACGGGTGATGAGCGCGAAGAGGCCGTCGCACACGAGCGCCAGGACGACCGCGGCCACGCCGCCCGCGAAGATCTCGCCGTAGCCCGACGCGCCGAGCGCGAAGCCGTCGACGATGTAGCGGCCGAGGCCGCCGCCGTCGTTGACGATCGCGCCGATCGCGACCGTCGCGATCAGCTGCAGGAAAGACACCCGCGCGCCGGCCAGGATCACCGGGGACGCCAGCGGCAGTTCGAGCCGGAGCATGATCTGCCCCTCGCGGTAGCCGGTCCCGCGGGCCGCGTCGACGGTCTCCTGCTCGAGGGACACCACGCCCGCGTAGGTGTTCGTGAACAGCGGCGGCATCGCCAAGGCGACCAGTGCCAGGAGCAGCGGCCAGAACGTCGTGTCGACCTCCCAGCGGCTGGCCAGGAACCAGAACAGGATGATCAGGCCGAAGCTGGGGATCGCCCGCCCGATGTTCACCGCGCTGCTCGCGAGGAACGCGCCGCGGCGGTAGTGGGCGAGCCACAACGCGGCCGGGATCGTCAGGACGGCCGCGATCACCAGCGCCAGCAGGGAAAACCGGAGGTGCTCCACCGTCCGGTACGGGATGCCGGCCTTGTCCGTCCAGCTCCAGCGGTTCGGGTCCGCGAGCCACGCGTTCAGCTGGTCGAGGAAGCTCATCGCGCCCGCACCTTCCGCGTCCACGGCGCCAGCAGGCGCTCGCTGAACCACAGCAGGAGGTCGACGACCACCGCCAGCACCACCGAAAGCACCACGCCGACGATGATCTCGGTCGGGTTGGGCGTCGCGGTCTGGATGCCCGCGCGGATGAAGTAGCCCAGGCCGCCGAGGCCGAGCATCGACGTCACCGTGACCAGGCCGATCGTCGTCACCGCGGCGACGCGCAGCCCGGCGATCACCACCGGCAGCGCGAGCGGGAGCTCGATCTGCCAGAGCAGCCGGCCGCGCGTGTAGCCCATGCCGACCGCGGCTTCGCGCACCTCGTTCGGCACCTGGTCGACGCCCGTAACGATGTTGCGGACCAAGATCAGCAGTGTGTACGTCGCGAGCGGGATCATCGCGGTGAGGAACGTCAGCCCGAAGAACGGCACCAGCACGGCGAACGCGCCCAGGCTCGGGATCACGTACAGCGCGCCGGCCGCGCTCAGGATGACGCCGTACGACCAGCGGTACCGCAGCGAAAGCACCGCGAGCGCGATCGAGACGACCAGCCCGACGCCGAGCGCGGCGGCGGTCAGCGAGATGTGTTCGCCGAGGCGCTGGACGATGTCGTCCGCGTTGCGGTCCACCCACTTCCACTGGAAGATCGGGGGTCCGCTGTCGGCGGCCAGCGGGGTCACGTGCACCTGGTGACCCTACCTCGATTGGCGGCGGCTCATTCCGAAGCTTGGGAATTCGAGTGCTTTTCTCCCAATATGTGGGCGCTTGTCGGTGGGCGGCGCTAGGGTCCTTTCGTCTGTTCGAGTGACGAAGGAGTGGGGATTCGTGCGCTGGTTCCGGAACGCGTCCGTGGTGGCGGTGGCCGTCGCGGCGACGCTCGGCTTGGCCGCCTGTGGTGGTGGCAGCGGCAGCGGTGACAAGCCCGCCGCGCAGAGCAAGGGTGGCGCGCCGATCGTCGTCGCGTCCTTCAACTTCACCGACAGCCAGATCCTCGCCGAGATCTACGCCCAAGCGCTGGAGGCCAAGGGCTATCCGGTGACGCGCAAGCTGAACCTCGGGTCGCGGGAGCTGATCTACCCGTCGCTGAAGTCCGGTGAGCTGCAGTTCATCCCGGAGTACCAAGGCGCGGCGATCACCACCGGCTTCGGCAAGGAGGCGGGCAAGACCGCGCAGGAGGAGCACGAGCAGCTGGCCAAGCTGTTCGAGCCGAGCGGCGTCGGCCTGCTGAACTTCGCCGCGGCCGAGGACAAGAACACCTACATCGTCAAGTCCGACCTGGCGAAGTCGAAGGGCATCGCGTCGATCAGCGACCTGAAGAA
Organism: Amycolatopsis sp. NPDC114478; assembly: GCF_055633805.1. NCBI lineage: Bacteria > Bacillati > Actinomycetota > Actinomycetes > Pseudonocardiales > Pseudonocardiaceae > Amycolatopsis > Amycolatopsis sp. NPDC114478. The sequence continues at coordinate 479,005 of NZ_JBVKDO010000003.1, read as the reverse complement.
GCTGGACAAGGTCGTCATGGCGGGGCCGCCGGAGTGCGAGAAGCGGCTTCCGTGCTTCCTGGGCTTCAAGGACGTCTACAAGCTGACCAACGCGACCTTCCAGACGATCCAGGAGGCCGGGCCGCGGGTCGAGCAGCTGAAGTCGGGCGCGGTGACGGTGATCCCGGTCGACTCCGTCAGCCCGCTGACCGGCGACTCGAACTACACGGTGCTCAAGGACGACCTGAACATCGTGCCGACGGAGAACGTGGTGCCGGCGGTGAACAAGAAGGTCCTCGACGAGCGCGGCGCCGACTTCGCGAACGCGGTGAACGCGGTGAGCGCGAAGCTGACGACGGACGTGATGCGCGACCTGAACAAGCGCGTCGACTCGGACGGTGAGAAGGCGGCCGACGTCGCGAAGGACTGGCTGTCGCAGGCCGGTCTCTGAGCTAGGCGGTTCCGCTGACGACCCACGCGCGGGCCGTCAGCGGGATCGAGCCGTCCGGGTTCGTCGGCAGGCGGCTGCGCAAGAGCTCCCGGATCTGGTTCCGCCGTGCTTCGGGAAGGGTCGCGAGGTACGCCGGGGCCGGGCCCTGGGCGCCGAGGAACGGCTGCCAGTAGTCGTCGAAACCCCGGAACACCGTCGGGATCTTGATCTCTCCCACGGACACCGCCGCGAAGCCCGCCTCCGTCCACAAGCGACCGAAGGGTTCCGGTCGGCACAGCGGGAACTGGCGGCCTTCATGCAGTTCCGCGACCCCCGGGTCCAGCTCCGTCGCCGTGTCCCAGAAGAAGCGGATCAGCTCCATCCCTTCCGCGAGGTCCCACAGGTAGGCCGCCGCGAGTCCACCTGGGACGGTCACCCGGGCGATCTCCGCCGCCGCGGCGGCCGGGTCCGGGACGAAGTTCAGCACCAGCCCCGACACCGTCACGTCGAAGCGGTCGGCGGGGAACGGCAGTGAGCGCGCGTCGGCTACCTCGAAGGACGCCCGCGGGTCCGTCACCGACTCGCGGGCCGTCTTCAAGAAACCTTCGGATGGGTCGACGCCCGCCACCTCCGCCGGGTCGGCCGCCGTCAGGATCGCCGAGGTCAGCGCTCCCGTGCCGCAGCCGACGTCGAGCCAGCGCCGGCTCGCCGGGACGTCCAGCTGCCGGACGAACGTCTCCGCGATCCGGCGGCTCCACCGTCCGATGTAGGCCTCGTACGCGTCGCCTGACTGCCACATGCCCCGAGTACAGCACAGAAAACCGCTGGTCAGCCGTTAGCGAGATCACCCGTCGCCGTGTTGCCCGCCGACGTCGCGCGCCGGAGGAAACCGGCGATCAACGCCAGTTCTTCTTCGCTGTAGTCCGCGCACAGCTCGTCCATCGCCGCGTTCATCCCCGCGTACAGCCGGAACAGCTCGCCGTTGCGGCCGCGGACCGCGCGGACCCCCACCGCGCGCCGGTCGGGCGCCTCCGGGTCGCGCTCGCGCACGATCCAGCCGCCCTTCTGCAGGCGGTCGAGGATGCCGGTCATCGTCGCCGGGTGCAGCCCCGCCCGGCGGGCCAGCGCGCTCGGGCTCAGCGGGCCGTGGCGGGCGATCAGCTCGAGGCAGTCCAGGTCGACGTCCTTGAGCGCCAGATGGGCGCTGACCTGGTGGTTCAGCAGCGAGAGCTGGTTGCGCAGCTCCCGCAGCGACTCCTTGAGCGCCACGGTCGCGCGGCGCCGGCGGGCGGCGTCCGCGGTGGCACTCATGGGGGTCAGCCTACTGTGGTCACGATCGGTACCTCGGAAAAGGAGTGAAATGGGAAAGGTCACGGCCACCGCGGAGCGCACCATCGACGCCCCGGCGGACAAGGTGCGCGCGCTCGTCGCCGACTACGCCGAAACGCGTCCGAAGCTGCTCACCGAGCACTACCGCGACTACGAGGTCACCGAAGGCGGCGTCGGCGCCGGGACCAAGGCCGGCTGGAAGCTGCAGGCGACGTCCAAGCGCGTGCGCGACGTCAAGGCCACGGTCAGCGAGCCTCGGCCGGGCACCCTCGTCGAGACCGACGCGAACTCCAGCATGGTCACGACCTGGACGGTCACCGAAGCCGGTGAGCGCAGTGTCGTGAAGATCGAGACCACGTGGGACGGCGCCGGCGGCATCGGCGGCTTCTTCGAGAAGACCTTCGCGCCCGGTGGCCTGAAGAAGATCTACGACGGCGTGCTCGGGAAGCTCGCCGAGATCGTGTGACGGCTCACAGACGGAATGTGCGCCCCGCTTAACAGGTTGCACCGGGAGGAATCCGGGGCGCCTGCCCCGCTTCGACCGACTTGAGGAGTTCGACGGTGAACGCACCCACCCAGGCGACCGAGATCCGGCTCGCTTCCCGCCCGCACGGCGTCCCGACGCACGACAACTTCGACGTCGTGGACACCGAGATCCCCGCCGCGGGCGAGGGCCAGATCCTGGTGCGCAACCTGATCATGAGCGTCGACCCGGCCATGCGCGGCCGCATGCGGGACGTGAAGTCCTACGCGCCGCCGTTCGAGGTCGGCGAGGTCATGTCCGGCGGGGCGGTCGGCGAGGTCGTCGAGTCCCATGTGGACGGTGTCGAGCCGGGTGACCACGTCCTGCACCAGGCCGGCTGGCGCACCCACGCCGTCCTCGACGCCAAGCGGTTCGTCAAGGTGGACGCGTCGGCGGCCCCGCTCTCGACCTACCTCGGTGTGCTCGGCATGCCGGGCCTGACCGCGTACGCGGGCCTGCTGGAGTCGGCGGAGTTCAAGCCGGGCGACACGGTGTTCGTCTCGGGCGCGGCCGGCGCGGTCGGCTCGCTCGTCGGGCAGCTCGCGAAGCTGAAGGGCGCCAAGCGCGTCATCGGCTCGGCGGGTTCCGCGGAGAAGGTCCGGCACCTCGTCGAGGACCTCGGCTTCGACGCCGCCTTCAACTACAAGGACGGCCCGGTCGCCGCGCAGCTGCACGAAGCGGCGCCGGAGGGCATCGACGTCTACTTCGACAACGTCGGCGGCGAGCACCTTGAAGCCGCGATCGACGCGATCAACCTGCACGGCCGGATCGCCGTCTGCGGCATGATCTCGCAGTACAACGCCACCGAGGCGACCCCGGCGCCGCGCAACCTCTCGCAGATCATCGCCAAGCGGCTCACCATCCGCGGCCTGCTGGTGATCGACCACTGGCACCTGCAGCAGCAGTTCGTCAGCGAGGTCGCGCCGCTGGTGCAGTCGGGTCAGATCAAGTACTCGGAGACGTTCGTCGACGGCATCCGCAACGCGCCGGACGCCTTCCTCGGCCTGCTTTCCGGGGCCAACACCGGCAAGATGCTGGTCCGCATCGCCGACTAGAGCAGTTCGGCCAGCTCCGGCAGGGTCGACGCGGTGTAGGTGGGCGCGGGTGATCCGGGCAGCGGGTGGACGCCGGGACGGGTGAGCAACGCCGTCTCGAGGCCCGCCGCCTGGGCGCCCGCGATGTCCCAGTCGTGCGCCGCGACCATCACCGCCCGTTCGCCGGGGTAGGCGGCCAGGACCTGGTGGTACGGCTCGGGCGCGGGCTTGAGCCGGCCGACCTGCTCGGCGGAGAAGATCCTGTCGAGCAGCGGCGCCAGCCCGGCGTTCTGCAGCTGCGCCTCGGCGGTGGCGAGCGGCGAGTTCGTCAGCGCGACGAGGGTGTGGCCGTTTTCGCGCAGCTTCGCCAGGCCGGGTTCGACGTCCGGGTGCGCGGGCAGCGACCGCAGACCCTCGGCGACTTTGGCGAGGTCCACCTGGTGGCCGCGCCGGGCGGCGGCCTCGACGGCGGCCGCGCCCGCGATGCCCGCGAAGTCCTGGTAGCCGCCGGTCGCCGTCACGGTCAGGACGGTGTGGATGGCCAGCCCGAACCACTCGCGCCGCAGCTCGCGGCCGCCGATCACGGGGTCCATCGCGGCCAGGTCGAGCAGGGTCTCGTTGACGTCGAAGACGCACAGCATGGGTTCAGTATCCGCCTGATCACCCCGCCGCGGCCCGGCACCGGATCCGCCGGCTCGCAGCGCGGGAGACACCGCGGGTGCCGTTGGGGGTCGATGCGCCGGCCGCACGAACGGAAGGTGGTCGATCGGCCCCGCGCGCCCGAGCCGCGGGCGCCACCGGCGGTGCGGGCCGCGATCGCGATCGGCGCCGCCCCCGTGGGTGCTGATGCTCGCGGCCGACGGCAGCGCGGGGGATCAGTACTGCTGGGTCAGCGCCCGTTCGTTGAGATCCGCGTCGAGTTCCTCCGCCGACATCGGCAGGGACATCTGGTCACGCAGGATCGTGCCCATCGTCGGCAGCTCCGCGCGCTCCGGCCACGTCGACGGGTCCCACAGTGACGACCGCAGGAACGCCTTCGCGCAGTGCATGTACAGCTCTTCGACCTCGACGACCACCGCGAGCTTCGGCCGCTTCCCCTGGACCACCAGCGCGTCGAAGTACGGCGCGTCCGACACCAGCTGGGCGCGGCCGTTGACCCGCAGCGTCTCGTTCATGCCCGGCACCAGGAACAGCAGGCCCGCGTGCGGGTTGTCGACGATGTTGCGGAAGCTGTCGACCAGCTTGTTGCCCGGCCGGTCCGCCAGCACCAGCGTCTTGTCGTCGAGCACCAGCACCGAGCCCGCCGGGTCGCCGCGCGGTGAGACGTCGCAGCTTCCGTCCGGTGCCGAGGTGGCCAGCAGCACGAACGGCGAGTGCGCGATCAAGGTCCGCGCGTGCTCGTCGAGGTGGCCGATGACCTTCTGCCGCGTGGTCGGCTTCGCGTCGCCGATCAGCTCCCGCAAAGCCTCGTGTGAGTCGATGATCCCCATGCGCCCAAGCTAGCGCGCACCACCGACAATCCGGCGGCCCGCGATCGCGATCCGCGCGGCCTCCGACGACTTCTTCACCACCAAGTCCACCGAGTAGCCGTGCTTCACGAAGACGCCGTCGAGCTGGAACGTGCCGTAGCCGTGGGCCTGGGTGAACAGCTGCTCCATCAGCTCCAGCGCCGTCGCCGGGTCCGGGGCGACCAGCAGGCAGCGCATGAGGAACTCGTCCGTCAGCCGCCGGGTCTGCTCGTGCAGCCCGACGTGCTCCGGGCCGTGCAGGCCCTCGGCGTAGATGATGTTCATCCCGGCCCGGCGCTCGATCAGGTACCGCGTGTACGCGCCCGCCGCCGCGGCCAGGGCGTCCACCGGGTCTTCGTGCTCGCCGGCCGCCGAAGCGACGCGCTCGGCCAGCTGGCAGGCGACGTTCGCCGCGACCTCGGCCAGCAGGCTCTCCCGGGTGGGGAAGTGCCGGTAGGGCGCGCCGGGGCTGACCTTCGCGCGCCGCGCCACCTCCGCGACCGAGAAGCCGGCGAGGCCCTGCTCCGCGATCAGGTCCAGGGATACGCGCACGAGCTCGCCGCGGAGGTCGCCGTGGTGGTACTTGCCGCCCATGACCTGGATCACATCTCTCGTTCGAAATATGTAAGAGGGCTCTTACGTAGACCATGTAAGAGGCCTCTTACGAGGCAACGGTACTTGAAGTTGGAGGGTTCCATGAGCACCACCACGCACGCCATCGCCGTTCCGGCGCCGGGCGCGCCCCTGGCGCCGACCACGATCGAGCGCCGTGACCTGCGTCCGGACGACGTGCTGATCGACATCGCCTACGCCGGTATCTGCCACAGCGACCTCCACCAGGCCAAGGAGGACTGGGGCCAGGCGATCTTCCCGATGGTCCCGGGCCACGAGATCGCCGGCGTCGTCGCCGCGGTCGGTTCGGACGTCACGAAGTACCAGGTCGGCGACCGCGTCGGCGTCGGCTGCATGGTCGACTCCTGCGGCGAGTGCGAGTACTGCCTGGCCGGCACCGAGCAGTTTTGCGTCAAGGGCAACGTCCAGACGTACAACGGCGTCGGCTTCGACGGCGAGAACACCTACGGCGGCTACAGCAACCAGATCGTCGTGAAGGACGCCTTCGTCTGCCGCATCCCGGAGGGCATCGACCTCGACGTCGCCGCGCCGCTGCTGTGCGCGGGCATCACCACCTACTCGCCGCTGCACCACTGGGGCGCGGGCCCCGGCAAGAAGGTCGCCGTGATCGGCCTCGGCGGGCTCGGCCACATGGCCGTCAAGATCGCCGCCGCCATGGGCGCTGAGGTGACTGTGCTGAGCCAGAGCCTGAAGAAGCAGGAGGACGGGCTCAAGCTGGGCGCGACCGAGTACTACGCGACCAGTGACGAGTCGACGTTCGACGTGCTCAAGGGCAAGTTCGACATCATCCTCAACACTGTGTCGGCCAAGCTGCCAGTGGACGCCTACCTCGGCCTGCTGCGGGTCGGCGGCGCGATGGTGAACGTCGGCGCGCCCGGCGAACCGCTGTCCTACAACGCCTTCTCGCTGCTGGGCGGCAACAAGGTGCTGGCCGGCTCGATGATCGGCGGCATCGCCGAGACGCAGGAGATGCTGGACTTCTGCGCCGAGCACGGCATCGGCGCGGAGATCGAGACGATCTCGGCCGACAAGGTCAACGAGGCCTACGAGCGCGTCGAGAACTCCGACGTCCGCTACCGGTTCGTCATCGACGCCAAGACGATCGGGGCCTGACTCCCGGGGTACGGCAACCGCGTCAGAACACCACGGTGCGGTTGCCGTGCACCAGCACCCGGTTCTCCAGGTGCCAGCGCAAGCCGCGAGCGAGGGTGACTTTTTCGATGTCCCGGCCCTTGCGGACCATGTCCTCGACCGAGTCGCCGTGGTCGACGCGGATGACGTCCTGCTCGATGATCGGGCCCGCGTCGAGGTCCGCCGTCACGTAGTGGCAGGTCGCGCCGACCAGCTTCACCCCGCGCGTGTGAGCCTGGTGGTACGGCTTCGCGCCGATGAACGACGGCAGGAAGCTGTGGTGGATGTTGATCGCCCGGCCGGCCCACTCGCGGCACAGGTCGGCCGGGAGGATCTGCATGAACCGCGCCAGCACCACCGCGTGCGGCTCGTGCTCGTCGACCAGCTTCCGCACGTGCTCGAACGCTTCTTCCTTGCCCCCGGCCGGGAACGGCACGTGGTGGAACGGGATGCCGTGCGCGCGGGTGATGTCCGCGAGGGACTCGTGGTTGCCGATCACCGCCGCGATGTCGACGTCCAGTTCGCCGGACGCGACGCGGCCGAGCAGGTCGTACAGGCAGTGCCCGGCCTTCGACACCAGCACGACCGCGCGGCGCCGCTCACCGGTGTCGCTGACCTGCCAGTTCGACTCCGCGGAGAGGTCCGCGGCCACCTCGGCGAACCGGGCGCGCAGCTCGTCGGCGTCGAACGGCAGCGAGTCGGCCCGGACGACCTGGCGCGTGAAGAACCAGCCGGTGTCCGGATCGGTGTGGTAGGCCGCTTCGACGATCCAGCCGCCGTGCTCGGCGAGGAACCCGGAGATCCGGGCGATGATGCCGGTGCGGTCGGGGCAGCCGAAGGTGATGACGTAGCGGCGTTCGGGAGCGGTCACGACGGCATTCTCCCCCGCGCCGGTCAGACGGCGGGGAGCCGGTCCCCGCTGCCGCACCCGGCCGAACCCGGCAGTACGACGGCGCAAACCAGGTCATCGGCCCCCTGGGCGAACTCGGGGGACAGGCGCGCCGGCACGGGCCGGGCGAGGGCGGATTCGGCGTCGAGGCGGTGGATCGCCGTGGCGTGGGCCAATCGGCCGGTCCACGGCGATCCGGGGTCTCGCACCAGGGCTTCGCGCAGGGCAAGGCGCTGCCCATCCCACCACCCGAGCACGTCTGCCCACTCCGGTGGCGGCGACGGTGCCAACGGCCGGTCCAGGACCAAGCCGACCGCGGCGCAGTGCACGGAAGCGATGTGCGTCACCAGGTCATGGACAGTCCACTTCGGACAGTTCGGCACCGGGGCCGCCGGACCCGCCTTCAGCGCCGCCCGCTTCAGCGCGTCGGCGTGGACGTCGATCGCTTCGAGCATGGGCCGACCGTAGCCGCCTCCCCGCTTCGATGGCGAAGACCAGGCCCAGGCCCAGGCTGAACGACAGCAGCAGGCCCTTCACCGGCTCGTCCGCGAACGCGGCGCCGCCGGCCAGGCCGATCAGCACGCTGTACACCGCCCAGATCGCCGCACCGGCCAGGTCGAGCGGGACGAACCGGCGCAGCGGGTAGCCTAGGCTGCCGTTCGCGAGCGCGCTGGCGACGCGTCCGCCGGGCAGGTACCGCGCGGCGATGATCAGCAGGCCGCCGTTGCGCCGCACCTGGTCGCGGGCCCATTCGTAGCGCCGGTGCCCGTCGGCTCCGCGCTGCAGCCGCGCGATGGCCCGCGGCCCGGCGACCCGGCCGACGGCGTACCCGAGGCAGTCGCCCGCCCACGCACCCCCGCCGGCCACCGCGGCGAGCAGCGCCAGGTTCGCGGGATCGGGCCCGAGGAGGACGGCGACGGTGACGACGGTCGTCTCGCTGGGCATGAACGGCAGCAGCGCGTCCAGCCCGGACACGGCGAAGACGAGCACCCACAGCCACGGCGAGCCGAGCGCGCCGCGCAGCAGCTCGGTGACGTGCCCCAGGAGTTCCACGGTTCAATGGTGATCACCGCAGGTCACTTCGGGGTGACGCAGCGGGGGTGGACCGGTGAACGTTCAGGCGGGAGCGACCGCGGACCACGGGACGGTCAGCGCGCCGGGGCGGATCCTCGGGTCCGGCACCGGCCAGCCGCGCGCCACCAGCAACCGGATCGTCTCCAGCCAGCGGGACCGGACGCCGAACGCCTGGTGCGGCGCCGCCGTCGCCCAGCAGGTGTCGAGCGCGGCCAGGAACGCGTGGATCCGCTCACCCGGGACGTTCCGGTGGATCAGCGCCTTCGGCAGCCGCTCGGCGATCGTCGACGGCTTTTCCAGCCCCGCCAGCCGCATGGACAGCGTCAAGGACACCGGGCCGGCGGAAGACACCAGCACCCACGTCGACAGCCGGCCGATCTCGTCGCACGTGCCCTCGACCAGCAGGCCGCCCGGCGCCATCGAGTCCAGCACCAGCGCCCACGCGCCCGGGACCTCGTCCTCCGCGTACTGGCGCAGCACGTTGAACGCCCGCACCAGCACCGGCCGCGTCCCGGCCAGCTCGAACCCGCCGCGGCGGAAGTCCAAAAAGGGCGGCGACGCGGCGGGCAACGCGGCCGCGACCCGCGCGGGATCCAGCTCCAGACCGAGGACCCGGACGTCCGGCCGGACGCGCCGCAGCCAGCGAGCCAGCTCGACCGTCGTCACCGGGGAAGCGCCGTACCCGAGGTCGACGACCAGCGGCGAGGAAGCCGTGCGCAGCAACCGGGTCGTCGCGGGGGAGTACGTGATCCACCGGTCGACCCGGCGGAGGCGGTTCGGGTTGGTCGTGCCGCGGGTCGGCGCGCCGACCGGGCTCAGTTTGCTTCGGTGAGCCACTTCGCCGTGAATTCGGCTTCGCGTTCCAGCAGCTTCGTGACCTGCTCGGCGATCACGCTCTCCAGCTTCCCGCCGAACAGCGGGATCCGGACCGTCACCTCGCCGCTGATCCGCAGCACCGTCTTGTCGCCGTCGGCCAGCAGCGCGGTCCGCGCGGCGATCTCGCCGGGGACGCCGCCGACCTCGACGGTCGCGTTGCCCTGCCGGCCGGTGCCGTCGTTGCTCACGCGCCAGGTCTGCGTGCGGGTCACCAGCAGGTCGCCCTTGTGCAGCGTCCGCACCGCCGACGGCAGCTTGTCCGCGCTGATCCCCTGTCGCAGCTCGTACTGCAGGTCCGTGCCGGACTCCTCGTACGACAGCAGCGCCGCGTCGTGGCCGCCGAGCTGCTCGAGCCGAGCCCGCAGGGCGGCTTCACCGGCGACCGCCGCGTACGTCGCGGGGACGTCGGCGGCGAACTCAGCGCGGTGCTCGATCCGGGATCCCATGAGCCGGACAGTACCGTCAGACGCGTGAACACCGCCCGTACTCCCGCCCTCCCGAAGCTCTCCGCGTACACGACGCTGCGCCTCGGCGGCCCCGCCCGCCGGTTCGTCAGTGCCGCGACCAGCGAAGACCTCGTCGCGGCGGTGCGTGAGGCCGACGCGGCGGCCGAGCCGGTGCTGCTGCTCGGCGGCGGCTCCAACCTGGTGGTGGCGGACGCGGGGTTCGACGGCACGCTCGTCGAGGTGGCGAACACCGGCTGGCGGCGTGACGGTGACGTCGTGGAGGTCGAGGCCGGCCAGAACTGGGACGCGTTCGTCGCCGGCCTGGTCGACGCGGGCCTGGGCGGGCTCGAATGCCTCTCCGGCATCCCGGGCAGCGTCGGCGCGACGCCGATCCAGAACGTCGGCGCGTACGGCTGCGAAGTCGCCGAGTCCATCGTCTCGCTGGAGCTGTACGACCGCCGGACGCGCGAAGTGCGCACGCTCAAGGCCGACGAACTCGGCTTCGCCTACCGCACCAGCGTCCTGAAGGGCACCGACAGCGGCGTCGTCCTCTCGGTCCGCTTCGAGATCCGCGAAGACGGCCTCTCCGCGCCCGTCCGCTACGCCGAGCTGGCGCGCACGCTCGGCGTCGAGATCGGCTCCCGCGTCCCGGCGGCCGAAGCGCGCGAAGCGGTGCTGAAGCTGCGTCGCGGCAAGGGCATGGTGCTCGACCCGGACGACCACGACACGTGGAGCGCGGGCTCCTTCTTCACCAACCCGATCGTCCCGTCGGCCGAGGCCGAAGCGGTCCTGGCCCGGATCGCCGAGAGCGTCGGGACCGACGCGCCGCAGTACCCGGCCGACGGCGGCGTCAAGCTGTCGGCGGCCTGGCTGATCGAACGCGCCGGCTTCGCCAAGGGTTACCCCGGGCCGGGGAACCGCGTCTCGCTGTCGACGAAGCACACGCTCGCCCTCACCAACCGCGGCGACGCCACGACGGACGACCTGCTGGCCCTGGCCCGCGAGGTCCGCGACGGCGTTTTCGCGCGGTTCGGCGTCCGGTTGCACCCCGAACCGCTCTTGATCAACTGCGTCATTTGAGCCGAAACGGGCAACCTGGACGTGTACAGGACGTCTTTGTCGACAAAGGCGTAACCACCTGATCGGATGGTCTTTACCTTTCGGGAGGTAACGTCGGGCGGGCCACCAGCGCTAAGGGCGTGTGCTCGCAGGTCGGCGGGGGAAACTCAGGAGGTTTCGGTGATCGAACGGCGTACGGTCTTCAAGGCCGCACTCGCGGCGGGGGCCGCCCTGGTCGCCGCGGCGTGTTCGAGCACGAACGACGGAACCGCGCTGCCCACCGGCGCGGCGGGCGCCGACGGCGGTGGCGCGCAGCCTGTGGCAAAGATCACGGCCGAGCCCGCGGTGAACGCGAAGGACGCTTCCGTCCTCAAGCCGGTGACCATCAAGGTCGCCGACGGCAAGCTCACCGAGTGCAAGGTCACCGCGGACGGCGGCAAGGCCATCAAGGGCGACACCGCGCCGGACGGGCTCACCTGGACCAGCTCCGAGCCGCTCGGCTACGGCAAGACCTACACCTACGCGGCCAAGGCCACCGGCACCGACGGCAGGCCGGTCGAGCTCACCGGCACGTTCAGCACGATCAGCCCCGCGAAGCAGATCCGGGCCACGCTCAACCCGGCCGACAACCAGCAGGTCGGCGTGGCCATGCCGATCAGCGTCAAGTTCCAGTCGCCGGTCAAGGACCGCGCGGCCGTCGAGAAGGCCCTGTCCGTGAAGACGGACAAGGAGGTCGAAGGCGCCTGGGGCTGGCTGTCGGACAGCCAGGTCGACTACCGGCCGAAGGAGTACTGGCCGCAGAACATCACCGTGAGCGTCGAGGCGAAGCTCTACGGCGTCGAGCTGGGCGGCGGCGCGTACGGCAAGGCCGACGTCACCACGAAGTTCAAGATCGGCCGCAACCAGGTGGTCAAGGTCAACACCCCCGAGCACCAGATGCACGTCTACCGGGGCGGGTCGCAGTACAAGAGCTACCCTTGCGCGAACGGCCTGGACGCCGAGGTCGACCGCAACACCCCCAACGGCACCTACATCATCATGAGCAAGGAGCCGACGGCCGTCTTCGACAACGCCCGCTACGGCTACACGAACGTCAACAAGAAGTGGGCCTGCCGGATCTCCAACCACGGCGAGTACATCCACGAGAACCAGGACAACGCGGCCAACATCGGGAAGAACAACAACTCCCACGGCTGCGTCAACCTGCTGGAAGCCGACGCGAAGGACTTCTTCGACTCCGCGCTGATCGGCGATCCGGTCGAGATCACCGGCTCCCAGCTGGCCCCGCCGATGGCCTCGGACGTCAAGGACTGGAACTACAGCTGGTCGGCCTGGAAGTCGCTGGGAGCGAAGTAGACCGTGCGCACCGAAGTCGTCGGGCACGGCGGGGTCCGGCTCGGCCTGCGGGTCGAAGGGACCGGCAACAGCAGGCCGATCGTGTTCGTGCACGGCTGGGCGCAGTCGGCCGGCTGCTGGGCCGCCCAGCTCGCCGACCCGGCGCTGACCGAGCGGTTCCGGCTGGTCGCGATGGACCTGCGCGGCCACGGCGCCTCCGACGTCCCGGCGTCCGGCTACGACGACCCGGTCGTGTGGGCCGACGACCTCGCCGCGGTCCTCGACTTCGCCGGGCCGGGCGCGATCGTCGTCGCCTGGTCGTACGGCGGCCTCGTGCTCGCCGACCACATCCGCGTGCACGGCACCGCACGGCTGCGTGGGGTCGTGCTCGTCGGCGCCATCACCGAGATCGGCCGCGACCGGCCGGGCGGGCGCGTCGGCCCGCTGATGCGCGAGCACATGCGTGCGATGCTTTCGGACGATCCGGACATCGCGGTCCCCGCCCTGACCGCGTTCAGCCGCGGGATGGTCGCCCGGCCGGTGCCCGGCACCCAGGCCCAAGCCCTCCTCGGCGCTTCTTTGAGCGTGCCGCCCGCGGTCCGTTCGGCGTTGTTCCGCCGGGACATCGGCAGCGAAGACGTGCTGGTCAGGCTGGACAAGCCCACCCTGGTCGCGCACGGGACGGCCGACCGGGTGATCGAGCCCTCGACGGCCGAGCACGCCCTCGGGAAGATTCCGGGCGCTGTCGGGCGTTGGTTCCTTGACGGGGGCCATGCGCCCTTCGCCGAGTCCGCGGACGAGTTCGACGCGGCACTGCGGCAGTTCGCCGAGGAATGCTGAAGCAACGCGGGAGACGTGACCAGGTGACCAGCTCCATCCGGGGGTTCGACGCTGCCCCTCGCCGGATCGCGGTGCTGTCCGTGCACACTTCGCCGCTGGAGCAGCCGGGCACCGGCGACGCCGGCGGGATGAACGTGTACATCAGCGAAACGGCGACCGAGATGGCCCGCCGCGGCGTCGAGGTCGAGGTGTTCACCCGCGCGACGGCGTCCGACCAGCCGCCGGTGGCCGAGCTGGCGCCGGGCGTGACCGTCCGGCACGTCCAGGCCGGGCCGTTCGAGCCGCTGGGCCGCGACGAGCTCCCCGCCCAGCTGTGCGCGTTCACCTCCGGCGTCCTGCGCACCGAGGCGTTCCACGAACCCGGGTACTACGACCTCATCCACTCGCACTACTGGCTGTCGGGCCAGGTCGGCTGGCTCGCCCGCGACCGCTGGTCGGTGCCGCTGGTGCACACCGCGCACACCCTGGCGAAGGTCAAGAACGCCGCGCTCGCCGAGGGCGACAAGCCGGAGCCGCGCCTGCGCGTGATCGGCGAGGAGCAGGTGGTCGCCGAGGCCGACCGGCTGGTCGCCAACACCGCCGTCGAGGCGCGACAGCTCATCGACCTCTACGACGCCGAGCCGGACGCGGTGCACGCCGTGCCGCCGGGCGTCGACCTTGACCGCTTCACACCGGGCTCGAAGGATGACGCGCGCTCCTCTCTGGGGTTGGCTCCCGACGACGTCGTGCTGGCGTTCGCCGGCCGGATCCAGCCGCTGAAGGCGCCGGACGTCCTGCTGCACGCGGCCGCGGCCCTGCTGCGCCGGCGCCCCGAACTGGCGCCGCGCCTGGTCGTGCTGGTCGTCGGCGGGCCGTCGGGCACCGGGCTGGAGCAGCCGCAGGCCCTGCGCGAGCTGGCGGTTTCGCTGGGCATCGAACCGCAGGTGCGGTTCCTGCCGCCGCAGCCCGGGGAAGCGCTCGCCCGGGTCTTCCGCGCCGCCGACGTCGTCGCGGTGCCCAGCTACAACGAGTCGTTCGGCCTGGTCGCGCTCGAAGCGCAGGCCTGCGGGACGCCGGTGGTCGCGGCCGAGGTCGGCGGGCTGCCGGTCGCGGTGCCGCACGGCGTGTCCGGCCTGCTGGTGCCCGGCCACGGCGCCGAGGAGTGGGCGGCCGCGCTGGCGGCCGTCGCCCTGCGCCCGGACCGGCGCGCCGAGCTCGGTGCCAACGCCGTCGTGCACGCGCGGCGGTTCTCCTGGCGTCGTACGACGGACGCGCTGCTGGACATCTATGCTCAGGCGACGAGCGCGTTCTCCCGCGCGCTGGACCTGCGCGCGGAGGTGGCGGTGTGAGCCTGGACCAGCTGATTCAGTCTACTTTGGACTCCGCCGAGCTCAAGTACGACAAACGCGGTCCCGGCAAGTACTTCGTCACGCTGCCCGGCACGAAGAAGCTGCAGACGAACGCGTGGCTCGTCGACGGCGACCACGCGTTTTCGGTGGAGGCCTTCGTCTGCCGCCGTCCCGATGAGTCCCATGAGGACGTTTACCGGTTCCTGTTGCAGCGCAACGCGAAGCTCTACGGCGTCCACTACACAGTGGACAGTCTCGGCGACATCTACCTGGTCGGCCGGTTCGGCAAGGAGACGATGTCCGCCGACGAGCTGGACAAGGTGCTCGGCCAGGTCCTGGAAGCCGCCGACGGCGACTTCAACACGCTGCTGGAGATCGGCTTCGCGACGTCGATCAAGCGCGAGTGGGACTGGCGCGTCTCCCGCGGCGAGTCGCTGGCCAACCTGCAGGCGTTCAAGCACCTCGCGGAGCCGCGCGAACCGGGCTTGACCGAGTCGTGACCCGGGCCGTGCAACGGCCCTGAACCGGACATCCGTCTCACCGCCAGCCGAAACTGGAGGGAGACGCAGGATGCGGACTCGATGGAGAGCGGCGCTCGCGGGCGCGGCGGTGGTTTTCGCGCTGGCCGGGTGCTCGGCGTCGGAGAACGGCGCATCGTCCACGGCGGACAGTGCCGGTGGGGTGGCGAAGGTCCCGGCCGCGCCGCAGCAGGGAACCGGGGGCAAGGCCGACTCGAAGGTGACGCCACCGCAGGCCGGCGCCACCGACCGCAAGCTTTCGCGCAGCGCCCGGCTGGAGCTGACCGCGACCAAGGTCGTCGACGTCGTCGCGCAGGCCCGCGGGATCGCGCAGGGCGCGGGCGGCTACACCGGGCAGGAGAGCACCGGTGACGAGTCGGCGACGTTGTCGCTGGCGGTGCCCTCGGAGCGGCTGGACCCGGTGCTCGACCAGCTGTCGCACCTGGGCACCTCGCTGGTCAAGCGGGAGCTGAACACGCAGGACGTGACCGAGCAGGTCGTCGACGTCGAGGCTCGCCTGACGACGCAGCGCAAGTCGGTCGAGCGGATCCGCGCGCTGCTCTCGCAGGCGACTTCGGTGTCGGACATCACGTCGATCGAGAGCGAGCTGACGAGCCGCGAGTCGGCGTTGGAGTCGTTGGAGCAGCAGCAGAACTCGCTCGCCGGGAGTGTGGCGATGGCGACGGTGTCGATGAGCATCCGCAGTGTCGCCGCGCCTGCTCCGCCGTCGGAGGACCGGAGTGGGTTCCTCGGGGGGCTGGCTGGTGGCTGGGACGCGTTTTTGACGTTTGGGGGTGGGTTGCTGACGGTGCTGGGGGCCGT
This sequence comes from Amycolatopsis sp. NPDC114478, assembly GCF_055633805.1. Classification (NCBI taxonomy): domain Bacteria; kingdom Bacillati; phylum Actinomycetota; class Actinomycetes; order Pseudonocardiales; family Pseudonocardiaceae; genus Amycolatopsis; species Amycolatopsis sp. NPDC114478. The sequence continues at coordinate 463,251 of NZ_JBVKDO010000003.1, read as the reverse complement.
TGCGCCGTTCCTGTTGATCGTGGGGCCGCTGGCGTGGGCTGGGTGGTGGGTGAACCGGCGTCGTCGGTCGGTCAAGCCGGAGGTTGTCGAGAGCTGAGCAGTGCTTCCGCTCCTCGTCTTCGATTGTTCAACACCGGATACCCGGCCTCAAGGGCGCCTTCGGCGTCGCTTCGCGATGAGCTTCGCTCACCCTTGACCCCGGGTCTCCGGCGCTGACTGCGGCTCGGACGAGGGGCGGGGGAGGTCTAGGCGCGGCCCTGCGGGCCCCTGCGGGGCCGATGGGGTGGGACTGCCTGAATGACTCGTTCAAGACCTGCGCGGGGCAGGCGGGACGGCTCGAGGGAGGGGGGAGTCGCGATCTCGAGCCGCCCCGCTGAAGTTCCCGCCGATCAGGACCCGGTGACGAGGGGGGTGCCATCGGGGCCGGCGGGCCGCGGCTCGGCAGGGGGGAGACGAGCCGCGGTCGAAGCCCGAAACCGGCCGGGGAGTGCGTGGAATCCGGCCGCTCGGGACGTAAGCAAACCTGTCAGATCCCGACCTGTAATCACAAGACTACTCACTAGTCCGTTCGAGTGAACTTCGGTCACAGGGATAACGGTGTGCAGTTTGAAGCGAGGATTTTGCGCGTTGTTGGCGCTCGGACTTGTCGAAGGGTGAGGTGTTACTCCGAAGTAACACACTCTGCGTAGGACGCGAGGTCACCAGTCGGTCGGCTGGTCCGTCATGGCAGGCTGAGCACATGGCCGAGATTGGGACTTTGGTGCTGCTGCGGCACGGGCAGAGCACGTGGAACGCGGAAAACCTGTTCACCGGCTGGGTGGACGTGCCGCTGTCGGAGCAGGGCGAAGGCGAAGCCCGCCAGGGTGGGCAGCTGCTGGCCGACGCCGGGCTGCTGCCGGACGTCGTGCACACCTCGCTGCTGCGCCGCGCGATCTCCACCGCGAACATCGCGCTGGACGCCGCCGACCGGCACTGGATCCCGGTGAAGCGCGACTGGCGCCTCAACGAGCGCCACTACGGCGCGCTGCAGGGCAAGAACAAGAAGCAGACCCTCGAGGAGTTCGGCGAGGAGCAGTTCATGCTCTGGCGCCGCTCGTACGACACCCCGCCGCCGCCGATCGACCCGGACGACAAGTGGAGCCAGGCCGGCGACCCCCGCTACGCGAACCTCGGCGACAAGGCCCCGCTGACCGAGTGCCTCAAGGACGTTGTCGAGCGGCTGCTGCCGTACTGGGAGTCCGAGATCGTGCCGGACCTGCGCGCGGGCAAGACCGTGCTGGTCGCCGCGCACGGCAACTCGCTGCGCGCGCTCGTCAAGCACCTCGACGGGATCTCCGACGCCGACATCGCCGGCCTCAACATCCCGACCGGCATCCCGCTGCGCTACGACCTGACCGCGGACCTGAAGCCGGTCAAGGCCGGTGGCGAGTACCTCGACCCCGAGGCCGCCAAGGAAGCCGCCGCCGCGGTCGCCAACCAGGGCCGCTGACTCGTTTGCCGAAGGGCGCCCTCAAGGCCTTGAGGGCGCCCTTCACGGCTTTCAGGACGCGGCGACCGTGCGGACCGCGGTCGCCTTCCAGCTGGTGCCGACGCGGGTCATGTCGAGTTCCGTGGTGAACGGGCGGTCGGCGGTGCCGGTGGGGCCCGTCACCTTCAGCGTCGTGAAGAACAGCACCGTCGCCGTTCCGCCCGTGAGCGCGGTGACGCCGGCCAGCGGGTCCGGCCCGAGCGCCACCTTCGTGCCGCTCTTGCGGATCGCGTCGACGTAGGTGGCCTTCTTCGTGCGGTAGTCGGTCAGCAACGGCTCGGTGACCACCGCTTCGGCCCGCGCGTACGAGCCTTCCGGGTCGGCGCTGTCGGTCGTCAGCAGCGCCGCGGCGGCCGAGCGGGCCCCGGCCAGCGCCGAATCGCGCAGGCCGGCGAGGCTGCCGTCGTCCGGGTGCGGTGCGGGTGGCGGCTGCGCCGGGTTCAGCGCGGTGTCCGAGATCCGCCAGCGCCCCGCGGATTCGAGCGCGGTGAACGCGACCGTCGCCAGGCCCTTCGAAGTCCCGTTGACCTGCTCCAGCACCGCCAGCTCCCGGAGCCGGCCGCCGGTCAGCTCGAGCGCGGCGCTGCGCACCACCCGCGTGGTCAGGTGGACCGGCTGCGGGCTCTTCCTGATCGTGTCGAACAGCTTCGTGAGCTGGTCCTTCGCAGCCCCGGTGACGTTCGCCGCGACGGCCTGGTCGAACGCCGCCGGGTTCGTCGAGTCGTAGCTGAACACCGCCTGGGCCGCCGTCTTCACCGCGTCGAGGGCCGCGCCCGTCCCGCGCGCGTCGACCAGCGCGAGGTTGCCGGTGAGCGGCGTGGCCGTGCCGGAGATCGCCGACGTGCACGCCGAGGTCGTCAGGACCAGCGCCAGCAGCGCTCGCTTCACAGCAGCCCGGCCTCGCGCGCCCGCGCCCCGGCCTGGAACCGCGACGACGCGCCGAGGACCTCCATCAGCTCCGCCACCCGCCGCCGGTAGGTCCGCAGGCCGACGCCGAGCGCGCGGGCCGCCGTCTCGTCCTTGCAGCCGGACGCCAGCTGCTCGAGGATCTCCCGCGCGCCCAGCTCGGTGAAGCGGGCCTGGTAGGACTCGAGGTCGGTGCCGCCGGCCCAGGCGGCCTCGAACAGCGACTGGATGCCCTGGACCAGCTCCGGGCTGCTGACGACGGTGTAGCTGCGGACGCCGCCGACGTGGTCGCCGGCCACGATCGCGATCCGGCGGTCCAGCAGGATCGTCTCGTTGACCTCGCGCTCGGTGATGCGGATGCGCGCGCCGTGCGTGGCCATGAACCGCAGGTGCTCGGCCAGCGCCGGGTCGAACAGGACGCCGGGCAGGTACATCTTGCGCACCGACGTCGTGCGCACGGCCTGCTCGCGCTCGGGCGCGGTCGGGTGCGCCACCGACCAGGTGTGCAGGTCGCGGGCCGCGCACGAGACCTCTGTCGCGGTCGCGAACAGGTGGGCCGTCCGTTCGAACAGCTCGGCCTCACCGCGCACCACGACGACGTCGCTGACTCTCTCCACGTATTCCAGTTTGGCAGCAAAGTGCCATTCCCGGCGGCTTCCGGGCCAGGTCGGAAGGCTGGAGCCATGACCACGAACACCACCCTCCCCGCCGCCGCGGCGGGCACCTGGCAGCTCGGCTCCTTCGAAGTCAACCGGCTCGGCTTCGGCGCGATGCGCCTGATGTCCACTTCGGACGGTGGCATCCGCGACCGCGGGACGTCGCTGGCCGTGCTCCGCCGCGCTGTCGAACTGGGCGTCAACCACATCGACACGGCCGCCTTCTACTTCGCCGGCCCGCGCTCGGCGAACGAGCTGATCAACACCGCCCTGGCGCCCTACGACGACCTGGTGATCACCACCAAGATCGGCGCCGGCCGCGACTTCGAAGGCACCTTCTACTTCGCCCGGCCGGACCAGCTGCGCGCCCAGGTCGAGGAGAACCTGCGGCAGCTGGGCGTCGAGCACCTCGACGTCGTCAACTACCGGATCGGCGCGGGCCTCGACCGCGGCGAAGGCTCGCTCGCCGATGGCTTCGGGGCCCTCGCCGAGCTGCGGGAGCACGGCCTCATCCGCGAGCTGGGCATCTCCAACATCGGCCCGGCGCACCTCACCGAGGCCCTCGCGATCGCGCCGGTCGTCTGCGTCCAGAACCAGTACGGCCTCACCGCTCGCCGCGAGGACGACGAGATCGTCCGGATGTGCGCCGAGCACGGGATCGCCTTCGTGCCGTTCTTCGCCGTCGCCAGCGGCCAGGGCGAGGACGCGCGCGTCGCCGAGGTCGCGCGCCGCCACGACGCCACCCCGGCCCAGGTGCGGCTCGCGTGGACCCTCCACCAAGGACCGCACGTGCTCGCCATCCCGGGCACCGGTGACGTCGCGCACCTCGAGCAGAACGTCGCCGCGGCCGCCCTCGAGCTCACCGACGACGATCTGAAGACCCTTGACACCGCCGGGTGATTCACCCGGAATGTCTCGCCGGGGAATCGATCGGGTGAACGCGGGCTGAAGCACCGGCGAACATGTCATCGCCAGGTGTCGCGGTGCTCACGACTAGGCGGACAACGCTAGGCCGAAGGGCCACTTCTCAGCTTACGATCGGCCTGTGACCACGCCTGTTTCCCTCGCACTGGCCATCGGGGCACTGGTGGCCGGTGCGGTGGTCGGCTACCTCCTCGCCCGGGCGCGAAGCCGCCGCGAAGAGGCCCGGCCGCCGGGCCCGACCGTCGCGGAGCTCCTCGAACGGCTGGTCCGGTCGTCCCACAACGGCGTCGTCGTCCTCAACAAGTTCGGCGACATGGTGCTGCACAACCCGCGTGCTTACGAGCTGGGCCTGGTGCGGGTGAACCAGGCCGACCCGCGGGCCCGCCGGGCCGCCGAGCAGGTCGTCGAGACCGACGAGCCGATGGAGATCGACCTTTCGCCCATCGAAGCGCGCGGCCGCCAGCCCGAGGCGGTGCTCGGCCAGGTCCGGCCGCTCGGCGACGGCTTCACCGTCGTCGAGGCCGTCGACCACTCCGAGGCCATCCGGCTGGAGGCCGTCCGCCGCGACTTCGTCGCCAACGTCAGCCACGAGCTCAAGACCCCGGTCGGCGCAATCGCGCTGCTCACCGAGGCCGTGCTCGACGCCGCCGAGGACGTCGAGGAGGTCCGCCGCTTCGGCGGCAAGATCCTGCGCGAGTCCACCCGCCTGGGCCAGCTCGTCACCGAGCTGATCGCGCTTTCCCGGCTGCAGGGCGCCGAGCGGCTGCCGGACCTCAACGTCGTCGAGGTCGACGCGGTCGTCCGCGAGGCGCTCGGCCGGACGACGCTCTCGGCCGAGTCGGCCGACATCCGGATCACCACCGACACCCCCAGCGGCCTGCTCATCGAAGGCGACCGGACGCTGCTGGTCACCGCGCTGTCGAACCTGCTGGAGAACGCCGTCGCGTACTCGCCGGCCGGCAGCCCGGTCTCGATCAGCCGGCGGCTCGCCGACGGGATGGTCGAGATCGCCGTCACCGACCGCGGCATCGGCATCGCCGAGGACGAGCAGCAGCGCGTGTTCGAGCGCTTCTACCGCGCCGACAAGGCCCGCTCGCGCGCCACCGGCGGCACCGGGCTGGGCCTGGCGATCGTCAAGCACGTCGCGGCCAACCACGGCGGCTCGGTCGGGCTGTGGAGCCGGCCGGGCACCGGCTCGACGTTCACGCTGCGCATCCCCGCGCACGTCCGCCCCGAGCCGGCCGCCGAGCCGGCGCGGGCCGCCAAGACCTCGCCGGCACCTCGGCAGGAGAAGACCCCCGAGCGCACCCCGAGGCTCGTGGTTACCGGGCAGGACAGCCCAGATCATGGAGGAAACCTGTGACCAGGGTTCTCATCGTCGAGGACGAGGAGTCGTTCGCCGACCCCCTCGCCTTCCTGCTGCGCAAGGAAGGGTTCACCGCGGCCGTCGCCGGGACGGGCCAGGCCGCGCTGGAGGAGTTCGACCGCAACGGCGCCGACATCGTGCTGCTCGACCTGATGCTGCCCGGGATGAGCGGCACCGACGTCTGCAAGCAGCTGCGCCAGCGCTCGGCCGTGCCGGTGATCATGGTGACGGCGCGCGACAGCGAGATCGACAAGGTCGTCGGCCTGGAGCTCGGCGCGGACGACTACGTGACGAAGCCGTACTCGGCGCGTGAGCTGATCGCGCGCGTCCGGGCGGTGCTGCGCCGCGGCGGCGAGCCGGGCACGGACGGCGAGCTGGCCCCGCTGGTGCTGTCGGCGGGCCCGGTCCGGATGGACGTCGAGCGGCACGTGGTGACCGTGGACGGCGCCGAGGTGTCGCTGCCGCTCAAGGAGTTCGACCTGCTCGAATACCTGCTGCGCAACGTCGGCCGGGTGCTGACCCGCGGGCAGCTGATCGACCGGGTGTGGGGCGCGGACTACGTGGGCGACACGAAGACGCTCGACGTCCACGTGAAGCGGCTTCGGTCGAAGATCGAGCCGGACCCGGGCTCGCCGCGGCACCTGGTGACCGTGCGCGGCCTGGGCTACAAGTTCGAGACGTAAGTCCCGTTTGGGCGGTACCGCTCCCGCGTGGAGGCGCGCCGGGGCGGTACCGCACCGAGTGTTTTCGGTTACAAGTTCGAGACCTGGCGCCGGGGCCGGTACCCTGGACCCCCGTGCGCCTAGGGGTACTCGACGTCGGTTCCAACACCGTCCACCTGCTCGTGGTCGACGCCCACCGTGGCGCCCACCCGACGCCGATGCATTCCGAAAAGTCCGTGCTGCGCCTGGCCGAGCAGCTCACCCCCGGTGGGGAGCTCAGCAAGGCCGGGGCCGACGACCTCGTGACCGCGGTCGAATCCGCGAAGGACGCCGCCGCGCGGCTCGGCTGCCAGGAAGTCATGGCGTTCGCCACGTCCGCCGTCCGCGAAGCGAAGAACTCCGCCAAGGTCCTGGCCCGCGTCGCCGACAAGACCGGCGTCGACCTGCAGGTCCTCTCCGGGACCGATGAGGCCCGGCTGACCTTCCTCGCCGTCCGGCGGTGGTACGGCTGGTCGGCCGGCCAGCTGCTCGTGCTCGACATCGGCGGCGGCTCGCTGGAGATCGCCATGGGCCGCGACGAAGAGCCCGTCCTGGCCGAATCGCTGCCCCTCGGCGCGGGCCGCACCACGCGCACCCGCTTCAAGCACGACCCGCCGTCGCGCTCGGAGCTCGTCGCGACGTCGGCGTGGCTGGACGACCAGCTCACCGAGCTCGCGCGGAAGGTCACCAAATGGGGTGAACCCGACCGCGTCGTCGCGACGTCGAAGACGTTCCGGTCGCTCGCGCGGCTGACCGGCGCCGCCCCCTCGGCGGCGGGCCCGCGCGTGCGACGTACGCTCACGGATACCGCGTTGCGCCAGCTCCTGGCCTTCATCTCGCGGATGACGTCGGCCGATCTGGCCCAGCTCGAGGGTGTCAGCTCGAGCCGGTCGCACCAGCTGGTGGCGGGCGCGCTCGTCGCGCAGGCCACCATGCGGGCACTCGGTTTGGCGGAACTCGAGATCTGCCCGTGGGCTCTGCGAGAGGGTGTGATCCTGCGGCGGCTGGACCATTCGAACGGCGCGGATGAGACTGGAGCCGCCCTCGTGGGGCGCTTCGGCGCACAGGAGGACCGGTGAAAGCACGCGGCTGGACTTCCCGGACGGACAACGGGCACGGTGGAGAGGTGACGGACATGCAGAGGTCGGCGTACAGCGCGCGCGGCGCCGCCGGGGTGCCGTCGGGAACCCGCTCTCGAGGTGCCACCAGCGACAACTCGGTGCGCGCGGGGGACGACCAGGTATGACGGACCAGACCGGAGGCGACCAGCCGCAGAAGACCGTGGCCGAGCTGCTCGCCCAGCACGGTGCCCAGGTCGACGGCAACCGCCGTCGCCGCCGGCGCGCGGCCGATGACGACGACGAGCCGGCTACCCCGGAGGCCCCGGGGCCGACCGGCTCGCACCGCCGTCCCGGCGTCGGCGACACCGGCCCGCAGGCGATCATCGACCGGGTCGCGTCGGAAGGCACGCCGCCCCCGCCGAACCGGCCCACCGGACGGCGTCGCGCCGAGCCGCCCGCTGCGCCGCCGCCCGCGCCCCGCGCGGTTCCGCAGGACTCCCAGCCGCTGCCGCGGCCGGTCCCGCCGCCTCCGCCGGCCCGGCCCGCGCCCGGCGGCGCCGAGTCCGGCCAGTACGCGCGCCCGCCGCAGCAGGAGCCGACCCAGTTCACCCGGCCGCCGCAGGAGTCCGGGCAGTTCTCGCGCCCGCAGGAGTCGGCGCAGCTGCCCGTGCCGCCGCGCGCGCCGCGGCGCCAGCCGCCGCCTCCGCAGCCGTCGCAGCAGCTGCCCACCCCGCCTCCGCAGCCGTCCCAGCAGCTGCCGGCGCCGCCGGCGGCCGAGGAGACCCGGGCCGTCCCGCCGGTCCGGCGCCGTCCCGCGCCGCCGTCGCAGCAGCTGCCGGTCCCGCCGCCGCAGCCGTCGCAGCAGCTGCCGACGCCGCCGCCCGGCGGTCCGCTCTCGGCCCGGCTCGACGGCCTCAACGGCACCCCGGACGCCGACATCGACGTCCCGCCGCCCCCGATGGCCAGCGGGACCTTCTCGCCGCCGCCGCCGGCCGCGCCCGGGCGCCCGCGCCGGGGCCCGGCGCGCCGTCCGCAGCCGCAGCAGGAGGCCTACACCGAGCAGTTCGACGCGGTCCGGCACGAGCAGCAGCCGCCGCCGGCCCCGCCGGCGAAGCCCGACGAGCCGTCGTCGCCGGGTGGGCTCGCGAACTGGCGCAAGCGCCGGCAGAAGGAGCAGCTGGAGGACACCGAGATCGGCGTCATGCCGGTGGTGCCCGGCGAGACCCCGGACGACGGCTACCCCGAAGACGACTTCGAGCCGGACGGCTTCGCGCCGGAGGGCAGCGGCTACCAGGCCGCGTACGACGCCGGCCCGCCGACGGGCGCCTACCCGCCGCCGATGCCGTTCGCGCCCGGCGACCGCGCGTCGCGGGCGCCGATCCCGGACGACCTGGCGCCCTACGAGCGCGAGTTCGCCGACGGCTACCCCGACGGCGGCCCGGACTTCGAGCAGGACGACTACGGCTACGAGCAGGCCGACGGCTACGAGGACGACGAGTACGACGACGTCCCGGAGCCGGTCGCGGAGCCGGAGCCCGCGACCTCGCCCGGCAAGGCGTGGCTGGCCCTGGCCGGCCAGCTGGCGCTCGGCGTCGTCGGCGGCGCGGCCGTGTGGCTGGGCTTCAACTGGCTGTGGGTGAACATCCCGGCGGCCGCGCTGGTGGCCGCGTTGCTGGTGGTGGTCGCGCTGGTCTGGATCGTGCGGAAGATCCGCCGCGCCGAAGACCTGCAGACGACCGTGCTGGCGGTGCTGGTCGGCCTGGTCGTGACGGTCTCGCCGGCGGCGCTGCTGCTCGTCGGCCGCTGACGCGCGGGGGACGCGGTGAGATCCGCGTCCCCTTCCGCGCGTGCCCCTGCTCCGCACCCTCGGTGACGAGGCAGGATGGCGCGCGTGACAGACGAGAAGCCGGTCCCCGTCGGGCTCAGCACGGCGTCCGTGTGGCCCCTCAAGGCCGGGACCGCCTTCGAGCTCGCCGCCGAGCTCGGCTACGACGGCGTCGAGGTCATGGTCTGGGCCGACGCGGTCAGCCAGGACGTCAGCGCCCTGCGCCGGTGGTCGCGCCGGACCGGGGTGCCCGTGCTGTCGATCCACTCGCCGTCGCTGCTGATCACCCAGCGGATCTGGTCGCCCGATCCGGTCGTGCGGCTGCGGATGTCCGTCGAGGCCGCGCAGGAGCTCGGCGCGCGGACCGTGGTGGTCCACCCGCCGTTCCGGTGGCAACGCCGCTACGGCGACGCCTTCGGTGATCTCGTCGACGAGCTGGAGGACTCCAGCGGGATCGAAATCGCCGTCGAGAACATGTTCAAGGTGCGTCCGCCCGGCGGTTCGAAGAATTCGCGCGTCTCCGCGTTCCGGCCGTCGATCGACCCGACGGACGTCGGTTTCCGGCACTACACGCTCGACCTGTCCCACACAGCGGCAGCCCGGATGGACGCCCTCGCGCTCGCCGAGCGGATGGGCGAAGGCCTCTCGCACGTCCATCTGGCGGACGGCACCGGCGTCCCGAAGGACGAACACCTGGTGCCCGGGCGGGGTGGCCAGCCCTGCACCGAACTGCTGGAGAAGCTGGTCAGCAGTGGTTTCGCCGGGCAGATCGTGCTGGAGATCAACACCCGGCACGCCGCCACCGGCGCCGAGCGGGTCCGTGATCTCGCGGAGGCATTGCTGTTCGCGCGTTTCCACCTCGGGCAGTAATTGCGCACGTTCACCACGGACACGACTACTCCCGGGTCCATTTACCCGGGCCGAACACGTAAAGTTCGGACCGTGAAACCGTCGCGCTCGCTGATCGTCACCTGCCCGGATTTGCCCCTTGGCACGGCGCGTTCGTGAGCGGAACGGACGGCACCGCCGTGTCCTTCGAGACGGCGAGTGCGGCGCGGTCGCTGGGGGACGGCACCTTCACCGCGGTGCTGCGTGCGGAGTGGGCCATCGGCTCGCACCCGCACGGGGGTTTCCTGCTGGCCCTGCTGGCCAAAGCGGCGATCGCCGCCCTCCACGAGCGCGGTGAGCCGCACGCGGAGCCGCTGGTGGTCAGCGCGGAGTTCCTGCACGCGCCCGCGCTGGGCCCGGTGCTGCTGCGCACGGACGTCCGCAAGGTCGGCCGGCGCGCGACGGTCGTCGAGGTCCGGCTGGAGCAGCGGGGCCGCAGCTGCGTCGAGGCGCGCGTGACGACCGGCCGGCTGCCGATGCGCCGGCCGGAGTGGACGGACGTGCCGTCGATGCCCGCCGAGCCGTCCCCGGGCGCGCTCGCGATGGCGGAGAGCACGGAGGGCCCGTTCAACCTGGCCAAGGGCTGCGAGGTCCGCCTCGACCCGGCGACGGCGGGGTACCTGGCCGGGCGCACGGGCGAGCCGCCCCGGATGCGGCTGTGGGTGCGGCCGCGCCACGGGCTGGTCGACCCGTACTTCACGCTGCTGGCGTCCGACGTGAACCCGCCGGTGGTGATGAACCTCGGCCGCATCGGCTGGGCGCCGACGGTCCAGCTGACGGCGCTGCTGCGGACCCGGCCGGCACCGGGCTGGCTGCGGGTGGTGGTGGAGTCCCGCTCGGTGCACGAGTCGTGGTTCGACTCGGACGCCACGGTGGTGGACTCCCAGGGGCGGCTGGTGTGCCAGGCCCGGCAGCTGGGGCTCGCCCCGGCACCGGGCGCCTGAGGCGCGTTTGGCACGCTTTACGCCATGACGGTCATCGCGGTGCTGGGTGCGGGAAAGATCGGCGAGGCGTTGCTCTCGGGGCTGCTGCACGGCGGCCACGAGCCGGGCGACCTGCTCTTCACCGAGCGGTACCCGGCGCGCGTCGAAGAGCTCACCGCGCGCTACGGCGTCCGCGGGGTCGAGGTCGAGGAAGCCGCCAAGCACGCCGATGTCCTGGTCGTCGCCGTGAAGCCGCAGGACATCGACCCCGTGCTCGACGAGCTGGCGCCGCTGCTCGGCCCGAGCTCGCTCGTCGTCTCGCTGTGCGCGGGCCTGCCGACCTCGCTGTACGAGCGCCGGCTCGCCGAGGGCGTCCCGGTCGTCCGGGTCATGCCGAACACGCCGATGCTGGTCAACGAGGCCATGAGCGCCATCTCCGCCGGGCGGCACGCCACCGCCGAGCACCTCGCGGTCGTGCGCGACCTGCTCTCGCACGTCGGCCAGGTCGTCGAGGTGCCCGAGGCCCAGCAGGACGCTGTCACGGCGTTGTCGGGCTCCGGGCCGGCGTACTTCTTCTACCTGGTCGAGGCCATGATCGACGCCGGCATCCTGCTCGGCCTGCCGCGCGCGCTGGCCGGGCAGCTGATCATCCAGTCGGCCGTCGGGGCGGCGAAGATGCTCGCCGAGTCCGAGGAGCACCCGGTGCTGCTGCGCGAGGCCGTGACGTCGCCGGCCGGGACGACCATCAACGCCATCCGCGAGCTGGAGAAGCACGGCGTCCGCGCGGCCATGCTGGCGGCCATCGAGGCGGCCAAGGACCGGTCGGTCGAGCTGGGCAAGGCTCACGAAGGCTGACGCGGCCGCCAGTCCGCCGCCCAGGCGTCGAGCTGGACCAGCGTCCCGAACAGCGAACGGCCCTGCTCGGTGAGCGAGTAGCCCTCGGCGTTCCCGACCAGGTCGGCCTCGCCCAGTTCGCGCAGCCGCGTGGCCAGCACACTTGACGAGACGCCGTCGCAGCGCTGCTGGAGCGCGCGGAACGTCAGAGCCGAGTCGCGCAGCTCCCAGAGGATCCGCAGCGTCCACCGCCGGCCGAGCAGGTCGAGCAGGGCCATGATCGGGCGGCCCGTCGTCGAACCGCGGACCGGGTGGCCGGGTAGAGGCGTCGTCATTGCTTTCCTTTCCGAAGCGCCGATGTTAGCGTGCCGGGTATGCCTCTGAAATCGAAGCAGCCGCGGATCGCGCCCCTCGAGCCGCCGTTCGACGGCGGTACGGCCGACGTACTCGACCGGCTCGGACCGCCGATCGCGCTCTTCCGCGTCTGGGCCCGCCGGCCCGAGTTGGCCCGGGGTGTCGCGGACTGGGGGCGGTACTACTTCTCGCGGCAGTCGGCGCTGACCGTCCGGCAGCGTGAGCTGGTCATCGATCGGACGACGGCACTCTGCGGGGCCGGCTACGAGTGGGGCGTCCACATCGCCACCTTCGCCGAGAAGGCCGGCCTCGACGCGGCGCAAATCCGTTCGCTCGCCGTCGGCAGCCCGGCCGACGAGTGCTGGGACGCGAGCGACCGCGCGGTCCTCGAAGCCGTCGACGAACTCCACGCCACCTACGACCTCGCCGACGGCACCTGGGCGGCGCTGGAAGGCGCCGTCGGCCAGGACGGCGTACTCGACCTGCTGCTCGTCTGCGGGTGGTACCACGCCGTTTCGTTCACCGTCCGGGCGCTGCGGCTGCCCCTCGAGCCGGGGACCGCCCGCCCGGATTCGCCGTAATGGGCGATTCCTGCGGTCTTGCACGCGCGGGTGGCTGTGCGTTAGCGCAGGTAGGAGCCCATCTCGGTGACAGGCGTCGCATTAGTCCCACCAGTCCCGCTACTCTCGATAGAGCACGTGCGTGTCGATACCACAGGTGGGGAAGCCTCGTGGCGCGACACGTGTCGAAGGACGCGGTAAACATGTCGCCGAACAAGAAGGAGGATCTGCCGGCTGTCGGGCAGGTCCAGTTCCTGACGGTCGCCGAGGTGGCCACGCTGATGCGGGTCTCCAAGATGACCGTCTACCGTCTCGTGCACTCGGGTGAGCTGCCCGCCGTCAGGGTCGGGAAGTCCTTCCGGGTGCCGGAAAAAGCAGTGCACGAGTACCTCCAGGGCGCTTACTACGACGTGGGTTGATCCCCGTCGCGGCCGGCGGTACGTCGCCCTACGACGTGCCCGCCGACCGGCCCGCCCCGGGTGCCGGGTAACCTGGAAAACCGCTCGTGCCTGTGCGCTCCACCCGTTGGACGCTGCGCCGGGCAGCGTGACCGACGACGACCTAAGGAGCGCCCATGGGCTCTGTGATCAAGAAGCGCCGCAAGCGCATGTCGAAGAAGAAGCACCGCAAGCTGCTTCGCCGCACGCGAGTGCAGCGTCGCAAGGCCGGCAAGTAAGACCCAGCCGTGCGCAGCCGTGGCCCGTCCAGTCTCTGGACGGGCCACGTCCATGTGGTGGGCCGGTTCCCCCCGTTCGAGTGAGGCGTTCGTCGCTTTCCGGGGAACGGCGGTTAATAGCACGTAAGACACCCCGGAGCTACCACTGATGAGCGGTAACATCTCAAGGGCGTCCGCGCGATGCTTCCAGTGGGTGCAGGCCCGCGCACACCGGGTGATCGTCCACCCCCACCACGCCCTACGCCGCAGGGAGTCGCATGCCGTCGAACATCGTGCTCGTCACCGGGGTCGCCGGCGAACTGGGCGGGAAACTGCTCGCCCGGCTGGGCAACAACCCCGACTTCGAGCGGGTCATCGGCGTCGACACGGTGGCACCGGACAAGACGGTGCTGCAGCGCATGGGCCACGCCGAGTTCGTCCGCGCGGACATCCGGAACCCGCTGATCGCCAAGGTGATCAGCACGGCCGAAGTGGACACGGTCGTGCACGCGTCCTGCACCGCGCACCCCGCCGGGCCGGGCCGCCGCAGCGCGATCAAGGAAGTCAACGTCATCGGCACCATGCGGCTGCTCGCCGCGTGCCAGCGCTCGCCGCTGGTCAAGAAGCTGGTGGTCAAGTCGACGGCGGCGGTCTACGGCGCCGGCGCCCGCTCGCAGGCGGTGTTCACCGAGGACTCCGAGCTGATCCCGACGTCGTCCAGCGGGTACGCGAAGGACGCCGTCGAAATGGAGGGTTACGTGCGCGGCCTGGTGCGGCGCCGGCCCGACATCACCACGACGTTGTTCCGCTTCGCCAACATCATCGGCCCCGAGACCGACACCGTCCTTTCGCGCTACTTCGCGCTGCCGGTCGTGCCGACGGTCTTCGGCTTCGACGCCCGGATCCAGCTGCTGCACTCCTCGGACGCGCTGTCCGTGCTGGAACGCGCGACCCTGACCGACAAACCCGGCGTGTTCAACGTGGGCTCGGAGGGGGTACTCACGCTCTCGCAGGCGATCCGGCGAGCGGGCCGGGTCGAGCTGCCGATGCCGCGGGGCGTGGTGCCGTCGGTCGGGAAGGTTCTGCGCGGGGCGCGCGTGGTCGACTTCTCGGCCGACCAGGTCCGGCTGTTGAACTTCGGCCGGGTCGTCGACATCACCAAGCTGAAGGAAGAGTTCGGCTACACCCCGCGGTGGACGACGCGTGAGGCGTTCGACGACTACATCGCCGGACGCGGCTTGAGGCCGGTGCTCGACGGCGGGAAGCTGGCGGGCTTGGCCGGAAAGGTGCTCGTGGCGGCAGCCACGGGACAGAGCCGATGAGCAGACCGCACGACTTGGACGACTTCGGAAGCGAGGCGGAGACGGTGGGCGGTGCCGAGGCGCAGGTCATCCCCCTGCACGGACCGGGCCGGGAAAAGCCGGAAACCGAACGCGACCTCCGTGACGGCGGAGCCGCGCGGGTGGACGCCCCGGTCGTCGCCTTCCCCGGCGCCGAGCGGGAAGAGACGCCCGAGCCGCTGTCCGACGCCGCGCGCTCGGCGCTCGGCTTCATCCGCGACCGGCTGACCGGCGACTACACCGTCGACGAGTTCGGCTTCGACGCCGAGCTGACCGACGCGGTGTTCCTGCCGCCGCTGCGTGCGCTTTACAAGAAGTGGTTCCGCGTCGACACGTACGGCGTCGAAAACCTGCCGGCGTCCGGTGGCGCGCTCCTGGTGTCCAACCACTCCGGCACGTTGCCGCTCGACTCGCTGATGACGGCGGTCGCCGTCCACGACGAGACCGGCGGCCGGCACCTGCGCGGCCTCGGCGCGGACCTGGTGTTCCAGGTGCCGCTGGTGGGGTCGTTCGCCCGCAAGTCCGGCCAGACGCTGGCCTGCAACGCGGACGCGGAACGCCTCCTGCGCGGCGGCGAGCTGGTCGGCGTGTGGCCCGAGGGGTTCAAGGGCGTCGGCAAGCCGTTCTCGTCCCGCTACAAGCTGCAGCGCTTCGGCCGCGGCGGGTTCGTGTCGGCGGCCCTGCGCGCGGGCGTCCCGATCATCCCGGTGTCGGTGATCGGCGCGGAGGAGATCTACCCGAAGCTGGGCGACATCAAGGTCCTGGCGCGGATGCTCGGGCTGCCGTACTTCCCGGTGACGCCGTTCTTCCCGATGTTCGGCCTGCTGGGCGCGATCCCGCTGCCGACGAAGTGGAGCATCGAGTTCGGGACGCCGATCCGCACCGACGAGTTCGAGCCGGAGGCGGTCGAGGACCCGATGCTGGTGTTCCAGCTGACCGACCAGGTGCGGGAGTCGATCCAGCAGACGCTCTACCAGCGGCTTTCGCAGCGGAAGTCGGTCTTCCGCGGTTGACGGGCGGACGCCTCAGCGGCGGCGGTAGGCCATGCCCGCCGCCACGGCGCCGGCCAGCGCGCCCGCGCCCAGCACAGACGGCACGCCGATCTTCGCGGCCTTCCGGCCCGTCCGGAAGTCGCGGATCTCCCAGCCGCGCGCCCGGGCGACGTCGCGCAGGCCGCCGTCCGGGTTGACCGCCACCGCCGTGCCCACCGCGGACAGCATCGGGATGTCGTTGGCCGAGTCCGAGTACGCCGTGCAGCGCTTGAGGTTCAGGCCCTCGCGGGACGCCAGGGCCCGCACCGCGTGCGCCTTCGCGCGACCGTGGAGCAGGTCGCCCACCAGGCGGCCCGTGTACACACCGTCGCGGGTCTCGGCCACCGTGCCGAGCGCGCCGGTCAGGCCCAGCCGGCGGGAGATGATCGCCGCCAGCTCGATCGGGGTCGCCGTCACCAGCCAGACGCGCTGGCCCGCGTCCAGGTGCATCTGGGCCAGCGCGCGCGTGCCGGACCAGATCTTGTCCGCCATCAGCTCGTCGTAGATCTCTTCGCTGATCGACGTCAGCTCGGCCACCGTGCGTCCGGCCACAAAGGACAGTGCGCGCTCGCGGTGGGTCTTGATGTCCTCTTTGTTCTCGCGGCCGCCGAGGCGGAACTTGATCTGGCCCCAGACGAATCCGGCCAGGTCCGACGACGTGAAGAACTTGCGCGCCGCCAGCCCGCGCGCGAAGTAGAAGATCGACGCGCCCATCATCATCGTGTTGTCGACGTCGAAGAACGCGGCCGCGGTGAGGTCCGGCGGTGCGGGCGGGGCGGGGGGTTCGGCGACCACGCGGGCGTGGGCGGCCTCGGCCGACGCCTCGCCGGCCAGCGCGGCAAGCCGTTCGAGCTCCTGACTCTTGTCCTTGCCACGCCAAGCTGACACGTACACCGCCTCCACGTCTCCTTCGCACAGCGTAGCGAGCCGCCCACGGTGCCGTCGCAGGTGTGGCCCGGACCTCAGCCGATCACGATCGGCGGCAGGCCCGGGAGCAGCGGCGGGACCGAAATGAGCGGAGGCGGGGGCGTGGTCGAGGTCACCGGGGGCCGCGGCGGGGTCGTCGTCGGCACCTGGCCGTACACGGGCGGCGGCGTGACCCCGCCGGTCGGCGCGGGCAGGCCCGGCGTCGACGCGGCGTTCGACGGCGGCAGCTGCGTGCCCGTCGGCACCGGCGCGGTGCTCTCGGCCGACGACTGGGGCGAGGCCGACGTCGGCTCGCCGCCCGAGGACGGCGCCGGCCGCTGCGTGCACTCGCCGGTCGCCGGGATCAGGCCCAGGTCGTCCGACGTCCCGGTGGTGATGCGGTAGCAGTTCAGCCGCGCGGCCAGGCCGCTCGTGCGCTCCTGGACCTTGCCGAGCAGGTCGCGGACCTCTCCGAACACCGGGGCCGAGCCGGCCGGGAGCGCCGCGAGCCGGCCTTGCTGGTTGCGGGCCCACAGCCGGACGTCGGACAGCGCCTGCGCGCCGCCGCCGTCGCTGGTCGCCACGGCCGCCATCTGGGCGACCCCGGCCTTGAGGTCGGCCGCGAAGTCGTCGTACGCCGTGCGGTAGTCGGCTTCGCTCGCGCCTTCCGAGGCCAGCTCGCTCAGCTCGGTGACGCGGTTGGTCGCGAACTCCAGGTGCTTGCGGGCCTTGGCCTCGTCGCCGAAGGTCAGGCTCAGCGCCGTCGACTCCCCGGCGCGCTTGACGCCGTAGAGCGGGTCGCCCGGCAGCGCGTTGCGGGAGAGCACCAGCGTCAACCCGGAGAGGACGAGGAAGAGGAAGAGCGCGGCGGCCACCAGGTCGGCGGTCCGCGGCCGCCACCTCCGACGCGGGGTGGCCGCCGCCGTCTCCAGGCGGCCCGCGATCTCCGCGCGGATCCGCTGCCGGGTTTCCAGGTCCGGGGCCCCGGCCGCACCGAGCTCGCGCAAGGCACCGACGAGCGCCAGCTCGTCGGCGAACTCGCCGTCCCGGCGTACCGGGGACGGCTCCAGGGCACGCGCGAACCGATCGATCTCGGCTCGCTCACGCGCAAACCTCACTGCGCTGCTCCATCTCGGGCCGGTGACCGGTCCTGACACCGGTCTCGCTGGAGTAACGATTAAGAAGCCGTCAGGGTTACCGGTTTCGGTCGACGGGCAGAAAAGTTCGCGGGATCAGCGCAATCCGGTGGGCAGGAGTTGTGCCAAACGGCGTACCGCGCGGTGCTGGAGCGCCTTGATCGCGCCCTCGTTGCGGTTCATGATCTGCGCCGTCTCCGCCACCGACAGGCCCTGCAGGAACCGCAGGATGATGCATTCCCGCTGGTCATCGCCCAGTTCGGCGACGCAGCGGAGCAGCTCGGTGCGGGTCGCGCGGCTGATCGCCTCCTGCTCGGGACCCACCTGGACGCTCGCGCCGACGCTGAACGGCGCCGAGCCCGGCTCGGTCACCTCGTCGGTGACGACCTCCAGGCGGAACCGGCTCGACTTCACGTGGTCGAGCACGAGGTTGCGGGCGATGGTGACGAACCAGGCGCCGACGTCACGGCCCTGGTAGCTCACCGACGTGATCCGGCGCAGCGCGCGCAGGAACGTCTCGCTCGTGACGTCCTCGGCGAGGTCGCGGTCGCCGAGGCGAAAGAGCACGTACCGGTAGACGACGTCGACGTAGCGGTCGTAGAGCCGGCCGAACGCGGAGGAGTCGCCGTCCTGCGCGGCGCGCACCAGGTCCCAGGCCTCGGCCTTGGCCGCCTCGGCGCGCTCTTCGTCGGCCGCCTGCCTGCTCAGCGGCACGGACGCCGAGCGCCCGAAGACGCGCTCGGCGAACATGAAGACAGGCCCGCGGCTCACGGCGGTCGGCACGGTCATCGGGCGGCACCTCCGGCGGCGAAGCTGGCCCAGCGGGCCACGGTACCCCCGGAACTGCGGCGAGCAGGGGCCTGCCGGCTCGCGTGCCCCACGACTTCGTGGGCAAGCAAGTTCGTCACGGCGACTCCCTCTCTCCGGTCGTGGTGGTGATCACCGCCACCCCCACGACGCAGTGCAGCATACGTGTAGTTACCGCGAAGTAGGTAGTGGCTCCGGGGTTGTGCAGACGCGACGCTCGCGGTCAGCACCCATGACGTCGCTCCGAATGACAGACTTGCAACGGTTTGGGCCGGGCGAGGAGAGGTGGATCGCGGGTGAGTGCTCCAGAGGGGACGCAGTCGGGGGTCGGCGGGCTGCTCACGCGGGCCGCGGCGACGTGGCCGGACCACGCGGGCGTCCAGGAAACCGGCACCGGGCACGGCCTGACGTACCGCCAGGTCGAGGCGGCCGTTCAGGCGCAGGCCGGGCGGCTCGCGGGCGCCGGCGTCGAGCCCGGCGACCGGGTCGCGCTGCGGCTGCCGACCTCGGTGGACTTCGTGGTCGCGTTCTTCGGCGCGCTGCGCGCCGGGGCGATCGTCGTGCCGATGTCGCCGCAGGCGCCGGGACCCGAGCTCGAGAAGCTCCTCGCGCACAGCGGTGCCAAGGTTGTCATCAGCCGCGACGCCGACGCCGAGCTGCCGGACGTCGTGACCGGTCTCACTCCGGAATCCGACCCGGATGGAGCAGTCGAATCCGTCGATGCGGGCCGGGCCGGGGAGGACATCGCCGTCGTCTCCTACACCTCGGGCACCACCGGCCCGCCGCGCGGCGTGATGCTGTCGCACCGCGCGCTGCTGGCGAACCTGGCGCAGATCGGCCAGGTCGAAGGCGCGCTGGAGCACGACGACCGCGTGCTGATCACCATTCCGCTCTTCCACGTCTACGGCCTGGGCCCCGGCCTGCTGCACGCGGTCGCCGTCGGCGCGACCGCGGTGCTGTCGGAGCGCTTCGAAGCCCAGCGCACGCTGGACGACTGCGCCGAGCACGGCGTCACGACGATCACCGGCGTCCCGACGATGTACACCGAGTTCGCCGCGCTCGGCACCGACGAGCTGCGCGGGAAGCTGACCACGGTCCGGCGGATGACGTCGGGTGCCGCGCCGCTGCACCCGAAGGTGCTCGGCGCGATCCGCGAGGCCACCGGCCTCGACGTCTTCGAGGGCTACGGGCTGACCGAGTGCGCGCCGGTGGTGACGTCGACGCTGGTCACCGGCTACCCGAAGCCCGGGTCGGTCGGGCGGCCGCTGCCCGGGGTCGAGCTGCGGCTGGTCGACAGCGACGGCACCGACCAGGCCGTGCCGCTCGACCCGGACGACGTCGACGACGTCTTCGAGGCCGAGGGCGAGACCGGGCTGGTGTCGATCCGCGGCGCCAACCTGTTCTCCGGCTACTGGCCCGACGGCGGGCACGGGCCGGACGCCGAGGGCTGGTTCCGCACCGGCGACGTCGGCTACCTCGACGTCGACGGCGACCTGCACCTGGTCGACCGGGCCAACGACCTGATCATCGTCAACGGCTTCAACGTCTTCCCGCGCGAGGTCGAGGAGGTCATCGGGCAGCTGCCCGAGGTGGCGGAGGCCGCGGTCGTCGGGGTCGTGGACGAGCGAAGCGGCGAAGCGGTCAAGGCGTTCGTGGTGCCGGTGGCCGGGGCGTCGCTGTCGGAGCAGCAGGTCGTCGACCACTGCGCGGCCCACCTCGCGGGGTACAAGGTGCCGCACGCGGTCGAGTTCGCCGAGTCGCTGCCGCATTCGGCGACCGGCAAGCTGCGCCGGATGCGGTTGCGGTAGTAAGGACGGCATGGCGCACGAAGTGACGGTCATGGGCCGCGACGGCTGCCACCTCTGCGAGGTCGCGGAGGCGGAGGTCGCCCGCATCTGCGGCGAGCTGGGGGTCCCCTGGCGCGCGGAGGACGTCGACACGGACCCGGAGTGGCGCGCGGAGTACGGCGACCGCGTCCCGGTGATCCTGGTCGACGGCGCCGAGCACGGGTACTGGCGCGTCGAGGAGGACCGGCTGCGGAAGGCCCTCGCCTGAAGCCGTAACACGTCCGTAAGCCACATCGGGCAGCCATCCGGAGCGAGTGCTCCGAAGATGGAGGCGTGAGCACTCTGCAGGAAGCGCCGCCCGAAGCGCCCCGGCGGCTTTCGCTGCCCGTCGCGACCCTCATCGGGCTGCTCGCGCTGGCGGCCGCCCTCGGCGTCGGGCACCTCGTCGCCGGCTTCGTCGGGTACACCGCTTCGCCGTTCATCGCGGTCGCCAACTACGTCATCGACCACAGCCCGACCGCGATCGTGAAGTGGGCCGAGCGGACGCTGGGCACCTGGGACAAGCCGGTCCTCAAGATCGGGCTGGCCGTCGTGCTCGTGCTGCTCGCGCTGCTGGCCGGCCAGCTCTCGCGCCGGACGCCCCGCGCCGGGCAGATCCTGGTCTTCCTGCTCGGCGCCGCCGGCGTCGCCGCCGTGTACGCGCGCAGCGACCTCGGGCAGGTCTCGCTGCTCGCGCCGGTGGCCGCGCTCGTCGCCGGGCTCGCCGTGTTCACCGGGCTGCACCGGCTCGCGCTGCCCGTGGACGTCGTGCACGACCGCGGGTTCGACCGCCGCAAGTTCCTCCGGGCCGGCGTCGGGGTCGTGGCCGGTTCGGGCGTCGCCGCTGTCGTCGGGCAGGTGGCCGGGACCAGCAAGAACGCCGAGGACTCCCGGGCCGCCGTCGGGCCGCTCGCCCCCGCCCGGACCGCGCCGCCGCTGCCCGCGGACGCCGACTTCGCGAAGCTCGGCTCCCCGCCGTTCATCACGCCGAACGGCGACTTCTACCGCATCGACACCGCGCTGGTCGTCCCGCAGATCCGGACCGAGGACTGGAGCCTGAAGATCCACGGGATGGTCGACCGCGAGGTGACCTTCTCCTACGCCGACATCCGCAACCGGCCGCTGGTCGAGCGACGCGTCACGCTGACGTGCGTGTCCAACGAGGTCGGCGGCCCGCTGATCTCGAACGCCACCTGGCTCGGCGTCGACCTCGTCGACCTGCTCGACGAGGCGGGCGTGCACCCCGGCGCCGAGCAGATGTTCGCCACCAGCGTCGACGGCTGGACGTGCGGCACGCCGGCGAACGTCGCGCTCGACCCGCAGCGCGGCGCGATGCTGGCGATCGGGATGAACGGCGAGCCACTGCCCATCGAGCACGGCTTCCCCGCGCGGATCGTGATCCCCGGGTTGTACGGGTACGTGTCCGCGACGAAGTGGGTCCAGTCGCTGGAGTTCGCGAAGTGGGATGACCGGCAGGCGTACTGGCTCAGCCGTGGCTGGGCCGAGCAGGGGCCGATCAAGACGGAGTCCCGGATCGACACCCCGAGCGGCTTCGCGCGCGTTCCGGCGGGCAAGGTCCGGCTGGCCGGCACGGCGTGGGCGCAGCACACCGGCATCGCGAAGGTCGAGGTCCGGCTGGACCAGGGCCCGTGGCAGCCGGCGGTGCTGTCGGCCGAGGTGAGCAAGGACACCTGGCGCATGTGGTGGATCGAGCTGGACGTGCCGAAGGGGACGCACCAGGCGGCCGTCCGGGCGACCGACCAGGACGGCTACACGCAGACGGAGAACCGCGCCGACCCCGTCCCGGACGGCGCGACCGGCTGGCACTCGGTGAGCCTCGACGCGAGCTGACCGCGACCGGCGCGGCGGAGCCGTTCACCGCCTCCGACGGCCCGTTCGCCGCGCGGTGAAGATCCGCGGCCGGACGCCTCGACGCGAGGTGGCCGCCCGAAGTGCGTTGTCCGGCAAGGATTCTGACGCGGTGTCATGATCGCGGGCCCCGTCCCGGGCGCCGGGAACCGCCTCCGACCAGTGACTTTGTGCGCGCGTTCACAAGTGGTCTACCGTAGGACCATCGCCCCCGGGCGGTCCGCATCGAACCGGACCCCGTGCCCTGGGTCAAGACACAGTTCGGAACGGCCGTGGCGATGGCCGCCGGGTGCACAGCTTCATTTCGAACAGCGGGCAGGAGACGACGGCGTGGTGACACAGCGGGGGAGGCGCGACGCGGCGGACTCCCCGGGCCGGGCGCCGCGACGGCCCCGCCGGCAAGCCACCCCGGACGCCGACAACGCCCCCACCGCCGAGATCCCGGCGGTGCCCGCCGGGCGCAACGGCGATGCCCCCGAGGCCGTCCGGGCGAAGTCGATTCCGGAAGCCGCGGTCGCCCGCCTCGCCGTCTACCTCCGCGTGTTGTCCGGAATGTCGGAACAGGGCGCGACGACCGTTTCGAGTGAAGAACTCTCGCAGGCGGCTGGAGTCAATTCCGCGAAATTGCGCAAAGACCTCTCGTACCTGGGTTCCTACGGCACCCGGGGCGTCGGCTACGAGGTCAGCGTCCTGGTCAGCCAGATCGAACGCATCCTGGGCCTGACCCGGCAGCACAAGGTGGCCGTGGTCGGGATCGGCAACCTGGGCCACGCGCTGGCCAACTACGGCGGCTTCCCGGGGCGCGGTTTCCCGGTCGAGGCCCTGTTCGACCTGGACGCGGACCTGATCGGCGTGCCCGTCGGCGGCCTCCCGGTGTCGCACATGGACGACATCCCGCGGATCTGCGCCGAGCGCGGCATCTCCATCGGCGTGATCGCCACGCCGCCGACCGCCGCGCAATCGGTGTGTGACCGCCTGGTCGCGGGCGGTGTCCAGTGCATCCTCAACTTCGCCCCGGTCGTGCTGCAGGTTCCTGCTCACATCGAGGTCCGCAAAGTGGATTTGGCCGTCGAGCTGCAGATACTCTCGTTCCATGTGGCCCGCCGCGCGGATGACGCCGCCGGCAATCAGGGCAATTCCGGATTACCCGGGACAGGCCTTCCGTCCGAGAATGGGAAGGGCGGCCGGAACGGTTCGGGTCCGGACGGCGGACGGGAAGTGGTGGTGCGCTCATGAGCGTGTTGGCGGTCGGTCTTTCGCACCGGAGTGCGGAGCTGAGCACGCTGGAGCGCGTCGCGATCCCCGCGCCCGAGATCGGCAAGGTGCTCGACGAGCTGCAGCAGGCCGAGCACGTCAGTGAGGTCATGCTCGTCTCGACGTGCAACCGGATCGAGGTCTACGCGGTCGTCGAGACCTTCCACGGCGGCCTCAACGACGTCTCCGAAGTGCTGTCCCGCCAGGCCGGGATGGAACCCGCGGAGCTCTACGACAGCCTGTACGTGCACTACGCCGGCGCGGCCGTCGAGCACCTCTTCTCGGTCACCTCGGGCCTCGACTCGATGGTCGTCGGCGAGACGCAGATCCTCGGCCAGATCCGGTCCGCCTACGCCACCGCGCGCGAGGCCGGCACCGTCGGCCGCACGCTGCACGAGCTGATCCAGACCACCCTGCGCGTCGGCAAGCGCGTGCACACCGAGACCGGGCTCGACCAGCTCGGCGCGTCGGTCGTGTCCGAGGCACTCGCCGCGGCCGGGGACCTCGCCGGCAAGCACGCGGTCATCGTCGGCGCCGGCTCGATGGGCGCGCTGAGCGCGTCGCAGCTGCGCAAGGCCGGGATCGGCGAGATCACCGTCGCCAACCGGACCGACGCCCGCGCCCGCCGCCTCGCCGCGAACGTCACCGAGCAGGGCGTGCCGGCCCGCGCGATCCCGCTGTCCGGGGTCGCCGACGCCGTGCGCGACGCCGACGTCGTGATCTGCTGCACCGGCGCGCAGGACGCCGTCTTCGGGCCGGACCACGTGCTGCCGCGCGGCGGCCGCACCCTGGTCGTCTGCGACCTCGGCCTGCCCCGCGACGTCGACCCGGCGGTCGGCGAGCTCGCCGGAGTGCGGGTCGTCGACCTGGCCACCATCCAGCGCCGGATGCGCGAAGCCGGCACCCCGACCACCGAGCGCCAGACGGCCAAGGCGACCGGGATCGTCCTCGACGAGGTCCGCGACTACCTCGCCGGGCAGCGCAGCGCCGAGGTGACCCCGACGGTGACGGCCTTGCGCCGCCGCGCGGCGGAGGTCGTCGACGCCGAGCTGCTCCGGCTGGACAACCGCCTGCCCGAACTGGACGGCGCGGTCCGCGAAGAGGTCGGCCGCACGGTCCGCCGGGTGGTCGACAAGCTGCTGCACGCGCCGACCGTGCGCGTCAAGCAGCTGGCTGCCGAGACGGCCGAGACCGACTACGCGAACGCGTTGCGAGAACTGTTCTGCCTCGACCCGCAGGCACCCGCCGCGGTGGCGAGCCCGAAGCCCCCACCAGAGAAGAAGTAGCAGTGACCAGAGTCATTCGCATGGGTACACGTGGGTCGAAGCTCGCGCTCACCCAGACCGGGACCGTCGCCGACGCCCTGCGCGCCACCGGCGTCGAGGTCGAGATCGTCACGGTGACCACTCCCGGCGACAAGTCGATGGCGCCGATCGCGACGATCGGCGTCGGCGTCTTCACCTCCGCGCTGCGGGAAGCCTTGCTGCGCAACGAGGTCGACGTCATCGTCCACTCCTACAAGGACCTGCCGACCGCGCCGGAGCCGGGCATCACGCTCGCCGCCGTGCCGCCGCGCGAAGACCCGCGGGACGCGTTGATCGCGCGCGACGGGCTGACTTTGGGCGAGCTGCCGCCCGGCTCGACGGTGGGCACCGGCGCCGCCCGGCGCACCGCTCAGCTGCGCGCGCTGGGTCTCGGTTTGGAAATCGTGCCGATTCGCGGCAATATCGACACCCGCATGCGCAAGGTGACCGACGGCGAGCTCGATGCCGTGGTGCTCGCGCGTGCCGGACTGGCCAGGGTCGGACTGGTCGAGGCGATCACCGAGACCCTCGACCCGATCCAGATGCTGCCCGCGCCCGCCCAGGGCGCGCTGGCGGTGGAGTGCCGGTCCGCCGACGTGGACATCGAGCAGCTGCTCGCGTCCACAGTGGACGACGAGGGCACGCGGGTCGCGGTGACGGCCGAGCGGGCCCTGCTGGCCGCGCTCGAGGCGGGGTGCAGCGCGCCGGTGGGCGCGCTCGCCGAGATCGTCGAAGATCTCGACGCCGAGGGCAAGGTCGTGGAACGGATCTCGCTGCGCGGCACCGCCGCGGCCGAAGGCGAGAACGGCGCGGTGGACATGGTCCGGGCCTCCGCGCTGGCCGACAAGGACCAGGCCGCCCAGCTGGGCAAGGACCTGGCCGCCGAGCTGCTGGACCTGGGTGCCGGAGTCTTCTCCGGCCCTGCTCAATAGCGCTCTCGCGAGCGCTTCGAAGAGACGTGTAGGAGACCTGCGTCCGTGCGATCCCGCACGGCCGCCGCAAGAGGAGAAACGCACAGATGACCCCCGCGCGAAAGACCACCGGGCGCGTAGCGTTCGTGGGCTCCGGCCCCGGCGACGCCGGCCTGCTCACGGTCCGTGCCCAGGAGCTGCTGACCAAGGCCGAGGTCGTGGTGACCGACCCCGACGTGCCGCAGGCGGTGCTGGCCATGGCCGCCGAGGGCGCCGAGGTCCGGCCCGCCGTCGGCGAGGCCGCCGAGGTCGCCAAGGACCTCACCGCCGAAGCCAAGGCCGGCCGGCTGGTGCTGCGCCTGGTGGCGGGCGACCCGCTGACCACCCCGGCCGTCGTGGCCGAGGTACAGGCGGTCGCGCGCACGAGCGCCGTGTTCGACGTCATCCCGGGCGTCTCGCCGGGCGCGGCTGTCCCGGCATACGCGGGCGTCGCGCTGGGCGGCACGCACACCGAAGTCGACGTCCGCGGCGACGTCGACTGGGCGGCCCTGGCCGCCTCGCCGGGCCCGCTGGTGCTGCACGCGACGTCGGCGCACCTGGCCGAGGCCGCGTCGGCGCTGACCGGCAACGGCGTCCCGGCGTCGACCCCGGTCGCGGTCACCGCGAACGGCACCATCAACACCCAGCGCACCCTCGACACCACGCTCGAGAAGGTCGCCAACGACGCGGGCGAGCTCGTCGGGCCGCTGATCGTCACGATCGGCCAGGCCGCCGGGCACCGCTCGAAGCTGTCGTGGTGGGAGTCGCGCGCGCTCTACGGCTGGAAGGTCCTGGTGCCGCGCACCAAGGAGCAGGCCGGCGAAATGGCCGAGCGCCTGCGCGGCCACGGCGCGACGTCGCACGAGGTGCCGACCATCTCGGTCGAGCCGCCCCGCAGCCCGGCGCAGATGGAGCGTTCGGTCAAGGGCCTGGTCGACGGCCGCTACCAGTGGATCGTCTTCACCTCCACCAACGCGGTCCGCGCGGTGTGGGAGAAGTTCGAGGAGTTCGGGCTCGATGCTCGGGCGTTCTCCGGCGTGAAGATCGCCTGCGTCGGCGAATCGACCGCGGCGAAGGTGCGCTCGTTCGGCATCATCCCCGAGCTGGTGCCGTCGGGCGAGCAGTCGTCCGAGGGTCTGCTGGCCGAGTTCCCGCCGTACGACGACGTGCTCGACCCGGTCGACCGCGTGCTGCTGCCGCGGGCGGACATCGCCACCGAGACGCTGTCGGCCGGCCTGCGCGACCGCGGCTGGGAGATCGACGACGTGACGGCCTACCGGACCGTCCGGGCCGCCCCGCCGCCCGCCGAGACCCGCGAGATGATCAAGACCGGCGGTTTCGACGCGGTCTGCTTCACCTCGTCCTCGACCGTGCGGAACCTGGTCGGCATCGCCGGCAAGCCGCACACCCGCACGCTGGTCGCGTGCATCGGCCCGAAGACCGCCGAGACCGCGGTGGAGTTCGGGCTCCGGGTCGACGTCCAGCCGGAGAAGGCGGACGTGCCGCACCTGGTGGACGCGCTGGCCGAGCACGCGGCCCGGCTTCGCGCGGAGGGCGCACTGCCGCCGCCGCGCAAGGCGAAGCGGGCCCGCCGCTCCTGAGGTACTGCGTGACGAAGGCCGCCCCGGTTCGCCGGGGCGGCCTTCGCTCGTTTCAGCTCGACCGCCTTTCTTGAACGCGATGATCAAGTGCGGCAAGGACGGGGCAACCAGGCCTGGATGACTTCGAGGGCGCGCTCCGGGGAGCCGGCCGCGGCCACCGCTTCGGCCAAGCGGTCCTCTCCGAGGTCGGCGTGCTGGTCGACCAGTTCGTCGAGGGGCACCGGCAGCGGTGGTGCGGCACCCGGGTGGAACCGGACGCCGACGAGCGGCGTGCGGGCCGGGAGAACCTCGAGCCGGGCCGAGCAAGCTGGGGGCGGCCGCCGAGGGGGAAGTGCAGCTCGACGCCGCCGGTCGGCAGGTGCCGCTGGACGTACGGCTCGTCGCCGGTGCGCTGGAACCAGACCGTCCGCACGAAGGGCGCCAGCCGCGGCACGGGCAGGCGTTCGCCCG
This sequence comes from Amycolatopsis sp. NPDC114478, assembly GCF_055633805.1. Classification (NCBI taxonomy): domain Bacteria; kingdom Bacillati; phylum Actinomycetota; class Actinomycetes; order Pseudonocardiales; family Pseudonocardiaceae; genus Amycolatopsis; species Amycolatopsis sp. NPDC114478. The sequence goes on along the minus strand of NZ_JBVKDO010000003.1, from coordinate 435,596 downwards.
TACCGAATCGTCCGCGCGAACCGGCGTCAAGCACCCTTGCGGAACCCCGGCGAAGCGCGCCGGAGTAACTTGGTAAGGGTGTTCCCCGAGCATCGTCCCCGCAGGCTCCGCACCACCCCGGCCATGCGCAGGCTGGTGGGTGAGACGACGCTGCGGCCACGCCAGCTGATCCTCCCGATGTTCGTCGCCGAAGGCCTCGACCAGCCGAAGGCGATCGCGAGCATGCCGGGCGTCGTCCAGCACACCCGGGACACCCTGCGGAAGGCCGCGGTCGACGCGGTCAACGCCGGTGTCGGCGGGCTCATGCTGTTCGGCATCCCGAAGACCCGGGACGCCGAGGGCTCCGGCGCGGTCGACGAGAACGGCATCCTCAACGTCGCCCTGCGCGACCTGCGCCAGGAGCTGGGCGACGCCACCGTGCTGATGGCCGACACCTGCCTCGACGAGTTCACCGACCACGGCCACTGCGGCGTCCTCGACGCCGACGGCGGGGTCGACAACGACGCCACCCTGCGCCTCTACGCCGAGATGGCCGTCGCGCAGGCCGAAGCCGGGGCGCACGTGCTCGGGCCGTCCGGGATGATGGACGGCCAGATCGGCGTCATCCGCCGCGCGCTCGACGAGGTCGGGCACAGCGACAAGGCGATCCTCGCCTACTCCGCGAAGTACGCCAGCGCGTTCTACGGCCCCTTCCGCGAGGCTGTCGACTCGCAGCTCAAGGGCGACCGCAAGACCTACCAGCAGGACCCGGGCAACGGCCGTGAGGCGCTGCGCGAGATCGAGCTGGACCTCGCCGAGGGCGCGGACATGGTCATGGTCAAGCCCGCGCTGTCCTATTTGGACGTCATCAAGGCGGCCGCCGACATCTCCCCGGTGCCGGTGGCCGCGTACAACATCTCGGGCGAGTACGCGATGGTCGAGGCCGCCGCGGCGAACGGCTGGCTGGACCGCGAACGGACCGTCCTCGAGGTGCTGACGTCGATCCGCCGCGCCGGCGCCGACCTGATCCTCACCTACTGGGCCGCCGAGGCCGCTGCCTGGCTGGACTGACGTACTAGAGTCCACGCGTGGATGACGAAGAGGACCGCACCGGTCTGACCGACGACGAACGCCGCAAGCGGGGCGGGGCGCCGGATCCGGTCCTGCCGGGCGAGCAGGCGCCGAAAGTGGACCCTCCCGGAACGGTGAAGTGGTCGTTCTGGCTGTGGATCGCCGGCGGCGTGGTGCTGATCCTGAGCTACGTCCAGCTGCTCAGCAGCAAGTCGGCGATCGTCGCGCAGGTCATCGAGGCGACGAAGGACCCGAAGTACTCCGCGCAGACGATCGCGGACGGGATCACGTCGCGGTTGTGGTACATGCTCTTCGGCTCGATCATCTTCGTGCTGCTGTTCCTGCTGTTCGCGTACAAGGCCCGCGAAGGCACGCGGTCGGCCCGGACGGTCCTCACGATCCTGCCGATCGTGATGGTGCTGCTGATCTTCGTGATCGCGCCGATCATCAACTTCCTGACGGTCATCGCGCTGCTCATCTTCATCGTCGCGATCTTCCTGATGTACACGAAGCCGGATTACTTCCCGAAGGTCGGCAAGAAGCCGTGAGCGACCGGCTCTACGCCGAGTCGGGCGTGAGCTGGGCCGCCCTCGTGTGGGGCCCGGTGTTCGCGCTGCTCGGCGCGCTCGCGGAGCTCGTCACGGGCGGTCCGGTGCACGTCGTGGGCTGGCTGATGGTCGGGTTCGGGCTGTGCGTCATCACGGTGCCGTGGGTGTACGCGCGCCGCCGGTTCCTGTCGCTGGAAGTGACGACGAAGCAGCTGCGCCAAGGCCGCGAGAAGGTCCCGGCGGACCAGCTGGCGTCGGTGACGGACGTGGGCGTGCCGGTGGGGGCGCGGGTCCTGGGCGGCGGCTGGACGGTGCCGCGCAAGTACGACTCGCTCCCGGTCGAGCTGGCGGACGGCACGGTCGTCCTGGCGTGGGCGAAGGACGTCGAAGCGCTGAAGGACGCGCTGGACCGGCTCGTCCGGGCGACGCCGAAGGAAGCATGAGAAAATCGCTTCCGTGATCGACCTCCCGCAGCCCACCGGGGCCGAGCTCTGGCCGCCGGAAGAAGCCGGCCCGCGCGCCCGGCTGCACAAGCCGTGGCGGACGCTCGTCGCCGTCGTGGAAATCGTGCTCGCCGTCGCCGCCGGCTGGGCCGCGTACGCCCTCTGGCACGGGGGCCGCGCCACCGTCGTCACGCGGACCGACGACGGCGCCGTCCTCGAGTCGCACCGGTACTTCGGGGGCATGCTCGCGGCCGCCATCGGGCTCGGCACCGTGGCCGCGATCCTGCTGGTCGACGCGGTGCGTCAGCTGCTGCTCGCCGTGCGTGCGCGCCACCGAGAACCGAAGGCCTGATACACAGCTCCCACACAGGGAACGAACAGTCAATTGCTAAACAGCGGCAGCAGGGTTGCCGCATGACGCGCGTGCGTGCCTCGAAGGCATGGGTGATCAACGGTGCTCTGGTCGTACTCCTGGCCGGAGCGGGTTTCGGGATATACCAGGCATTCAGCCCGGCATCGACCACGGCGCAGGCGCAGACGCGCAGCACCCCGGTGCGCCGCGCGACGGTCACCCAGACCATCTCCGCCGCCGGCACCCTCGCCAGCAGCTACACCGGCGCGGCGAACTTCGCGACGGCCGGCAAGGTCACCTCGATCGACGTCAAGGTCGGCGACGTCGTCAGCGCCGGCCAGAAACTCGCCACCGTCGACAGCACGCAGGCGGCGAAGCAGCTTCAGGTCGCCAAGGCGAACCTGGCGGTCGCGCAGGACAGCCTGAACACCGCCGAAGACGCCCAGAACACCCCGGCGACCGGCCAGAACTCCCAAAACTCCCAGAACAGCGCGCAGGCCGCCGCGAACAGCGTCACGTCGGCGCAGGCGAAGCTGGATCAGGCCCAGCTGGACGTCCAGACCGCCCAGCAGACCCTCGACAACACGACGCTCTACGCGCCGGGCGCCGGGACGGTCACCGCGGTCAACGGCGCCGTCGGCCAGCAGTCCTCCAGCGGCTCGGCGAGCAGCTCCCAGTCGTCGAGCAGCAGCAGCAACGGCAGCGGCCAGGGCGGACAGGGCTCGTCGAACAGCTCCGCGGCGAGCAGCAGCTCCAGCTCCGGCAGCGGCTTCATCACCATCACGAACATGACCGGCCTGGTCGTCAACACCTCGGTCGCCGAGATCGACATCAGCAAGGTCAAGACCGGCCAGAAGGCGACCGTCACGCTCAACGCGCTGCCGGACAAGCCGATCCAGGCCACCGTCTCGAGCATCAACCTGACCCCGACGACCAGCGGCAGCGTCGTCTCCTACGGCGCGCAGCTCGCGCTGACCGACCCGCCGGACGGGCTGCGGCCCGGCCAGTCGGCGAGCGTCGTCATCACCGTGGCGGAGGCGCAGAACGCGCTGAGCGTGCCGGCCGCGGCCGTGACGACGGCCGGCAACACGAACATCGTCACCGTCCAGCAGAACGGCCAGAACGTCACCCGCCAGGTGCAGGTCGGCATCCGCGGTGAGGCCACTGTGCAGATCACCTCCGGGCTGACCGAGGGCGAGAACGTCGTGCTCACCGCGACGGCCGCGACCGGCACCACCGGCGGCAACGGCCGCAACGGCACGGGCGGCACCGGCGGGTTCCCGGGCGGTGGGACCGGCGGCTTCCCCGGCGGCGGCACCCGCACCGGGGGCACCGGCGGCACGGGTGGCTTCGGCGGCCGCGGGTGAACCCGGCGCACGGGAAACCGGTGATCGCGGTCTCCGGACTGCGCAAGACCTACGGCGCCGGCGAGACGGCCGTGCACGCGCTGCGCGGCGTGGATCTCACGGTGTGGCCCGGCGAGTACGTGGCCATCATGGGTGCTTCGGGCTCCGGCAAGTCGACGCTGCTGAACATGCTCGGCTGCCTCGACGTCCCGACGTCCGGCCAGTACCTGCTGGACGGCTTCGGCGTCGGCAAGCTGAACGAACGGCAGCTGGCGTTGCTGCGCAACCGGAAGATCGGTTTCATCTTCCAGTCCTTCAACCTGGTGCCGCGGACGTCCGCGCTGTCCAATGTGGAGCTACCGCTCGTCTACAGTGGACTCCGCCGGGCGGAACGCCGGCGCCGCGCGCTCGCCGCGCTCGACATGGTCGGGCTGTCCGACCGTGCCAAGCACCTGCCGAGCGAGCTGTCCGGCGGGCAGATCCAGCGCGTCGCCGTGGCGCGGGCGCTGGTCACCGGCCCGGCGATGCTGCTGGCCGACGAGCCGACCGGCAACCTCGACCGCCGCAGCACCGAAGACGTCCTCGGCGTGTTCGACCGGCTCAACTCCCTCGGGCGCACCATCGTCGTCATCACGCACGAGGACGAGGTCGCCGCGCACGCGCGGCGCGTGGTGCGGGTCGACGACGGCCTCATCGTGTCGGACGAGATCACCCGCGCGGTCGGAGCGCTCACGTGAACTTCATCGAAATCCTGCGCTTCGCCGTCCGCGGGCTCACCGCGAACAAGCTGCGCTCGGCGCTCACCACGCTCGGCATCACCATCGGCGTCGCCGCGGTGATCCTGCTCGTCGCGGTCGGCAACGGCGCGTCGGCGGCCATCGCGGCCAGCATCCAGGGCCTCGGCACCAACGTCGTCAACGTCTCCCCGGCGCGCGGCGGCGGCCAGGGCGCCTCGGCGCGGCCGCTGACCGTCCAGGACGCGCACGCGCTCGTCGACCCGATCGGCGCGCCGGACGTCAAGGCCGCGTCCCCGGTGGTGAACACGACGGCGACCGCGACCTACGGGCAGACGTCGTACGACATCTCCAGCGTCGCCGGCACCGAACCGGCGTACTTCACGACCACCAACCGCGACCTCGCCCAGGGGCAGCTGTTCACCAGCGAGGACGTCACGGCCGCGCGCAAGGTCGTCATCCTCGGCCCGACGACCGCCGAGTCGATCTTCGGCAGCGCGGACCCGGTGGGCAAGAACGTGCTGCTCAACAGCATCCAGTTCACCGTGATCGGGGTGCTGCAGGCCAAGGGCAGCACCGGGCTGCAGAACGCCGACGACGTCGCCATCGCGCCGATCTCCGCGGTGCAGAACTCCCTGGCCGGCTACGGCAGCCTCAGCCAGATCGCGGTCCAGGCCACCAGCGCGGACTCGGTGTCGCTGGCCCAGTCGGAGATCACCGCGATCCTCAACGCCCGCCACGGCATCCGGCTCGGCGGCACCGCCGACTACCAGATCCAGAACTCCGAGCAGCTGCTCGCGACGCGGACGTCGGCGACCCAGACGTTCACCGTGCTGCTGGCGGCGGTCGCGGCGATCTCGCTGCTGGTCGGCGGGATCGGCGTCACGAACATCATGCTCGTCACCGTCACCGAGCGGATCCGCGAGATCGGCATCCGCAAGGCCATCGGCGCCCCGCGCGCGGCGATCCTCGGCCAGTTCCTCGCCGAAGCGACCATGCTCAGCCTGTTCGGCGGCCTGCTCGGCGTCGCGATCGGGCTGGTCGGCAGCCGGTTCACCATCTCCGGGATCAAACCCGTCGTGGTGCCCTCGTCGATCCTGCTCGCCTTCGCGGTATCCGCCCTGATCGGGCTGTTCTTCGGCAGCTTCCCGGCGAACCGGGCCGCCAAGCTCAGGCCCATCGACGCGCTGCGTCACGAATAAGGAGTCTTCGCATGTCTTCGTCCACGACGAACCCGCCGACCGCGGAGGAGATCGTCGCCAGCCCGGCGGTCGAGGGTGACCTCAACGCCGAAATGCGCCGGGCCGCGAAGCCGTTCTCCCGCACGACGCTGGTACTGGCGGGACTGGTCGTGCTCGCGATCGCGTTCGGCGGCGGTGCCTGGACGCACGCGGCGTTCGGCTCGTCGTCGTCCTCCTCCTCTTCGACGCCGAACCGCCCCACCGGAACCCAAGGCGGTCAGCAGGGCGGCACCGGCCAGCAGGGCGGCGGCTTCCGCGGCGCGGGCGGGCGCGGCACCACCGGAACCGTCGACCGCGTCGACGGCACCACGGTCTACGTGAAGACCGCGCAGGGCGACGACGTCAAGGTGTCCACATCGGACTCGACCACGGTCGGGGTCACCCAGCCGGGCAAGCTGGCCGACCTCAAGCCGGGCGCGACGGTCGTCGTGCAGGGCCAGGCCGGCGGCGACGGCACGGTGGCCGCCCAGGCCATCACCCAGCAGGCGGCGCGCTAGCCGGCGGCGACGGCGGCCGAACAGGACGTACCAGACCGTCCACACCGGACCGAACCACGACGCGGGCGGCGCCCACGGCGGCAGGTCGAGCCGCGCGTAGACGTCCTTGGCCGAGGTCGCGGCCAGCGCGCCGACCACCGCGACCACGGCGACCACGGCGAGGAAGCAGGCCAGCACCAGCCACGGGTTTCGCTGGGACGCACGATCGGTCACCGGCTGTTCCCCTCCCGGGCGGCGTCCGGCCATCCTGGGGCGGTTTGCCACACTGGAGGCGTGAGCACTGGAACCGAGCAGTCCAAGGCGTGGTTCGACCGCGCGAAGGCGGCCATCCCGGGTGGGGTGAACTCGCCGGTCCGGGCGTTCAACTCCGTCGGCGGCACCCCGCGCTTCATGGTCCGCGGCGAAGGCCCGCACCTGTGGGACGCCGACGGCAACCGCTACGTCGACCTGGTGTCGTCCTGGGGCCCGATGATCCTGGGCCACGCGCACCCGCACGTCGTCGAGGCGGCGCGCGCGGCGGCGACGTCCGGGCTGTCGTTCGGCACGCCGACGATCGGCGAGGTCGAGCTGGCGGAGGAGATCATCAACCGCGTCGAGCCGGTCGAGCAGGTCCGCCTGGTCAACTCGGGCACCGAGGCGACGATGAGCGCGATCCGGCTGGCCCGGGGCTTCACCGGCCGGTCGAAGATCGTGAAGTTCGCCGGGTGTTACCACGGTCACGTCGACGCGCTGCTCGCCCAGGCCGGCTCCGGCGTCGCGACGCTGGGGCTGCCGACGTCGCCGGGCGTCACCGGCGCCCAGGCCGCGGACACGCTGGTGCTGCCCTACAACGACCTCGACGCCGTCCGGCAGTCCTTTGTGGACAACCCGGGCGAGATCGCCGCGGTGATCACCGAGGCCGCGGCCGGGAACATGGGCGCGATCGCGCCGGACGAGGGCTTCAACGCGGGCCTGCGCGACCTGGCCCACGAGCACGGCGCGCTGCTGATCATGGACGAGGTGATGACCGGGTTCCGCGTCTCGGCCGCGGGCTGGTTCGGCCTCGAAGGCGTGGCCGGCGACCTCTACACGTTCGGCAAGGTGATGTCCGGCGGGCTGCCGGCGGCGGCGTTCGGCGGCCGCGCCGACGTGATGGCCAAGCTGGCCCCGGGCGGGCCGGTCTACCAGGCCGGGACGCTGTCCGGGAACCCCGTCGCGGTGGCCACGGGCCTCGCGACGCTGCGCGCGGCCGACCACGCCGTGTACGCGGCGCTCGACGCCAACGCGAAGCGGCTCGGCGACCTGTTCCGCCGCGAGCTGAGCGCCGCCGGCGTCGCGAACAACGTCCAGTACGCGGGCAACTTGGTAAGCGTGTTCTTCGGTGAAGCGCCCGTACGCGACTACGCGGGCGCGCAGGCATCCGAGACGTGGCGCTACCCGGCGTTCTTCCACGCGCTGCTCGACGCGGGCGTGTACGGGCCGCCGAGTGCGTACGAGGCCTGGTTTGTCAACGCCGCCATGGACGACGAAGCGTTCTCGGTGATCGAAGCGGCCCTGCCCGCGGCGGCGCGCGCGGCGGCGGAGGCGGTCAAGTGACCACCGTCGTCCACATGCTGCGGCACGGCGAAGTGCACAACCCCGAGAAGATCCTCTACGGCCGGCTGCCGGGCTACCGGCTGTCCGAGCGCGGGCAGCGGCAGGCGCTGACGGTCGCCGAGGCCGTCGCCGGGCACGACCTCGTGCACGTCGTCGCGTCGCCGCTGCAGCGGGCGCAGGAGACGGCCCGCCCGATCGCCGCGGCGCACCGCCTCGACATCGCGACCGACGAGGGCCTGATCGAGGCCGGCAACCAGTTCGAGGGCCTCCACGTGGCGGTCGGCGACGGCGCGCTGCGGGAGCCGAAGCACTGGCCGAAGCTGGTCAACCCGTTCAAGCCATCCTGGGGCGAGCCGTACCTCGAGATCGCGCACCGGATGCTCGGCGCGGTGCACCGGGCCCGTTCCGCCGCGGAGGGGCACGAGGCGCTGTGCGTGTCGCACCAGCTGCCGATCTGGACGTTGCGCCGGTTCCTCGAGGGCAAGAAGCTGTGGCACGACCCGCGCCGCCGCCAGTGCTCGCTGGCGTCCCTGACGTCGCTGGTGTTCGACGGCGACGAGCTGCGCGAGATCGTCTACAGCGAGCCCGCGGGGACGACGGACCCGAAGGTGACCGGGGCATGAAACGGCTGGTCGCCGGGCTGGCCGCGCTGCTGGCGCTGGCCGGCTGCAGCGCGGGCAAGGACGCGGTGGTGCAGGGGAGCAGCTTCAGCTTCGTCTCCCCGGGCGGCAAGGTCGACATCACGTACGACGTCGCCCAGCGCCAGACGGCCCCGGTGCTGGCCGGCGAAGACCTGATGAACGAGGGCAAGCAGCTGTCGCTGGCCGACTTCCCGGGCAAGGTCGTGGTGCTCAACCTGTGGGGCCAGTGGTGCGGACCGTGCCGCACGGAGGTCCCCGAGATGGAGGCGGTGGCCCGCCAGGGAGTCCAGGTGGTCGGCATCGACGTCCGCGACCCGGCGCGCGAGGTGGCCCAGGACTTCGTCCGCGACCGCAAGCTGACGTACCCGTCGATCTACGACCCGGACGGCCGGGTGCTGCTGAAGCTGAGCGGCTACCCGCGCAACATCATCCCGTCGACGATCGTGCTGGACAAGCAGCACCGCGTGGCGGCGGTGTTCCTGCGGCCGGTGCTGGCCCAGGACCTCCTCCCGGTGACCCAGCGCCTGACGGCCGAAGCCTGACCGCGCCGAGGCACCCAACGGGCAGCCGGAGACAGAACCCGCACCCCAGCCAGACCCCGCCCACCACCTCGATCCGAAGCCAGAACACGGACGGGAGTGCCGGGTCAAGGCATCTTTCCCGCCTTGACGCGGTGCGCCCGTCCGTAGTCAAAATCGGGCTTCGGGGTGGTGGGCCACCGCACGGCCGCTTGAGGCGGCACGGCCGGGACCAAGGTCCTGAACTGCTGTGACCGAGGTCCTGTGAACCGGCCCCGGAGTTCTCACCAGGACCTCACTGCCTACCCTCAACGGGGTGAACTCCGTGACCGAGCTGGCGATCTCCGGACCGCTGCTGCTCGCCGCGGGCGTCGCGCTGCTGGCCGGGACCATCTCCTTCGCCTCGCCCTGCGTCGTGCCGCTCGTGCCGGGGTACCTCGCGTACCTCGCCGCGCTCGTCGGCGCGGACGCTCCCGCCGTCAGTGCGGACGAGGAGCGCAAGAAGGGCCGGTGGGCCGTTCTCGGCGCTGCCCTGCTCTTCGTGCTCGGGTTCACCGTCGTCTTCGTCGCCACGCTCGGCACGCTCGTCTGGCTGGCCGACACCCTCGTCGTCAACCAGGACCTCCTCCAGCGCATCGGCGGCGTCCTCACCATCGCCATGGCGCTGGTCTTCCTCGGCTGGATCCCCGGCCTGCAGCGCGAGGTGCGCTCGCACCGCGTCCCCGGTGGCGGCGTCTGGGGCGCCCCGGTGCTCGGCGCCATCTTCGGCCTCGGCTGGACGCCCTGCATCGGCCCGACGCTCTCGGCCGTCACCACCCTGGCCAGCGCCACGGGCGGGGCCGAGGCCCGTGGGTACCTGCTGATCGCCGTCTACTGCCTCGGCCTCGGGCTGCCGTTCCTGCTCATCGCGCTCGGCGCCCGCTGGGCCGTGCGCGCCACCGACTGGGTGCGGCGGCACGGGCGCCAGGTGCAGATCTTCGGCGGCGTGCTGCTGATGATCGTCGGCATCCTGCTGGTCACCGGCGTCTGGGGAGATCTGATGGGCTGGCTGCGCAACGAGCTCGCGGGCAACCTGGAGCTGCCGCTGTGACGACGACCGAAGCCCCTCCCAAAACACCGCAAGGACCGACGCCCGCCAAGCGCACCTTCGCCTTCGTCCGCAACACCTGGCGTGGCCTGACGTCGATGCGCACCGCGCTCGTCCTGCTGTTCCTGCTCGCCCTGGCCGCGCTGCCCGGCGCGCTCCTGCCGCAGCGGAAGCTCAACGCCCCCAAGGTCGACGAGTACATCGCCGCCCACGGCTGGTGGGGCACCCTGCTCGACAAGCTCGAGTTCTACGACGTCTACTCCAGCATCTGGTTCTCGGCGATCTACCTGCTGCTGATGATCTCACTGGTCGGCTGCCTGACGCCGCGCAGCTTCGACTACGTCAAGGCGATGCGCGCCAAGCCGGTGCTGACCCCGCGCAACCTGTCGCGGATGCCGCACTACCGGCTCGGCCGCGGCAAGTCCGACGTCACCGCCGAGATCGCGGCCGTCCACAAGCAACTGTCGGGCTGGCGCCGCGTGGAGCGCGAAGAAGCCGACGGCGTCCGCACGATTTCCGCCGAACGCGGGTTCCTGCGCGAGACCGGCAACCTGCTCTTCCACTTCAGCATGCTCGGCCTGATCGTGTTCTTCGCGCTCGGCAAGCTCTACGGCTACGAAGGCCAGGTCATCGTCCAGGCCGACGGCAGCTCGTTCTGCAACTCCGGCATCTACAACTACGACTCCTTCAACGCGGGCCTGCGCGTCGACGGCACCGACCTCGACCCGTTCTGCGTGAAGGTCAACGACTTCACCGTGCGGTACACCCCGGCCGGCGAGCCGGAGTACTACCACGCGAACATCCAGTACCAGTCCGGCCCGGATCTCGACACGAACACCTGGCGCCCGTACGGCCTCGAGGTCAACTCGCCGCTGCGCACCGCCGGCGACCGCGTCTACCTGCTCGGCCAGGGCTACTCGCCGCAGTTCACGGTCACCTTCCCGGACGGCAGCAAGCGCACCCAGAACACCCAGTGGCGCACGGTCGACCCGACCACGATGCTCGCCGAGGGCGCGACGAAGTTCGACCAGCCCGGCATCACCGACGAGGTCCAGCGGCGGACCCGCCAGCTGGCCATCACCGGCCTGTTCGCCCCGACGTCGTTCCTGCACGGCAACGTCCTGACGTCGTCGGCGCCGGAGCTGAAGGACCCCGCCGTCGCCGTTGACGTCATGCGCGGCGACCTGGGCCTGGACGCCGGGCGCGGCCAGTCGGTGTTCGAGATCGACCAGTCGCTCGTGGACGACGGCAGGCTGAAGAAGATCGCCCGCGAGAACCTCAAGGTCGGCCAGGAGATCAAGCTCGACGACGGCACGAAGGTCCGCTTCGACGGCGTCAACCACTGGGTCTCCCTGCAGGTCTCCCACGACCCGACGCAGGGGTTCGTGCTCGGCTTCGCCATCGCGATGTTCCTCGGCCTCGGCGCGTCCCTGCTGGTCAAGCGCCGCCGGCTGTGGGTGCGGGTGAAGCCGGGGACCGAGGACGACCCGGGTACCGTGATCGAGGTCGCCGGACTGGCCCGCACCGACCAGGCGGGGTACGGCGAAGAGTTCCACAAGATCAGTGAACGCCTGATCAGTGGTCAGAAGGGCTGAGGCATGCCGATCAACGAGACGCTGTCGCAGTACAGCGACTGGCTGTACACCACCGCCGCGGCGATCTACGTCGTCGCGCTGATGATGACGCTGGTCGAGCAGGGCTTCGGCGCCAAGGGCCGGCTCGCCACCGAGCGGGCGAAGCTCCGGGCGCGCGAGCTCGTCGGCGCCGGCGGGCCGCCGATCGAGGAGGCGGAGGCCGCGCAGCGCACGACCGGCCGCCCCGAGCGGATCGGCAAGATGGGCGCGTCGCTGCTCGTGCTCGGCGCGTTGCTGCAGCTGTCGGCGATCGTGCTGCGCGGGCTCGCCGTGCACCGCGCGCCGTGGGGCAACATGTACGAGTACGGCATGGCGGTCACCTTCATCACGGTGGTCACCTGGATCGTCGTGATGTCGAAGTTCCCGGTCCGGCACCTCACCGGCTTCCTGCTGCTGCCCGTCGTGATCCTGATGTTCATCAACGGGACGCTGCTGTACACGACCGCGGCGCCGGTGCAGCCCGCGCTGCAGTCGTACTGGCTGGTCATCCACGTCTCGGCGGCCATCATCGGCTCCGGCGTCTTCCTGGTGCCGGGTGTCGCGAGCGTCCTTTACCTGTTCCGCGCGGCCTACGAGAAGGACGAGACCAAGTTCGCCCGGTTCGCCTCGAAGCTGCCCGCGGCCGACGTCCTCGACCGGATCGCTTACCGGACGACGATCTTCGCCTTCCCGGTCTTCACCTTCGGCGTGCTCTGCGGCGCGGTCTGGGCCGAGTCGGCCTGGGGCCGGTTCTGGGGCTGGGACCCCAAGGAGACCGTCGCGTTCATCGCCTGGGTGATTTACGCGGCCTACCTGCACTCGCGGGCGACGGCGGGCTGGCGCGGGGCGCGCGCCGCGGCGATCAACATCGTCGGGTTCGCCGCGATGATCTTCAACCTGTTCTTCGTCAACCTCGTCACCGCGGGCTTGCACTCGTACGCCGGGGTGGGCTGAGCGGACCGCGGGTCCGCCGACTACCGTCGTCATCAGGGGGCGTGATGTCGGGCGGAGTGCGCGGAGGTTTACACCGGTGACCGGACCCAGCGAAGAATCGGCTCCTGGCCACCCCGAACAGGCCGAGAAGCAGCCTGAGGCGAGCCTGTTCGCCGAAGACCGGACGGATTCGCACCCGCATCCGGAGCCGCCGGCCGCGTTCGACACGCAGCCGACGCAGGCCGTCGCGCCGCCGCCTAACCCGGCGGTGTCCGGGCCGCACCAGGTCAACCCGGCCGTGTCCGGGCCGCACCAGGTGCCGAACCCGGCCGTCTCGGGGCCGCACCAGGTGCCCCAGGGCTACGGCTACGACCAGAACCTCCCGCCGCTGCAGCCGCAGTACGCGCAGGGCCAGTACCCGCAGCAGCCGCAGCAGCAGGCGTCCGGCCTGCCGCAGCCCCAGGGCGGCCGGCACGCGGCGCCGCAGCAGCCGGGCCACGGTCACGACCTCTCGACCGCGCACCTGGTCAAGCAGGTCAAGCGGCCCCCGCAGTCCGGCTGGCGCAAGGCCGTCTACGTCGGCTCGGGCAAGCTGATCAACCCCGGTGAGAGCCCGGCGGACACCCAGCGCCGCGACCTCATCGCGCGCGTCAACCAGCCGCTGCGCGGCTGCTACAAGATCGCGATGCTGTCGCTCAAGGGCGGCGTCGGCAAGACGACGGTGACGACGACGCTCGGCGCGACGTTCGCTTCCCTGCGCGGCGACCGCGTGGTGGCCGTGGACGCCAACCCGGACCGCGGCACGCTGTCGCAGAAGCTCCCGCTGGAGACGACGGCGACGGTCCGCCACCTCCTGCGCGACGCGGCCCGCATCACGCGCTACAGCGACGTCCGGTCGTACACGTCCCAGGGCGCCAGCCGGCTGGAAATCCTCGCGAGCGAGCAGGACCCGGCCGTGTCCGAGGCCTTCTCCGAGGAGGACTACCGGCGCACGGTCAACCTGCTCGAGCACTTCTACAACATCGTGCTCACCGACTGCGGCACCGGCTTGATGCACTCGGCGATGAAGGGCGTCCTGGACGTCGCGGACGCGCTGGTGGTCGTGTCGTCCGGCTCGGTCGACGGCGCCCGCAGCGCCTCGGCGACGCTCGACTGGCTCGAGGCCCACGGCTACGGAGAGCTGGTCAAGCGCTCGGTGGCGGTGATCAACTCGGTCCGCCCGAAGGGTGGCTCGGTCGACCTGGACAAGCTGTCCGCCCACTTCGGGGCGAAGGTCCGCGCGGTCTGCAAGATCCCGTTCGACCCGCACCTGGAAGAGGGCGCGGAAATCGAGCTGGACCGCCTGTCCGGCGACACGCGCTTGGCGCTGCTGGACTTGGCGGCCACGGTGGCCGACGGCTTCGCGACCCCGCTCTCGCAGGGCTACCGCTGACGGGCTAGCCCTCCTCGTCCCGGCGCTTGCGCTGCTGTTCGGCCAGCTGGCGCAGGAAGTCGGGGTCGTCGTCCGGGGCGATCGGAGCGCGGCGCGGCGGCGAAGTGACCATCCGCTGACCGGCGAAAGACCGCCACAGGAGCAGGGCGACGACCAGCGCGCCGACCGCCGCGAGCAGAGCGAGCATGCCGGATCCTTCCGTGTGGGTCCCCCGAGGTTAACCCGTCGGACCGGGTTTCGGCCCGAACCCCGGCGAGCGGGGTGACGACCGGAACACGAACGGCCGCGTGCGGGGCGGGGGCGGTTCCCCTTTCCCTGAACACGGCTCCGGCGTGCGGATGGTTCGCGAGGAGTCGTTCAAACCCCCGGAAACAGCGAAGGGCCGCGCGGGCCGGGGAAGTCCCCGTGCCCGACGCGGCCCGCGCCGGAACTCCTTCAGGCCTTGCGGGCCGGTTCGCTGGCGTCCGTGGTCAGCTCCGCGAGGAGCTCGTTCACCTCGGACTCCCGGAACCGCCGATGCCCGCCCGGGGTCCGGATCGAACCGATCCGGCCCGCCGTAGCCCACCGGGTGACCGTCTTGGGGTCCACCCGGAACAGTGCTGCCACCTCACCAGGGGTGAGCAGGCGTCCGCCCATCGTCGCGGTCATTTTCCGCCTCCTTAACGACCTCACTGCTATACCGGAGGCAATCCGGGCCCTTCTGGCCCGTCGCGCCGGGGTAGCCAACACGGCAATCGTTGCACTTCACCCGTCGGGTACTCGAACGGTTGTCCAAGAGTAAAGAGCCCTTAAAGGTCAAAACGGACAGGTTGCTTACGTTGTGCAACTATTGTCGTGGTGACATGACGTGCGGAGATGTCGTTCGCCTGGGGCATCGGTCGCGAGGCGTGGTCTCAATGGGGGATTGTCCAACCGCATAGAGTGATCCTGTGGATCAGTTGGACCGGAAGATCATCGCAGCGTTGCGCATCAACGGACGGGCCACCTACGCCGACCTCGGGCGAGCCGTCGGGCTCTCCGCGTCGTCGGTGCACGAGCGGGTGGGAAAGCTGGAAACCGCCGGCGTGATCACCGGCTACCACGCCGTCGTCGACCCGAACTCGGTCGGCCTCGGCGTCACCGCCCTCGTCAGCATCCACCCGACCGACACCGCGACGGAGGACGACGTCGCCGACGCGCTCGCGGAACTCGACGAGGTCGAGAGCTGCTACGCGGTGGCGGGCGACGAGGCCTTCGTCGTCAAGGTGCGGGTGTCGACCGTCGACGAGCTGGAGCGGACGCTCGGCCGGCTCCGGCGCATCCCGGGCGTCGGGCGGACGAACACGACCGTCGTGCTCTCGACGCGCTTCGAGGGCCGCCCGAACAACGCGGGCCTGCAGAAGGACCGGGCGGGCGGGGCGTAGCCTGCGTTGGTGTGAGCGACGAGAAGGCCGGCACCCTGCCGCGTGACCTGACGCTGTACCTACTGGCGCGGTTCGTGCTGGTCGGCGTGATCGCCTGGGTGCTGACCCTGGTCGGCGTGCCCCTGCTGGTCGCGCTGCTCGTCGGTCTGGTCGTCGGGCTGCCGCTGGGCCTGCTCCTGTTCCGCCCGCTGAACGCCCGCGTCACGGCCGGCCTCGCGAAGCGCAACGAAAAGCGCGCCCGGGCCCGTGCCGAGCTCCGCGCCCAGCTGCGCGGGGACGCTCCCGGGCAAGCCGAATGAGCCGCCCGCACGCCCGCAGCTGGGTCCGCGAGGCCGTCCGGATCATCGAGGCGGACGCGAACCGCAGCGCCGACACCCACCTGCACGTCTTCCCGCTGCCCCCGGAGTGGGGCATCGACCTGTACCTCAAGGACGAGTCCGTCCACCCGACCGGCTCGCTGAAGCACCGGCTGGCCCGCTCGCTGTTCCTCTACGGGCTCGTCAACGGCCAGATCGGCCCGGACACCGTGCTCGTCGAGGCGTCCAGCGGGTCGACGGCGGTGTCCGAGGCCTACTTCGCCCGCATGCTCGGCCTGCGCTTCATCACGGTCGTGCCGCGCAAGACGTCGAAGGAGAAGATCGCGCTCATCGAGTTCTACGGCGGTGAGTGCCACTACGTCGACGAAGCCCCGGCGATGTACCCCGAGGCGGAGCGGCTCGCGGCCGAAAGCGGCGGGCACTACCTCGACCAGTTCACCTACGCCGAGCGCGCGACGGACTGGCGCGGCAACAACAACATCGCCGAGTCGGTCTTCGCGCAGATGCGCTCGGAGCGCCACCCGATCCCGACGTGGATCGTCGTCGGCGCGGGCACCGGCGGCACGAGTGCGACCTTCGGCCGGTACGTCCGCTACAAGCGGCACACGACGAAGATCTGCGTCGCCGACCCGGAGAACTCGTCGTTCTACGGCGCCTGGGAGACCGGCGCGCTCGACTACGCGACCGGCATGCCGTCGCGGATCGAAGGCATCGGCCGGCCGCGCTGCGAGCCGTCGTTCGTGCCCGGCGTCATCGACGAGATGTTCCAGGTCCCCGACGCGGGCTCCCTGGCGGCCATCCGGCTGCTGCGCGAGCGCACCGGGCACTGGGCGGGCGGCTCGACCGGAACGAACCTCTACGGCGCGTTCCGGCTCATCTCGCGGATGGTCGAGGACGGCCAGGCGGGCAGCGTCGTGACGCTGCTCTGCGACGGCGGCGAGCGGTACGCGCACACCTACTACAACGACGAGTGGATCGAGGCCCAGGGCATGGACCTGGCGCCGCACACGGCGTTGTTCGAGGAGTTCCTGGCGACCGGGAAGTTCTTCGCCCCGGAGGACTAGAAGCTCAGCGCCACGGCGGCGAGCACGGCCCAGGCGAGCATCGCCAGGCCGGTGTCCCGCAACGCCGGGATCAGCGCTCGCCCCTGCTGCCCGCCGGCGACCGCGCGGACCGACTTCAGCAGCATCGGCGCTGTCACCAGGGTGATCAGCAGCAGCGGGTGGAAGATGCCGAGGACCACGCTGAGCACGTACGGCACGGCGAGCAGTACCAGGTACAACCGCCGCGTGCCTCCGTCGCCCAGCCGGGTCGCCAGCGTGCGTTTGCCGGACTCGATGTCCGTCGGGATGTCACGCAAGTTGTTGGCCGTCAGGACTGCCGTCGAGAAGCTGCCGACCGCGACCGCGCACGCGAGCGCTGCCCAGCTGACCCGGCCGGCTTGGACGTACACCGTGCCCAGGACGCCGGCCAGCCCGAAGAAGACGAACACGGCGATTTCGCCGAAACCGTAGTAGCCGTAGGGCTTCTTGCCGCCGGTGTAGAACCACGCGCCGAGGATGCACAGCGCGCCCATCACCAGCAGCCACCAGTGCCCGCTGCTGACGACGAGCACGAGCCCCAGCACCCCGGCCAGGCCCAGCGCGACCAGTGCGGCGGTCAGCACGGCCTTCGGCGCGGCGACCCCGGACCCGACCAGCCGCAGCGGGCCGACGCGGTTCTCGTCCGTGCCGCGGATGCCGTCGGAATAGTCGTTGGCGTAGTTGACGCCGACGATCAGCGAGAGGGAGACGAGCAGCGCCAAGGCCGAACGCCACCACGAGAACGCGTCCAGCGCGACCGCCGCGCCGACCCCCGCCACCACCGGCGCCACCGCGTTCGGCAGCGTCCGGGGCCGGGCCCCCTCGATCCACTCGTTCACTGTCGCCATGGCGTCATTCAACGCCATGTCGATCAGTGCCCGGAGAGACCCCGGGAAGTCAGTTCGTGGTCGGCAGCTGCCAGGTCAGCTGGCCGCTGTTCGGGTCGGCTCCGGGGCCGTCGGCCAGGGCCGAGCCCGCCGGCAGGAGGACCCCCAGCGCGACTGCGGTGCCGATCAGAGCGGTACGAATCCAGCGCGTCATGGTGCGTAGCCAAGCGGGTGCACCGCGTACATGTCAACGAAGTGCCGCCATTCAGCTGCGCAAACCCGACTGAAGTCGCGCCTTGACCGCCGCCCGGTCGATCTTGCCCGGACCGCGAAGTGGCAGCTCAGCGGCGTATTCGACGCGTTTCGGCGTCGCCGCCACGCCCAGTTCGGCTCGAACCGCGGCACGCAGTTCGTCCGCTTCGCGCGGTTCACCCTCCGGGACCACCAGGGCCACGACGGCCTCGCCCCACTTCGGGTCCGGCAGGCCGACGACGCACGCGTCCCGGACGCCCGGCTGGGCGCCCAGCACGCGTTCGATCGCGTTCGCGGACACCTTCACGCCGCCGGTGTTGATCATGTCGTCGGCTCGGCCGAGGACCTCGATCCGGCCGTCGTCGTGACGAACCCCACGGTCGGACGTCGTGAACCAGCCGCCCGAGAAGGACTCCGCCGTCAGGTCGGGCCGCCGCCGGTAGCCGTGGGCGAGGACGTCGCCGGCGATGCGGATCCGGTCGCCCTCGACGTCGACGCGGACGCCGTCGAGGGGGAAGCCGTCGTAGACGCAGCCGCTGGCCGTCTCGCTCATGCCGTACGCGGGCACGATCCGGACCCCGGCGTCGGCCGCGCGCTCGCGCAGCGCCGCCGACGTCGCCGCCGCGCCCACCACGATCGCGTCGAACGTCTTCGCCGCGGCCAGCCCGGCGCCGCCGTCGTCCAGGAGCCGGACCAGCTGGGTCGGCACCAGCGCCGTGTACCGCGGGCCGCCGGTGAGCTTCGTCGCCGCGGCCGCGAAGTCGTCCGGCCGGAAGCCGGTGCCGGTCAGGAACACGGGCTCGGTGCCCGCCAGCAGCGACCGGACCAGCACCTGCAGCCCGCCGATGTAGTGCGCCGGCGTCGCCAGGAGCCAGTGTCCGGGGCCGCCGAGGCGGGCGTGCGTGGCTTCGGCGGACGCGGTCAGCGCGCGGGCCGACAGCAGCACGCCCTTGGGCGCGCCGGTCGAGCCCGACGTGGCGATGACCACGGCGGTGTCCGGCTCGGCGGGCTCGTCGGGGGCCATCGCGTCGCGCAGCGCGGGGTCGGTGAACGGCAGGACCGCCGGGCCGCCGCCCAGCGCGTCCGCGACGGCGTTCTTCAGCGTGGTCAGGCTCGACGGCGAGCCGTCGAGGGCGATCGGGCGCAGCTCAGTAGTAATAGGGGACGTCCTTGAAGTCGGGGTCGCGCTTCTGGAGGAACGCGTCACGGCCTTCGACGGCTTCGTCCTGCATGTACGCCAAGCGGGTGGTCTCGCCTGCGAACAGCTGCTGGCCGACCATGCCGTCGTCGGTGAGGTTGAACGCGTACTTGAGCATCCGCTGCGCCGTCGGCGACTTGCGGGTGATCTCCCACGCCCAGGTCAGCGCCTCTTTTTCCAGGTCGGCGTGCGGGACGACCGCGTTGACCGCGCCCATGTGGTGCATCTGCCCGGCGGAGTACTCGCGGCCGAGGAAGAAGATCTCCCGGGCGAACTTCTGGCCGACCATCTTCGCCAGGTACGCCGAGCCGTAGCCGCCGTCGAACGAGCCGACGTCGGCGTCGGTCTGCTTGAACTTCGCGTGCTCGGCCGAGGCGAGCGTGAGATCGCACACGACGTGCAGGGAGTGCCCGCCGCCCGCGGCCCAGCCCGGCACGACCGCGATCACCGGTTTCGGCAGGAACCGGATCAGCCGCTGGACCTCGAGGATGTGCAGCCGGCCGGCCCGCGCGGGGTCCACCGTGTCGGAGGTCTCGCCACTCGCGTACTGATAGCCGGAGCGTCCGCGAATACGCTGGTCACCACCGGAGCAGAACGCCCACCCGCCGTCCTTGGGCGAGGGGCCGTTGCCGGTGAGCAGGACGCAGCCGACGTCCGAGCTCATCCGGGCGTGGTCCAGCGCCCGGTAGAGCT
The DNA here is from genome assembly GCF_055633805.1 of Amycolatopsis sp. NPDC114478. Classification (NCBI taxonomy): domain Bacteria; kingdom Bacillati; phylum Actinomycetota; class Actinomycetes; order Pseudonocardiales; family Pseudonocardiaceae; genus Amycolatopsis; species Amycolatopsis sp. NPDC114478. The sequence continues at coordinate 415,814 of NZ_JBVKDO010000003.1, read as the reverse complement.
CGTCGACGGTGTGCGGGCGGAAGGCGTTGCGGACCTCCGGACGGTCGAACGCGATGCGCACCACGCGTTTGCCGCCGCGGCTCTCCGCGGAACGGTGGTAGGTGATGTCGGTGAAGGCGAAACCTTCGACCTCGGTCCACGCGGCGGGGTCGAACAGCTCGGAAACTCGGGCGTCATCCACGTTTGGGAGAATAGGACCTGTGGACACATCTGATCTCGATGGATGCGAGGCCTGCCGGTGAACCCTTCCACCGCGCAGGCCAGGGTCATCGTCGACGAACTCGTCCGCAACACCGTTTCGCACGTCGTCCTCTGCCCGGGCTCCCGCAACGCGCCGCTGTCGATCGCGCTCTATGACGCCGCGGCGGCCGGGAAGCTGCAGCTCCACGTCCGCATCGACGAGCGCGGCGCCGGCTTCCTCGCCCTCGGCATCGCCGCGCGCACCGGCCGCCCGGTGGCCGTGCTCTGCACGTCCGGCACGGCGGCCGCGAACTTCCACCCCGCGGTGCTCGAGGCCGACCGCGCGGGCGTCCCGCTGATCGTCCTGACCGCCGACCGGCCGCCCGAGCTGAGAGCCGCGGGCGCTTCGCAGGTGATCGACCAGCACCAGCTCTACGGCGACGCCGCCCGCTACTTCGACGAGCTGGCCGTCGCCGAGCGGCGGGCCGGCCAGAACTCGTACTGGCGCAGCCAGATCTGCCGGGCGTGGAACGCCGCCTACGGCGAGTGGCGCTGCGGCCCGGTGCACCTGAACATCCCGTTCCGCGAGCCCCTCGTGCCCGACCTCGACGACGACGGCGAGTGGTACGAGTCCCTCGACGGCCGTCCCGACGGCTCCCGCTGGACCGAGCTGCCGGACTTCGGCGCGCTGCCGTCGTTCGTCGTGCCCTCGGCGCGCCACGGCCTGGTCATCGCGTGCGACACCGGCGTCCAGGCGGCCAGCGAGTGGGCCGAGCAGCACGGCTGGCCGGTGGTCTCGGAGACCGGCGGCCTGGGCCTGTCCGGCGGCACGGCGATCTCGTCCGGCGCGTGGCTGCTGGGCGTCGAGGAGTTCATCGCGAAGCACAAGCCGGAGCAGGTGCTCTGCCTCGGCCGGCCGACGGTGTTCCGGCAGATCCAGAAGGTGATTTCGGACCCGTCCGTCGAGGTCCTGCTGGTCCGCCCGGACTCGGACTGGCCGGCGCCCGCGCACAACGTCCGCCAGGTCGGGCAGTGGTTCGACGAGCCGACCAAGCCGGCCGACCCGGAGTGGCTGGCGAGCTGGCGCCGGGCCGACGCGGCCGCGTCCGACGCCGTTTCGTCGCTGCTGGCCGCCGAACCGTGGCCGTCCGGGCTGCGCCTGGCGGCGGAGCTGGTGGACGCGCTGCCGCCGGACTCGCTGCTGGTCGTGGGCTCGTCCAACCCGACGCGGGACGTCGCGCTGGCGGGCCGGCTGCGGCCGGACGTCCTGGTGCACCGCAACCGCGGGGTCGCGGGCATCGACGGGACGGTCTCGACGGCGATCGGCGCCGCGTACGTCCACCGCGGGCCGTCGTACGCGCTGCTGGGCGACCTGACGTTCCTGCACGACGCGTCGGGCCTGCTGACCGGCCCGGCCGAGCAGCGTCCCGACCTGACGATCGTGGTGTGCAACGACGACGGCGGCGGGATCTTCTCGCTGCTGGAGCAGGGCGCCCCCGAGCACGCGGCGAGCTTCGAGCGCGTCTTCGGCACCCCGCACGGCGCCGACCTGGGCGCGTTGTGCGCCGGCTACCGCGTCCCGCACGTCGTCGCGGAGACGCTGACGGAGTTCCACGCGGCCCTGCGCCCGGCGCCGGGCCTGCGGGTCGTCGAGGTGCGGGTGGACCGCTCGCGGCACCGCGACCTGCACGGCCGGTTGCGGGCGGCGGTCTCGGCGGCCGTCTCCGCGGGTTGAGTCAAGCGGTTTCCGGGACCGGTCCCAGGGGGTAAGAACCTTCCTTCGCCGGTACCTGGGTGCTCCCCGGCTGGCTACGTTCGAGCGCGCTGAACCTCACCCGTTGGAGGGATTCGAATGCGTGCAAGAACGCGCACCGGTTTCGGTGCGCTCGCGGCCGGCGTCGTCTCGGTGCTGCTCGCCGGCACCGCCGCCGCGGCCCCCGCGCCGGGCGCCCCCGGTGTCGGCGACCCCTACTACCCGAACGCCGGCAACGGCGGCACGGACGTGCTCCACTACGACATCCGCCTGACCTACCAGCCGGCGACCGACGTCCTGGCGGGCACGACGACGCTGCTGCTCACCGCAACCCAGGACCTCTCGCGGTTCGACCTCGACTTCGCGCTGAAGGCGTCGAGCGTGCGCGTGAACAACCGCCCCGCCCAGTTCGCGAACCAGACCGGCAACGGCGAGCTCGTCGTCACCCCGGCGCAGCCGCTGCTCAAGGGCCAGACCGCGACCGTCGTCGTCGCGTACTCGGACACGCCGTCGACCGAGAAGGTGGACGGCATCAACGCCTGGAAGAAGGGCGCCTTCGGCGCTCTCGGCATCGACGAACCGCAGAGCTCGGCGTGGTGGTTCCCGGCCAACGACCACCCGACCGACAAGGCGACCTACGACGTCACGATCGAAGCCCCGGACGACAACGTCGCCATCTCCAACGGGTCGCTCGTGCGCACGACGAAGAGCCGCGCCGGCTGGACCCGCTGGCAGTGGCGCAGCACGAAGCCGCAGGCCACGTACCTGACGTCGTTCATCGTCGGCAAGTACGAGCTGAACCAGGCGACGACGCCGGACGGCAAGCCGTTCATCACGGCGTACGGCGCCGACCTCGGCGACTCGCTGTACGCGGCGAAGGCGAGCGTCGAGCGCACGCCGGAGATCGACGAGTTCCTGGCCACCCAGTTCGGCCCGTACCCGTTCGAGGCCGAGGGCGGCGTCGTCACCAGCGGCATCACGTTCTCCCTGGAGAACCAGACCCGGCCGACCTACGGCGTCCGAAACTTCCGCGCGGGCTCGAACACGACGCTGATCGCGCACGAGAACGCCCACCAGTGGTTCGGCGACAACGTCTCGCTCGGCCGCTGGAGCGACATCTGGCTGAACGAAGGCTTCGCGTCCTACGCCGAGTGGCTCTGGTCGGAGCACGAGGGCGAGGGCACGGTCGCCGAGCTGGCGCAGTACACGTACGACTCGAACCCGGCCGACGGCGCCCTGTGGAAGGTGGTCCCGGCCGACCCGGGCGCGGACAACCAGTTCGACAACGCCGTGTACGACCGGGGCGCGCTGACCCTGCAGGCGCTGCGGACCGCCGTCGGCGACGACGCGTTCTTCACCATCTTGAAGACGTGGCAGGCGCAGCGGGGCGGTTCGAACGGGCGGATCCTGGACTTCATCGCGCTGGCGGAGAAGATCTCGGGCAAGCCGCTGCACGACCTGTTCCAGACGTGGCTGTACACGGCGGGCAAGCCGTCCGTGGGCCCGAACGGTGCTGCTGCCTTCACCGCGCGTACGGCGTCTGTGAAGCCGCAGTCGTACGACCAGATCCAGGCGAACCACCGGAACCTCGCCGCGGAACACACGCACTGAGCGAGACCGCTACGCTCGCCGCGTGAGCACGAGAGGTGAGCGGGTGAGGCGCGTCGGGTGGTGGACCACCCTCGGCGTCGCCTCGCTCCTCACCGTGATGTGCGTCTGCCTCCTGTTCGCCGCGATCCGCAACGACGGGGCTATCGAGGCTCAGCTCGGGACGGCGAACGCGACGGTGGACTCGGTGGCGTTCGACCGCACGATCATCCACTTCGAGACCCCGGACGGCATCGTCCACAGCCCGGCGAACGGCGTCCTGTACCCGGATGGGCTGGCGGCGGGTCAGCTGGTCCGCATCGAGTACGACGCGCCGGACCCGGAGCTGGCCCGGGTGGCGGGCCGCTCGGCGACGTTGACGCTGCTGCCGCTGGGGAGCTTCGTGTTCTTCACCTGGCTGGTGGCGGGGCCGCTGCTGTGGTGGATCCGCCGGGCGAACAAGCGAGCCACTGTGCCCGCGTGATTTCGTACTCGACTTCGCCCTGGTCGGCGCCTGCCACGGGGTCGTCGTAGTCGGCGGCCGAGGTGAACGCCCTCGCGAAGGTGAGTCCGGCGGAGGTCATCGTCGCCCGGGACGGGGTGTTGACCGCCATGGTCTGGGCGAAGATGCGGTCGAGTTCGAGTACCTCGAAGCCGTAGCGGATCAGCTCTCGTGAGCCTTCCTTCGCGTAGCCGCGCCGCCAGTGCCGGCGCAGGAGGCGGTAGCCGAGTTCGGCTTCGCCTTCGACGTCGGGCTGGTCGGGGCCGTGCGGTGGGCGGAGGATCCACCAGCCGATGAAGTCTTGGCCCGCGAAGCCCATCCAGAAGCCGAACCCCGGGGCGACGTCCATCCTTCGTTCGTGGGCCCGTTCGACCTCGGCGCGAGTGGCGGCCCGGCCGGTGAGGTAGCGCATGACCTCGGGGTCGGAGTCGAGTTCGTACTCCAGGTCGAGGTGGTCGTCGGTGAGGGGGACGAGGGTGAGCCGGTGGGTGCGGAGGGTGGGTGATCGTCGTCGAGGGTGCAAGCCTTTTAGCCCCGCGCCGTGGTGGTTGAGTGTTTCCGCTCCTCGTCTTCGATTGTTCAACACCGGATACCCGGCCTCAAGGGCGCCTTCGGCGTCGCTTCGCGATGAGCTTCGCTCACCCTTGACCCCGGGTCTCCGGTGCTGACTGCGGCTGGGACGAGGTTCGGGGGAGGGCTAGGTGCGGGCCTGCGGCCCACTCAGCCCGCGTGGGCTGTCTCCTGCCACCAGCCCAGGACCTCGTCCGCCACCCCCGGTGCCGCCACCAGCAACCCGTCCGTGGGCAACGCCGTGTCCTCCCCGTGCTTGTCCAGCACCACCGCCCCTGCCTCGATGGCCATTGCCACCGAGCCGGCCACGTCCCACTCGTGGTAGCTGTGCAAAACCGCCGCCGCCGCGTGGCCCAGTGCCACCTGGGCGATCGACAACGCCGCCGACCCCAGCACGCGGACCCCCGCGTGCGCCGCCGCGGCTCGCTCGATGAACCCGCCCATCCCCGGCCACGGGCCGCGCCGGGCGAACTCGGTGCAGACCAGCGCACCCGCCGTCACGCAGCGGTCGACCAGCTGGACCGGCTTGCCGTTCGCGCGGGCCCCTCGTCCGCGCGCGGCCGCGTAGATCTGGGCCCGGTACGGGTCCGCCACCACCCCCACCACCGGTCCTGCCGCGTCCACCAGCGCCAGGCTGTACGCGCACCACGGGACGCCCGCCACGTAGTTCGCCGTGCCGTCGACCGAGTCGACCACCCAGCGGTACTCCGCGACGTCCGCGCCGTGGTCCGCGCCGAACTCGTGGCCGACCACCGGGATGCCCGGGAACTCCGCCGTCAGGACGCGGCGCGTGTGCCGCTCCAGGATGCGGTCGGTGTCGGTGACCCAGTCGAACGGCGAATCCAGCGTGGACGGGTGGGCGCCGCGGCCGGCGGTCGCGGTGATCACGTCGGTGGCGTCGTTGGCCAGCCGTCCGGCCACTTCGAGCGCCCTCGACAGCAAGCCGGGCTCGACGGGCCGCGGCGGCCGGGAGGACAAGAGGGTCATGCCTGCTTAGTCTGGGCCCCGCTGGTTTCCGGGACACGACCTTGAGATGACATGTCGTAGCCGATCTGTTCCGGCAGCGTTGGCCGCCGTGTCACACGTGCGCCAGGAACGGGTGCGATCGTCCAAGACGTGCGAGTCGCCATAGTCACCGAAAGTTTCCTGCCCCAGGTGAACGGCGTGACCAACTCCGTCCTGCGGGTCGTCGAGCACCTGCGCGAACGCGCCCACGACGTGCTGATCATCGCCCCCGGCCCCGGCCCGGACTCCTACCGCGGCGCTCCCGTCGTGCGGATCCCCGCGCTGGACTTCCCCGGCGTCAACTCCCTGCCGATCGGCGTGCCGACGCGGACGGTGCTCAACGCGCTCACCGCGTTCGGCCCGGACGTCGTGCACCTGGCCTCGCCGTTCGTCGTCGGCGCGCGCGGGCTGGCCGCCGCCCGGCGGCTGAGAGTGCCGTCCATCGCCGTCTACCAGACCGACATCGCCGGGTTCGCCGCCGCGTACGGCTTCGGCATCGCCGCGCGCGCCGCGTGGCGCTGGGTGCGGCGGCTGCACTCGCGGGCCGACCGGACCCTCGCCCCGTCCAGCGACTCCGTCGAGCAACTCGAGCTGCACGGCGTCCCGCGCGTGCACCGCTGGGCGCGGGGCGTCGACATCGAGCGCTTCTCCCCGGACCACGCCGACGCGGCGCTGCGGGCCGAGCTGGCCCCGAACGGCGAGCTGCTCGTCGGGTTCGTCGGGCGGCTGGCGCCGGAAAAGGAGGTCGACCGGCTGGCCGCGCTCGCCGGCGTGCCCGGGATCCGCGTGGTCATCGTCGGCGACGGGCCCGAGCTCGACAACCTCAAGGAGCAGCTGCCCGGCGCCGCGTTCCTCGGCGCGAAGTACGGCGACGAGCTCTCGAAGGCGTACGCGAGCTTCGACGTCTTCGTCCACACCGGCCCGCACGAGACGTTCTGCCAGGCGGTGCAGGAGGCGATGGCGTCCGGCTTGCCGGTGCTCGCGCCGGCTGCGGGCGGCCCCAAGGACCTCGTGCTGCCCGGCCGCACCGGCTACCTGCTGCCGGCCGACCGCGAGGGTTTCGGCCCGGCGCTCGTCGAGAAGGTCGACGCCCTCCGCGACGCCGCGTTGCGCGCGAGGCTCGGTGAGAAGGCGCGCAAGGTCGTGCTGGGCCGCACCTGGCCTGCGGTCTGCCACGAGCTGCTGGGGCACTACGAAGCCGTGCAGGGCCGGGCCGCCCGCGCGGCCTGACATGCACATCGTCCAGCTCGCCAACTTCTACGGCCCGCGCTCGGGCGGGCTCCGCACGGCGCTGCACCACCTCGGCGCCGGGTACGTCGCGAGCGGCCACGAGGTGACGCTCGTGGTGCCAGGCACCCGCTACGCCGACGAGGTGCTGCCGACCGGCGTGCGCCGGTTCTCGCTGCCGGCCCCAAAGATCCCTGGCACCGGCGGCTACCGCGCCGTCGACCCGCACCGCGTCCGCGCGGTGCTGCGCAGACTCGAACCCGACCGGCTGGAGGTGTCGGACCGGTTGACGCTGCGGGGGATGGGTGGCTGGGCGCGGCGCCACGGCGTACCGAGCACGGTCATCTCCCACGAGCGCCTCGACCGGCTGCTGGAGCAGTTCCTGCTGCCCGAGCCCGTCGCGCGCCGCGTCGCCGACGCCGCGAACCGGCGGATGGCGGCGAGCTACGACACGGTCGTCTGCACGACGGCGTTCGCCCGCGCGGAGTTCGACCGGATCGCCGCGCCGAACGTCCGCCGCGTGCCGCTCGGCGTCGACCTCGCGACGTTCCGGCCCGCCATGCGCGACGCCGGGTGGCGCACCGACCTCGCCGGGGGAGCGGACGCCCTGATCGTCCACTGTGGACGTCTTTCGCCGGAGAAGCACGTGGAACGCAGCGTGGACACCGTCGCGGAGCTGACGGAGGCGGGCGCGAAGGTCCGGCTGGTGGTGGCGGGCGACGGGCCGCGCCGGCGCGCCCTCGAACGCCGGGCGCGCGGGCTGCCGGTGACGTTCCTGGGGTTCCTGTCCGGCCGCGGCGACGTCGCCCGGCTGCTGGCCAGCGCGGACGTCTCCCTGGCGCCGGGGCCGCACGAGACCTTCGGGCTCGCGGCCCTGGAGGCCCTGGCGTCCGGGACGCCGGTGGTGGTGTCGGCGTCGTCGGCGCTGCGGGAGATCGTGCGTCCGGGGTGTGGCGCGGCGGTCGACGACCACGCGCCCGCGTTCGCCACCGCCGTCACAGACCTCCTGGACAGCCCGGAAGACCTGCGCAGGGCGGCCGCGAGGGCACGGGCGGAGGAGTTCACCTGGCCCGCGGCGGTGGCCGGGATGCTGGCCACCTTCCGCTGAACGTCCCGGCGGACCGGTCTAGATTCGTGTCATGTCACGCGCAAGCCTGGACAAGGACCCGCACGAAGTCGCCGCGATGTTCGACGGCGTCGCGGACGGGTACGACCGGGCGAACTCGTTCATGACCTTCGGCTTCGACCGGCGCTGGCGCACCACCACCGCTCGCGTGCTCGACGCCCGCCGCGGCGAGAAGGTCCTGGACCTCGCCGCCGGCACCGGCGTGTCCACCGTCGAGTACGCCCGCGGCGGCGCTTGGTGCCTGGCCGCGGACTTCTCGTTCGGCATGCTCCGCGCCGGCAAGCACCGGAACGTGCCGATGGTTGCGGCCGACGCGCTCAACCTGCCGTTCGCCGACGAGAGCTTCGACGCCGTGACGATCTCCCTCGCGCTGCGCAACTTCGTCGACACCAAGGCCGCGCTGACCGAGATCGCCCGCGTGGTCAAGCCGGGGGGCCGGCTGGTGATCTGCGAGGTCTCGACGCCGCCGTTCGCCCCGATCCGGTTCATCCACCGGCGGTTCATGCTCAAGCTGCTGACCTGGGTCGGCAAGCGGACGTCGTCCAACCCCGAGGCCTACTCCTACCTGGCCGAATCCATGCTGGCCTGGCCCGACCAGCGCACGCTCGGCGAGATCATCGCGAGCGCGGGCTGGACCGACGTCGAGTGGTTGAACCTCACATTCGGCGTCGTGGCGATCCACCGCGCGCGAAAGCCTGCCTAAACTCGCGTTCATGACGCGACGCACCGCAGACCAGGACGCCGAAGTCATCGTCGTCGGCGCCGGACCCGCAGGGTCCACCGTGGCCACCTACCTGGCCCGCGCGGGCGTCGACGTGCTGCTGCTGGAGAAGACCGAGTTCCCGCGCGAGAAGGTCTGCGGCGACGGCTTGACCCCGCGCGGCGTCAAGCAGCTCATCGACCTGGGCATCGACACCAGCGAGGACGCCGGCTGGGTGCACAGCCGCGGCCTGCGGATCCTCACCGGCGACCTGACGCTGGAGCTCGACTGGCCGGACTTGACGAGCTACCCGCCGTACGGCGTTTCCCGCACCCGCCACGACTTCGACGACCTGCTCGCGAAGCTCGCGGTGAAGGCGGGCGCGCGGCTGTACGAGCGCACCACCGTCACCAGCGCGATCACGAACGCGACCGGGCGCGTGGTCGGCGTCGAGGCGAAGGTCGGCCCGGAGCGGACGCCGGTGAAGTACTACGCGCCGCTCGTCCTGGCCTGCGACGGCGTGTCCGCGCGGCTCGCGCTGAGCGTCGGCATCCAGAAGAACGAGAAGCGCCCGATGGGCGTGGCGGTGCGCCAGTACTACAAGAGCCCGCGCCACGACGACCCGTTCATCGAGGGCCACCTCGAGCTGTGGGACCGCTCCGACCCGCGGGACCCGAAGCTGCTGCCGGGCTACGGCTGGGCGTTCCCGCTCGGCGACGGCACGGTCAACGTCGGCCTCGGCATGCTGTCGACGTCGGCGTCGTTCCGGAACACCGACTACCGCGCGCTGCTGCGCCAGTGGCTCGACGGGACGCCGGAGGAGTGGGGCTACCGCGAGGAGAACGCGATCGGCAAGGTCGGCGGGGCCGGCCTCCCGATGGGCTTCAACCGCACCCCGCACTACCGCGACGGCCTGCTGCTGCTCGGCGACGCGGGCGGCATGGTCAGCCCGTTCAACGGCGAGGGCATCTCGGCGGCGATGGAGTCCGCGCAGATCGCCGCGGAGGTCGTCGTGCAGGCGCTTGCGCGGCGCGAAGGGCCTTCGCGGGAGCGGGCGCTGGAGGCGTACCCGCGGGCCGTGGGCGAGCTGATGGGCGGCTACTACCAGCTGGGCAACGTCTTCGCGCGGATCATCGGCAAGCCGAAGATCATGCACGCGTGCACGAAGTACGGGCTGCGCATCAACAAGCTGCTGCCGCTGGTCTACAAGGGCTTGTCGGGCTGCTACGACGCCAAGGGCGGCGACGGCGTCGACCGCCTCATCTCGGCGCTGGCGAAGGTCACCCCGACCCCGCGCTGACCCGGTTCCGAGGCCCCGGCACGACTTCCGTGCCGGGGCTTTTTCGCGCGCGGACACACGAGTGGCCCAGCAAGTTGGCCGTACGGCCAGTGGGATAGCTCACACGGCGAAGTCCGGATTGTCCGGCCACCCAGCGATCTTGACCGGCCTTCGCGCAGGTCGCGCGCGGGCCGTCATCGCGTCGTGACAACGATGGCGCCGGAAGTTAGGTCACCCTTATAACACGGGGGCCTAGGGACAAGAATGTGAGTCGCGTCCTACACTCCCCCCATGCTTTGTGAATCGCTTCACATCCGCGACGAGTGGCTTGTGAACTATTTCACAAGCGCTGTGTTTCTCCCCGCCCGGCCCCGCCACGGGCCGTAAGGAGACCCTGACCCTCGGCGGTGTGACCCAGGTCCCTTAGGGTGCCGACGAGGCCAAGCGGTTCCCCACCACAAGCACAACCGCATCGGCGCGGAAAGGATGGCGAAGACCCCGTGCTGACGTTGCTGACCCGAACGGACACGGTGCAGCTGGCGCAAGAGGCTCCCAGTCTGAAGCCCTACCTGCCCATCGTGATCTTGTTCGTCCTGGCGCTCGGTTTCGCCGTGCTGTCGGTCCTGCTGGGCCCGCTCGTCGGACCCAGCCGCTACAACAAGGCCAAGCTCTCCGCCTACGAGTGCGGCATCGAGCCGTCCCCGCAGCCGCTCGTCGGCGCCGGGCGGATGCCGGTCGCGTACTACATCACCGCGATGCTGTTCATCCTGTTCGACATCGAGATGGTCTTCCTCTACCCGTTCGCCGTGCAGGCGGACGCGCTGGGCACGTTCGGCCTGGTGGAGATCCTGCTGTTCATCGCGACGGTCGGCTTCGCGTACGCCTACGTGTGGCGGCGCGGCGGCCTGGATTGGAACTAGACCCATGGGCCTCGAAGAGAAACTCCCCAACGGCATCCTGCTGGCCAGCCTCGAAGGCCTCGTCAACTGGGCGCGCAAGAACTCGCTGTGGCCCGCGACCTTCGGCCTCGCCTGCTGCGCGATCGAGATGATGACGGTCGGCGGTTCCCGCTACGACATCGCCCGCTTCGGCATGGAACGCTTCAGCGCGACGCCGCGGCAGGCCGACCTGATGATCGTCGCCGGGCGCGTCACGCAGAAGATGGCCCCGGTCCTGCGCCAGATCTACGACCAGATGGCCGAGCCGCGCTGGGTGCTCGCGATGGGCGTCTGCGCTTCCTCCGGCGGCATGTTCAACAACTACGCCGTGGTCCAGGGCGTCGACCACATCGTGCCGGTCGACATGTACCTGCCCGGCTGCCCGCCGCGGCCGGAGATGCTGCTGGACGCGATCCTCAAGCTGCACGCCAAGATCCAGGACGAGCCGATCAACGCCCGCCGCGCCGCCATCCGCGCCGCCAGCGGGGCGCGCACCGAGCTCGTCGCGTCGTCGATCAAGTACGCGAAGAAGTAGAGCGATGACTGAGAACCCCCAACCCGGCGAAGAGCAGTCGAGCGCCGAGCGGGCCGAAGGCGGCCTCGAGCCGACCGGCACCCGGCCCGCCGAACCGGTCGTCACCGGCCGCGAACGCCAGGGCATGTTCGGCGTCCACGGCACCGGCGACACCTCCGGCTACGGCGGCGTCCGGCTCCCGGCCTACAGCCCCGCGCCGGCCGAGCGCCCGTACGGCGGCTGGTTCGACCAGTTCGCCGACGAGTTCTACGCGGCGCTGGCCGACCACAAGATCCCCGCCGAGTCGATCCTGCAGACGACGGTCGACCGCGGCGAGATCACCTTCTACGTCGACCGCGAGAAGCTGGCGGAGATCGCGAAGGTCCTGCGCGACGACGGTGGCCTGCGCTTCGAGCTGCTGTCCTCGGTGTCCGGTGTGGACTACGGCGTCGACATCCCGCAGCGGCTGCACGCGGTCTACCACTTCACGTCGCTGACCTACCGCCGCCGGATCCGCCTCGAGGTCACCCTCGACGTCGAGGACGCGCACGTGCCGTCGCTGGTCGGGATCTACCCGACCGCCGACTGGCAGGAGCGCGAGGCCTGGGACATGTTCGGCATCGTCTTCGACGGCCACCCGGCCCTGACCCGGATCCTCATGCCGGACGACTGGGACGGCCACCCCCAGCGCAAGGACTACCCGCTCGGCGGGATCCCGGTCGAATACAAGGGCGCGGAGATCCCGCCGCCGGACCAGCGGAGGTCGTACTCGTGAGCACCGAGAACCTTTCCGACGTCAACACGGGAACCTCGACCACCGAGACCGGCAGCGACAGCACCGACGACGTCAACTACGCGGATTCCCGTGACACCACCGAAGGCCGCGTCTATTCGGTCTCCGGTGGCGACTGGGACGACGTCATCGCCGACGCCGCGCACGACGAGCGCATGGTCATCAACATGGGCCCGCAGCACCCGTCGACGCACGGCGTGCTCCGGCTCGTGCTGGAGATGGAGGGCGAGACCGTCACGCAGCTGCGGTCGGTCATCGGCTACCTCCACACCGGCATCGAGAAGAACTGCGAGTACCGGACCTGGACCCAGGGCGTCACGTTCGTGACGCGCATGGACTACCTGGCCCCGCTGTCGACGGAGATGGCGTACTGCCTCGGCGTCGAGAAGCTGCTGCAGATCGAGGCCCCGCGCCGCGCGCAGCTGCTGCGCGTGATGCTGCTGGAGATCAACCGCATCGGCTCGCACCTGGTCTACATCGCCACCGGCGGCATGGAGCTCGGCGCCACCACCGCGATGACGCTCGGCTTCCGCGAGCGCGAAGAGGTGCTGCACCTGCTGGAGCACCTGACCGGCCTGCGGATGAACCACGCGTTCATCCGCCCCGGCGGCCTCGCGCAGGACATGCCGGCCGACTACGTCGAGGTCGTCAAGGCGTTCGTCAAGACGATGAAGGAACGCCTTCCGCTGTACGACAAGCTCTTCACCGGGCAGCCGATCTGGCGCAACCGGCTCAAGGGTGTCGGGTACCTGCCGGTCGACGCGTGCCTCGCGCTCGGCGTCACCGGCCCGGTGCTGCGCTCGGCCGGTCTCCCGTGGGACCTGCGCAAGACCGAGCCGTACTCCTGCTACGACGAGTTCGACTTCGACGTCCCGGTCGACAACGGCGCCGACTGCTGGTCGCGCTACCTGATCCGCGTCCACGAGATGCACGAGAGCCTCAAGATCATCGAGCAGTGCCTGGAGAAGCTCGAGCCGGGCCCGGTCATGGTCGAGGACAAGAAGGTCGCCTGGCCCGCGCAGCTGTCCATCGGCAGCGACGGCATGGGCAACTCGCTCGAGCACGTCAAGAAGATCATGGGCCAGTCGATGGAGTCCCTGATCCACCACTTCAAGCTGGTCACCGAGGGCTTCAAGGTGCCGGCCGGGCAGGTCTACACCTCCGTCGAGTCGCCGCGCGGCGAGCTGGGCGTGCACCTGGTCTCCGACGGCGGCACCCGGCCGCTGCGGGTCCACGTGCGCGAACCGAGCTTCGTGAACCTGCAGTCGATGCCCGCAATGGCCGAAGGCGGCCTGGTCGCGGACGTGATCGCCGCGATCGCCTCGATCGACCCCGTCATGGGGGGAGTGGACCGATGAGCACAGCTGTTCCCGAGCCGGGCCCCAACGACGCTGCCGCGACGCACGCGGCGGCCGGCCCGGACACCGACGTGATCGCCATCGCGCCCGACCCCGCGGTCGCCGCCGGGATCATCGAAGACACGCCGCTCGAAGACATCTTCGACGAAGGTGTCGTGGCCAGGGCGCAGGAGCTGATCGCGCGCTACCCGATGTCCCGCTCGGCGCTGCTGCCGATGCTGCACCTCGTGCAGTCGGTGCAGGGGTACGTGAGCCAGGAGGGCATCGCGTTCTGCGCGAAGCAGCTCGACCTGTCCGACGCCGAGGTCAGCGCGGTCGCGACGTTCTACACGATGTACAAGCGCAAGCCGTGCGGCGAGCACCTCGTGAGCGTCTGCACCAACACGCTGTGCGCGGCCATGGGCGGCGACGCGATCTACAAGCGGCTCCAGACGCACCTCGGATCCGAGTCGGAACCGCTGGGGCACAACGAAACCGCCGGCACGCCGAACGAGCCGGGCTCGATCACCCTCGAGCACGCCGAGTGCCTCGCGGCCTGCGACCTCGCGCCGGTCATCCAGGTCAACTACGAGTACTTCGACAACCAGACCGAGGACAAGGCCGTCGCGCTGGTCGACGCGCTGCAGGCGGGCAAGAAGCCGGCCCCGACGCGCGGCGCGCCGCTGTCGAGCTTCAAGGGCGCCGAGCTGCAGCTCGCCGGGTTCTTCCCGGAGGACGAGACGGCCTACCGCCGGGACGTCGACGGTCCCTCGCAGGCCGTCGAGACGCTGCGGGGCGCGAAGCTCGCCCAGGACCGCGGCTGGGTCGCCCCGGTCGCCCAGGATGTCCCGCTTCCTGAAGTGGAGAAGAAGTAATGGCCGATCCCATTACCCCGGTCCTCACGAAGCGCTGGCTGTCCCCGAACTCCTGGCAGATCGGGACGTACGAGGCACTCGAGGGCTACACCGCCGTCCGCAAGGCACTGGCCGGGACGCCGGAGCAGCTCGTCCAGCTGGTCAAGGACTCGGGCCTGCGCGGCCGCGGCGGCGCGGGCTTCCCGGCCGGCATCAAGTGGTCCTTCATGCCGCCGAACTTCGACAAGCCGCACTACCTGGTGATCAACGCCGACGAGGGCGAGCCGGGCACCTGCAAGGACATCCCGCTGATGATGGCGGACCCGCACTCGCTGATCGAGGGCTGCATCATCGCCTCGTACGCGATGCGGTCCAACCACTGCTTCATCTACGTCCGCGGCGAGGCGCTGCACTGCATCCGCCGCCTCAACGCGGCCGTGCGCGAAGCCGAAGCGGCGGGCTACCTGGGCGAGAACATCCTCGGCTCGGGCTTCGACCTCAAGATCACGGTTCACGCGGGCGCGGGCGCGTACATCTGCGGTGAAGAGACCGCGCTGCTCGACTCGCTGGAAGGCCGTCGCGGCCAGCCGCGGCTCAAGCCGCCGTTCCCGGCCGCCGCGGGCCTGTACGCCGCGCCGACCACGGTCAACAACGTCGAGACCATCGCGAGCGCGCCGTTCATCGTCAACGGCGGTTCGAGCTGGTTCCGCGAGATGGGCCGCGAGAAGTCGCCCGGCCCGAAGATCTACTCGATCTCCGGCCACGTCGAGAAGCCCGGCCAGTACGAGTGCCCGCTCGGCACCACGCTGCGCGAGCTCCTCGAGCTGGCGGGCGGCATGAAGGACGGCATCCCGCTCAAGTTCTGGACCCCGGGCGGCTCGTCCACCCCGATGTTCACCGCCGAGCACCTCGACGTTCCCCTGGACTTCGAAGGCGCGGCGGAAGCGGGCTCCATGCTCGGCACCACCGCCGTCCAGGTCTTCAACGAGACCGTGTCGGTGCCGTGGGCCGTGATGAAGTGGACGCAGTTCTACGAGCACGAGTCCTGCGGCAAGTGCACGCCGTGCCGCGAAGGCACGTACTGGCTGGCGCAGATCCTCGAGCGGATGGTCGAGGGCCACGGCACCGAGGAGGACATCGACACCCTCCTCGACGTCTGCGACAACATCCTCGGCCGGTCGTTCTGCGCCCTCGGCGACGGCGCGGTGTCGCCGATCCAGAGCGGCATCAAGTACTTCCGCGAGGAGTTCCTCGCGCTGTGCGAGAAGAACCGGCACGAACAGACCAAGCCCGAACTGGTGGGAGCGCAGGCATGACGATCGCCCCCGACAAGCCCGAAACGGCCGCGACGCCGGTCCCCGAGGGCCACGTCAAGCTGGTCATCGACGGCGAAGAGGTCATCGCCCCCAAGGGCGAGCTCCTCATCCGCACGGCCGAACGCCTCGGCACGGTCATCCCGCGGTTCTGCGACCACCCGCTCCTCGACCCGGCCGGCGCCTGCCGCCAGTGCCTGGTCGAGGTCGAGATGGGCGGCCGGCCGATGCCGAAGCCGCAGGCGTCCTGCACGATGACCGTCGCCGACGGCATGGTCGTCAAGACGCAGCTGACGTCGCCGGTCGCGGACAAGGCCCAGCAGGGTGTGATGGAGCTGCTGCTCATCAACCACCCGCTGGACTGCCCGATCTGCGACAAGGGCGGCGAGTGCCCACTGCAGAACCAGGCGCTGGCCCACGGCCGCGCGGAGTCGCGGTTCGTCGACACCAAGCGGACGTTCCCGAAGCCCCTGCCGATCTCGACGCAGGTGCTGCTGGACCGCGAACGCTGCGTGCTCTGCCAGCGCTGCACCCGGTTCTCCCGCGAGATCGCCGGCGACCCGTTCATCGAGCTCCTCGAACGCGGCGCCCACCAGCAGATCGGCACCGCGGAGACGGCGGACGTCCTGGACATGGCGTCGCGGACGACGTCCGGCCAGCCGTTCCAGAGCTACTTCTCCGGCAACGTCATCCAGATCTGCCCGGTCGGGGCCCTGACGAGCGCGGCCTACCGGTTCCGCTCCCGCCCGTTCGACCTGGTGTCCTCGCCGAGCGTCTGCGAGCACTGCTCGTCCGGCTGCGCCGAGCGCACCGACTTCCGGCGCGGCAAGGTCCAGCGCAAGCTGGCCGGCGACGACCCCGAGGTCAACGAAGAGTGGATCTGCGACAAGGGCCGGTTCGCCTTCCGCTACACCGGCGCCGAGGACCGCATCCGGCGTCCGCTGGTCCGCAACCCCGAGACCGGTGAGCTGGAAGAGGCGTCCTGGACCGACGCGCTGCGTGCCGCCGCCGAGGGCCTCACCGCGGCCCGTTCGAACGGCGGTGTCGGCGTCCTGCCCGGTGGCCGGCTGACCGTCGAGGACGCCTACGCGTACTCGAAGTTCGCCCGCGTCGCCCTGCAGACCAACGACGTCGACTTCCGCGCCCGCCCGCACTCGGCCGAGGAGCTCGCGTTCCTCACCTCGCACGTCGTGGGCGTGACGCCGGAGTCCGGCGTCACCTTCGCCGAGATCGAGCGGGCCCGCACGGTCCTGTGCGTCGCCTTCGAGCCCGAGGACGAAGCCCCGATCGTGTTCCTGCGGCTGCGCAAGGCGGCCCGCAAGAACCGCACCCGGGTCGTCCACTTGGGACAGTGGACGACGTCGTCGGTGCGCAAGACGTCCGGCGAGCTGCTCGCCTGCGTCCCCGGCCAGGAGGCCGCGGCCGTCGAAGGCATCGCCAAGCACGCGCCGGACCTCGACGAGGCCCTGCGCGGCGAGAACGCGGTCGTCCTGGTCGGCGAGCGCGCCGCCCAGGTGCCCGGCCTGTTCTCCGCGCTACACGACCTGGTCGAGCGCACCGGTGTCCGCCTCGCGTGGATCCCGCGCCGCGCTGGCGATCGGGGCGCAATGCAGGTCGGCTGCGTGCCGACGCTCCTGCCGGGCGGCCGCCGGGTCGGCGACAACGCCGCCCGCGTCGCCGTCGAAAACGCCTGGGGCGTCCCGATCCCGGCCACCCCGGGCCGCGACACCACCGGCATCCTGCAGGCGGCTTCGGCCCGCGACCTCGGCGGCCTGGTCGTCGGCGGCGTCGACCCGTTCGACCTGCCGGACCCGGACCTCGCGCTGCGCGCGCTGGACAACGCCGGTTTCGTCGTCAGCCTCGAGCTCCGCCACAGCGCGGTGACCGAGCGCGCGGACGTCGTGCTCCCGGTGGCGGCGTCGGACGAGAAGTCCGGCAGCTACCTCAACTGGGAGGGCCGCACCCGCCCGTTCGACACGACCATCGAAGGCACCGGCACCCTGCCGGACTGCCGGGTGCTCGACACCCTCGCCGTCGAGATGGACGCCGACCTGTTCACGCAGACGCCGGCCGCCGCCCGCGGCGACTTCGAGAAGCTCGGCCCGGCCTCGGCGCTGCGCTGGGGTCCGGTCGAAGCGGCGAACGGCGGCGCCACGGCGGCCCCGGGCGCGGGCCAGGCGGTCCTGTCGACTTGGCGCCAGCTCATCGACAACGGGTCCCTGCAGGATGGCGAGCCGCACCTGAAGGGCACCCAGCGCACGCCGGTCGCGCGGCTGTCCGCGAAGACCGCGGAAGGGCTGGGCGTCACCGTGAAGGTGAGCACCGAACGCGGCGCGATCACGCTGCCGGTGGAGATCGCGGACCTGCCCGACGGCGTCGTGTGGCTGCCGGGCAACTCCGACGGCTCCGCCGTGTTCAAGACGCTCGGCGCCGGGCACGGCGCCGTCGTGAACCTCGCTGGAGGTGGGCAATGACCCCGCTGCTGACCGATGCCGCCGTCGGGAGTGTCCCCGACGCGGCGACGCGGGCGGCGCTGCTGGCGGACGACCCGTTGTGGCTGATCCTGCTCAAGTGCGTGGTCATCCTGCTGATCGGGCCGATCATGACGATCTTCCTGATCGTCTGGGAGCGCAAGGCGGTCGGCCGGATGCAGAACCGGCCCGGCCCCAACCGGGTCGGCCCGGGCGGCTACCTGCAGTCCCTCGCGGACGCGATCAAGCTGCCGTTCAAGGAACAGATCATCCCGGACACGGCCGACCGCAAGGTGTACTTCCTCGCGCCGGTCATGTGCGTGGTGCCGTCGCTGATCGCGCTCTCGGCCATCCCGTTCGGCCCGGTCGTGTCGATCTTCGGCGAGCGGACCGTGCTGCAGCTGCTCGACCTGCCGGTCAGCGCGCTGGTGATCCTGGCCTGCTCCTCGATCGGCGTCTACGGCATCGTGCTCGCCGGCTGGTCGTCCGGCTCGCCGTACCCGCTGCTCGGCGGCATGCGCAGCGCGGCGCAGGTGATCTCCTACGAGATCGCGATGGGGCTCTCGATCGTCGCGGTGATCCTGCAGGCCGGGTCGCTGAACCTGGCCGACATCGTCGGCGCGCAGCACAAGGCGTGGTTCCTCTACCTGGTCCCGAGCTTCGTGATCTACCTGATCTCGATGGTCGGCGAGACCAACCGTGCCCCGTTCGACCTCCCCGAGGCCGAGTCGGAGCTGGTCGGCGGCTTCCACACCGAGTACAGCTCGATGAAGTTCGCGATGTTCTTCCTCGCCGAGTACGTCAACATGGTGATCGTCTCGGCGTTCGCGACCACGCTGTTCCTCGGCGGCTGGATGGCCCCGTGGCCGCTGTCGCTGATCGGGAACAACGTCCTCAACACCGGCTGGTGGCCGGTGCTGTGGTTCTTCGCGAAGATGTTCATCCTGCTGTTCGGGTTCATCTGGCTGCGCGGCACGCTGCCCCGCCTGCGCTACGACCAGTTCATGCGCCTGGGCTGGAAGGTCCTGGTCCCGCTGAACCTGGTGTGGATCGTCATGGTGACCTTCGCGAAGGTCATCGTCTGGAACACCGCGTCCATCATCATCGCCGCGGTCGCCATCTTCATCGTCGTCGCCCTGTTCTTCTACGTCCGCGCGGCGGGCCGCGAAGAGGAGAGCGAGACCGTGCCGGTGACCGGTGGCGGTTTCCCGGTTCCGCCGCTGGACCTCAAGGTCCCGCAGACCACCCCGCGTCAGAAGGCCCTGGCCAAGGCCGAGGCGAAGGCGGCCCGCCGCAAGCCGGCGGCCGTCGGTACCGCAAAGGAAGGAGCGCAAGATGGGGTTTCTTGATCCCGTCAAGGGCTTCGGCGTCACCTTCGGGATGATGTTCAAGAAGGTCGCCACCGAGGAGTACCCGGAGGCCGGCGCGCCGGCCGCACCGCGGTACCACGGCCGGCACCAGCTGAACCGCCACCCGGACGGCCTCGAGAAGTGCGTCGGCTGCGAGCTGTGCGCGTGGGCGTGCCCGGCGGACGCGATCTTCGTCGAGGGCGGTGACAACACCGAGGAGGCCCGGTTCTCGCCGGGCGAGCGGTACGGCGCGGACTACCAGATCAACTATCTGCGCTGCATCGGCTGCGGCCTCTGCATCGAGGCGTGCCCGACGCGGTCGCTGACGATGATCAACTTCTACGAGCTGGCCGACGACGACCGCCAGCGGTTGATCTACACGAAGGAAGACCTGCTCGCCCCGCTGCTGCCCGGCATGGAGCAGCCGCCGCACCCGATGCGGCTGGGCGAGAACGAGCAGGACTACTACGTGAACGGCCCCGAGCTGGCTCGCGGGGAGGGCGTCAAGTGATCACCGCTCTCCTGAGCCAGGCGCCCACGGGTGCCGCCGCGGGCGTGACGACCGGCGAGGCCATCGCGTTCTGGATCCTCGGCCCGCTCTCGCTGCTCGGCGCGCTCGGCATGATCTTCTCCCGCAACGCCGTGCACTCGGCGCTGTGGCTGGTGCTCACGATGCTGAGCCTGGGCGCGCTGTACATGATCCAGTCGGCGCCGTTCCTGGGCTTCACGCAGATCATCGTCTACACCGGCGCGATCATGATGCTGTTCCTGTTCGTGCTGATGCTGGTCGGCCGGGAGAGCTCCGACTCGGTCGTCGAAGTCCTGCGCGGCCAGCGGCTCGCCGCGACGGTGCTCGGCATCGGCCTCGCCGCGCTGCTGGCCACCGGCATCTACCGGGCGCTGGCCAACGTCACCCCGGCCACCCCGCTCGACTCGACGACGTCCGCGGGCGGCGGGCCGAAGGGCCTCGGCCGGCTGATCTTCACCGACTACCTGTTCCCGTTCGAGCTGACGTCGGCGCTGCTCATCACCGCCGCGGTCGGCACGATGGTGCTGGCCTTCACCGACCGCCACGGCAAGGGCGGCAAGCAGACGCAGAAGGAACTGGTCGTCGCCCGCTTCCGCGGCGAGCACGACCGGCCCTCGCCGCTGCCCGGCCCGGGTGTCTTCGCCACCGCCAACTCGGTGGCGACGCCGGCGCTGCTGCCGGACGGCTCGGTCGCCCCGGAATCGCTCTCGGCGATCATCGAGTCCACGTCGGCGATCGAGCTGGCTAAGGAACGCAAGCTCGTGGCGGACGACACCCCGCACCCCGACGCGCACGCGCTGGTCGGCTCGGAAGGTGCTTCGGAAGGGGAGAAGGAATGACCCCCACGTACTACCTGCTGCTGTCGGCGCTGCTGTTCGCGCTCGGCGCGGTCGGCGTGCTGGTGCGGCGCAACGCGATCGTCGTGTTCATGTGCATCGAGCTGATGCTCAACGCCGTGAACCTGACGCTGGTCACCTTCGCCCGGATCAACGGCGGGCTCGACGGCCAGATCATGGCGTTCTTCGTCATGGTCGTCGCGGCCGCCGAGGTCGTGGTCGGCCTGGCGATCATCATGGCCATCTTCCGCACCCGGCGCTCGGCTTCGGTCGACGACACCAACCTGCTGAAGTACTAGGAGACACCGAGTGACCGCATCATCGTGGCTGCTGGTGGCCTTCCCTGCCCTCGGCGCCCTGATCCTCCTGTTGGCGGGCAAGCGCGCGAAGGCCTGGGGGCATCTGCTCGGCTGTGCCACCGTCACCCTGGCTTTCATCTACGGGCTGATCCTGTTCTTCAGCGCGAACACGAGCACGGCGACCGACGTCAAGGTCTACTCGTGGATCCCGGTCGGCCAGCTGCAGGTGGACTTCGGGCTGCGGATCGACGCGCTGTCGCTGACGTTCGTGCTGCTCATCACCGGCGTCGGCATGCTGATCCACTACTACTCGATCGGCTACATGGCCGACGACGAGGGCCGGTACCGCTTCTTCGCGTACCTCAACCTCTTCGTCGCGTCGATGCTGATCCTGGTGCTGGGCAACAGCTTCGTGACGCTGTACCTCGGCTGGGAAGGCGTGGGCCTCGCGTCCTACCTGCTCATCGGCTGGTACCAGGGGCGCCCGTCCGCCGCGACCGCGGCGAAGAAGGCGTTCCTGATGAACCGCGTCGGCGACGTCGGGCTCGCGCTGGCGATCTTCATCATGTTCAAGTACGCGGGCTCGACCGGCTACGCGCAGGTCTTCCAGGCGGTCGCCGACGGCAAGTTCTCGCCGGGCGCGATCACCGCGATGGCGATCCTGCTCCTGCTCGGCGCCTGCGGTAAGTCCGGCCAGTTCCCGCTGCAGGCCTGGCTTCCCGACGCGATGGAGGGCCCGACCCCGGTCTCGGCCCTGATCCACGCGGCAACGATGGTCACGGCCGGTGTCTACCTGGTGGCCCGCTCGAAGGACATCTTCAACGCCACCGCGGACGGCCGCCTGATCGTCACGCTGGTCGGCACGGTGACGCTGCTGCTCGGGTGCATCATCGGCTGCGCGTACGACGACATCAAGAAGGTCCTCGCGTACTCGACGGTCAGCCAGATCGGCTACATGATGCTGGCCGTCGGCCTCGGGCCCATCGCGTACGCGCTCGGCATCATGCACCTGGTCGCGCACGGCTTCTTCAAGGCCGGGCTCTTCCTCGGGGCCGGGTCGGTCATGCACGGCATGAACGACGAGGTCGACATGCGGAAGTTCGGTGGCCTGCGCAAGCACATGCCGATCACCTTCATCACCTTCGGCCTCGGCTACCTGGCCCTGATCGGCATCCCGCCGCTGTCGGGCTTCTTCACCAAGGACGCGATCATCGAAGCGGCGTTCGGCCAGGGCGGCTGGCGCGGCTGGGTGATGGGCGGCGCCGCGCTGCTGGGCGCCGGGCTCACCGCGTTCTACATGACGCGCCTGATGGTGATGACGTTCTTCGGCAAGGAGCGCTGGAAGGACATCAAGAGCACCGACGGCCGCGACTTCCACCCGCACGAGTCCAAGGCGATCATGTGGGTCCCGATGGCGGTGCTGGCGGTCGGCTCGGTCGGCGCCGGTGCGTTCTTCGCCCTCGGCGACCGCTTCGCCCACTGGCTGACCCCGTCGGTCGGCGCGCTGGAGGAAGCGCACAACGCGCCGTTCGACGCGTGGGTGATCTCCGTCGCCGCGATCGTGTTCTCCCTGCTGGGCGTGGTGATCGCGTACCTGATCTTCCGGCGTGACGTGCCGGTCGAGCAGCCGCAGCGGGTCTCGTTCATCACCCGCGCGGCGCGCAAGGACCTCTACGGCAACGCCCTCAACGAGACGCTGGTCGCCCGCCCGGGCACCTGGCTCTCGCGGGCGCTGGTGTACGTCGACAACCGCGGCGTCGACGGCGCGGTCAACGGCCTGGCCGCCGGCCTCGGCGGCGGCTCCGGCCGGCTGAGGCGGCTGCAGACCGGGTTCGTCCGGTCCTACGCGCTGTCGATGCTGGGCGGCACGTTCCTGCTTCTGGCGGCTCTCCTGCTGGTGAGGTTCTCCTGATGACCTGGTTGCTCATCCTCATCCTGGTGCCGCTGGCCGGCTCCCTGGTGCTGGCGTTCCTCAAGGGGAACGACCGCGCCGCGGTGCTGGCCGCGCTGGGGTTCTCGATCCTCGAGTTCCTGCTCGTGATCCCGTTCTGGCTCAGCTACTCGCCTTCCGGTGCGCGGCTGCAGCAGACGTCGAGCTTCGACTGGATCCCCAGCTTCGGCGTCCACATCGCGTTCGGCACCGACGGCATCTCGCTGATCATGATCGCGGTGATCGCGCTGCTGGTGCCGATCGTCGTCGGCGGCCTCGGCACGCTGGACAAGCTGCCGCCGGGCCGCAGCGCGGGCGGGTTCCTTTCGCTGATTCTGCTGCAGGAAGCGCTCACGATCGGCGTGTTCGCCGCGACCGACGTCTTCCTGTTCTACGTGCTGTTCGAGATCATGCTGATCCCGATGTACTTCCTCATCGGCGGCTACGGCGGCGCGAACCGGCAGTACGCGGCGGTGAAGTTCTTCCTCTACTCGTTCCTCGGCGGCCTGATCATGCTGGCGTCGGCGATCGGGGCGTACTCGCTCGCGAAGGACAAGCTCGGCCACGGCACGTTCGACTGGGCCACGCTCGTCACGGTCGTCCGGGACGCGCCGCTGCACACGCAGATCTGGCTGTTCCTCGGGTTCTTCCTGGCCTTCGCGATCAAGGCGCCGCTGGTGCCGTTCCACACCTGGCTGCCGGACGCGGCGGGGGAGGCGCCGATCGGCGTCGCCGTCCTGCTCGTCGGCGTGCTGGACAAGGTCGGCACGTTCGGGTTCCTGCGCTACTGCCTGCCGATGTTCCCGGACGCGAGCAAGACCCTGGCACCGCTGGTGCTGGTGCTCTCGGTGATCGGCGTCCTTTATGGATCGATCCTCGCCGCGGGGCAGCGGGACATGAAGCGGTTCATCGCCTACGTGTCCATCGCGCACTTCGGGTTCATCTCGCTCGGCATCTTCGCGTTCAACGAGCAGGCGATGGTCGGCTCGGCGACGTACATGCTGAACCACAGCATCGCGACCGGCATGCTGATCGTGGTGATCGGCCTGGTGATCGCGCGCGGCGGGTCGTCTCGCATCTCGGACTACGGCGGCATGGCCAAGGTGACCCCGTTGCTGGCCGGGCTGTTCCTGCTCGCGGGTCTGTCCACATTGTCCTTGCCCGGTACCAACTCGTTCGTCTCCGAGTTCCTGGTGCTCATCGGGGCGTTCGTGAACCAGCCGGTGTACACGATCCTCGCCACGGTGGGCATGGTCCTCGCCGCGGCGTACGTCCTGTGGCTCTACCAGCGCGTCATGCAGGGGCCGGTCCGCGGTGACGCCCTGATCGGCGTCGGCGGCGGGCCGGGCACGGCCATTGCGCCGGAGCTGGGCGCCAAGAAGGCCATCACCGACCTGAACGGCCGCGAGATCGCGATCTTGGCGCCGCTGGTCGTGCTGGTCCTCGTCCTCGGCTTCTACCCGAAGCCGGTGCTCGACACAGTCACCCCGACGGTGCAGCAGACGCTGTCCGCGGTCCAGGGAGGCAAGTAACCGTGCTCGACATCCTCCTGACCCAGGCGCAGCCGCCGATCGCGACGCCGTCGGTGGACTACCCGGCGGTCCTGCCGATGCTGATCGTCTTCGGCGCGGCGTGCGTGAGCGTGCTGGTCGAGGCGTTCGCATCGAAGCGGTCGCGCTTCAGCCTGCAGGTGGGGCTGAGCCTGGCGGCGATCGTCGCGGCCGGCGTCAGCCTGGTCCTGTACGCGACGGGCAGCGCGCCCGCGGGCGGCGTCAAGACGTTCAGCGGGGCGATCTCGATCGACAAGCCGGCGCTGTTCCTCTGGGGCACGCTGCTCGCTCTGGGCGTCGGCGCGGTGCTGCTGATCTCCGACCGCGTGGTCGAGCCGGGCGGCGCGCTGGTCGCGCAGGCCGGCATCCGCCCGGGCACCGTTCAGGACCGCGCCCAGACGGCGACTGTGATGCAGACCGAGGTCTTCCCGCTGACGCTGTTCGCGCTCGGCGGCATGATGGCGTTCTGCGCGTCGAACGACCTGCTGACGATGTTCATCGCGCTGGAAGTGCTGTCGCTGCCGCTGTACCTGATGTGCGGCCTCGCGCGGCGTCGCCGCCTGCTGTCGCAGGAAGCGGCGGTCAAGTACTTCCTGCTCGGCGCGTTCTCCTCGGCGTTCTTCCTGTACGGGCTGGCGCTGCTGTACGGCTACGCGAACTCGGTGAAGCTGGCCGACATCGCGGCCGCGGCGGCGGGTTCGGACCGGTCGGACACGCTGCTGTTCGCCGGTCTCGGTCTGCTGGTGGTCGGCCTGCTGTTCAAGGGTTCGGTCGGCCCGTTCCACACGTGGACCCCGGACGTCTACCAGGGCGCGCCGACGCCGGTGACGGCGTTCATGGCGGCGTGCACGAAGGTCGCGGCGTTCGGCGGGATCCTCCGGGTGCTGTCGGTGGCGTTCTCCTCGACTTCGTGGGAGTGGCGCGGAGTCCTCTGGGGCGTCGCGATCATCTCGATGGTGATCGGCGCGGTGCTGGGCCTGACCCAGACGGACGTCAAGCGCATGGTGGCGTACTCGTCGATCGCGCACGCGGGCTTCCTGCTGGTGGGCGCGATCGCGATGACTCGCGATGGCTTGTCCAGCACGCTGTTCTACCTGCTGGCGTACGGCTTCACGACGTTGGCGGCGTTCGGCGTGATCAGCCTGGTGCGCGATTCCTCAGGCGAGGCAACGCACCTCTCCGCGTGGGCGGGCCTCGCGAAGCGGTCGCCGTTGGTGGCGGGCGTGTTCACGTTCTTGCTGTTGGCCTTGGCCGGCATCCCATTGACGTCCGGTTTCGTCGGGAAGTTCGTGGTGTTCTCGGCGGCGCTGTCGGACGGAATGGCGCCCTTGGTGGTCGTGGCGCTGGTGTTCAGCGCGGTGGCGGCGTTCTTCTACCTGCGCGTGATCGTCCTGATGTACTTCTCCGAGCCGGCGGCCGGCGGCCCGTCGGTGTCGGTCCCGGGCTTCGGCACGGGAACGGCGATCTTCCTCGGCACGGCGGTGACGCTGATCCTCGGCTTGGTCCCGGCGTTCGCGCTGGGCTGGGCCGGAGCGGGCGGTTTCGCTTCCTGATTTCGTTTCACCCCGGGCCGCCACTCCCTTTTGCTAGGGGGTGGCGGCCTTCAGTTTGTGGCTGAGCCGCCGCGGCTCCCCGGGCATGACACTGATGTAGCCACCGGCGAGCGCGATCCCGACGCGACCTTCGTCGAGATCGAGGTAGCTGACGGTGCTGTCGTCGGCTTTGCCGTCGGCGTTGTCGTTGGCGTAGAGCTGCCCGAGGCCTTGGTGAGGTCGTTGGAAGAGGGCGTCGAGCTCCTCGGCTTCCCGGCTGCGCGCGGGGGCGTCGTCGAAGACGTCGCTGACGTCCTGGGGGCCTTTGAAGTCCTCTTGGGACAGGGTGAAGGGCTTGATGTTCGCCGCCGGGTACGCGGGCAGGTGGGCCACGAGGGCGTCGGCGGGATGGGTGTCGTGGCTTCCGAGCGTCACGCGATCACCCCGGCAGACAACGGTCACGTTCCGCGTGGAGAGGATGCCGATCTGCCCGGTGAGATCGCGCGCGTAGGCGTAGAATGAGTGCGCGGGATTGTCGATGAGGTGCAGAACGTCTTCGAATTCGGGGGTGAAGCCGTTGCCTTGGGTGAAGCCGTATTCGCTGAGTTCTTCGAAGGCTTCCCGTCCGACGCGCTTTGCCGCTGACGGAGGGACATACCTGAGCCCCCCGGCGAGGATGGGGTGCGGATCCCCGCAGCCGACGTTGCGCATGGCGGTGAGCAGGGTGTGAAGAGAGAGATCGGCGTGCAGCATGGGTCTACTTCTTGGGCCGATTCTCGCCGATCACCGGCGGCATGGGCTTTTCGATGAAGCCGCCGAAGGTTTCGTCGGGATCGGGGTTTTTGAGGTAGCCGGCTTTTTTCTTTTCCCGGTCTTCTTCTTTACCGCCACGCCCACCACCGGGGGCGCCCATGGGCATGCCGTTGGCCCCCCTCGGACCGGCGGTGCTTCGGGTGGCGCCACCGCCGGGGATCCGTTCCTCGGGGAGCCGCGCACCGGTGCTCGGGCCTGGGGCGCGTAGGCCTGTTCCCGGGTTTGTGCCTGTCCCTGGTCCTGTGCCTGCTCCTCGGTATCCGGTGCCTGTGCCTGTGCCTGTGCCTGTGCCTGTGCCTGTGCCGGTGTTGGTGCCGTAGCCGCCGGTTCCGGGACCAAAGCCGCCGGAGTAGCTACCACTGCCGCCGGGCCCGAAGGCGTAGTTGTCCCCGAGGTTGCTGACGGGCTGGCCGGTGGGCCCGAACTGGTACCCACCCTGAGCCGCGGGAGGCATGACGGGCTGGGGGACGTAGCTGTTGGCGTGGGTGTTGTCGGTGTTGCTGTTGCCAGACTGTTGAACATTGTTGCTGCCTGGCTGCTGACCTTGGTTCTGGAACTGGTTCTGGTTCTGATTCGTGAACTGGTTCTGAACTTGGCGCTGTCCAGGTTGGACGGTCTCTCGGGTCTGCTGCCCGGGAACCCGCGGCTGGCTGGGATTCCGGGCCCACTCACCGGTATCGGTAGCCCCGGCGGTCTTGCTACGAGTGTCGGCCTTGGGGGTGGTGGTCATGGAGACGGGAGCACCGAAGTCAGCGAGCTGAGCATATTGGGCGGGCATCTGAACGCCATTGGTGCTGCTGGCGGAGTGGTAGGCGCTGAAGGCTTCGATATTGGCCTGGCTATCGGACTGCCAGCTGGCAACTTTGGTGGCGTAGGAGCCGGTGCCTTGCCCGTTGAAGACGTGAAGAATGTCCTGAGCGGTGAGCTCGGGAGGCTGAGCAGCAACGGGCTTGACGGAGTGCTTGGCGGTCCCAAAGGCATCCATTTGAGCCCCAACAGCGGCCTGAGCAGTCTTGAAGTGAACGGCATCATCAGCAGCGGCTTGAACAAGGGGGAGGGTGGCATCAGCAGCAGCCTCCCCAGCCGCACCTTGCCAACCAGAGATGGTTTTGGCCCGGAGGGCGTTGATCCGCTGAGCCCGCTCAACCATCCGAGTAGTCAGCTCGTTGGCGCTGTCTTGGGCATCGCCCAGTGACTGGACGCCCTTCCCGCCGGTGATCTGCTCGTAGATTTGCGCTGCCGTCAGCGGCCCTTCGGCGACCATCAGTTCACCTTCCGGAGGTTGGCCAAGACTTTCGCTGCGACGTCGTGGGCAGCCGCACAGGGATCCTTTTTCCCGATGTTGGCCTCGGACAGGGAGACGGCGATGTCGACCTGCTGCGTATCGCTCGTGCCCAGCGCCAGCAGGCAGCGGCCTTTCGTGTTCCGCTCGTCGACCGTGCCGAACGCGACCGTGGGGTAACCGTCGATTGAGTCCAGCGGTTCGAAGAACGGGTACACAGTGCCCTTGGACTGGTAAATCCCGGTCAGACCAAGCTGCGTCTTTTTGAAGTAGGTCACTCCCACTCCGGCCTGGGAAACGGCCGGCGCGTCCCAGTTACAGGTAGGCCCCGCCGGATCGTCGACGACCGGCTTGGCGACGACGTTCGCGCCGAGCAGTTCTTGGCTTTCCGCGCTCGTCAAGGAGTTGCACGGGGATTGCTGGAACCGGCTCACGTCGAGCGGGGTTTCCACAACCGGTACACCCGGACCAGGCACGCCTTCCGATGACGGGGGCCGCGAATCGGACGAGTTCGAGGAAGGGGCAGACGGTGACGCGGAGCCGTTCGTCTTGTCTGTGCAACTCGTGGCGAGGGCCAGCAGAGAAACGCAGACCAAAGTGATTGTGCGGCGCCTCAAAGCGTCCCCCCGGTCTGCTTGAGCTCGGTGCTGTTGGCGTCCTCGGCTGAGGCGTACTTGCCCAAGGCGGCTTCGAACTTCCTGGCCATCGACCTGCAGTAGTCCTCGCGGCTTCCCAGGGTCTCCAATAAGGCGCGGCCGGAGTTCCGGATCTGGTCCGCGTTGCCTTCACTCGCGTACTCGAGTCCCGGACCTTCGGTTTGCGCGAGTTGTTGAGCACGGCGCTGGTCGTTGCGGAACTCGTTCGCCAGGTCGTTCCATTCGTGCATCAAGGCACGAAGAGTCGCCTCGTCGTATTGGAAGCCCGCGCCACCAGTACCCGACCCGCCCCCATAAGACCCCGCCTCGTGCACCACCGGACGCAAAGGCGCCCGCCGCGTGCCGTTCGGGTCGTATACCGGCCCCTCAGCCACCGCAAATCCCCGTCGTCATCAGCTTTCCCCTAGCTCGCAGTGTGCTTCAACCCCGCCACCCTGCGTATCCGACGGCCAGCACACTACCAGGGTTCCCACCTCCCGAAACACGAACGAGGGACCGCAGCCAACTCCCCGGCCGCGGCCCCTCGGACACCCCCTACGGCGTCGGTGAGCAGGAAGTGTGACCCAGCACCACCTGGCCACTCACCCCCGACGCCGGCAGGAAGTCGATCCGCAGCATCGTCAGCTCGATGCTGCCGTCGCCCGGGAGGTTCTGGATGTTGAACACCGCGTTCGCCAGCACCGTTCCGTTGGACTTCTTGATCGGCGACACATACCCCACCGGCACCGGGCTCGGCGGGTTCGGGATGCCCGACATCCCGCCATAGCTCCAGTTCGCGTTCGTCTGCGTCTGGGTCGCCGTGCACTTCACCGTGAACGTCGACAGCTTGACGCGGGGGCCGCCCGCGCTCACCAAGGCCGACAGCTCGAAGTTCTTGCCCGTGGCCGTCGACGTCGTCGTTGTCGCGTCCGTGTCCGGGTCCGTCACCGTCGTCGTGCAGGACGACGTGCCGCCGCCGAACGTGATGCCCGTCTTCGTGACCACCTGGGCCGTCGCGCTCGTCGGTCCTTCCACCGAGCAGTGACCCTGCGTCGGGACCGTGATCGTCGAGCCCGCCTTCGTGAACGACGCCGAGCCGATGTTCGCCACGCCCGGCTCGGGCGCGGCCTGCGCCGGCGCCACGCCGGCGCAGAGCCCGGCCACCAGCAGTGCTCCGGCGAGCCCGGCCCGCCTCGCGATCGTGTTGCGCATTGCGAGTCCTCCTTGAGTGATCTCCCTGAGGGCAATATCCGCCCGCCGGAGGCGCCCGTTGCGCCCGAAATCGCTGATCACTCCTTCGGGGATCGCGAACCACCCGTCGGTGGCGCCGGACGGGGTGTCGTGTTCATCACCGTTTCCGCTGGACAGCGGGTAAACGACCGCGCGAGGTAGCCACTACGCTCAAGGCATAACCCGACCGGTGCACGAGTAGAGCGGAGCCGACGTGTCTGTGCCTTCCCCAGCCCCCGGGGCGGGATCCCTCCCCGCTGCGCCGGGTGGCGCCCTCGAGGACCTGCGCGCGTCGGTTGGCCTGCAGATCGCCGACGAAACCCTGCTGCGCGCCATCGCCACCGGCCTGGCCGACGTCGAGAAGCTGCTGCGCGAGGTCGTCCGCAGCGACGTCCAGGCCGTCAACGACGCCGCGTTGCACCTGGTCGAGGCGGGGGGCAAACGTTTTCGTCCCCTCTTCACGCTGCTGTCCGCGCAGTTCGGCCCGAAGCAGGACGACCACGTCGTGATCGCCGCCGCGGCGGTCGAGCTGGTGCACCTCGCCACGCTCTACCACGACGACGTCATGGACGAGGCGGACATGCGCCGCGGCGCCGAGAGCGTCAACGCGCGGTGGGACAACACCATCGCCATCCTCACCGGCGACTTCCTCTTCGCGCACGCCTCGCGGCTGGTCGCCGACCTCGGCACGGACGCCGCGCGGATCATCGCCGAGACCTTCGGCGAGCTGGTCACCGGCCAGATGCGCGAGACCGTCGGCCCCGGACCGGGTGACGACGCCGTCGCGCACTACCTCACCGTGATCGCCCAGAAGACCGGCTCGCTGATCGCGACGTCCGGCCGCTTCGGCGGCATGATGTCCGGCGCCGCCGAGGAGCACATCCAGGCGCTGCGCCGCTTCGGCGACATCATCGGGACGGCGTTCCAGATCTCCGACGACATCATCGACATCGCGTCGCCGTCCGCCGAACTCGGCAAGGCGCAGGGCACCGACCTGCGCGAAGGCGTCCGGACGCTGCCGATGCTGTACGCGCTGGCCGACCCGGGCACCGACCCCCGGCTGGTCGAGCTGCTGTCCGGCCCGATCGCCGACGACGAGCTCGTGCGCGAGGCGCTGGAGCTGCTGCGGGCCAGTAGCGGACTCGAACGCGCACGCGTCACCCTTTCCGACTACGCTCAGCGCGCGCGAGCCGAGCTAGCCGCGTTGCCCGCGTCACCCGCCCGGGACGCGTGCGAGTCGGTCGCCGACTACCTGGTCGCGCGCACGCACTAAGCAGGGGCAGGAAGAAAGATGTCCATTTTCGGACAGGTTTGGCTGTGGAGTCTCGCGGCGTTCTTCGTCGGGGTGCTGCTCACCTGGCTGGTGCTGGTGCTGCCGCTCCGCAAGAGCGTCCGCAAGCTGGAGAGTTCGCTGGCGCAGGCCCACGCCGACGCCGCGCGCACGCCCGCGAACGCCGCCGGGCTGAGCGCGCCGGGCACCGAGGTGTTCACCCGGCCGGAGCCGCGGCCCGAGCCGGCGCCGGCTCGCGAGGAGACCTCCTACCCCGGCACGCTGGTAGCCGCCGCGCCGTTCAACCGCGACGACGTCCACGACGACATCGACGCGGACTTCGCCGAGCTGGACTCCCAGGTGCCGCCGGGGACACACGACCCCGACGAGGTCTTCCGGCCGGAGCCGGAGCGTGACGAGGACGCGTCCTACCGGGCGTCGGAGACCCAGATCCTGGCTCCGGTCGCCCAGCCGGAGAACGACGACCCGTACCGCGCCGCCGCGACCGAGTACCTGACGCCGGAGGACGAGCTCGAGCCCGCGGCCCCGGCGCTCTCGCAGCTCGAGCAGCAGCTCGACCCGGAACCGGCCGCCGGTTCGCTGTTCCAGACGCCGGCGGAGGGGGCGCACGCGCAGGCGCCGGACTGGTTCGACGAGGACGTCCCGTCCGAGCGGTCGGCGTTCGAGGAGCCGGTCGAGCGGACGCGCTACCTGGGTTCGGTCGAAGCACCTGAAGAAGCCGAGGAGGCGCCGCAGTACGCGTTCGGCGGCGACGACGCGGCGAACGGCGACCTGGACGTACCGCCGGAGACGCCGGCCGAGGCGACGCAGGTGCTGCCCAAGCGGCAGCCGCGCGAGGCGCTGCGCGGCGGGTTCGAGTCGCCGCAGCCGATCCAGCCGTCGATGCGCACGGTCGAGCGGCGCGAGACCGACCTGGCCGGTGCCCACAGCGGCTCGCTGTTCGAGCCGTCGGTGCAGCCGAACCAGGCGGCCGTCGCGGCGCCGGAGCCGCCGCCCGCGCGGCAGGCGGCGGGCGATGCGGTCCCGCCCGGCCCGTTCGGCCCCGGCTCGGCGATGCCGCGGCCCGGAGGCGGCCGGCCGAGCGACGCGTTCGAGGTGAAGGCCAGCGTGACGGCGTTGCGCTACTGCACCGAGGAGTCGGCGCAGTTCCCGAAGATGGTGGCCGAGGTGTGGTTCCGGACCGCCGAGGACGCCGAGCGGGTCGGGTTCCGCCCGCTCAGCTGACTTCCCGAAGACGAAAGGCCGCCCGCGGGCGGCCTTTCGTCGTTCTCAGGCCGCTTGGAACAGGACGATGGCCGCGCCGCCGGGGTCGGTGACCACCACCAGGGAGCCGAAGGGCAGGTCGGTGCGCTCGCGGACGACCTTTCCGCCCAGCTCCACGGCTTTCGCCGCCGCCGCGTCCACATCGGACACCGGCGCGTAGGGCAGCCACTGCGGTGCGCGGTCGTCGCCGGGAGGCAGCTCGGTCAGGCCGCCCCAGGGTGCGCCGTCCGCGGTGAGGAGTGGCCCGTCGGACTCCCAGCCCAGCAGCTCGCCGAAGAACCGCTTGGTGCCGTCCGCGTCGGACGTCCGGACATCGAAGAACACGAAAGGTCGCATGACCCAAAACTTAGGACACATGTCCTAAGTCTGGCAACCCCCGAAACGCCGGAGGCCGCCACGCACTCGGCGTGGCGGCCTCCGGAAACCGGGACTTACGCGACCGTCCAGGTGTCCTTGCCGCGCAGCAGCGCCTGCAGGTCGGGCGTGCGGGCAGCGCGGGCCTGCTCGACCTGGGCGCGGGCGCCGTCGTCGTACGTCGGGCGCTCGACCTGGCGGAGGATGCCCGTCGGGACGTGGTTGAGGTTCTGGTCGCCGAGGCGCGACAGCGCGAACGCGTACGACGTGTCGGTGATCGACGGGTCGTGCACCACCACGTTGTCCTCGCCGATGTCGGCGACCTTCGCGACGTCCAGGCCGCCCCAGTCGCCGCGCTTGACGCCGAACTCCTGGTTCGGGCCGAAGCGGATCGGCTCGCCGGCCCGCAGCGGGATCAGCCGGGCGGCGGCCTCGTCGGCGTCCTTGAGGACGTCGAACGCGCCGTCGTTGAAGATCGGGCAGTTCTGGTAGATCTCCACCAGCGCCGACCCGCGGTGCTCGGCCGCGGCCTGCAGGACCTCGGTGAGCCCCTTGCGGTCGGAGTCCATCGCGCGGCCCACGAACGACGCCTCCGCGCCGATCGCCAGCGAGAGCGGGTTGAACGGCGTGTCCACCGACCCCATCGGCGTCGACTTGGTGACCATGCCCTGGCCCGACGTCGGCGAGTACTGCCCCTTGGTCAGGCCGTAGATCCGGTTGTTGAACAGCAGGATCTTGATGTTCACGTTGCGGCGCAGCGCGTGGATCAGGTGGTTGCCGCCGATGGACAGCGCGTCGCCGTCCCCGGTGACGACCCACACCGACAGGTCCGCGCGCGTGGTGGCCAGGCCGGTCGCGATCGACGGCGCGCGGCCGTGGATCGAGTGCATGCCGTAGGTGTTGAGGTAGTACGGGAAGCGCGACGAGCAGCCGATGCCCGAGATGAAGACGATGTTCTCGCGCTTCAGGCCGAGCGTCGGCAAGAAGGACTGGACCGCGTTCAGCACGACGTAGTCGCCGCAGCCGGGGCACCAGCGGACTTCCTGGTCGGACTTGTAGTCCTTGGCCTTCTGCGGCTCTTCGGTGGTGGGCACAAGGTCCAGGCCACCGAGAGTGGGGAGCCCGATATCGATTGCGGTCATTTCGCCGCCTCCGTAGCAACGCCGGTGATGATCTCCGAGAACAGGTTCTGCAGCTCTTCGGCCTTGAACGCCATACCCGCGACCTTGGTGTGGCTGTGGACGTCCACCAGGTACTTCGCCCGCAGCAGCAGCGCGAGCTGGCCCAGGTTCATCTCCGGCACCACGACCTTGTCGTAGCTGCGCAGGATGTCGCCGAGGTTGGCCGGCAGCGGGTTGAGGTGGCGCAGGTGCGCCTGCGCGATCGGCAGGCCGAGCTTGCGCACCCGGCGGCACGCGGCGCCGATCGGGCCGTAGGACGAGCCCCAGCCCAGGGCCAGTACGCGCGCCTTGCCGCCGGACGGGTCGTCGACCACGACGTCCGGGACATCGATGCCGTCGACCTTCGCCTGCCGCAGCCGGACCATCTTCTCGTGGTTGGCCGGGTCGTAGGAGATGTGGCCGGTCTTGTCGGCCTTCTCCAGCCCGCCGATGCGGTGCTGCAGGCCCGGCGTGCCCGGGATCGCCCACGCGCGGGCGAGCGTCTCGGGGTCGCGCACGTACGGCCAGAACTCGCCCGAGTCGTTGTCGGCGTTGGGTTCCTGCGCGAATTCGACGGTCAGGTCGGGCAGCGTCTCGACGTCCGGGATCAGCCACGGCTCGGAGCCGTTGGCGATCGCGCCGTCGGAGAGCAGCAGGACCGGGGTGCGGTACTTCAGCGCGATCCGGGTGGCCTCGACGGCCGCGTCGAAGCAGTCCGCGGGGGACAGCGGCGCGACGATCGGGACCGGCGACTCGCCGTTGCGGCCGAACATCGCCTGCAGCAGGTCGGCCTGCTCGGTCTTGGTCGGCAGGCCGGTCGACGGGCCACCGCGCTGGACGTCGATGACGACCAGCGGCAGCTCGACCATTACGCCGAGGCCGACGGCTTCGGACTTCAGCGCGACACCCGGGCCGGACGTCGAGGTGACGCCGAGCGCGCCGCCGTAGGACGCGCCGAGCGCGGCGCCGATGCCGGCGATCTCGTCCTCGGCCTGGAAGGTGATGATGCCGAAGTTCTTGTGCTTGGACAGCTCGTGGAGGATGTCCGACGCCGGCGTGATCGGGTACGTGCCGAGCAGGATCTGCAGGCCGGAGCGCTGCCCGGCGGCCACGATCCCGTAGGCGAGCGCGGTGTTGCCGGTGATCTGCCGGTAGGTGCCCTGCGCCAGCTTGGCCGGGGCGACCTCGAACGTCGTCGCGAACGACTCGGTGGTCTCGCCGTAGTTCCAGCCCGCCCGGAAGGCCAGGATGTTCGCCTCGGCGATGTCCGGCTTCTTCGCGAACTTCTCGCGCAGGAACTGCTCGGTGCCCTCGGTGGGCCGGTGGTACATCCACGACAGCAGGCCGAGGGCGAACATGTTCTTGCAGCGCTCGGCGTCCTTCTTGCCGAGGCCGGTGTCGGCGAGCGCGCCTTGGGTCAGCGTCGACATGGCGACCCGGTGCACCTGGTACGGGCTGAGCGTGTCGTCGTCGAGCGGGTCGGTCGCGTAGCCGACCTTGGTCAGGTTCCGCTTGATGAAGTCGTCGGTGTTCAGGATGATCGTCCCACCGTGCGGGACGTCGGCCAGATTCGCCTTGAGCGCGGCCGGGTTCATCGCCACCAGCACGTCCGGGCGGTCGCCGGGGGTGAGGATGTCGTAGTCGGCGAAGTGCACCTGGAAGCTCGAGACGCCGGGAATGGTGCCCTGCGGTGCGCGGATCTCGGCGGGGAAGTTCGGCATCGTCGACAGGTCGTTGCCGAACGCGGCGGCCTCGGACGTGAAGCGGTCGCCGGTCAGCTGCATGCCGTCACCCGAGTCGCCCGCGAACCGGATGACGACCCGGTCCAGCTTGCTGACCTCGGTCGGCCTGGTCGCGGCGAGCGAGCCGTGACCAGCGCCGTTGCCGTTCGCACTCGTGCTCATGGGTCAGGGATTCCCTCTCTCCCGACGTTGCGGCCATCGGTCGCCTGCCCGGTGCAGTGACACGCGGATCACCAGGCCCTACCACGAGGTTAGCTCGCGCTGAACAACGATGTTCCTAGAGACCCGGGGTCCCGAACGACCTCATAACTGCGCTGACGGTTCTTCTGTGCTGGTCCGACAAATACCTGTGACCGATGGTAACGGGTAGACCCCTGTCTTCGTTGTGACGCGGGTCTCGGAGTCAGGGGTCCACCTGCTGGGATCAGGGGTGGGAGCGGATGCGCGCCTGGATCGCCGCCAGCCGCTCCGCGAATTCGGGCGAGGCGAGGGACGCGAGCTGCGGCTGGATCTCGACGTCGACGGCGTCGGCGTGCGCCGCCAGCGAGGCGGTCGTCCGGAGGCTGCGCTTGGTGGCGAGCAGCGCCTCCCGTGGCGCGGCGACGGCGGGCGCGGCGAGCTCCTTCGCGGCGGTGACGACGTCTTCGACCACCGTCAGGGCGAGCCCGGCGCGTACCGCCGCCTCGGCGTCGAGCGGCTGCCCGAACAACGTCATCGCGGCGGCGACCTGCGGGCCGGCCAGCCGCTGCGTCATCCACGTCATCCCGCCCCCGGGGTGCAGGCCGAGCTCCAGGAACCGGGCGACGAACTTCGCGCGCGGCCCGGCCAGCCGGACGTCGGCGGCGAGGGCGAGGTTGAGCCCGGCCCCGACGGCGGCGCCGTTGACCGCGGCGATGGTGGGCAGGCTGCAGCGGGCGACGGCGAGGAAGCCTTCGTAGATGGCGCGCAGGCCGGTCTCGTCGGCCCGGCCGAGCGCGGAAAGGTCGGCGCCGGCGCAGAAGGCGGGCGGCGTACCGGTGACGACGACAGCGTGGACGGTTTCGTCGCGTTCCGCGGCTTCGACGGCGGCGGCGAGCTGGGCGGAGAGGTCCAGCGTGAGCGCGTTGCGGCTGCCGGGGGCGTCGACGGTCAGCAGCGCGATGCCGGCCGAGTGCTCGCTGACGATGCTGTCGGTCATCGGGTCAGGGTATTAGTGGGGCATGGGGGAACTGCTGGTGGTGCTGGTCGGCAACCTGCTGCCGATGATCGACATGTCGGAGCTGTTCGGCGGCCGTCGCCGCCGGGCCCGGGCGGCGGCTTTCGCGCGGGGCTCGCGGGTGTCGGTGCCGTGCGTGCTGCGGTCCGGCGAGCTGACATCCGGTCGCGAGCAGCGGGGCTGGATCGCGGTGGGCGAGGGGCCGGCGACGTGGCGGGTCCCGGGAGGGGTGCCGGTGGCGTTCGAGCCGGGGGAGCTGACGATGCAGGCGGTGGACCGCCAGGCGGTGACGTTCCACGCGGCTGCCGGGCGCACCGAGCTGCGGCTGCACCCGGACGAGGCGCCGCTGGTCCTGCGCGCGCTGGCGGGTTGAGGGTGGGCCTCCGGCCTTGCGCAGCGTGGGTCGGGTGCCCGGCCAGGGCGGTTTCAGCGGTTGTCGGCGCGCCTGGGCCCGGTGCACCGTCGAGACGTACAAGCCGGGAGTCACGGCGGTGACGTTCCACGCGGCAGGCGGACGGGCCGAGTTGCAGGCACCGCTGGTCGTGCGTGCGCTGGCGGGTTGAGGACGGGCCTGCTGCCTCGCGCAGCCGGCCGGCTTCCAGGCCTGGTTACAGCGGAGACCGGCGCGCCAAGACCCGCCGCCCCGTCGCGCGCAAGCCGAGGGTCACGGCGGTGAAGTTCCACGTGGCGAACGCGGCTACGACTGCACCCGGACGAGGCGCCGCTGGTCCTGCGGGCGCTGGCGGGTTGAGGGCGGGCCTCCGGCCCCCGGTCGCCAGCGTATCGCCGGGGGCCGACAGTCCGGCGATCTCGGCGGCTCGCGCCCGCCGTTGCTCCACAACCCGCCGGGCTTGTGCATAGCCGGCGGCCTCGGCCGCGCAGTGGCCCGGAACTGTCGGCCCCCGCCACTAAGCTGGAAGACGGGGGCCGGAGGCGTCAGGTCTCCGGCGTCGGCGGCCGTTCGAGCAGTCGCGACAACACCACCGTCGACACCGTCCGGTCCACGATCTCCAGCCCGCGCAGCCGCTCCAGCGCCGTCTCCAGGTGGTGGATGTCCGCCGCCCGGAGGTGGACGATCGCGTCCGCCGCGCCTGACACCGTGTACGCCGCCACCACCTCCGGCAGTGGCTCCAGCCGCGCCCGGATGCGGGCCGGCGTGATGTTGCCCTGGCACGTGACCTCGACAAACGCCTCCGTTCCCCAGCCCAGCGCCTCCGGGTCGACCACCGCCGTGAAGCCCCGGAGGATGCCCGTTTCCAGGAGCCGGTCGACCCGCCGCTTCACCGCCGGGGCGGACAGGCCGACCACTTTGCCGATCTCCGCGTAGCTTGATCGCGCGTTCGCCACGAGGCACGAAACGATTCGCTGGTCGATGGTGTTCACACGCAACACTTAGCACAGATACACGCAGCGAACAGCGATTGATTGCGATATTTGGCGCCCCTTACCCTGCAGTCATGCAGGCGATGCGCGTACCGACCACCCGTCGATACCTGATGTGTCCGCCGCGTCACTTCGCGGTGGACTACGTCATCAACCCCTGGATGGACCCGACCCAGCCGGTCAGCGCCGACGTCGCGATGGCGCAGTGGACCGAGCTGCGCGACACCTACCGCCGCCTCGGCCACACCGTCGAGGAGATCGACGCCCAGCCCGGGCTGCCCGACATGGTCTTCGCCGCGAACTCCGGCACCGTCGTCGACGGCCGCGTCCTGGGCTCGCGGTTCCGCGCGCCGCAGCGGGCCGCCGAGGCCGAGCACTTCCGCCGCTGGTTCGTCGAGCACGGCTACCGCGACATCACCATGCCCGAGAAGATCAACGAGGCCGAAGGCGACTTCGCCTGGACCGGCACCCTGCTGCTGGCCGGCACCGGCTTCCGCACCGACCCGGCGGCGCACGCCGAGGCGCAGGAGGTCCTCGGCGTCCCGGTCGTCTCGCTGCACCTGGTCGACCCCCGCTACTACCACCTCGACACGGCGTTGTTCGTCCTCGCCGAGGCGACGGACACCACGCGCGCGCAGATCGTCTACTACCCGGAGGCGTTCTCGGCCGGTTCGCGCCGCGTGCTGGAGCGGCTGTTCCCGGACGCCGTGCTCGCGACGCGTGAGGACGCAGAGTGCTTCGGCCTCAACGGTGTGTCCGATGGCCGCAATGTCGTCCTCCCGATTGAGGCCACCCGATTGGGTGACCTCCTCGCGGATCGCGGCTACGAGCCCGTCTACGTCGACATCTCTGAGCTGCGGAAAGCCGGCGGTGGCCCGAAGTGCTGCACGCTCGAAATCCGCAAAGGCTAAATAACGGCAAAACCTGTAACTCACCCGTTTGCCATCGCGATTAATCGAAGTAACAAATCGACTACGCGCGGTGTCAGGCGGTGGGAGTGGTGGCGATGAACCTCGCCCTGCACGGGATCGGCCGGCCGGCCCGGCAGCTCGATCCCGGCGAGGACGAGCGCTGGGTGACGGTCGAGCAGTTCGAGCAGGTGCTCGAGGCCGTCGCCGAGCGCGACGACGTCCACCTCACCTTCGACGACGGCAACGAGTCCGACGTCGAGATCGCGCTGCCGCGGCTCGTCGACCGCGGGCTGACGGCGGAGTTCTTCCCGCTCGCCGGCCGGCTCGGGCTGCGCGGCTACCTCGACCGCGACGGGCTGCGCGCGCTCGCGCGCGCCGGCATGGAGATCGGCTCGCACGGCTGGGAGCCGCGTGACTGGCGGCGTCTCGACGACCGCCAGGCCAGCCGCGAGCTGACCGACGCCCCGAAGCTCCTCGGCGACCTGTGCGGCCGCCCGGTCCGGCGGTACTCGCTGCCGTTCGGCGCCTACGACCGCCGCGTGCTGACGCGGTTGCGGCAGGCGGGCGCGACGCGCGTCTACACGAGCGGCGGCGGCGCGGCGAGCCGGGACGGCTGGCTGCAGGCGCGGACCGAGCTGCGCCACGACCTCGACGGCGAGACGCTCGACGGCGTGCTCGCGGCCGGGCGCCGCCGGGGGAGCTGGGCGGGCCGGCTGTTCCGCCGGGACTGAAATCCGTCGCGTGCTTCCCGGTGATCGGCACAGCGCCGGAACCGGTTTCCTCCGCCCGCGTCCGGGTGAGCAGCGTTTTCGTCAAGACTGGCCGGATGATGGGAAATTCCCGCACCGCGGGGTCTTGAACGCGCCACGGTCCCGGTGCATCCTGGTCGCCTCGCCGCCGTAAGGAAAGTTTCCTAACTAAAGGGAGCACCAGGAATGCGGAAACTGATCCTGCTCGCGACCATGGCGCTCGCCGCGGCCGTGATGCCCTCGGCCCTCGCGTCCGCGGCCCCGGCTTCGGCCCCCGCCGCACCCGCGACCACCGCGGCCGCCCCGACCGCGGCCCAGCTGCTCGCGAAGACGAACAGCTGCAAGCAGATCTCCAACGGCAAGTACAAGACCGACGAGGACGTCTCGGCCAAGACCGTCGCCATCTGCGACGCCAACGGCGCGGTCTTCTGGAAGGCCGACATGGACATCGACTGCGACGGCCAGCGCAGCTCGCAGTGCAACGAAAACACCGACTGCTGCTACCAGAACGACACGGCGTTCCACCAGTCCGACGGCAAGCCGCTCAACGCCGCGAAGCTGCCCTACATCGTCGTGCCGAGCTCGAGCAGCATCTGGAAGTACAGCTCGTCGCAGCTGAAGGGCGGCGGCTCCTGCGCCGTGATCTACAACGGCAAGGTCGAGTACGCGGTCATCGGCGACACCGGGCCGACGCAGATCATCGGCGAAGCCTCCTACGCCACCGCGAAGGACCTCGGCATCAACCCCGACCCGTCCAACGGCGGCGTCGACTCCGGGGTGACGTACATCTGCTTCAAGAACTCGACGGTCTCGCCGATCGAGAACCACTCCGCCGCGACGAGCAAGGGCCAGAGCCTGGCCACCACGTTCGTCAACAACAACTGACCCGCGCGCGAGGCGGGGCCGATCCGTTCAAGACCGGATCGGCCCCGCCTGCTGTGCTGGGGGACATGAGCAAGGAACTGCTTAAACTCGCCAACATCGGACCGGCGATGGTTCGCGACTTCGCCCGCCTCGGCATCACCGAGCCCGCCCAGCTCGCCGGCCGCGACGCCGTCGAGTTGTACGAACAGCTCTGCGAGCTCGACGGCGTGCGGCACGACCCCTGCGTGCTCGACACGTTCATGTCGGCCGTCGACCAAGCCGACGGCGCGCCGCCGCGGCCGTGGTGGACCTACACGCCGGAACGGAAACGCCTTCTCGGGACCCGCTGACGACAACCGCGCCGACCGCGTTGCCCACCCACTGCAAGATGCAATTCGAGATCCGATTTTACGCGAAAACCGTTACGCCTAACGGCTGTCTCACGCATTACCCCGTTCGCCGCCCGCGCGGTAACGATCCAGGGGAGCCGGGCGACCAACTTGAGGGTCGCGCGGAATAGCGGAGGTTTGGCGTGAAGATCAGTGTCTTCGGGCTCGGTTACGTGGGCTGTGTCTCCGCCGCGTGCCTGGCGGGGCAAGGGCACCGGGTGGTCGGCGTGGACGTCAACCCGGTCAAGATCGACCTCATCACCCAGGGCAAGGCCCCGGTGGTCGAGGAGCGGATCGGCGAGCTGACCGCCGAAGTCGTCGCGAGCGGCGCGCTGAGAGCCACGACCGACGTCGGGGAAGCCGTCGCCGACAGCGAGATCTCGCTGGTCTGCGTCGGCACGCCGTCGGCGCCGAACGGCAGCCTCTCGACGGTCTACCTCGAGCGCGTCGCCGAGGAGATCGGCGAGGCGATCGCGAAGAAGAGCGAGCGGCACACGGTCGTCTTCCGCAGCACGATGCTGCCGGGCACCTGCCTGGACCTGCTTATCCCGATCCTGGAGAAGTCCTCGGGACGCACGGCCGGGGTCGACTTCGGCGTCGCGGTGAACCCCGAGTTCCTGCGCGAGGGCACCAGCGTCCGCGACTTCTTCGACCCGCCGAAGACCGTGATCGGCGAGATCGACACCGCGAGCGGGGACGCCGTCGCCGGGCTGTACGAGGGGCTGCCCGGCCCGGTCTTCCGCGTGCCGATCCCGGTCGCGGAGATGACGAAGTACGCCGACAACTCGTTCCACGGTCTCAAGATCGGGTTCGCGAACGAGCTCGGCGCGGTCTGCCGGGCGCTCGGGCTCGACTCGCACCAGGTGATCGACGTCTTCCTCGCCGACACGAAGCTCAACATCAGCCCGGCCTACCTCAAGCCCGGCTTCGCGTTCGGCGGCTCGTGCCTGCCGAAGGACCTGCGCGGGCTGGTCTACGCCGCGCACCGCAACGACGTCAGCGTGCCGATCCTGTCGCACGTCCTCGCGTCCAACGCCGACCACCTGCAGCGCGCGTTCGACCTGGTCGCGCGCACCGGCAAGCGCAAGGTCGGGCTGTTCGGCCTCTCCTTCAAGCCAGGCACCGACGACCTGCGCGAGTCGCCGCTGGTCGAGCTGGCCGAGAAGCTGCTCGGCAAGGGCTTCGACCTGAAGATCTACGACGCCAACGTCAGCCTCTCGCGGCTGATGGGCGCCAACCGCGAGTACATCGAGGGGCGCCTGCCGCACCTCGGCCAGCTGCTCGCCGGGTCCGTCGAAGAAGTGCTGGACCACGCCGACGTCCTGCTCGTCGGCACCAAGGACCCGGACGTCGTGGCGGCGCTGCCGCACGGTGGCGACCGGGCCCTGATCGACCTCGTCCGCCTGCCCGACGCCGCCGAGCGTCGCCTTGAAGAGGGATACGCCGGCCTTGCCTGGTAAAGCGCTCATCCTCGTCGAAAACCTGTCCGTTCCCTTCGACCGGCGGGTCTGGCAGGAGTCCACGACCCTGCGCGACGCCGGGTGGGAAGTCCACGTGATCTGCCCGCAGGGCACGAAGCGCGACACCGAGGCCGAAGCCGTCGTCGACGGCGTCCACATCCACCGCTACCCGCTGAAGGCGGCGACCGGCGGTCCCGCCGGCTACCTGCAGGAGTACGGCAGCGCGCTGTGGCACACGCTGCGGCTGGCGCGGAAGGTCGGGCCGGTCGACGTCGTGCACGCCTGCAACCCGCCGGACCTGCTGTACCTGGTCGCGAAGGTGCTCAAGCGCCAGGGCGCGCGGTTCGTCTTCGACCAGCACGACCTCTGCCCGGAGCTGTACCTCTCGCGGTTCGACCGCGGGCAGGACCTGCTCTACCGCGGGGTGTGCGCGCTCGAACGCGCCACCTACCGCGCCGCCGACGTCGTGATCTCGACGAACGAGAGCTACAAGCAGGTCGCCCGGATCCGCGGCGGCAAGAAGCCCGAAGACGTCTTCGTGGTGCGCAGCGCCCCGGTCGTCGAGCGGTTCCACGAGGTCCCGGCCGAGCCCGAGCTGAAGAAGGGCAAGCCCTTCATGCTG
Organism: Amycolatopsis sp. NPDC114478; assembly: GCF_055633805.1. NCBI lineage: Bacteria > Bacillati > Actinomycetota > Actinomycetes > Pseudonocardiales > Pseudonocardiaceae > Amycolatopsis > Amycolatopsis sp. NPDC114478. Next base: position 372,297 of record NZ_JBVKDO010000003.1, on the reverse strand, counting down.
GCCTACCTCGGCGTCATGGGCCCGCAGGACGGCGTCGACTACGCCCTGCGCGCGCTCGCGAAGCTGCGGGACGAGGTCGGGCGCACCGACTGGCACGCGGTGTTCGTCGGCTCCGGCGACGCCTTCGACGACATGGTCGCGCTGTCGGCGAAGCTCGGGCTGGCCAACCAGGTCGAGTTCACCGGCCGGATCTCCGACGAGGACCTCGTCCGCTACCTGTCCACCGCCGACGTCTGCCTGTCGCCGGACCCGCTGAACCCGCTCAACGACGTCTCCACGATGAACAAGGTCATGGAGTACATGGCGATGAGCAAGCCGATCGTCTCGTTCGAACTGCGCGAAGCGCGCGTTTCGGCGGGCGACGCGGCGGTCTACGCCCCGGCGAACGACGAGTCCGCGTTCGCGAAGCTCGTCGCCCAGCTGCTCGACGACCCGGAGGAGCGGGCCCGGATGGGCAAGCTCGGCCAGGCCAGGGTCGTCGGCGCGCTCTCGTGGGAGAACTCGGCGAAGAACCTCCTCGCCGCGTATGAGCACGCTGTGAAGTCCTGATCGCCGTTCGGTCAAGAAGTCACCGGACGTGTAACCAAAGCTCCCGGTCCGACGACGGTTCGGGTAACCGGCCGATCAAGTACAGATCCGTTCGGCGTACCCGGCTCAGGAATGGAGATACCGCCGTTGACTGACGACACGGTGCGCCTGGCCCTGGTCGGGCAGGTCCTCAGACGACGATGGCGGCTGCTGGCCGCCCTCGCCGTCCTGGGCGCGGCGATCGGCGCCGGCGCTTCGGTGCTGTTTTCGCCCGGCTACCAGACCTCCTCGAGCGTCCTGCTGCAGGGACCGCGGCATGCGGACGAGCTGCTGACGCAGGCGGAGGTCGCGACCAGCTCGGTCGTCCTCGACCGCGCCGCCGCGCAGCTGCCCTGGCATCCAAGCGGCGCCGACCTGAAGAAGCAGGTCACCACGTCCGTCGCGAACGGCAACGTCGTGGCGATCACCGTCTCGGCCGACACCGCCGAGCACGCCCAGCAGCTCGCCGACCAAATCGCGCAACAGTTCGTCAAGTACTCCACGCAGCTGGCCAGCAACTCCGCGGACGCCTCGGTGCAGCTCGCCCAGGAGCAGCGCGAGTCACTGCGCAACCAGGTCAAGCTGACCACCGACAAGATCAGCGAGCTCGCCAAGAACGTGGGCGGGGACCTGACCGTCGAAAGCGTCCAGGTCCGCACCCAGCTCGAAGGCCTGCGGACGTCGCTGGAGCAGGCCATCAACGACCTCAACCAGGCCGACCTCGCGACCGGCATCGGCAACACCGTCGTGCTCGGGCCGTCCGAGCGCCCGGCCGGGCCGGCCTCCCCGACGCTGGTGCAGCTGGTCGCCGGCGGCGCGGTGCTGTTCTTCCTCGCCGGTGTGATCGGCCACCTGTTCACCGCCCGGTCCGACCGGCGGCTGCGCGGCGAGCCCGAGATCGCCTCGGCGCTCGGCTCGCCGATCCTCGCCGGCGTCGACGTCACGACGCCGCAGGGCGACCGCCTTCCGGCGACCGGCCTCGTCGGCAAGGTGCGACGGCTGCTCGGCAGCGACCGGCCCTGGGTGCTGCCGCCGGTCGCGACGTCGGCCGACGAGGTCAACCGCGACATCCGCTACCGCCGCGTGCTGGCCCGGCTGGCCACCGGCCCCGCCGACGTCCTGCTGCTCGTAGCCGACGACGACGAGACGGGCAAGCTGGCCGCCGGTCAGCTCGCCGAGCTGGCCGACCGGCTGTCGGTGCCGCTGCGAACCTTCGAGTTCACCGCCGGGCGGCCGACGGTGCCGGACGCCGGACCCGGCTCCGGGGTCCTGGTGGTGCTCAGCGCCGGCTCCCGCACCGCGTGGGAGCTCGTCCGGCTCGCCGAGGCCTGCGCCGACGCCGGCCAGGAGGTCGTCGGCGCCGTCCTCACCCATCCGGTCCGGCCGGCCGGGGAGCCGGAGAAACCCGAACCCGCGGCGGAAGCCCCCGAGAAAGCCCTGGCAGGTTCGGCGTGAGCACTCCCGCGGAAACCGCGCCGCTGGTCGACCTCCAGCGCCTCTTCGTCACCATCCGCCGTCGCAAGCGCCTGTGGCTGGCCACGGCCCTGCTCGGGCTGATCGCCGGCGCCGCGGTGGCGGTCGTGCTGCCGGCGCCGCCGACCGCGGTCACCAAGGTGATCGTGGTCCACCAGGACGACTCACCGACCGACAGCGGCACGCTCATGCGCACCGACGTCGCCGTGCTCTCGACGACCAACATCGCCGAAGGTGCGCTGAAGAAGCTGGGCAGCACCCAGTCGGCCGAAGACTTCATGAAGAACTACGCCGGGCTGGGCCTGACGAACAACGTCATGCAGATCACCGTGAAGGCCAAGAGCGACGCCGAGGCCGTGGCGCAGGCGAAGGCGCTGGCCGACACGTTCATCGCCGACCACGTCCAGCGCAGCCAGGCCGCCGCGGCCGCGCAGTCCAAGGCCATCCTCGACCAGCGGAAGAACGCCCAGGACGAGCTGACCAAGGTCGACCAGCAGATCGCCGACGAGACCGGCAAGGGCCGCAACGCCAACGCCAGCACCCTCGAAGGCCTCTACGGCCGCCGCGCGGCGCTCGCGTCGCAGATCTCCGACTTCGACTCGCGCGCCCAGCAGGCCGGCATCGGCAGCCCGCAGGTCGCCGCGGGCACCCAGATCGTCGACGCGCCGCGCGCGCTGCCCAAGGCGTTCCTCAAGACCACCGCTACCAACGCCGGCATCGGCTTCGCGCTCGGCCTGGCCGTGGGGCTCGCGTTCGCCGCCGTCGGCGCGGTCTCGCGCGACCGGCCGGTGCTGCGCCGCGAGATCTCCACGCACCTCGGCGCGTCCGTGCTCGCCCAGCTGCCGGCGAAGCCGCGCGGCCCGGCGCGGCTGTGGCGGCGCTCGCGCGCGGTGTCCGAACGCAAGCGCGTCGCCACGACGCTGGTGCGCGCGATCAAGAAGGACAAGCCCCAGGTGTCGCTGCTGGAGCTCGGCGCCCCGAAGGTCGCCGCCGCGCTCGCCCTCGACATCGCCGAGGAGCTGGCCGCCGACGGCAAGGCGAGCGTCCTCGACGACCTGCCGGGCGAGGACGTCCGCAAGCTCGTCACCGAGACGAAGAGCGAGGTCGCCGTCGTCGGCGCCGGCGACCCGGCCGCCGAGCCGGACGAGCGCCGGGTCGGCGTCGGCACGGTGTCGCCGGGCACGGCGTGGACCGACCTGGAGCACCTCGGCACGGAGGCGGTGCTGGTCGTCAAGGCCGGGCACGCGAACACGCTGTGGCTGCACACGGTGGCGCGGCAGCTCGCCGACCAGCAGATCCCGATCGTCGGCGTGGTGCTGGTCGACCCGGACCCGCGCGACAAGTCCGACGGCACGCTGTGGGACGGCCTGCACACGGCCCTGCGCGGCCGCGCAAAATCGACGCAGTCCGTGCACCGCGTCTCGGTCGTCGAGCACGAGGACCGCATCGACGAACTGGCCGCCCGGATCGCCGAGCGCGTCGCGGTCGTCGATCCGCCGACGCGCCGGATCACGCCGGTCCGGCCGGTCGCTCCGCCGCCGGCCAAGCCGCCCGCGCCGCTGCCGGAACCCGGCAAGGTCAGCGTCCCGGACCACCTGGACGCGCCGACGAAGAAGTTCGCCCCGGTCAAGCCGCCGAAGCGGCCGACGCCGTTCAAGCGCGACCACGCCGAACCGACGCACAAAGGCGAGCTGAACGCCGGGCTCGAGCCCGAGAAAAGCGCGGAAGTCTCCTGACTCCCGTGCGCCGCGAATGAAGGGGACCCACTCGAGATGTGCGGCATCGCAGGCACCTACCTCTGGCCGGACGGCGGGCCGCTCACCGACCGGCTGACCAAGACGCTGGCCCACCGCGGGCCGGACGGCTCCGGCCGCTACGACCACGCGGTCGGCGACGGATCCGTCCACTTGGGACACCGGCGGCTCTCGATCGTCGACCTGACCGAGACCGGCGCCCAGCCGATGGTCCTCGACGGCCTCGCGCTGAGCTACAACGGCGAGCTGTACAACGCACCGGAGCTGCAGGCCGAGCTTTCCGCGGCCGGCGTGCGCTTCCGCGGCACGTCCGACACCGAGGTGCTGCTGCAGGCGTGGCGGCGCTGGGGCACCGACTGCCTGCCGAAGCTGCGCGGGATGTTCGCCTTCGCCATGTTCGAGGAGGGCACCGGCGAGCTCTTCCTGGTCCGCGACCAGCTGGGCATCAAGCCGCTGTTCTTCGTCCAGCGGGGCGGCGGGGTCGCCTTCGCGTCCGAGCTGAAGGCCCTGGCCGGTGAGCTGGGCGGTTCGCTGCAGATCGACAGCGGGGCGCTGATCGCGTCGCTGCTCTACTACTGGGTGCCGGACAGCCGGTGCGCCTACCAGGGCGCGGAGAAGCTGCCGCCGGGCACCTGGCTGCGCTGCCGCCCGGACGGCCAGGTCGACCGCGGCCGCTTCTGGTCGCTGCGGGAGGTCGCCGAGGAGGGCGCGGCCTTCGACGGCGAGGTCGACCTGCACGAAGTGATCGCCGAGTCGACCGCCAAGCACCTGATCTCGGACGTCCCGGTGGCGACGTTCCTCTCGGGCGGCCTGGACTCCAGCTACCTGACGGCCCTCGCCGCACGTTCGCAGCCGGGGATTTCGGCTTACACCATCGGGTTCCGCGCCGAGGACGCCAAGTTCGAGGCCATGCCGGACGACCTCAAGTACGCCCGGATCGTGGCGCAGCAGTTCGGCGTCGACCTCCACGAGATCGAGATCGCGCCCCAGGTCCTCGACCTGCTGCCGAAGATGACCTACCACCTCGACGAGCCGATCGGCGACCCCGCGGCGATCAACTCGTTCCTGATCTGCTCGGCCGCGCGCGAGGCCGGCGTCAAGGTGATGCTGTCCGGGATGGGCGCCGACGAGCTGTTCGCCGGCTACCGCAAGCACCTCGCGAACCTGATCGCGTTGCGCTACCACAAGGTGCCGGGCGCGGTCCGGCGTCCGGTGGAGTCCATTGTGGACCGACTGCCGGTGGCGTCGGCCAAGCGCGGCTACCGGTCGGTGCGGTTCGCCAAGCGGTTCCTGTCCTTCGCGGGCCTGCCCGAGGAGACGGCGTTCCGGCGCAGCTACACGATGTACGACCGCGCCGAGCTGCTCGACCTGGTGAACCCGGATCTCGCGCCGGTCGTCGACGACGTCCTGACCGAGCACGCCGACACGTACAACGACCAGGCGCTCGACGACTTCGTCAACCGCATGTGCCTGGCCGACTCGCGGCTGTTCCTGCCCGGCCTGAACCTGACCTACACCGACCGCTCGACCATGGCGGCGTCCACCGAGGTGCGGACGCCGTTCGTCGACGTCGAGGTGGTTCGCGCCGCCTTCAAGATCCCGGGCAACAAGAAGATCGTCGGCCGCGCCGGCAAGGTCGCGCTGAAGAACGCGGCGCTGAACATCCTGCCCAGCGAGATCGTGCACCGGCCGAAGGGCCTGTTCAGCGCGCCGCTGCGGGCGTGGATGAGCCGCGACCTGGCGCCGCTGGTGCGTGAAGTCGTCAACGAAGGCGTGCTCGTTTCCTCGGGATTTCTGCAGCGCGAGGCGCTGCAGCGCATGGTCGCCGAGGATGCCGCCGGTCAGGAAGACCGCGGCAAGCACCTCTGGCACGTCTTGACCCTTGAGTACTGGTACCGGAACGCGATGTCTGGAGCGGGAGCGAAGTGAAGCAGGTAGTCCAGAACTACAAGAGCGGGGAACTGGCGCTCCTCGAGGTCCCCGAGCCCGCCTGCAAGCCGGGCGGCGTGCTGGTGCGGACGGTGTACTCGCTGATCTCGACCGGCACCGAGATGATGAAGGTGTCCGAGGCCAGCCTGTCCCTGGTGGGCAAGGCGAAGGCCCGCCCGGACCAGGTGGCGAAGGTGATGCAGAGCGTCGCCACGAACGGCCTTTCGGCGACCTACCGCAAGGTCACGTCCAAACTGGACTCCTACACCCCGCTCGGCTACTCGCTGTGCGGCATCGTCGAGCAGGTCGGCGACGGCATCACCGACGTCGCCGTCGGCGACCTCGTGGCCTGCGCGGGCAACGAGCACGCGCTGCACTCCGAGCTGAACTGGGTGCCCAAGAACCTCTACTCGCGCGTCCCCAACGGCGTCGACCCGCGGCACGCGGCGTTCGGCACCGTCGGGTCGATCGCCATGCAGGGCGTCCGCCGCGGCGAGCCGCAGATCGGCGACGTCGCCCTGGTCATCGGCCTCGGCCTGATCGGCCAGCTGGTCGTCCAGCTGCTGACGTCGTCCGGCGTGCGCGTGGTCGGCGTCGACCCGGACCCCGAGCGCTGCAAGCTCGCCGAGAGCCTCGGCGCGCTGACCTGCGCGCACCCGGCGTCCGGCATCGTCGACACGGCGGTGGACGAGCTGACCCACGGCGCGGGCGTCGACCAGACGTACCTCGCGGCCGGCGGCAACACGAACGACCCGGTGGAGCTGGCCGCGAAGCTGTCGCGCGACCGCGGCCGCGTGATCGACATCGGCAAGTGCAAGCTCGACCTGCCGTGGAACGCCTACTACGAAAAGGAACTGGACGTCCGGTTCTCGCGCTCCTACGGGCCGGGTCGCTACGACCCGTCGTACGAGCTGGAGGGGCGCGACTACCCGATCGGCCAGGTCCGCTGGACCGAGCGCCGCAACCTCGAGTGCGTCCTCGACCTGATCGCGCGTGACCGGCTGGACGTCGAGCCGCTGATCACGCACGTCTCGGACTTCTCTGACGCCGTTTCGACGTACCAGTCGTTGAACGAGGGGTCGCTGAAGGCGGTGGCGGTGCTGTTCCGCTACCCGGACGCGGTCGCCCGGACGGAGCCCGTGGTCACGTCGGCGCGGGTCGGCGTGGCGTCGTCTTCGCCTGCCGCTTTGCCGGCGGGGCAGCCGGTGCGCCTCGGCTTCATCGGCGCGGGCAACTACGCGTCGTCGATGCTGCTGCCGCACCTGGCCGAGCGCGCGGACGTGCAGCTCAAGCACGTCGCGACGACGTCGGCGCTGTCGGGCGCCAACGCCCGCCGCAAGTTCGGCTTCGCGGCGGCGTCGACCGACATCGACGACGTGCTGGGCGACTCCTCGATCGACGCGGTGTTCGTCGTGACGCGGCACAGCTCGCACGCGGAGCTGACCCGACAGGCGTTGCTGGCGGGTAAGACGGTGTTCGTCGAGAAGCCGCTGGCGCTGTCGCCTTCGGAGCTGCAGAAGGTCCTGGACGCGATCGAGGAGTCGGGCAACGACCGCCTGCAGGTCGGCTTCAACCGCCGGTTCGCACCGCTGCTGCACGAGGCCCGCGACCAGTTCGGCCCGCGCGTCGGCCCGGCGACGGTCCGCTACCTGGTCAACGCCGGCCGCCTCGACCACGGCAGCTGGTACAACCAGACGGATTCGGAAGGTTCCCGCTTCGCCGGCGAGGGCGGCCACTTCATCGACACGGTGAGCTGGCTCCTCGACGCCGACCCGGTGTCGGTCTACGCGACGGGCGACGTCCAGGTGACCCTCGGCTACCCGGACGGCTCGACGGCGGTCATCACGTACGCGGAGACGGGCTCATCGGGCTTCCCGAAGGAGACGCTGGACCTCACGGCCGACGGCAAGGTCCTCAAGTTCGACGACTTCGTGCGCGCATCGGTGTATTCGCGCAAGAAGTGGGCGAGCTCCCGGATCCCGAAGGGCCGCGACAAGGGCCAGGCGGCGGAGGTCAACGCGTTCTTGGAGGCCGTGCGCTCCGGTGGGCCGATGCCGATCTCGGTGGCTTCGCTGGCGGCGACGACGTTGGCGACATTGGCGGCGCAGACGAGCGTCGCGAACGCGGCCCCGGTCCGGATCGAGCTGCCGGCCAAGGCGGGTGCCCCGGCATGACAAGCGTCGCCCCGAGTCGGCTGGTGGTTCCGCGGACGGCGGGTCCGGGCATGCCGAGCGTCGCCCCGAGCCGGTCGGAGCTGCTGCCGGAGGAAGGTGCCCGGCCGTGATGGGTCCCGGCTGGTACCTGCGGCGGCTGTCCCGGATGGGGCCGGCGGAGGTCGTCGGCCGTGCTCGGCACGCCGTTGTCCAGCGGCAGTGGCGGACCGCGCTGCCGACCCCGCCCGATTGGCCGGCGCACCCGCGCTTCACCGCCGTGCTGCCCTCCGGCGCGCTCGACAACGTGTCCGGCGAGGCCGTCAAGCGGCTGCTGGCCACCGCCGACGAGCTGCTGGCCGGCCGCGCCGAGTACTTCGGCGTGGTCCGCTCGGACCTGGACACGCCGGACTGGTTCCTCGACCCCAAGACCGGCCGCCGGGCACCGTCCGAGCCGTACGCCTTCGACGTCCCGTACCGCTCGGAAGACACCGTCGGCGACATCAAGCAGATCTGGGAGCCGTCGCGCCACCAGCACCTGACCGTGCTGGCCGCGGCGTACGCCCTCACCGGCTCCGCGGCCTACGCCGAACGCGTGGCCGCGCACCTGCGCTCGTGGTGGGCGGAGAACCCGCCGTTGCGCGGCCCGCACTGGATCAGCGGCATCGAGCTGGGCATCCGGCTCCTGTCCTGGGTCTGGACGCGCCGGCTGCTCGACGGCTGGGCCGGCGTCGGCGACCTGTTCGAGGACAACCCGGACTTCCACCTCCAGCTGTGGCACCACCAGAACTGGCTGGCGACCCTGCGCAGCCACGGCTCGTCGGCGAACAACCACGTCATCGCCGAGGACGCCGGGCTGCTCGCCGCGGCCTGCGCGTTCGGCTGGTTCCCGGAGTCCGCGGGCTGGCGGACCGAGGCCATGCGCTCGCTGGACGTCCAGCTCGCCCGCAACACCTTCCCCTCCGGGCTCAACGCCGAACTGGCGTCGGAGTACCACGGCCTGGTGCTGGAGCTCGGCCTCGCGGCGGCCGTGGAAGCCGACGCGGCCGGCACGCCGGTGCCGGACTCCACGTGGGACGTCCTGCTCCGGATGACCGACGCTCTTGCGTCCATTGTGGACAACCGGCTCCGCCCGCCGCGGCAGGGCGACGCCGACGACGGCTTCGGCCTGATCGTCGACGGCGTCGAGACCGACCGCTGGGCGTCGCTGCTCGCGACCGGCGAGGCGCTGTTCGGCCGGCTGGAGTGGTGGCCGCCGGTGCCGGGCGACGACGTCCGCACGCCGCTGCTCGCCGCCCTGGTCTCCCGGACACCTCGCGCGTCGGGCGTCCGGCCCGGCCGCCGTCCCGCGCACCTGCGGGACGCGGGCATGACGATCCTGCGGTCGGGCCGCGTCTGGGCTCGCTGCGACGGCGGCCCGCACGGCTTCCTGTCGATTGCCGCGCACGCCCACGCGGACGCGCTGTCGGTCGAGGTCCGCCACGACGGCGTTGACGTCCTCGCCGATCCGGGCACCTTCTGCTACCACGGCGAGCCTCGGTGGCGGTCGTACTTCCGCTCCACGCTCGGCCACAACACCCTCGAACTGGACGGGACCGACCAGTCGGTGTCCGGCGGCCCGTTCCTGTGGACGCGGCACGCGGTCACGAAGGTGCTGGCCGTCGAGACGCCGTCGAGCGGGCCCTCCCGCTGGACGGCGGCCCACGACGGCTACGCGCCCGCGGTCCATCGCCGCACGGTCGAGCTTGACGGCGACGTGCTGAAGATCGTCGACGAGGTGCTCGGCGAGACCCGCCCGGCCGCGCGCCTGGCGTTCCACCTCGGCCCGGCGATCACCGTCCGGCTTGAGGGGAACGTCGCCCACCTGCGCTGGCAGGGCACCGCCACGGGTTCCGTAGCCCCGGTGCACACCGCGGTCGTGGAGCTGCCGTCCGAGTTGTCGTGGACCGCCCACCGCGGTGAGGTCGAGCCATCCCTCGGCTGGTACTCCGCGGGCTTCGGCCGCAAGGAACCCTCGACCACGCTCGTCGGCTCCGGGACCCCCGGACACCTCACCACCCTGCTTCGCTTCAGTTAGGACCCGCCTGTGACAGCCCGTCGCTTCCGACTCCGCCGTGCCGCTCCGCTGCTCGGCGTCCTCCTCACGGTCGCGGCGTGCTCGGGCGGACCCGATACCGAAGGCCCGGCGCAGGCGACCCCGGCTCCCAGCGGGTCGGTCGCCGCGGTGTGCGACAAGGAGCCGGCCGGCCCGGCGACGGCGCCGGCGGGCGCGGTCGTCGTCGACCCGGCCGTGCCGGGCGACCTCGCCACGAAGACGCGCGCGGCCGGCCCGGGCACGACGTTCTGGCTCAAGCCGGGCAAGCACATCCTCGGCGACGACAAGTACGACCAGGTGACCCCGAAGGACGGCGACGTCTACATCGGCGCCCCCGGCGCGGTCGTCGACGGCCGCAAGATCAACCAGTACGCGTTCACCGGCCACGGGACGAACGTCAAGCTCACCTACCTGACCGTCCAGGGCTTCGCGGCGCCCCGCGACGAAGGCGTGGTCAACCACGACTCCGGCGACGGCTGGGTGATCGAGCACTCGACCGTCCAGGACAACGACGGCGCCGGCCTGATGGCGGGCGCGCGCCAGCAGGTGCGCGGCAACTGCCTGCGCCGCAACGGCCAGTACGGGATCAACGCCTTCTCCGGCAGCACCCCGATCACCGCGCTGGTCGTCGAGGGCAACGAGATCGCCGGCAACAACACCGGCGACTGGGAAGCGAAGATCGACGGCTGCGGCTGCACCGGCGGCGTCAAGTTCTGGGACGTCAACGGCGCCGACGTGCGCGGCAACTGGGTGCACGACAACCACGGCACCGGGCTGTGGGCCGACACGAACAACAACGACTTCCTCATCGAGGGCAACCTCATCGAGAACAACGACAGCGCCGCGCTCATCTACGAGATCAGCTACAACGCGGTCATCCGCGACAACACGATCCGCAAGAACAACTGGGTCGACGGCCGCCGGTACGCCGACAAGAGCGACAACTTCCCGACCTCGGCGGTCTACATCTCCGAGTCCGGCGGCGAGCCGCGGATCAAGGCGCGGACGGCGAAGCTCGAGATCTCCCGCAACTACCTGGAGAACAACTGGTCCGGGATCACGTTGTGGGAGAACGCCGACCGCTACTGCAACAGCCCGGCGAACACCTCCTCCGGCGACTGCACCCGGCTCGTCCAGAACGTCAAGCAGTGCGCGGCCCCGGCCATCGCGAGCGGGCCGCTGCTGAGCGACTGCCGCTGGAAGACCCAGCACGTCGACATCCACGACAACAAGTTCGTCCTCGACCCGGCCGTGGTCGGCTGCCAGGCCTCGTGCGGACGGATGGGCCTGCTGTCGAACTTCGGCAGCTACCCGGACTGGTCGCCGTACAAGGGTGACGTCGTCCAGGAGGCGATCACCTACAAGCAGGACAACCACTGGCACGACAACAGCTACGCCGGCCCGTGGACGTTCATCGCCTACACCACCGACCGCGTCCTCGAGATCGGCGAGTGGGAAGGCGGGCCGTACTCGCAGGACACCGGCAGCACGTTCACCGCGCAGGGTGGGGGCTGACATGGCGGCGCAGACCGGCATCGCGGGCATCCGCGGCGACGCCCCGACCGAACCCGCCTCGGCGACGCCGAAGTGGGCGGGCCTGGCGTGGGCGCTACTGATCCTCAACACGCTCGGCTCGACCGGCGCGAAGACGGTCATCCCGCTCCCGCGGTCGGTCAGCCAGCTGGTGACCATGGGTTCGCTGATGACGGCGTTCGTGATCGCGCTGGTGCTGAACAAGCACCTGCGGATCCGGCCGAGCGCGTACCTGCTCCTGCTGACGTTGCTGCTGGGCTCGAGCATCCTCGCCAGCATCGACCTCAAGGAGGGCGCCGGCGCGCTGTTCCGGTGCTTCCGGCTCACGGTGTTCGTCTCCACGCTCTGGTTGCTGACCCGCTGGTGGGACGGCGGGTTCAGCTTCGTCCGCTACCACATCCGGACGTACGGCATCGTGCTCGCGTCGGTGGCGATCGGCCTGGTGATCTCCCCGGGCAACGCGATGCCGGACATCTACGGCGGCCGGCTTTCGGGCGCGATCTGGCCGCTCACCCCGCCGCAGATCGGCCAGTACGCGGCGGTCATCGCCGGGCTCACGCTCCTCCTCTGGTTCGGGCGCCGCACGACGTGGCGCAGCGCGGTGTTCATCGTGGTGCCGGTGGTCGGGCTGCTGATGCTGACGCACACCCGCACGGCGACGCTCGGCCTGATCGCCGGGCTGGCCGTGGCCTTCCTGTCGATGCTGCTGACCAGCGCCCGCGCGCGGAAGGTGTTCGCGTGGACGGTCGGCGTCGGCGGGCTCGCCGGCGTCGTGCTGGCGGGCGCGCTGCAGGCGTGGTTCCTGCGCGGGCAGAGCGCGGACAACTTCTCCAGCCTCACCGGCCGCGCGAAGGTGTGGGACGCGCTGCTGGAAGCCCCGAGGACGACGTCGGAGTACATCTTCGGGGTCGGGCTGACGGACAAGTCCTACGACGGCCTCCCGATCGACAACAGCTGGCTCGCGATCTACCACGAGCAGGGCTTCGTCGGGATCACGCTGGTGGCGGGGTTCCTCCTCACGTTGGCGGTGGTGGCCGTGCTGCGGCCGCCGTCGCTCGCTCGCGCGTGCGCGATCTTCCTCATCACCTACTGCATTTCGGCCTCCTACACCGAAGCCGGCCTCGGCGACGCGTCGCCGTACCTGCTGCACCTGGCTTTGGCCGCGTCGCTGCTGGTCCGCGGGGTGCCGCAGTCCGACGAACAAGCATTCATCCCGGCGAAGGGGACAGTCGCGTGAAGGTGCTCGTGGTGCACAACCGGTACCGGTCCGAGCAGCCGAGCGGCGAAAACAACGTCGTCGACGCCGAGGTGACGCTCCTCGCCGAGGGCGGGCACCAGGTGTCGCTGTTCGAACGCCGCAGCGACGACATCGCGTCGATGCCGACGGTCCGCAAGGCCGCAGTGCCGCTGACCGTGCCGTGGAACCCGGCGGTGCGCAAGGAGCTCGCCACCCGGCTGCGGGCCTCGCGCCCGGATGTCGTGCACATCCACAACACGTTCCCGCTGCTGTCGCCGTCGGTGGTCGCGGCCTGCGCGGACGCGGGGGTGCCCGCGGTCGCGACGCTCCACAACTACGGGATGGTCTGCCCACCCGGCACGCTCCACCGCGACGGCCGCATCTGCACCGACTGCGTCGGCGGCCTGCCACTGCCGGCGGTGCAGCACGGCTGCTACCGCGGTTCGCGCGTGGCGACGCTCCCGATGGCGGCGAGCACGGCCGCGAACCGGCGCCGGTGGTGGACGGGCGTTTCGCGGTTCTTCTGCATTTCGGCGGCCCAACGTGACCTCCTGGTGTCGGCCGGGATGCCCGGCGAGCGGATGGCGGTGAAGCACAACTTCGTCACCGACCCCGGTGTCCGCCGCACCGGCGACGGCAAGCACGTGCTGTTCCTCGGCCGCGTCACGGAGGAAAAGGGGGTCGGCCTGCTGATGCGGGCGTGGGACCGGCTCGGCGGAGCCCTGGGCGTGCCGCTGGTCATCGCCGGTACCGGTCCGATGCAGGACGAGGTCGCGACGTGGGCGGCCCGCCGCACTGACGTGTCGTACGTCGGCCTCCAGAACAAGGCGGAGTGCCGTGCGCTGACGGCCGACGCGCTGGCGGTGGTGGCACCGTCGACGTGGCTGGAGGCGTTCGGCTTGGTGGTGGTCGAAGCGATGGCCGCGGGGGTGCCCACGGTCGCGGCGGCCCATGGCGCCTTCCCGGAACTGGTGGACGACGGCGTGACCGGCCTCCTGCACACGCCGAACGACGAGGCATCGCTCGCGGACCGGCTCCGCGAGGTGGCCGGCGACCGCAACGGCGAGATGGGCGACGCGGCCCGCGTCCGGTACGAGAAGGACTTCACCCCGGCGGTGGGGCTCGACCGGTTGATCGCGGGATACGAGGCAGCGATCGAGGCGCACGGGTGAGGCAGCAGGTCCGGACGGCCCCCGCGGCCTTGCCGGCCGCGTTGCGCACGCCGCTGGCGATGACGGCTGCGTTGGCGACGGCGGTCCTGGCGGCGCTCGGCATCCTCCACTTCCACGACTCGGGGTTGACCGGAATCGACGCGGCGCTGCTCCCGTCGATCGACGGCGTCCAGCCGCCCTGGCGGTATGCGGCGCTGGTCATCGACTTCGGTGGCGAGCCGGTGGGATCGACGGTCCTGGTCGCGCTGCTCGCGGTGGTGTGCTTCCTGGTCCACCGGCTCCGGGCGGCGGTGCTGACGGTGCTCGGAGTGGCGGTCACGGTGGCGCTGACGACGGTGCTGAAGCCGATCGTGGGCCGCAAGATCCATGGCGAGTTCCTTTCCTATCCGAGCGGGCACACGGCGTTGGCCACCGCGCTGGCGTTGGTGATCGGGTTGCTGCTGGTCGATCGGCTGGGGTTGGGGCGGGTTGCTGGGGTGGTCTTGGTCCTGGGCTTGGCGTTGGTCGCCGGGATTGTGATGGGGTGGGCTGAGGTGGCGCTGGGGGCGCACTACCCGACGGATGCGGTGGGTGGGTTCTGTGCCGCGCTGGCCGCGGTTCCGGCGACGGGGTGGGTAGTGGACCGGGCGGCCGACCGGCTCTGACCCCGGGGGGGGCTTGGGAGGGCCGCGCGCCTTCGACAGCCGCCCGCGCGCAGCACGGCTGAGGCTCGCGGGTGCTGCGCACGCGCCTCGACGACTCGCTGATGGCTGACTTGGGCCGCGAAGGTGGGCTCGGCGGACGGAGTCGGGCCAGGTCGGCGCCGGTTCGTCGGTGGCGTGGATTCGGCCGAGCGGTGATCAAACCGCCGGCTCGGGTGCGGTGCTGCCATCGCGATGGCGCTGGTGATCCTCAACCCCGGGCGGCTGAGGCGGCGTACTGGTCGGCGGAGGGCCGCGGGCCCGATTCTCGCCCTTGCGGGCTCGGTCGGCCTCCTGGCCGGGGCCCCGTTGCGCTCGCTAGCCGGTGTCGGTTCGGGGCGGACCTGTTCGTCGGTGGGGTGACCTACTCGCGAAGGAGAGACCGATGATCCCAGACCTGATCGCCGCCGAACGGCGGGAGCTGGCCGCGCTGCTCGGTGACCTGTCGGCGGACGAGTGGGCGTCGCCGACCCTGTGTGCCGGGTGGCGGGTTCCGGAAGTCGTCGCCCACGTGACCATGCCGTTCCGGCTCTCGACCGGGCGGTTCGTGCGCGAGATGGTGAAGTCCGGCGGGCGCTTCAACCGGATGGCCGACCGCCTGGCTCGCCAGGAAGCCGCCGAGCTGTCGCGGGAGGCCTTGGTCGCCTCGCTGCGGGACAACGCCGGCCATCCCTGGCAGCCGCCCGGCGGTGGGCTGGTGGGCGCTCTCAGCCACGACGTGATCCACGGCCTCGACATCACCACCGCCCTCGGGCTGGACCGTCGCGTGCCCTTGGAGCGGCTCGAGATCGTCCTCGGCGGGACCAAGCCGAAGCAGGTGAAGTACTTCGGGACCGATCTCGCTGGTGTCTGCTTGCGTGCCGACGACCTCGACTGGTCGTACGGCACCGGGACTCCGGTCACCGGCCTCGCCCAGGATCTGCTCCTGGTGCTCTGCAACCGGCGGCTGCCGGCCGGGCGTCTTCGGGGCGAGCCGAGCGCGCGCTTCACCACGGTCTGAGTTCCTTCCGCAAAAGATCCATTGTGGACAGTCGAGCCGTGCCGTACTGCAGCGCCTGCAGGCCGGCGGCTCGCGCGGCCGAGACGTTCTCCGCGCGGTCGTCGATGAGGAGGATCCGGTCCGGCACCACGTCCAGGCGCCGGCACAGGATCGTGAACGCTTCGGGCGAAGGCTTGCGCACGCCGATGTCACCGCTGATGAACCAGCCGGTCAGGTACTCGCCGAGGCCGAAGCGTTCGCGCAGGAGCTTCGACCACTCGGTGACGTCGTTGCTCAGGCAGCCGAGCCGCACTCCGGTGGCGTCGAGTTCGGCGAGGAGCGCGACCACGCCCTCGGTCAGGCGGTGGTTCCGGCAGTACTCCTCGTCCGACGCGCCTGATGCGCCGGACGTCGCCCAGAAGTCCGCGGAGGACATCTTGCCGAGGCTGCATTCCCGGTACAGCTGCGCGATTTCTTCTCGGCGCAGCACGCAGCCGTGGCTGCGGAGGTAGGGGACGAGCAGCTCGCCGACGTCGTCGGCGGGTGAGTAGAGGACACCCATCGCGTCGAACAGGACGACGTCGATCGCGTCGCGGTGGAGGGGTGCGGGAATGGCGGGCATGTCTCCGACGGTACCGAACATGCGTGCGAACGCCATCACTGAAATGGGTGAAGTGACGCCGTCCGAAATTCGCCGTTCGCGACTTTTCCCTTTGGGGGCAAGGGAAATCGCTATCGGCGACGCGGGTCGCAGCGAAAAGTGTCGGACCCCCTCGGCAAGCTCCTGATCAGCAGCCGGCGGTCCCGCCGTCGAACGAAGAACACTCGTCCTGCGAGTAGGGCTCCGCCCGCCAGCCCGCAGCGTCGACCGTCTTGGAGGTGTCATGCGCGACGAAGGTCCACGGCCCCGCATAGGAGTTGTCGTGCCAGCGGTTGCCCTGCCGGAAGGTGATCGCCTCTTCGACGACGGTTCCCTTGTAGGGGGACCAGTCCGGGAAGGTCCCGTAGTTCGACAGCAGGGCCATCCGCCCGCAGAGGCCGGTGCAGCCGAGCCGTCCGGGGTCGAAGCGGAAGGTGTTCCCGTGCACCTCCACCCGCTGGGTCTTCCAGCGGCAGTCGTCGTACGCCGGTGGTTTCTCGATCTTGCCCGCGACGCAGGACGACTTGGCGGCCACCTCGGTGCAGTAGCCGGTGGACGTGTTCGCCGGGCTGTTGCAGAAGCGGTCGGCGTTCTCCCACAAGGTGATCCCGGCCCAGTTGTCCTCGAAGGTGTTCCCGCTGATGTCGATGGACGACGTCCGCGCCGGCACGCGCGGTTCGCCGCCCGACTCCGACAGGTACACCGTCGCCGTCGGGAAGTTGTCGCCGCGCGACGCGAACGCGCGGCCCTGCACCACGGCGTTGCCGCGGAAGGTGTTGCCGCGCAGCACGAGGTTGTAGCTGGTTTCGTAGAACAGCGCCTCGGCGTCGTTGGCCTCGAAGAGGTTGCCCTCGACGAAGAAGTCGTTGTTGTTCGTGTCGGCCCAGAGGCCGGCGCCGTGGTTGCCGTGGACCCAGTTGCCGGTGATGTCGGCCCCGTTCACGGCCCAGAACTTGGCGCCGCCGCTGCACCCGCAGCCGGGCACCTTCGCTTCCCAGTCGCCGGTGTTGTTGCCGGTGATCTCGTTGCCCACCAGCACGAGCCCGGTGATGCCGTCGCCGGCCTGGTAGGCGTTCAGCCCGTACTGGCCGTTGTTCCGCAGGCAGCTGTGCCGGACGACTTGGCGCGCGCCGGCCATCAGCGCCGCGCCGGCGTTGTCCTCGATGGTCGTGTTCTCGATGAGCCAGCCGTCGCCGGAGTCGTGGTTGACCACGCCCTGGTCCTGGAGCGCGGCGAACCCGCGGATGGTGAGGCCGTGGAGCTCGACGTCGCGGGCGCGCTGGGTGAAAGCCGCGCGGTTGACGCCGCGGCCGTCGACGACCGCGCCCGGAGCGCCGAGGTAGACGTCGCCGTCCTTGGGGGCCACCTGGTCGAACTCGTCGGTGCCGAGCGTGTGGGTGCCGGGGCGGAGCCAGAAGGTGGTTCCGGGCGGGTTCGCCGCGGTCTTGGCCGAGAGGTCTCCGTCGACGCCCGGATCGACGGAGACGGCCCCGGGAGGCGCTTCCTCGTGCTCCGCGGGCTGGTGGTCGCACACCGGCCCGGGCCTGTCGGTGGCCCGCGCGACCACCGGGCAGGCCACGGCGATCAGGAGCGAGCAAGCGGCGACGAGAACCGCACGAGATCTGCCCATGGCAGGAAGTTACGCACGATCGGGCCGGAAAACAGTCACCCTGGAGTGTCCTCATCGGACCCAAGGGGTGAATCCGGCCCGCTCAGGCGAGGGATGGCACCCGGTGGCGAACCGGCCGGCCGGCCGGGAAGCGCTCCCCGGCCGACCTTCGGCGATCCTCGGTCAAGCGAACTTGCGGAACACCGGCTGCACCGGCCGGCCGCCCATCCACGGCGCCGGGTCGCCGGCGTCCAGCGCCTTCCGGTACACCGTGCACGCCTGGGCGACCACGTCGATGGTCTTGTCGATGTCGGCCTCGGTGAGCGCCGCGCTGACCACGAACGACGGTCCGAGCACCCCGCCGCTGATCAGCTCGCGCAGGAACAGCGTCCGGTACGGCTGGGACGGCTTGCCCCGCTCGTCGAGCGTGCCGAAGACCAGATTGCTCGCCCGGCCGCGGACGACCACGTGGTCCCCCACGCCGATCCCGGCCGCCACCTCGCGGACACCGGCCGCGAGCCGGTCGCCGAGGGCGTGCATGCGGCCGATCACGTCCTCGTCGCGGTAGACGTCCATCACGGCCATCGCGGCCGCCAGCGAGTGGGTCTCCGCGCCGTGCGTCGTCGAGAGCAGGAACACCCGCTCGCGGTCGGTGTGCAGGCCGCCGAGCTCCATGAGCTCGCGCTTGCCCGCGAGCGCGGACACCGCGAAGCCGTTGCCGAGGGCCTTGCCGAACGTCGAGAGGTCGGGCGTCACGCCGTACAGGCCCTGGGCGCCGTGGGCCGACCAGCGGAAGCCGGTGATCATCTCGTCGAAGACCAGCACGACGCCGTGGCGGGTCGCGAGCTCACGCAGGCCCTGCAGGTACCCCGGCGGAGGCTCCACCGCCGCCGCGGCCTCCAGGATCATGCACGCGATCTCACCCTCGTGGCGCTGCAGCAGCTCCTCCGCGGCGCGCAGGTCGCCGTACGGGAAGGACACCACCGCTTCCGTCGTCTCGTCCGGGATGCCTGCGTTCATCGCCGTCGTGCCGATGAACCAGTCGTCGGTCGAGAAGAACGCGTGGTCGGCGCACTTGGCGACCAGCCGGCGGCCGGTGGCCGCGCGGGCGAGCCGGACCGCGGCCGTCGTCGCGTCCGAGCCGTTCTTGGTGAACTTCACCATGTCGGCCGTCGGCACGTTCTCCAGGAACCGCTCGGCGGCCTCGGCCTCGATGATCGACGGGCGGATGAAGTTGCTGCCCTTGCCGAGCTCGGTCCGGACCGCATCGAGGACCCGCGGGTGGGCGTGGCCCAGGCTGACCGCTCTCAGGCCGGAGCCGTACTCGACGTACTCGTTGCCGTCGACGTCCCAGACGTGGCCGCCGAGGCCGTGGGAGATGACCGGAGCCATCTGTTCGGGATACTGGTCCGAGCCCTTGGCGTAGGTGTGCGCACCACCCGGGACGACCCGGTGCAGCCGCTCGTTCGCCTCCGTGGAGCGGGACAAGTTCGTTCCCATGGGGGTCACCTCGTTGGTTTCAACGCCTCTCCGAGAGACGGCGCACGTTCGTCTCGGTCACTGACCATTGTGACCGACAGTGGCCAGGAAATGTCCAATTCAGGGTCTTTGTACGAAATTGTAATGTCTTCGGACGGATCGTGCGCGCGATCGATACGGTACGCGACATCTGAGGGGTCCGTGAGTGACTGGAATCCGTGCGCGCACCCCGCGGGGATGTACACGGAAACCTGCGTCTCACCGGAAAGTTCGAAGGTTTTGATGTTCCGGAATGTCGGCGAATCCGGTCGGAGGTCCACGACGACGTCGAAGACCGCGCCGTGGGAACACCGCACGAGCTTCGCCTCGCCGGCGCCGCCGCGCAGGTGCATCCCGCGGACGACTCCCTTGCGGGAACGGGAAAGGCTGTCCTGGACGAAGCCGTCCGGGTCGATCCCGACCGACGCGACGACGTCCCGGTCGAACGTCCGGCTGAAAAAGCCGCGCTGGTCACCGTGCGGGGTCGGTTCGAACAGGTACGCGCCCTCGATCTCGGGCACCGGAATGGCCTTCATCGCCCACCCCCGAAGAGGGCCGCCGAAAGGGCGGCGAACTGGTCCTTGAGCCGTTGCGCGTTCATCTCGTTCCGTTCCAGGAGCGTCTGTCGCAGTTCCGCCGAGCGGTTCTCCAGTTCGGTGAACTGCGCGACGAGCTTGTCGAAGTCGACGTCCTTCGCCCGCTGGGTGAAACCGTCGAGGCCCAGTTCCGCCATCAGCACGTCGTTCTTCGGCGCGTACCCGATCGCGACGGTCGGTTTCGCGACCTTCAGGGCGCAGAGCACGTTGTGGTAGCGCGTGGCCACCACGCTGTCCACCGCCGCCATCTCGTGCATCAGCTCGTCCAGGGTCTCCGCCGTGGCCGCCGTCACCAGCGGGGAAGCGGTCTTCTCGATGATCTCGCCGACGACCTGCCGGTCGATCTGGTCGCCGATGAACAGCCGGACGGGTCTGCCCTGGTCAACGAGCCACGCGACGAAACGGTTCATCGTGTCGACGTAGTGGCGGTAGATGCGGTCGCCGTCGGCGCGGTCGTCGTTGCCGCCGTAGTAGGCCATCACGCCGACGCCGACGGTGCCCGGCCGTCCGCCGGCGTCCGGGGTGGGGAGGGAGAACGCGAGGTCGGGGTAGACCTCGTCGCGGCTGGTGTCGACGCCCATGGCGCGCATGGCGTCGCGGGAGATGTCGTCCCGGTAGGAGCGGTAGGCCGCGAGGCGGCCGGCCCAGCGGACGAGTGTCCGGGTCGCCCGCGCGCTGATGTGGTTCGCGCCGACGCACACGAGCGCCACCTTGGTGCCGAAGAGGCGCCCGGTGGCGGAAAGGAGGAAGAGCGAATACGGGAAACCCCACGGACGCAGCGGAAGCGTCGCTTCGAGGACGCCCATGCCGGGCACGATGACGACGTCCTGCTTGCGGACCCAGGCGGCCGTGCGGCCGACGTCGACCAGCTTGCCGAGTCCCTTGAGGACGATCGAGCGGAGGCCGGACGCCGTCTCGTACTCGGCCTGGTTCCAGTGCAGGGGCGTGGTGTCGACGCCGTAGCGCTCGCGGACGATGTCCGGGCCGCCCACCAGGCCGGTCAGGACCGCGTCCGGGTATTCGGCGCGCAGGTAGCCGAGCACGGCTTCGAGGGAACCGTCGTTGCCGAGGTTCCCCGAGCCGAGGAGGCCGAAGACGCCGACGCGCGGGGCACGCTTCACGCGAGCCTGCCTTCGCGGCCGGCCACGATCGTGTTGACCGTGGCGACGTCGGAGGCGGTCGGCGCGCGGTCCTCGACGCGCTCGCCGTGGCCGGAACGCGCCCGGTTCGTCAGCCAGGCGCCGAGGTGCCCGAAGCACTCGCGCTTGTCGGCGGCCGAGATCGGCGCGCGGCGGATCAGGTCCGCGAACCCGAAGACGTACTCGCCGAGCAGGCGGACGGTGGGATTCCGGAGCCGGTTCGCGCGCCGCGGGTCCAGATTCGCGCACCGGCTCCGGATGGTCGGGTTGGCCCGTTCCGCGCGGCCCGGGTGGTCGCGGCGGAAGTAGAGCAGCTCGGGCACCTGGTGGAACGGACCGTGCAGGGCCATCTCCGCGGAGTAGGTCCGGTCGGCGTGGTGGTAGCTGTCGAGCGGCTTGACGCGGCGGAGGACGTCGGCGCGGATGACGCCGTAGAAGTCGTCGCCGCCCGGCTCGAACAGGACGCTGCGGAAGCGGTCCGGCGCGTGCCGGGACGCGGTGTCGAGGGTGTACTCGAGCGGCTGGACGATGCGGCCGTCGCCGTCGATGATCGCCTGGTCGCAGTGGGCCAGGATGATGTCGGGGCGCTCGTCGAGGGCTTCGACGCACCGCTTGAGCAGGTCGCGGGCGTAGAGGTCGTCGTGGGAGACCCACTTGAAGAGCTCGGTGCGGGAGACGTCGAACACGAAGTTGTGGTTCGGCGTCGCGCCGATGTTCTTCGGCTGCCGGACGTAGCGGATCCGGGAGTCCTTCTCGGCGTAGCGGCGGCAGATCTCGTCGGTGCCGTCGGTGGAGGCGTTGTCCGAGATGATCAGCTCGAAGTCTTCGTAGGTCTGGCCGAGCAGGGCGTCCAGTGACTCGGCGAGGTACTCCTCGCCGTTGTACACCGGGAGGCCGAGGCTCAGCCGCGGGACGGTGGTCATGGAGTCCTCATTCCTTGATCGGCTCTTTGATCGGCTCGAACACCACGGTGGGCTCGTCGGCCCCCGGCGGCACGTAGTCGCGCAGCCCGATCCGCAGTTGCAGCCACCAGACGACGGACCCGCTGAGCGTCGCGGTCGCGACACCCCACGCGGACCCGGCCGCACCACCGAGGAAGGCGCCGGTGATGCCGAACGTGACGTAGAACAGGGAGGCGATCAGCTGCGACCGCAGGCTCCGCTTGGCGGCGCCCAAAGCCCGAAGCCCGGCCGCGGCGCCGGTGGCGAAGCTCGCGCCGACCACGGCGAGGGTGACCGGGAGGATCAGCGGGGACGACGAGTCCCACACCGAGCCCATCACCCAGCGGCCGGCGTCGTCGGGCAGCAGGAGCAGCAGGCCGAGGCCCCAGCACAGCGCGGCGGCGGCCTGGCCGCCGCCGAGGATCACGCAGAAGTGCTTCAGCCGGTGCGGCGCCCGCTGCAGCACCCGCGCGCCCTCGGCGACGGTGACCAGGGACAGCCCCATGAGCAGGGCCAGGAACGGGCCGAGCAGCTGCTCGGCACCGCGGACCGCGCCGACGGCGGTGATCCCGGCGATGGCGCCGAGACCGTACGCGCGCAGCTGGGACGCGCCGCTGTTGCTGACGTTCTCGACCAGGTAGCGGACGCTCAGGTCGCGTTGCCGCCGGAACCAGCCCAGTGCCTCGCGGGGGTGGGGCAGGATCCCGGTCTGGAACCAGCCGTAGGCGGCCGCGACCGCGCCGGAGAGGCCCCAGGCGAGCACGAACGCGACCACCGTGTGGACGTGAGCGGCCGCGTACAGCGCCGGGAGGAGCGCCACGCCCCACACACAGTCGTTGATGAAGGCTTTCTTGCCCGCGCCGCGGGCGAAGAACGCGAACCGCCAGGCGTCCTGCAGCAGCAGGCCCGGCAGGACGACGGCGAGCGCGACGAACGCGTTGCCGAGCGGGCCGCCCGCGGCCAGCCCGGCGACCAGGCTGATCAGCCCGGTCGCGCAGCCGACGCCGATGGCGGTGCCGGACGCGCTGGCGACCCCCAGGCGCCAGCGGTCCTCCGGCACCGCGCTGAACCGCACCATCAGCGGGTCGGTCGCCAGGCCGCGCGACACGTTCAGCACCACCCCGTAGGTGACCCAGACGAGGCTGAAGATGCCGAACGCGAACGTGCCGAGCGAGCGGGCCACGTACAGGCCGACCGCGAAGTTGGTCAGGCTGGACACCGCCTGGTCGCCGAGGCCCCAGCTGAGCCGTCCGGCCATCGCGCGCACCGCGCCCGAGGAGAAGATCGAGCGCGGCGCACGGCGGTGGTTGGCCACGTCGCTCACTCCTTGACCAGGCCGGCGTCGTGCAGGGCACGCGCCGCGACGTCGACGATGCCGAACGGCAGCCCGGCCCGTTCGGCGATGTCCAGGAGGCTGTGCTCGCCGTCGGAGAGGTTGAGCACCCACAGCATCGCCATCTGGGCCTGCTTGGCGTCGCTGCGGCCGCCGAGGGAGTCGTACAGCCCACGCTTGCCGAGCTGCGGCTCGCCGTACGGGCTGAGGTTGACGTACCGGCGGTTGCGGTCCAGGACACCGAAGGCATCGAGAAGCGTCTCGAGCGTGTCCTCCATGGCCGCGGGCGACACGAAACCCGGGTTGTCGGCGGAGGTGTGGTACTCGGGGTAGCCCGCGTACGGCGTCCGGGTCAGCGAGCCGACGCCGAGGTTGAAGCCCGGCGAGCAGAACTGGCGCTCGTCATAGCCATACGGCGAGAAGTCGACAACTCGATGTTCGCGCGACGTCAAGACGTGCTGCACCACGCGGTCGATCTCGGCGTCGCCGCGGCGGGACTTCTTGTACGTCAACGAGCCCGGGTCGCCCGCGCAGGCGAGCACGAGCCCATGACGAACCTTCTCGATCCGGGAAGCGTTCCGCGCCAGCCACGTGATCGAGCCGATCGTGCCCGGCATGAACAGGAACCGGTACGTGTAGTGCGGCTGGGTGACAGCCAGCTGCTGCGCCAGCGAGATCGCCACCGCGATGCCGGCGAGGTTGTCGTTGGCCAGCGACGGGTGGCAGACGTGGCACGACACGATGACCTCGTCGGTGACACGCCCCGGGACGACGTGCTCGCCGTAGGTCAGCGAGCCGTCGGCCAGGGTCGAGTCGATGACGACGTCGTATTCGCCGTCGGGCAGCGCGTCCAGCTTCTCCTGCGCCAGGCAGAAACCCCAGGCCGGGGCGTAGTAGCTGGTCCGGTACGGCACCCACGACGGCTGGTCCGGCAGCGTGTGCAGGTGCTCCCGCAGCTCGCTCAGCGGCATCCGCTGCCGCACCGGGACGCTGTACCCGACGACGTGCAGGTTCGACTCCCGGAAGTCGATGACGCGCTCACCCGACGGCGCGGCGACGTACGCGTCCCGGATGTTCCACTCCTGCGGGATCGTCCAGTCCAGCACGGCCGTCCCGGTCGGGACCTCGTGCCGCTCCAGCGCGATGTGCTCGCCGATGATGTCCAGGGTCTGCCGCACACCGTCACCGGTGATGCTGCGGCAGATCGGGTACAGCCGTTCGACCAGGGCGTGCAGCTCCGCCCCCGTCCGCAGCTGCGTGCCCGCCACTACCGCCGCCGCATGGTGTCGTCGACGCGGCCCGCTTCGCCCTCGCTCTTCAACCACGCGAGCCGGGTGAACAGCTGCTGGAACGACTCCCGCGTGAGCCCGAACTTGCGGTAGGCCTCGATGAGCTCGACGGCGCCGTCCTTGACCGACCATTCGCACGCGAAGCCGGGGATGGCCGCGCGGAAGCGCGAGAAGTCGACGCGGTAGGAGCGCGGGTCGGCGCCGGCCTCGCCGGTGATGTTCAGCGTCGAGCCCGGCACGGCCTCGACGACCTCCTGGGCGATCTCGGCGACGGTGACGTTGTTGTCCTCGGTGCCGATGTTGAAGGCCTTGTTGTGCACGGCCTCCTTCGGTGCCGTCAGGGCCGCGGTGAACGCGCGCGCGATGTCCTGGGCGTGCACCAGCGGCCGCCACGGCGTGCCGTCCGACAGCACCAGCACCTCGCCGGACAGGTGCGCGTGCGCGGTCAGGTTGTTCAGCACGATGTCGCCGCGCAGGCGGGGCGAGTAGCCGAACGCGGTCGCGTTGCGCATGTAGACCGGGGTGAAGTCGTCGTCGGCGAGCTCGTGGACGTCGGCCTCGACGCGCACCTTCGACTCCGCGTACGGCGTCACCGGCCGCAGCGGGGCGTCCTCGTCGACGAGGTTGTCGCCGCCGGCGCCGTACACCGAGCAGGTCGACGCGTAGAGGTACCGCTGCACGCCGGCTTCCTTCGCCAGCTTCGCGAGCTTCACCGACGCGTGGTGGTTGATGTCGTAGGTCAGCTCCGGCGCGAGCGAGCCGAGCGGGTCGTTCGACAGCGCGGCCAGGTGGATGACCGCGTCGAACCCGGTGACGTGCTCGAGGGTGACGTCCCGCAGGTCGACGACGTGCCCGGCCGGGTCGCCCGGGGCGGGGCCGAGCAGGCAGTCCTCGAACAGCCCGGAGTCGAGGCCGAAGACCTCGTGGCCGGCGGCGGCGAGCACCGGGGCCATCACCGTCCCCAGGTAGCCCTTGTGCCCCGTCAGCAACACCCGCATCGGATTCAGCCCTTCAGGTCGAGAGTGAGTTTCTTGACGAAAAACGCTTCGGCGTACTTCGCGGCGGCTTCGATGCCGCGGATCCGGGCCAGCCCGAGGAACGCCTCGCGGTCGTACCAGCCGCGGTGCCGCTGCGACGCGTAGTGCTCCTGGAGCAGCCGGACCTTCGCGTCGGCGACGTCGTCGTCGAGCGGCTGGTACACCGACGGGGCGCCGAGGTCGCCGTCCCACTTGACGATCTCGTAGCCGAGCGCCAGGTGGTCGCGGAACGCCGTCGGGACGAGTTTGGCCAGCCCCCGGTGGTCCTGGTGGGCGTCGTCGGTCCGCGGCGCCAGGATGACGTCCGGGTCGGTCCGCCGCCGCAGCTCCTCCAGCGCGTTCTTGGCCTCTTCCCAGTGCGCCGGGAACCGCCCGTCCGGCAGCTTCAGCACCGTGACGTCGAGCTCGGCGCCCGGGCAGAACGCCGCGAGCGCCGCCCGCTCCTCGTCTTCGCGGGGCGTGCCGCCGCCGGAGAGGACCAGCGCGTCGACCTTCAGGCCCGGCCGCGACGCGCACAGCGTCAGCAGCGTGCCGCCAGCACCGATTGCGATGTCGTCGCAGTGGGCGCCGAGGGCGACGACGCCGCCGAGCCGTCCCGGCCGCAGGCCGATCACGCGGTGCTCGCGACGGGCCGCTCCCAGAGCGCCCAGGGCTTCTCGCCGTGCGTGTACGCGTTGTCGAGCGCCGCCCGCTCCTTGACCGTGTCGGTCGGCTTCCAGAACCCGCGGTACGGGTAGGCCAGCAGGCGGCCGCGCTTGGCCAGCTCACCGCAGCCGTCGGCGACCAGGTCGCCGTTCTCCGGGATGTGGTCGAACACTTCCTGGCGGAGCACGAAGTACCCGCCGTTCTCCCACAGCGGCATTTCGCTGACCGCGGTGATCGACCCGACCATGCCGCCCTCGTCCATCTCCACGCAGTGGAAAGACGACTGCGGCGGGACGACCATCATCGACGCGCCGGCGTCGGTGTTGGAGAACCGCTCGATCATGTCGGGCAGCGGGACGTCGGACAGGACGTCGGCGTAGTTCGCGAGGAACATTTCGTCGCCGTCGAGGTAGTCGCGCACGCGGCGCAGGCGCTCGCCGATCGGCGACTCGATGCCGGTCTGCACGAAGGTGATCGTCCAGTCGGCGATGTCGGTCGAGAGCAGCTCCGCCTGGCCGTTGCGCAGGATGAAGTCGTTGGAAATGGTTTCCTGGTAGTTCAGGAAGAAGTTCTTGATGTGCGCCGCGCCGTAGCCGAGGCACAGGATGAAT
Source organism: Amycolatopsis sp. NPDC114478 (assembly GCF_055633805.1). NCBI lineage: Bacteria > Bacillati > Actinomycetota > Actinomycetes > Pseudonocardiales > Pseudonocardiaceae > Amycolatopsis > Amycolatopsis sp. NPDC114478. Next base: position 345,370 of record NZ_JBVKDO010000003.1, on the reverse strand, counting down.
TCGGTGTGGCCGAAGTGCGCGTAGTAGCGCATCACGTGCCAGATGAGCGGTCTCGGACCGACCATCGCCATCGGCTTCGGGACGTCGTCGGCCGCGCCGTTGCGCATCCGCATCCCGTAGCCACCGCAGAAGAGAACGACCTTCACGTCACTGCACCTCGACGATTTCCAAGTGGGGGATCGGGAACACGAGCTTTCCGCCCCACGCCCCGATGTAGGAGAGCTGTTCGGTCAGTTCCTCCCGGAGGTTCCACGGGAGGACGAGCACGTAGTCGGGCCGGTCGGCTTCGATCCGCTCCGGCGGCAGCACGGGAATGCGCGTGCCCGGGGTGAACCGGCCGTGCTTGTACGGGTTGCGATCGACCGTGTACTGCAGCAGGTCCGTCCGGATGCCGCAGTGGTTGAGCAGGGTGTTGCCCTTGCCCGGGGCGCCGTAGCCGACGACGGTCTTCCCGTCGTTGCGCGCCTCGATGAGGAACTCCAGCAGGTCCAGCCGCACGCGCGTGACGCGCTCGGCGAACTCGGTGTACCCGGACAGCTCGTGCAGCCCGGCGGCCTTTTCGCGCTCCAGGACGTCGGTCATCCGCTCGCTGGGCTCGCCGGCGACCGCCTCGGGCCGCGCCCACAGCCGGATGGACCCGCCGTGCGTCGGCACCAGCTCGACGTCGACCACGGTCAGGCCGCCGGTCGCGAGGGCCCGGCGCGCGGATTCGACCGTGTAGTACTGGAAGTGCTCGTGGTAGATCGTGTCGTACTGGTTCTTCTCGATCAGCGTGAGCAGGTGCTGGACCTCGATGGAGACCCAGCCGTCGTCCGCGACCAGGGCGCGCAGGCCCTTGGTGAAGCCGAGGACGTCGGGGATGTGCGCGTAGACGTTGTTCGCGGCGACGAGATCGGCGGGGCCGTGCTCTTCGCGCACCTGGAGGCCGGTTTCCTCGGAGAGGAAGGCGGTCAGGGTGGGCACGCCGGCGTCGCGCGCCGCCTGCCCGACGTTCACCGAAGGTTCGACGCCCAGACACCGGATGCCGTGGCCGACGACGTGCTTGAGCAGGTAGCCGTCGTTGCTGGCGACCTCGACGACGAACGACTTCTCCCCGAGCCCCAGCCGCTCGACCGCGCCGTCGACGTACCGCTTCGCGTGCTCGACCCACGACGTCGAGAACGACGAGAAGTAGGCGTACTCGGTGAACGTGTCGTCGGGGTCGATCAGCGGGGGGATCTGGGCGAGCCAGCAGTCGGTGCACACCTTGAGGTGGAGCGGGAAGGTGGCCTCCGGCTCGTCGAGCTGTTCGGCGGTCAAGAATCGCTCACACGGGGGAGTGGCCCCGAGGTCCACCACGCTGGCCGTGTTTGTCGAACCGCAGAGTCGACATGTGGTCATCTACCAGGCTCCTTGGCTCGCGGTCGCGATGTGCGCTTAACACGTCGAGCAGGGGTGGACCGTCGTTACAGCGACGCGTGAGCGGCCGGTGGACCGATTCGGAACCGCAACCTGGATTCAATGAATGTGGCAGGGATCACGGACGGTACCCGTCCGGACCCGTAACGTCCACAGTGGACGTGGGCCCTAGGCTGGCCCGATGACTTCGGAAACGGGTCCCCGCCTGAGCGGGGTCGCGGGTGTGGTGCTGACGGTCCGGTTCCTCACCGAGCTGGCCCTGCTGGGCGGTCTGGCGCTGGCCGGCACCCAGCTCGGCAGCGGCGTGGCGCTGGCGATCGTCGACGCGGTCCTGCTGCCGCTGGTCGCGGCCGCTATCTGGGGCCTGTTCATCGCCCCGCGGGCCCGCCGCCGGCTGCCCGAACCGGCCCGGTTCCTGGTGGAGTTCGTCCTGTTCGCGGCCACCGGGGTGGTGCTCGTGCTGGTCGGCTGGGTGGTGTGGGGCATCGTGCTGGCCGTGGCCGGCATCGGGGTCGCCGCGCTGACCCGGGTCGTCGCGAAGGACGGCTGAACGCACCGAGCCCTCCGCGCCGGAATGGCGCAGAGGGCTCGGGCAAATTGCCGATCGGGAATTGCTCAGATCTTTTCGGCGGCCGGGATGATTTCGGTGCCGAACTTCTCCAGCACGGCCGGGTTGTGGACGTGCGGGACCATGCCGAGCGCGACGTCGATGCCGAGCCCGTGCAGCCGCTCCAGCTCCTTCAGCAGCTCGCCGGACTTCGAGCCGTCCTCGCCGATGTCCAGGATGTGGTAGACGGTCTTGGTGATCGAGCCGTAGTCGCGGCCCTCGTTCTCGCAGTGCTGCTTGAGGACGTCGAGCTTGTGCTCCAGCTCCGGGCCGTTGAACAGGTTGCACTGGTCGGCGTACTTGGCGACCAGCCGCAGCGTCTTCTTCTCGCCCCCGCCGCCGATCATGATCGGCGGGCGGGGGTCCGACAGGGCCTGCGGTACGTTCAGCAGCCGGGTCGCGTCGAAGTGCTTGCTCTTGAACGGCTCGTCGCCGTCGGCCCACATCTGCAGCACGTACTGGAGGTTCTCCTCCAGCAGCTCGAAGCGCTCCGCGACCGGCGGGAACGGGAAGCCGAGGCCGCGGGACTCCTCCTCGTTCCAGCCCGCGCCGATGCCGAGGATGGCGCGGCCGCCGGACAGCACGTCCAGCGTCGTGATCGCCTTGGCGAGCAGGCCCGGGTGCCGGTAGAGGACGCCGGTGACGACGGTGAGCAGCTTGGCGCGCTCGGTGTGCGCGGCGATGAAGCCGAGGGTCGTGTACGCCTCGAGCATGTCGTTTTCGACGGGGCCGACCCCGCCGATCTGGAAGAAGTGGTCCATCACGGCGATGGAGTCGAAGCCCGCCTGATCGGCGGTGCGGACGACGGCGGCCAGGTCGGCGCCCAGCGCGGACGCCCCGTTCGGCCAGGTGAAGTCGGGGATCTGCAGTCCGAGTTTCATAGCTTCCGACGGTATACCTGGAGTTACCCCAGCCGCGTGCTCAAAAATCGCGGACGAGGGAAACCCTGCCGTGCAAGGGATCCGTGACGAACACCGTGCGCGTGCGCTGGTCGACGGCGACGTCGCCGGGGTTGACGCCCAGCGACAGCTCGCCGGTGAGCGTTCCGCTCCCGCCGTCGACCCGGCTCAGCCCGTTCTGGCCGCCGTTGGTGTAGACGGTGTTCGTGCCCTGGTGCACGGCGAGCGAGGACGACTCGCTGCGCAGCAAAACGGTCTTGCGCTCGGCACGCGTCGCCGCGTCCACAATGGACATGTGGTGGATGCCGGAGTTGGCCACGTACACCGAACCGCTCTCGGCGTGCACGGCGACCGCGGTCGGCCGCGCGCCCACCTTGACGCTGGCGACGAACCTCCCGCTGTCGATCGAGAACACCTCGATCGAGTCCGTGTCGGTGCTCGCGCAGTAGGCGAGCTTGCGGCCGGTGTCGACGGCGATCCCGGCGAGGCTCGGCTTCGGGCCCGGCACGAGCGCGGAAAGGGTGCAGCTGACCCCGTCGAGCACGGCGAGCGTGCCGGTGGCACCGCTGGCCGCGTAGACGCGGTCGGCCTGCTCGTCCACGGCGAGCGCGGACGCGCCGGCGCCCGCGCCGATCACGCTGACCAGGTCGTGGGTGCGGCCGTCCAGCACCACGACGGTGCCGGCCGGCGGGTTCGCGACGTAGATCCGGTTGGTCTTCGGGTCGACCGCGACGTCGCCGGGAGCGCCGCCGACGGAGATAACCGCGCCGACCGAGGCCGCGCGCGGGTCGATGACCGAGACCGTCCCGGCCTCGGGGTCCGTGACGTACGCCAGCCCGGTGACGGGATTCACCGCGACCGCGGTCGGGGACCCGCCGAGGTCGATCGACCGGACGTCCTCCGCCCGCGCCACCCCGGGCAGGACCACGGCCCCGGCACCCGCCGTGACCAGGGTGAACAGGGTCCTCCGGCCTATCGGGCGACCTCGCATCGGCGCCTCCGCTCGTGATCAACTCGCCCTCGGAGCCTAACCCGCGCGATCATCACGTGAAGGAACTTCGCGTCCCCCGATCGCGTTGTTTCCACTGGGTAACCCACTTCCAGAGCGGACGGAGGCGAGCGCGCGTGCACGGGCACCAGAACGGGTTGAAGACGGCGATGCTGCTCGGCCTGATGTCGGCGATCATCATCGCGATCAGCGGCCTGTTCGGCCGCGGTGCGCTGGTCATCGGCCTGGTCATCGCCCTGGGGATGAACGCGTACGCCTACTTCAACTCCGACCGGCTGGCGCTGCGCGCGATGCGGGCGCGGCCGGTGTCCGAGGTCGAGCAGCCCGCGATGTACCGGATCGTGCGCGAGCTCGCGCAGGTCGCCCGCCAGCCGATGCCGCAGCTCTACCTGAGCCCGACCGTCGCGCCGAACGCGTTCGCGACCGGCCGCAACCCGCGGCACGCGGCCGTCTGCTGCACCACCGGCATCCTCGACCTGCTCGACGAGCGCGAGCTGCGGGCCGTGCTCGGCCACGAGCTGTCCCACGTCTACAACCGCGACATCCTCATCTCGTGCGTCGCCGGCGCCCTGGCCAGCGTGATCAGCGTCCTCGCGAACATCGCGCTGTTCTTCGGCGGCAACAACCGCGACGGCAGCCCGCTGGTCAGCCTGATGCTGGTCTTCGTCGGCCCGATCGCGGCCGCCGTCATCCGGATGGGGGTCAGCCGGTCGCGGGAATACCAGGCCGACGCGTCCGGCGCCGAGCTCACCGGCGACCCGCTGGGCCTGGCCTCGGCGCTGCGGAAGCTGGAGGCCGGGACGCGGGCGCGTCCCCTGGTCGCCGAGCCGCAGCTGGTGTCGCAGTCGCACCTGATGATCGCCAACCCGTTCCGGCCCGGCGAGGGCCTGAGCAAGCTGTTCTCGACGCACCCGCCGATCGCCGACCGCGTCGCGCGGCTGGAGGAAATGGCCCGCCGCCAGTTCTGATCCCAGCTGGTGGGAGCGGGAATCCCGATCTGACCAGCGGAGTTGGCGTAGGCATGGTTTCCGCACAGCTGCACCTGGGCGTCGCCATCGACGGGGCCGGGTACCACCCGGCCGCGTGGCGTGTCTCCGCGGTCGAGCCCGCCGCGCTGTTCACCTCCGGTCACTACCTCAAGTACGCGAAGCTCGCCGAAGCCGCTTCGCTCGACTTCGTGACCCTCGACGACTCCCTGGCGCTGCAGCCCGGCGGCGAGGAGGTCGTGCGCGGGCGTCTCGACGCGCTGCTCACGCTGTCCGCCCTCGCGCCGGCGACCAGCCGGATCGGCCTGGTCCCGACGGTCACCACCACCCACACCGAGCCGTTCCACGTCTCGACGTCGGTCGCGACCCTCGACTACGCGAGCCGCGGCCGCGCGGGCGTCCTCGCGGTGCCGTCGCTGACCGACGTGGAGGCCGCGCACTTCGGCCGCCGCCCGGCCCCGTCGCCGGCCGACGGCGAGGCCGAGACCGCCGAGGTCCTCGACGTCAGCGCCCGGCTCTGGGACAGCTGGGAGGACGGCGCGATCATCCGCGACGCCGCCACCGGCCGCTTCATCGACCGGGAGAAGCTGCATTACGTCGACTTCGAAGGCCGCTTCTTCAGCGTGAAGGGCCCGTCGATCACGCCGCGGCCGCCGCAGGGCCACCCGGTGACCGCCGTCTACGGCGATTCGCCACACGCCGTCGGCGCCGACGTGGTGATCACCCGCGCGGACCACCTCGAAGCCGTGCGCGCCGCGGCCGCCCGGTTCCCCGGCGCGAAGGTCCTGGCCACGGTGTCGATCGTGCTCGCCGAGACCGAGCAGGGCGCCCGCGACCGGCAGCACGAGCTGGACGCGCTGACGCCGTTCGAACCCGCGGGCCTCTCGTTCGTCGGCACGCCCGCGCAGCTGGCCGCCGAGCTGCCCCGCTGGGCCGCCGAGACCGGCGTCGCCGGCTTCCACCTGCGGCCCGCCGTCCTGCCCGACGACCTCGACCTGCTCGCCGGCGAGGTCGTCCCGGCGCTGCGCGCGGCCGGCGCGTTCCGGGACGGCTACCGCGGCGAGACCCTGCGCGACCACCTCGGCCTCGGCCGGGCCGTCAACGCCTACGCCGTCACCCCGGGAGCCTGAGATGACCAAGCAGATCAAGCTCGCCGCGCACTTCCCCGGCGTCAACAACACGACGGTGTGGAGCGACCCGGCGTCGGGCAGCCAGATCGACTTCGCGTCCTTCGAGCACCTCGCCCGCACCGCCGAGCGCGGCAAGTTCGACTTCCTCTTCCTCGCCGAGGGCCTGCGCCTGCGCGAGCACGCCGGCAAGATCCTCGACTCCGACGTCGTCGGCCGGCCCAACACGACCACCGTGCTGGCCGCGCTCTCCGCCGTCACGACGCACCTCGGCCTGGCCGGGACGCTGTCCTCGACGTTCAACGAGCCCTACGAGGTCGCCCGCCAGGTCGCGAGCATCGACCACCTCTCCGGCGGGCGCGCGGCGTGGAACGTCGTGACGTCGCCGGACGCCTTCACCGGGCAGAACTTCCGCCGCGGCGGCTTCCTCAAGCGCGAGGACCGGTACGCGCGCGCCGAGGAGTTCCTGACCACCGTGCGCGAGCTGTGGGACAGCTGGCAGCCCGGGACCCTGGTGGGGGACAAGGAGAACGGCGTCTTCGCCCGCGACCCCGGCAAGTTCGTCCACAGTGGACCGCAGTTCGACATCCACGGGCAGTTCACGCTGCCGCGGACCCCGCAGGGCCAGCCGATCGTCATCCAGGCCGGCGACTCCGACGAAGGCCGCGAGTTCGCCGCGAAGGCCGCGGACGTCATCTTCAGCCGCCACGGCAGCCTCGAAGACGGCCAGGCGTTCTTCCACGACGTCAAGCGGCGCCTGGCCGCGTACGGCCGCGAGTACGGCGAGCTGCTGATCATGCCGGCGGCGACGTTCGTCCTCGGCGACACCGACGCCGAAGCCGAGGAGCACGCGCGTGAGATCCGGCTCCAGCAGGTCCGTCCCGCCACCGCGATCCAGTTCCTCGAGCAGGTGTGGAGCCGCGACCTGTCGGACTACGACGTCGACGGCCCGCTGCCGGAGATCGACCCCGACCCCGACGCCGAGCCGCTGACCTGGGGCCGCGTGCGCCACGAGAAGGACCAGATCGCGCTCGCGCGCAAGTGGCGGGCGATCGCGGAGGAGAAGAAGCTCTCGATCCGCGAGCTGGTGATCGAGGCCACCGCGCGCCAGCAGTTCGTCGGCACGCCCGCGACCGTCGCTTCGACGATCGACGAGTACGTCCAGTCCGACGCGGCCGACGGGTTCGTCCTGGTGCCGCACCTGACGCCGACCGGGCTCGACGAGTTCGTCGAAAAGGTCGTGCCGCTCCTGCAGGAACGCGGGGTGTTCCGGACCGAGTACGCCGGGACGACCCTGCGCGAGCAGCTCTTCTAGGCCGAAGCTCCCGCGGCTGCGGCGACTGCCTTGACGTAGTCGCCGTAGCCGGACTTCGCCAGCTTCTCGCCCAGCGCGTAGCACTCGTCGGCGTCGATGAAGCCCATCCGCAGCGCGATCTCCTCGAGGCACGCGATGCGCACGCCGGTGCGGTGCTCGAGTACTTGGACGAACTGGCCGGCTTCGAGCAGCGAGTCGTGCGTGCCGGTGTCGAGCCAGGCGAAGCCGCGGCCGAGGTCGACCAGCGACGCCCGGTCCTGGCGCACGTACGTCAGGTTGACGTCGGTGATCTCGAGCTCGCCGCGCGCCGACGGCTTCAGCGCGCGGGCGATGTCGACGACCTCGTTGTCGTAGAAGTACAGCCCGGTGATCGCCTTGTTGGACCGCGGCTTCGCCGGCTTCTCCTCGATGGTCAGCAGCTTGCCCGCCGCGTCGACCTCGCCGACGCCGTAGCGCTCGGGGTCCTTCACCGGGTAGCCGAACAGGACGCAGCCGTCGAGTTCGCGCACGGCGGTCTGCAGGCGGCCGGAGAAGCCCTGGCCGTAGAAGATGTTGTCGCCGAGCACGAGCGCCACGTCGTCGTCGCCGATGAAGTCCGCGCCGATCACGAAAGCCTCGGCGAGGCCGTTCGGGCTGGGCTGCTCGGCGTAGGAGAACGAGACGCCGAACTGGTCGCCGTTGCCGAGCAGCTTGCGGAACATCGGCAGGTCGGCGGGGGTGGAGATGATGAGGATCTCGCGGATCCCGGCCAGCATCAGCACCGAGATCGGGTAGTAGACCATCGGTTTGTCGTAGACCGGCAGCAGCTGCTTCGACACCGCCTGGGTGATCGGGTGCAGGCGCGTCCCGCTGCCTCCGGCCAGCACGATGCCCTTCATGAACTGCCTCCTCGGATCCGGCGTCGGCCCCACCCTACGGGCCGCGGCCGGCGCTAGAAGGCCGGTCCCTTGCCGAAGTAGGCCTTGCAGCCGGAGTTGTACTCGGTGGCGATCTCCAGCACGTTCCGGCCGTCGTCGACCGGCAGCAGCGTCGAGGAGTAGTTGGGGCAGAAGTTGTTGTAGATGCCGTTGATGTGGACGGGTGCGGGCAGTTCGTACCAGTTGCCGTCGCCGAAGTTGTCGTTCGCCAGCAGGACCTGGCCGTTCCCGGGCTGCGGCCGACCCTCGGCGTTGGTGTAGATCTGCCCGACCATGACGATCCGCACGCCGTTCGGGCCGCCGGGGAAGAGCGTGATCGTCTGCGCGTGCTGGAAGTAGTTGCCGTTCGCGGTGTTCACGCGGGTGCCGGGGTCGGCCGGGCTGCCCCAGTTGGCGCCGTCGGGGGAGATCTTGAAGTACGGGTCGCAGTAGCGGTCGCGGAAGTTGCAGATCTCGTAGGCGAAGTAGAAGCGGCCGTCGGGCAGCCGGCGGATGATCGGCATGCCCGGCCGGACCCGGTCCGGCGGGATGGCCAGGGTGAGCTGCTTGGTGCCCCACGTCACGCCGTCGGTCGAGGCGACGCGGTTGAGGACCTGCCCGTACTTCGGGGCCTGCGTCTCGTCGGCGAAGTGGAGCCAGAGCGTGCCGCCGGCGTCGACGGTGAACTCCGGCTCCCAGATGCCGTCGATGTTGTGCGACCGCGCGGCCTCGGACAGGAACCGCCACGAGCGGCCGCCGTCCGGGCTGGCCCAGACCTTGATGCCGACGCGGCGCTGCGGCCCGGCGTCCTGCCGGTAGGAGGCGCCCCAGAGCAGCGTGCCCGCGCGGAGCCGGCCGACCCGCTGGGGCAGTTCGTAGAGGGTGCCGCAGCACATGCCGTACCGGCCGTCGGGGTCGTGGATGGCGCCGATCTGGTGGAACGTGTCGCCCTCGTCGGTGCTCTCCATGACCGGCGTGAACTTGCCACCGGCGTCTTCGCTGGTCAGCGCGGCGACGATGTGCCCGCGGCCGAAGATCGAGTAGTCGAGCCGGACGAGCCGCGCGTAGGAGCCGAGGCCGGGCAGGAGCAGCTTGCGCTCGGCGGCGCTCGCGGGCGTCAGTGTCGCGCCGATCACGGTGAGTGACAGCACGAAGGCGAGCAAGCGGCGCATCCTGACCCTCTCCACGCGGTGACGGCGCGATTAGAGCACGGGGATCGGGTCCTTCGTGGACAGTCACACGGCCCATTCGCGCGTTCGAGGGGTTTGCTGTGCGCTTTCGGGTGACCGGTAACGTGGAGTGGCTGCGAGGGGGAAACGATGAAGCTGCGGTGGTCCGGTCTTCTGGTTCTGGTCTTGGTCCTGCTGGCCGGGTGCGCGCCGGCGACGGGGTTCGGCACGATCGTGACTTCTTCGGCTTCGGCGCCTCCCACCACATCGGCGGCACCGGTGCTGAAGGACGTGCCGACGGAGACGCACACGGGCAAGGGCGAGGGCGAGTTCGCGACGACGTGGCCGGCGGACCAGCTGGGCTTCTTCACGTTCGACTGCCCGAAGTGCTCGTCGAACGTGATGGTGGACACCGACGGCGGCGAGTACGGCCTGGTCAACGCGATCGGCAAGTACAAGGGCACAACGTGGCTGAACACGGAACCGGACCGCCCGACAACAAAGGTGACGGTCCACGCGAACGCCCCCTGGACGGCGACGATCGCGGACTACCGCAGCTTGCCGGTGGCGGCTTCGGGAGCGACGGCGTCGGGCAAGGGTGACGCGGTGTTCCGGGTGCCGGAGGGTGTCCGGACGGTGGCTTTCACGGCCAAGACGGGGGGGAACGTGGCCGTTTGGGTGCACTCGGAGAAGGTCCGCGACCTGCTGGTGAACGAGATCGGCGATCTTTCGAAGACGGTGGACGTCGTGGGGCCGGCTTATCTGCTGGTCGAGGGGTATGAGGCCAGCTGGACGATCACCCCGTCCTGAGCGGGCACCCGGGACGACCGGGTGCCCGCGGCGGCGTCACCGGTAGTTGGTGAACTGCAGCGCGATCTCGAAGTCCTTGCCCTTCAGCAATGCGATCACGTCCTGCAGCTGGTCCTTCTTCTTGCCCGACACCCGCAGCTGGTCGCCCTGGATCTGGGCCTGCACACCCTTCGGGCCCTCGTCGCGGATGAACTTCGCGATCTGCTTCGCCTTGTCCGATGCGATGCCCTGCAGGATCTTGCCCGAGATCTTGTAGATCTTGCCCGACAGCGCCGGCTCGTCCGCTTCGAACGCCTTCAACGAGATGCTGCGCTTGATCAGCTTCTCCTTGAACACCTCGACCGCGGCCAGCGCGCGCTCCTCCGTCTCGGACTCGATCGCGATCGCCTCCTCGCCGGACCAGTTGATCGTCGTGCCCGTGCCGCGGAAGTCGAAGCGCGTGCCGAGCTCCTTGCTTGCCTGGTTGAGCGCGTTGTCCACCTCCTGGCGGTCGACCTTGCTCACGACGTCGAAAGAGGGATCCGCCACGTGTCCTCACACCTCGTACTCGCTTGTCAGGGGCCACCCAGCCTAGCCCCCACCGGGGGACGGGCATCCCGGTTGACCCCCGCTCGAACCCGTTCGGTAAGCTTCTCCCCGGCCGGTGCGACCGGCCATGGCGGGTTACCCGAGTGGCCAAAGGGGACTGGCTGTAAACCAGTTGGCTTACGCCTACGGGGGTTCGAATCCCTCACCCGCCACCCAGCCGAAACGGCCTCGCGACCATCAGGTCGCGGGGCCGTTTTTGCAAGCCATGACCTCGCCTTTACTCAACCCGCGATTCGGCGGCAATTCCTCGCCGGTGCGATGGAAGATTCATTCGTCCTTTGGAACCCATTTCCGGAAATCACTGGAAAACGGTAACGGCTTTCGCGGCCGGCCCGACCCCGCAGGTGCCGAACCCAGACCAGTGGAGGTACGCATGCCGGTTCCCGGGACGCTCGACCACCCGACGCGCGACCAGCTCGTGCGGGCCCAGTACGCCGATGCCGAGCTCGTGGCCGACTACGCCGAGGCGTACGCCGGCCGGGGCCCTACCGCCCGGTTCCACCGATCCCGGATCCACGCCGTCGACCAGGTGCTCGCCGACCACCCGGGCGGCACGCTCCTCGACGTCGGCTGCGGGCCGGGGATGATGGTCCGTCATCTTCTGGAAAGCCGGCCGCGGGAATTTTCCGTGACCGGTTGCGACCGGTCCGCCGCGATGGTCGACGCCGCGCGGCGGAACACCGGGGAAGAAGCGAGTTTTTCCGTCGGTGATATCGAAGAAATGCCGTTCGCCGACGGCGGATTCGACGTCGCGCTCGCGATGGGCGTGCTCGAATACGTCGATGTCACGCTGGCGCTGCGCGAAATCGCCCGCGTGGTCCGCCCCGGCGGCCTCGCCGTCGTCACGATGCTCAACCCGCACAGCCCGTACCGGCTGGTCGAGTGGGGCCTGTACTGGCCGGCGCGCCGCGTGCTCGGCGGGATCGAAGAGGCCCTGCGCTTCCCGCGGCACCACGGCGCGCGCCACACCGGGATCCAGGCGTACGCGCCGCGGCGGCTGCGCCACGAGCTGTGGCGCGCCGGGCTGCAGCCGGAGGACACGCTCTACTACGACGTCACGGCGCTGGTGCCGCCGCTCGACCGGCTCGTCCGGCGGGACACGAAGACCGCCCGCGGGCTGGCCGGCCTGCTCGGCACCGGGTACCTGATCGCCGCGCGGCGGGTCTAGACGCGAGAAACGGCCGGTTTCCCTGGGGTGGGGGAAACCGGCCGTTCTCAGGTGGCGGCGTTCGGGGTTACGCCGCCTGGGAAACCGGCGTCGAAGCCGGCGTCAGGGCGAGGTCGAGGACCTCGCGGACGTTCGCCACCGCGTGGACGTCCAGCTGGGACAGCACCTCGGCCGGGACGTCGTCGAGGTCCGGCTCGTTGCGCTGCGGGATGATCACCGTCTTCATCCCCGCGCGGTGCGCCGCCAGCAGCTTCTGCTTCACGCCGCCGATCGGGAGGACGCGTCCGGTCAGGGACACCTCGCCCGTCATCGCGACGTCCGCGCGGACCACGCGGCCCGAGAGTAGCGACGCCAGCGCCGTCGTCATCGTCACGCCCGCCGACGGCCCGTCCTTCGGGACCGCGCCCGCCGGCACGTGGACGTGGATGCCGCGCTTGCGTAGGTCGCCGACCGGCAGCTCCAGCTCCGCGCCGTGCGAGCGCAGGTAGGACAGCGCGATCTGCACCGACTCCTTCATCACGTCGCCGAGCTGGCCGGTGAGCTGCAGCCCGGACGCGCCGGACTCCTCGTCGGCCAGCGACGCCTCGATGTAGAGGACGTCACCACCCGCGCCGGTCACCGCCAGGCCGGTCGCCACGCCCGGGGTCGCCGTGCGCTGCGTCGACGCCGGCAGCGACGACTCCGGGATGTGCCGCGGGCGGCCCAGGTAGTCGGAAAGGTCCGCAGCGTCCACCGTGAGCGGCAAGGACACCTGGTCCAGCGCCACCTTGGTCGCGATCTTGCGCAGCACCTTGGCGATCGTCCGGTTCGCGTCGCGCACGCCCGCCTCGCGGGTGTACTCGGCGGCGATCCGGCTGAACGCCGCATCCGTCAACACCACGTCCGAAGTGCCCAGCCCGGCGCGCTCCAGCTCGCGGGGGAGCAGGTGGTCGCGGGCGATGGTGACCTTCTCGTGCTCGGTGTAGCCGTCCAGCGTGACGAGCTCCATGCGGTCCAGCAGCGGGCCGGGGATGGTCTCCAGCGCGTTGGCCGTCGCCAGGAACACGACGTCGGACAGGTCCAGCTCGACCTCGAGGTAGTGGTCGCGGAACGTGTGGTTCTGCTCCGGGTCCAGCACTTCGAGCAGCGCCGCCGTCGGGTCGCCGCGGTAGTCGGCGCCGACCTTGTCGATCTCGTCGAGCAGCACGACCGGGTTCATCGAACCGGCTTCCTTGATTGCGCGGACGATCCGGCCGGGCAGCGCGCCGACGTAGGTGCGGCGGTGACCGCGGATCTCCGCCTCGTCGCGGATGCCGCCCAGCGCGACCCGGACGAACTTGCGGCCCATGGCCTTCGCGACGGACTCACCCAGCGACGTCTTGCCGACCCCGGGAGGGCCCGCGAGGGCGAGCACGGCACCGGAACGCCGGCCACCGACCGGGCCGAGACCCGATTCCGCGCGGCGCTTCCGGACGGCCAAGTACTCGATGATGCGTTCCTTGACGTCGTCGAGACCGGCGTGGTCGGCGTCCAAGACGGCCCGCGCGGCCGCGATGTCGTAGATGTCCTCGGTGCGCTCGTTCCAGGGCAGCTCCAGGACCGTGTCCAGCCACGTGCGGATCCAACCGCCCTCGGGGGACTGCTCGGACGTGCGGTCCAGCTTGTCCACCTCGGCCAGCGCGGCCTTCTTGACGGCGTCGGGCAGCTCGGCCCCTTCGACGCGGGCGCGGTAGTCGTCGTCCTGCGCGGTGCCGTCGAGCTCGCCGAGCTCCTTGCGGATCGCCTCGAGCTGGCGGCGCAGCAGGAACTCCTTCTGCTGCTTCTCCATGCCTTCGGCGACGTCCTTGCGGATCGTGTCGGTCACCTCGAGCTCGGCCAGGTGCTCCTTGCTCCACTCGAGCGCCTTCTCCAGGCGGACGGTGACGTCCAGGGCGCCGAGCAGCTCGAGCTTCTGGTCGGTGGACAGGTACGGCGCGTTGCCGGACAGGTCGGCGATCGCGGAAGCGTCCTCGACCTGCTGGACGGCGTCGATCAGCTGCCAGCCGCCGCGCTGCTGGAGGATCGAGATGACGACGGCCTTGTACTCGGCCGCGAGCTTGGCGGTCTGGTCGTTCGTGGTCTCGGGGGCGTCTTCGGCGTGCACCCAGCGGGCGGCACCGGGGCCGTCGGCGATCCGGCCGACGAGCGCGCGGGACGTGCCGCGCAGCAGGACGGCGGCCTTGCCACCGGGCACGCGGCCGATGCGCTCGACGGTCGCGACGGTGCCGTACTCGGCGTACTCACCGTGGACGCGGGGCACGATCAGGACCTCGGCCTTAGTGGCGCCGGTCGACCGGATACCCGGGAACGACGCCTGGCTGGGGGTGTTGGCCTGGGCGGACTCCACCGCTGCCCGGGTCTCGGTGTCGGTCAGGTCGAGCGGGACGACCATGCCCGGCAGCACGACGTCGTCATCGAGCGGGAGCACGGGCAGGAGGCGGGTGTCGGACATGTGCACTCCTCGTGTAGTTGAGTCTGCCTAGCTCAACTCTCCGATGGGTGTGTTTGTTTCCGATGGTGCGTTCGCCCACAGCGATCAGGGAAACCGCAGGTCAGAGCAACGGGCGGCGAGCGACGGCGCACCAGGCGAAGGGCCGCGTCTCCGCGTCGATCGGCGTCGGCGGCTCCTCCGGGCGCCAGTCCGGCAACGATGTCATCCCCGGCGGAAGCAGCGGCCAGCCGCCGAACCACGGGAGCAGCTCGTCGGCCGAGCGCAGCCACGCCGGGTTCGACGTGTCGCGGTAGGCGTCGATGAACCGCTTCACTTCCGCGGCGCGCTCCGGCGACGCGTCGTCGCGGCACGTGCCGTGCGTCAACGCCAGCCAGCTGCCCGGCGCGAGCTTCTCGCGGTAGGCCGCCATCAGCCCCTCGGGGTCGTCGGACGGCCCGATGAAGTGCATCACCGTGATCATCAGCAGGCACGCCGGGCGCGACCAGTCGATGAGCGACGCCGTCACCGGGTCGGCGAAGATCGCCGCCGGCTGTCGGATGTCCCGCTCGACCAGGCCGGCCCAGTCCGTCGCGCCTTCGCGTTCCAGGATCAGCCGCGAGTGCGCGGCTGCCACCGGCTCGTAGTCGACGTAGACGACCGACGCGCGCTCGCCGGCGGGCAGCCGGTCGCGGACGATCTCGTGCACGTTGCCCGCGGTCGGCACGCCGGAGCCGAGGTCGACGAACTGGCGGACGCCCGCGTCCACCGCCGCCGAGACCACCCGGTTCATGAACGCGCGGTTCTGCCGCGAGATCGGCCGGATCAGCGGCCACACCTTCTCCACGCGCCGGCCGAACTCGCGGTCGACCGCCCAGTGCTGGTCGCCGCCGAGGTACCAGTCGTAGACGCGCGCCGCGGACGGCTTGTCGGTGTCCACCCCGGCTGGGGCGATCGGCGCTCCTTCGCTCATCCGCCCGGCTTGACCCCGATGCCGCACCAAGCGAACGGCCGCGCCTCGGCCTCCAAGGCGTTCAGCTTCCGGTCCGGCCGCCAGTCCGGCAGGTGCACGATGCCCGGTTCCATCAGCTCCCAGTCGCCGAAGAGGGGCTCGATCTCGTCGCGGTCGCGCAACCACACCGGGTTGCTCGTCTTGCGGTACTGCTCGACGAACCAGCGCAGCCCCTCCAGCGCCTTGCCCGTGCCGTCGCCCTCGCTCATCTGCGAGATCGCCAGCCAGCTGCCCGGCGCGAGCTTGTCCCGGTACGCCTTCAGGATGCCCACGGGGTCGTCGTCGGGCCCGACGAAGTGCAGGACCGCCATCATCATCAGGCAGACCGGCTGCGAGAAGTCGATGAGCCGCTTCGTCTCTTCCGCGCGCAGCACGGCCTTCGCGTCGCGCATGTCGGCCTGGACGATGCCCGCCCAGTCCGTCGCCACCTCCTCTTCGAGGATCAGCGTCGCGTGGGCGACCGCGACCGGCTCGTAGTCGACGTACACCACCTTCGCGTCGTGGTCCTCGGGCAGCTCCGCCTCGACGACCTCGTGGACGTTGCCCGCGGTCGGGACGCCGGAGCCGAGGTCGATGAACTGGCGGATGCCGGCCCGCAGCGCCGCCCGGACCGCGCGGTTCATGAACTCGCGGTTCTGCTTCGAGCCGGGGCGCACGAGCGGCCACTGCTGCTCCATGCGCCTGCCGAACTCGCGGTCCACGGCCCAGTTCTGCGTACCGCCCAGGTACCAGTCGTAGATCCGGGCCGCGGACGGCTTCTCGGTGTCGACGCCTTCGGGTGCTCTCGGCGCCGAATCGCGCTGGTCGGTCACTTCCGGCTCCCCTCGCTGCTCGCGGGACCAGCCTATAAGGACCGGCCACCCGGGGTAAGCCACCAGTCGTTCAGCGAACGGCCGGCCGGCGCTGCCAGTACGTCCACAACGGGCGGTAACCCTGCGCGTACCAGAACGGCGTCGACAGCGGGTTCGCCGCCGCGTGGTGCAGGAGGACGACGTCGGCACCGGCCTCGTCCAGGACGTGGTGGGCGTGCGCGGCCAGCGCGGTGCCGACACCGGACGACCGCGCGGTCTCCGCGACGGCCAGTGAAGAGAGGTAGCCGACCCGCGGCGCGTTGACGCGGTCGCTGATCCAGCCGGTTTCGCCCGGGTGCTGGACGTTCACCATGCCGAGCGGACGGCCGTACAGCTCGGCGATCCACAGCGGGGGCTCCGGCCGGTTCAGCTGCTCGGCGAGGTCCTTGGCCATGATGTCCTCGACGCCCTTGCGGAAGTTGACCGTGCCGTACTGCGCGTCGAAGGTGTGCAGCTCCAGGCCCAACGCGACGACGGTTTCGAGGTCGCCGGGCTCGGCGCGGCGGATCTTGACGCCGGGCGTGCCGCGCGGGCCGGCCGGGATCGTCCGGTCCGCCGGGCGGACCGCGATCACCCGCAGCGGCGCGAACCCGTGGTGCAGCATTTCGCGCGTGCCGGCGGCGTCGCGGCTCGCCCGCGGCACGATCGCCGCGGTCTCGGTGTCGCCGCGCTCGGCGACCGCGCGCAGATGTTCATCCCATCGGGTGAGGAGTGCGTCGAGGGCCTCAGCCGGCTGCGGACCGGCCAATTGGAGGTCGAGCCGGTGCTCGGTGAGCGCCCGCCACGGCGCGTTCGGCGCGTCCTGGTGGACCTGGATGCGCGAGGCGAGGGCGGAGGCGGCGGAGTCGCCCGTCGCGACCTCCAGCACCACCGCGCTTTCGGCTGCTTCGAAGGGGGAAGAACCGGGGAGCAGGGAGTCCACCGCCGCGAGCCGGGCCGCGTGTTCGGTGGCGATCACGTCGCTGTGCATGGACTCATTGAAGCGCTACCCGGGATGCCGTGTGCAGACGACCGACCCCCTATGCGCCACCCGATGTTTCACCCCTTGGTCCACGCAGGTCAGCGCCATCGAGGCATTGTTAACCCTGGGGTGATCTCCTACTGTCTCGAAAGGGACACGGGTACGCCCTACGGGGTACGGTATGGCCCTTGTCCACACCCGAAGTCACGGATCAGTACCGGTGGACAAGCCGGGAGGGAAGGTCGGATGCCGGACACCAACGCCCACGGCGACGCCGTAGCGCAGGCGCAGCCCGGGCCGGGAACCGCTTCCGGGACACCGCCCGTCTCCGTCGAAGCCCGCACGGACGAACGCCGGTTCCGCGCGTACACCTTCGCCGTCCTGAGCATCGGGCTCGTCGCCGCGTTCGCCGTCGGCTCGTGGCTGCCGTTCCACTGGGACAGCCGGCTCTTGTGGATCGGGCCCGTGCTCGCGGTCGCGTTCCTGCTCGCCGAACAGCTCGGCATCAACGTCGACGTCCGCAGCGGTATCTCGTGGACGATCTCCTTCACCGAGATCCCGCTCGTCATCGGGTTCTTCGTCGCGCCGTTCGAAGTCGTGCTGGCCGCGCACCTGGTCGCCGGCATCGGCACGCTGCTCGCGCGCAAGGTCGCCGGGCGCGTCCTCTACAACGCGGGCGCGTTCCTGCTCGAGATCACCGGTGCCTTCGGGGTCGCCGGGCTGGTGAAGGTCGCCGTCGGCGCCGGGGCCGGCGACAAGATCCCGTGGGTCGCCGCGCTGGCGGGCACTCTGACCGCGCCGCTGGTCAGCACGCTGCTCGCGCTCGCCGCGGTCCGCGTCCTGCGGCGCCGCATGCGGGTCAGCACCGCCGTCCGGCTCACCGCGCGGATCCTGGTCGTCGGCTTCGTCAACGCCTCGGTCGGCCTGTCCGGCTACCTCGTCATTTCGAACACGCCCAAGGCGTGGCCGCTGGTGCTCGCCGTGTTCCTCGGCCTGACCGCGTTGTACTGGGCCTACTCCGACCTGCTGCGCGAGCAGCGGGACATGGAGGCGCTTTCCGACGTCAGCCTGATGGTCGCCCGCTCGGGCCAGCAGGCCGCGGCGCGGCCGGCCAGCCGCGCGGACGAGCTCGTCGGCGGCGTCGACGTCCGCGAGTGGGCCACGATCGCCGAGCGCATCAAGGACCAGCTCGCCGCCGGCCGCGTCGTGCTGAGACTGCGGCTCGAACCGAAGGACGCCATGCGCGTCGTCGTCGCCGGCGACGACCTGCCGCCCGCCGACCCGGCCGCCGACGACCCGCTGCTGCGCCTGCCCGGCGCGCACGTCCGGCACTTCCGGATCACCGAAGCCAACCCCGACGTCCGCGCGGCGCTGCTCGACCGCGGCGCGCAGGAGGCGCTCGTCGTCCCGCTGCGCAGCGCGAACCAGCTGCTCGGCGTCGTCGAGGCGCACGACCGGCTGTCCCGCTGGCGCGGGTTCGGCAAGTACGACGTCCAGCTGCTCGGCACGATGGCCAGCCACCTGGCGACGTCGCTGGACAACCGGCGCCTGCTCGCCACGCTCCGCCACGACGCCTACCACGACCCGCTCACCGGGCACCTCAACCGGCCGGGCTTCCGGCAGGTGGCGAAGGAACCGTTGCGGGACTTCGCGAACGCCGTCGTGCTGCGGATCGACCTCGACGTCTTCTCGACAGTGTCCGACGCGCTCGGCTACGCGTGGGCCGACCGGATGGTGATCGCCGCCGGCCGCCGCATCCGCGACGCGCTCGGCCCCGACGTCCCGCTCGCCCGCCTCGAAGGCGCGTCCTTCGCGGCGCTGCTCGTCGGCTGCCCGCCGGAGGACGCGCACGCGGCGGCGGAACGGCTGCGCGAAGAGCTCTCCGCGCCGTACCCGGTGGACCGGCTGTCGGTCGAGGCGAACGCGATGATCGGCTACGCGACGACGACGCCCGAGGAGTCCGGCGACGTCGTCGACATCGAAGGCCTGCTGCAGCGCGCCGACGTCGCCGTCCGCGCCACGAAGGGCGGCGAAGAGGTCCGCGGCTACGTGCCGAGCATGGGCCAGATCTTCCTGCGCCGCTTCCAGATGGTCACGCAGTTCCGGCAGTCCCTCGAGGACGGCCAGGTCAGCGTGCACTACCAGCCGAAGATCACCCTGCCGAACCGGCAGGTGCAGGGCGTCGAGGCGCTGGTCCGCTGGGTGCACCCGGAGTTCGGCCGGCTCGGGCCGGACGAGTTCGTCCCGGCCATCGAGGCGGCCGGTCTGATCGGCGTCCTGACGGGTTTCGTGCTCGGCGAGGCGCTCAAGCGCTGCCGCAAGTGGCTCGACGAGGGCCTGCGGATCTCGGTCGCGGTCAACCTGTCGGTGCGCAACCTGGCCGACGAGGACTTCCCGAACAAGGTGGCCCGCGAGCTGGAGCACTACGGCATCCCGCCGGAGCTGCTGACGTTCGAGCTGACCGAGTCCGGCGTGATGTCCGACCCGCAGAAGGCGCTGCCGATCCTGCGCGAGCTGCACTCGCTGGGCATCACCCTCGCGGTCGACGACTTCGGCACGGGCTACTCGTCGCTGGCCTACCTGCGGCAGCTGCCGGTCGACCAGGTCAAGATCGACAAGAGCTTCGTCCTCGGCATGGGCACCGACCTCGGCGACCTCGCGGTGGTCCGCTCGATCGTCGAGCTGGGGCACTCGCTCGGCCTGACGGTGGTCGCCGAGGGCGTCGAGGAGGACGTGGCGCGCGACCAGCTCGAGGCGATGGGCTGCGACGTCGCGCAGGGCTACCTGATCTCGCGGCCGCTGCCGGAGGACCGCCTCGAGGCGTGGCTGCAGGCCCGCACGGCGCGCTCCCCGGGACGCCACTCCGAGACCGTGCTTACCCTGCTGACCTGAGGTTTTGTGCTAACGGGACCCCGGTTGCACGGCCGAGTGACGGGGGTTGGTAATCTTTCCAAGTCCTCGCGAGAGGCCAGGCCCCTTTAGCTCAGTCGGCAGAGCGTCTCCATGGTAAGGAGAAGGTCTACGGTTCGATTCCGTAAAGGGGCTCTCGACCTCTAGCCGCGTCACGCCCGCGTGTCGCGGCTTGGGTCATGTAAGGGCGGTGTAGCTCAGTTGGCAGAGCAAGCGGCTCATAATCGCTGTGTCGCCGGTTCAAGTCCGGCCACCGCTACGCGGTAACGACGGGGCTGGCCCCCGGACCTGAGAGAGAAGGAAACGCTGTGGCTGCCACCGACGTGCGACCCAAGATCACGCTGGCGTGCGAAGAGTGCAAGCACCGCAACTACATCACCAAGAAGAACCGGCGCAACAACCCGGATCGCCTGGAGATGAAGAAGTTCTGCCCGAACTGCGGTACGCACCGGACGCACAAGGAAACCCGCTGACGTAGCGCGTTCACCCAGCTTTCGAGAAGCCGCCCTGGACCACCAGGGCGGCTTCTTGCTGTTGGTAGCCTCCTCGGGTGCCTTTGGACGAGTCGTTCACCGGGCGGGTGTACCCGCCGCAGACCAGCTACGAAGTGAGCCGGGAGAAGATCCGGGAGTTCGCCGACGCGATCGGCGACGACAACCCGGTGTTCCGCGACCCCGAGGCGGCCCGCGCCGCCGGGCACCCGGACGTGATCGCCCCGCCGACGTTCATCACGATCGTCAACCTCGCCGCCATCAACGCGATCGTCAGCGACCCGGAGCTCGGGCTCGACTACTCGCGCATGGTCCACGGCGACCAGCAGTTCAGCTACAGCCGCCCGGTCCGCGTGGGGGACAAGCTGCTGCTGACGACGCACATCGACAAGATCATGGCCCGGGCGGGCAACGACTTCATCAACTTGCGAGCGGAGATCGCCGACGGCGACGGCGAGCACATCGCCACGACGCGGGCCCAGCTGGTGGTCCGGGGGGAGGACGCGTGAACATCGGCGACGAGCTGCCCGCGATCGAGGTCCGGGTGACCCGCGACCAGCTGGTCCGCTACGCGGGAGCGGCGATGGACTTCAACCCGATCCACTGGAACGAGGCGTTCGCGAAAGGCGTAGGACTCCCGGACGTGATCGCCCACGGAATGCTGACGATGGCCCTGGCCGGCCGGGTGGTGACGGACTGGCTGGGCGACCCGGCCAAGCTGATCGACCTGAGCGCCCGCTTCACCAGGCCGGTGGTGGTCCCCAACACGCCCGAGGGGGCACTGGTGGAGTTCTCGGGCAAGGTGGGGGCCCTGAACGAGGACGGAACGGCAAGAATCGACCTGGTGGCCAAGTTCGAGGGCAAGACGGTCCTGGGCAAGCCCCAAGCTTTGGTGCGCATCTAGCGTCAGCGAGACCAACGCAGGGCGCACGAGAACCGGCCCCGACGAGCACCCAGACCTCCCCGCACCCCGATCCGAAGCCAGAACACGGCCGGCGGCGGTGTTGCCGGCCGTAGTCACAATGACGGCTTCGGGGTGCCGGAGGAGTCACCTACGGAAGCTTCAAGACACTAAGCACAGCATCAGCCATCCCCTGCTCACCCCGAACATTGGGATGCAGCGGAGCGGTCCGGGAAGCGGGAATGACGCCTTCGACCCACCGCACATCCGAAGCGGAACAAACATCATGCCCCTTGCTGGGCGCAGCGGTATCCGCATAACCCGCATGATGAGCATCAGCTTGATCTTCAAGCATCTTGTTCAACTTCCCCAACGCCCCCCGGAAGTAGTCAACATCCCCGGAGCCCACGGGAAGAACGGGCCAACACCCATTCCCATCAGGCAAAACGGTCGGATACCCGACCACGACGATCTTCGCCTTGGGCGCCTTCGAATGGATCTTGTCGAGAACGGCCCCCACCTTCGGAGCAGCGGCATCGATCCGCTCGGCAAGCTGATCATGCCCACCGGCGGTGAGCCGATCCCGGCAAGGCGACCCGGACGGATGCGCGGTCGCACAGGACGAAGCAATCGAAATGAACCCGACGTCGTTCCCGCCGATCCCGAGCGTCACAAGCGTGGTCTGGGAGTTGACCGCGTCCAACTGAGCCGGGTTAGTACCGTCGGAAGTCTTCTGCGGCGAGGTCAAATTAGCGGTGGTAGCCCCACTGCAGCTGACGTCGGCCAGCTCAGCGGGCTTCAACTTCGCGGAGACGACGTGCGGGTAGTTGTCGAGCGAACGCTGGCAACCGGGCGGCGGACCGGCTTGCCGCCCGTTGTGCGGAGACGACGTGTACGAGTCGCCCAACGCGACGTACCGCCCGGACCCACCCCCGGTGTCAGCACCGCTGTCCGGCGGAGCGGACGAGGAGCCGTGCTGCCACTTGTAGTACCCGAAGGCCAGCAGGCCGACCACGATCACCACGACGAGGCAGCCGCCCCCACTGTTCTTGGCCACACGTCGTTTCTACCGAAGCGAGGGCGGTCCCGAAGTGGGCAATCCGGGTGACTAGGGGGAACCATCGAACCCCGCTGAGTGACGATGACCTACGTCACACCAGCTCCGCGGCCAGCTCCAAGGCATGGTCGACGTCCTTGGCGACGTAGTGCAGGTCGACGAGCACCTCGGTGATGCCCAGCTCCCGGGCCACGTCCAGGCAGGGGGCGACGTCCGCGACCGTCTCGACCCCGGTGCCCGCGCGCGGGTTGATCCGCAGTACCCGCCGCAGGGTCGCGGGATCGCGCCCGGCCTTCTCGGCCGCGTCGAGCGCGACCGCCCAGAGCCCGATCAGGTACTCCTTCGGCATCCACCCCGCCAGCCACCCGTCCGCGCGCCGGCCGACCCGGGCCAGCGCCGGCGGCGAGAACCCGCCGAGCAGCACGGGCGGCCGCGGGTCCTGCGCCGGGCGCAGCCCGACGGTCGACGGCGCGATGCGCCACTGCGGGCCCTCGTGCGCCACGGGATCGCCGGTCCACAGGGCTTCGAGCGCGTCCAAGACGTCGTCGAGCCGCTTGCCGCGGCCCTCCCACGGGACGCCCGTCGCGAAGTACTCCTCGCGCAGCCAGCCGAGCCCGAGGCCGACGTCCAGGCGGCCGCCGCTGGCCAGGTCGAGCGACGTCAGGGCCCGGGCGAGCAGCACCGGGGAATAAACCGGGCCGGTCAGCGCGCTCATCCCCAGGCGAGCCGTGCGGGTCACCGCGGCCGCGGTCGCCAGCGTCGTGAACGGGTCCGCGAAGGTCTCGAACTCCTTGGGGTACGGGTGCTCCGGCGTCCCGCCGCCCGGGTAGAGGTCCGAAGGCGCGTGCGGCGTCAAGATCCGGTCGCCGACCCACAGGGACCCGAAACCCAGCTCCTCGGCGGCGGTCGCGAAGCGCGCGACGGCCGCGGGGTCGGCGAGCGCGCCGTACTGCGGCAGCGCGAGCCCCAGCCGCGTCCCGCTCACCGGTGAGCGGGACTCCGGGTTGTCCGTCATGGCGGACATCCTGGCATGATCAGGTGGCCGGCGGGGAGTTTTCCGCAGGCCGGCCGGGGTTCGGTGGTCGATCGGGGGGCGCGGTTGCGGGCTCTCGCGAGGCTTGCCGTAGACTTCGGGACTTGGAACGCACTACGGTCATCCCCGCCTGGATGGTGGGGATGATGGAATGCGTCCTCCGGGGCTCCGAGCGATCGGGGCTCCACAGGGGTGTAGCTCAATTGGCAGAGCAGCGGTCTCCAAAACCGCAGGTTGCAGGTTCAAGTCCTGTCACCCCTGCGTAACGGAACTGGTGGAGCGGAGGAGTGGTCGTGAGCGACAGCGACGCCAGCGGCGGCGAGCAGGATCAGGACGGCACCGGGCAGAAGCCCGATAGCTCGTCCCGTCCGGTCACAGCCGCTGCCCGGCGTGAGCGCCGTGCGACCGCTCGTCCGGCGGGCAAGTCCGCGGCACGTGCGGACGACAAGTCCCGGCCGGCCGGGAAGTCGGGGGAGAAGACCGCTCCCGACGCGAAGGGCGCTCCGACCCCGAAGCGGGACCAGAAGGCGAAGAAGGCCTCGGTGTTCGCGCGGCTCGTGCGCTTCATCCGTGAGGTCTGGGCCGAGCTGCGCAAGGTCATCTGGCCGAACCGCAAGCAGATGGTCACCTACACCGCGGTCGTACTGGTCTTCGTGGTGTTCATGGTGGCCCTGGTGAGCGTGCTCGACCTGGCATTCAAGTGGGGCATCGGCAAGATCTTCGGCTGACGCGCCCCGGCGCGCGCCGATGGGGCTCAGGTCCCGGCCTGACCCCGGCAATGATCAACTGAGAGGACGGAACGTGACCTCCGACAACGGCACATCAGCCGGTCACGACCTGACCGAGCTTTCCGACGAGCAGGTGCACGCGGCACTCGGTGACGAGGAATCCGCGCACCTGGAGCCCGTCGAGGTGTCCGACGAGGTCGACGAAGCCGTTTCCGGTGACGAGGGCGCTTCCGACGAGGCCGCGGCCGACGAGGTCGCCGAACCCGCCGAGGACGACGAGGACCCGGTCGCCAAGCTGCGCGCCGAGCTGGTCGCCGCGCCCGGCGAGTGGTACGTCGTGCACTCGTACGCCGGGTACGAGAACAAGGTGAAGACCAACCTCGAGACCCGGACCACGACCCTGGACGTCGAGGACTACATCTTCCAGATCGAGGTCCCGACCGAAGAGGTCACCGAGATCAAGAACGGCCAGCGCAAGCAGGTGCAGCGCAAGGTGCTGCCCGGCTACATCCTGGTCCGGATGGACCTGAACGACGCCTCGTGGAGCGCGGTGCGCAACACGCCGGGTGTCACCGGGTTCGTCGGCGCCACCTCGCGGCCGTCGCCGCTGACCGTGGACGAGGTGCTCAAGTTCCTCGCGCCGCAGGTCGAGAAGAAAGCCCCCGCGAAGGCGGGCAAGGGCGAGTCCACCGCGACCGCGGCCCCGCTCGGCGGCCCGGCCGTCGAGGTCGACTTCGAGGTCGGCGAGTCGGTCACGGTCATGGACGGTCCGTTCGCCACGCTTCCGGCGACGATCTCCGAGGTCAACGTCGACGGGCAGAAGCTGAAGGTCCTGGTGTCGATCTTCGGCCGGGAGACCCCGGTCGAGCTGTCGTTCAACCAGGTCTCCAAGATCTGACGGCCGCCCGTTCGGCCGCAGTCCCCACGTCCACGGCAGGTACGTGGGGAACGTAGTACAGGACAGGAAAAGAAATGCCACCCAAGAAGAAGAAGCTTGCGGCGATCATCAAGCTGCAGATCAAGGCGGGTGCGGCCAACCCCGCGCCGCCGGTCGGCCCGGCGCTGGGTCAGCACGGCGTCAACATCATGGAGTTCTGCAAGGCCTACAACGCCGCGACCGAGTCGCAGCGCGGGGACGTCGTCCCGGTCGAGATCTCCGTCTACGAAGACCGGTCGTTCGACTTCAAGCTGAAGACGCCGCCGGCCGCCAAGCTGCTGCTGAAGGCCGCGGGCGTGGAGAAGGGCTCCGGCGAGCCGCACAAGACCAAGGTCGCCAAGGTCACTTGGGACCAGGTCCGCGAGATCGCCAAGACCAAGGAGACCGACCTCAACGCGCACGACATCGACCAGGCCGCGAAGATCATCGCCGGCACTGCTCGGTCGATGGGCATCACGGTCGTCGACGCCTGACGTCTGCAGCTTTACCCGTGGGAGAGCCGAGTGCTGGCTCGTCACCACACTGATCCATTTTCGAAGTTAAGGACAGAAGCATGACCAAGCACAGCAAGGCTTACCGCCAGGCTGCGGAGCTGATCGACAAGTCGCGTCTGTACGCGCCGCTCGACGCCGCGAAGCTGGCGAAGGAAACCTCCAAGACCAAGATGGACGCGACCGTCGAGGTCGCGATGCGTCTCGGTGTGGACCCCCGCAAGGCCGACCAGATGGTCCGCGGCACCGTGAACCTGCCGCACGGCACCGGTAAGACCGCCCGCGTCATCGTCTTCGCCGTCGGCGACAAGGCCGCCGAGGCCGAAGCCGCCGGCGCGGACGCGGTCGGCACCGACGAGCTGATCGAGCGCATCCAGGGTGGCTGGCTCGACTTCGACGCCGCGATCGCGACGCCGGACCAGATGGCCAAGGTGGGCCGCATCGCCCGCATCCTCGGCCCGCGTGGCCTGATGCCGAACCCGAAGACCGGCACGGTGACCCCCGCGGTCGAGAAGGCCGTGAAGGACATCAAGGGCGGTAAGATCAACTTCCGCGTCGACAAGCAGGCCAACCTGCACCTGGTGATCGGCAAGGCTTCCTACGACACGGAGAAGCTGGTCGAGAACTACGCCGCCGCGCTGGACGAGATCCTCCGCGCCAAGCCGTCGTCGGCGAAGGGCCGCTACCTGAAGAAGGTCACCTTCACCACCACGATGGGCCCGGGCATCCCGGTCGACCCGCTGCGGACCCGCAACCTCCTTTCCGAGGACGCGAACGTCTGAGTCGGACATCACCGGAAAGGGCGTCCCCGCTTGCTGCGGGGGCGCCCTTTCTTCGTGTCTCATGGAGGTCATGCCGACTTTCGCGTCGTTCGACGGCCTCCGGTTGAACTACACGGTGTGGGAGGGCGACGGCGCCCACCACCCGGTGCTGCTGCAACACGGCTTCGCGGCCGACACGAACGCGAACTGGATCTCCACGGGCGTGGTCGCGGCGTTGCGCGCGGCGGGTCTGACGGTGATCTCGCTGGACGCGCGGGGCCACGGCCGTTCGGAGAAGCCCCACGACGAGGCGGCGTACACGGGCGACAGCATGGCCCGCGACATCTCGGCGCTGCTGGACGAGCTGGCCCTGGACGAGGTGTCCCTGGTCGGCTATTCGATGGGCGCGATCATCGCGCTCTCCTCGACTGCATCGGACAAGCGCATCCGCCGGCTGGCCACGGGCGGAGTCGGATCGGGAATCGTCGACTTCGGCGGCGTCGACCTGCGGGTGGTGAAGCCGGCGGAGATCGCTTCGGCGTTGCTGGCGGAGGACCCGTCGACGGTGCCGCCATCGGGAGTGCCGTTCAGGTTGCTGGCCGACGCGACGGGCGGGGACCGTCAGGCGTTGGCGGCGGTGGCGTTGGCCTCGGAGTCGCAGGAGGGCAGCTTGAACCTCTCGGCGATCGGCGTGCCGACGTTGGTGTTGGCGGGCGACCAGGACGTGCTGGCGGCCGAGCCGGAAAGGCTGGCAGCGGCAATCGCGGGGGCGCGGTTGGTCCGAATCCCGGGCGACCACATGACGGCGGTGATGTCCCCGGCGTTCTCGGAAGCATTGGCGGCCTTCTTGACGGCGCCCCAGCCCCGCTGAGCGTCGCCGATCAGCTCGTCGGCGTGGTGGTGGGGACTCCGCTGCACTTCGCCGGGCCGATGGCGTGACCGGTGATGAGCCACTGTCCCTTTTCGACCTTCGACACCGTGAAGACGCCGAGTGCCGGGCCGCCGCTGATGGGGAACGTGCAGGAATCGATCGTCACGGTGTCGCCGGGCAACGGGTCCGAGACGCTCGACGGCAGGGATTCGGCATAGGCGTTCTTGTTCGCCACCTGGGTGGCGAGGAACTCGACGGCCTTCTTGCAGTCGGTCTGGGCGGTGTTCTGGCGGAACGTCTGCGCGATGTCCTGGGCGAACTGGGTCTGGATGTCGCGCTGACCTTCGTTCTGGAAGCGGCCGCAGGCGTCGTCGACCCGGCCCTGGGCGATGTTGTGGTACACGAACCGGACGGCCTCGTACGGGTTCGTCGAGAAGATGTGGTTCGTGTGGTACTTCCCGCCGCCCTCCTGGGCGAGCTGGGCCGAGGTCTTGCCCGCGTCGTTCGGGAAGAAGTGGTTGTACAGCCACGTTCCCGCCACGCCGAGGATGATGATCGCCAAGACCCAGGCGATCACCTTCTTGCCCAGCCAGCTCAGCCACCGCGGCGCACGACGGCGTTCGGTCGGGACGAGCTGGTAGCCCGGCGGGATCATCGGCGGCTGGGCGCCACCCTGCTGCGCGGCCGGCTCGGACGGCGGGGCTTGGACCACCCCGGCGTTCGGCGGCGGGGCCGGCTGGTTGCCCTGCTGGGTCTGGGCGAACCGCAGGTAGTCCTGGAACTGCTGGAACTGGCGGAACTGCTCCAGCTGGTCCGGGTCCATCGGCGGCTGCGCGCCGGACGGCTGGGGGAGTGCCGGCGAGCTCGCACCGGGCGTGAGGGCGTTGCCGGGCGCCGGGGTGCCGCCGGGAGGCGTGGGCGCGTTGGAGCCCGCCGGTTCGAGTTCTGAGCTCGGCTTTCCGTCATCGCGCTGCTCCGCCACGTCACCATGATGCCCTCCCGGGCCCCGGTGCGAACCCCCAGCCGCCCTAAACGCAGGTCAGAGTGGCCCCCGGGAGAAGCCTCGCCGGACCACCCGGTATAGTTCAGAACGGTTCTACCGAAGACCGCTGGTTTTCCCCGCAAGGGGAACGAAGGTCCCGCAACTCGCCGGGCGGCCCGCGCAGGAGGAACGAGGCAGGGCACCCACGTGCCCACTACAACGCCCCGCGCCTGCTTGCGCGAGGGCGTTTCGTCGTTTCGGGGGCCCCTCGATGCCAGTGGAAACACTAGCCAAGAGAGGAGGCGACCATGGCGAAGCCCGACAAGGTGGCGGCCGTCGCCGAGATCGCGGAGAGCTTCCGCAACAGCTCGGCCACCGTCGTTACCCAGTACACCGGCCTCTCCGTGTCCCAGCTGTCCCAGCTGCGCCGCGCTCTCGGCACCAGTGCCAAGTACCGGGTCGCGAAGAACACCCTCGTCAAGCGTGCCGCGGAAGACGCGGGCGTCACGGGGCTCGAAGACCTGTTCGTCGGTGCCACCGCCATCGCATTCGTCGAGGGTGAAGCGGTCGACGCCGCCAAGGCGCTTCGCGACTTCGCGAAGGACAACAACGCGCTTGTGATCAAGGGCGGCTACATGGACGGCAAAGCGCTGTCCGTGGACGAGATCAACAAGATCGCCGATCTCGACAGCCGTGAGGTCCTGCTCTCCAAGGCAGCGGGCGCGTTCAAGGCGAAGCTGTCCCAGGCCGCCGCGCTGTTCCAGGCGCCGGCGTCCCAGGTCGCCCGCCTGGCTGCCGCGCTGGAGGAGAAGCAGCGCAACGCCGCCGGTACCGAAGCAGCCGAAGCACCCGCCGAGAGCTGAACCACCCCCACCCCGAACGTCTAGTTCGTTTTTTCTGAGAGGAAGCCATCATGGCGAAGCTGAGCACCGCCGAGCTGATCGACGCCTTCAAGGAGCTCACCCTCCTCGAGCTCTCCGAGTTCGTGAAGGAGTTCGAAGAGGTCTTCGACGTGACCGCCGCCGCGCCGGTCGCCGTCGCCGCCGCGGGCCCGGTGGGCGCCGCTGCCGCCCCGGTCGAGGAGCAGGACGAGTTCGACGTCGTCCTCGAGGGCGCCGGCGACAAGAAGATCCAGGTCATCAAGGTCGTCCGCGAGGTCGTCTCCGGTCTGGGCCTGAAGGAGGCCAAGGAGCTGGTCGAGGCCGCTCCCAAGGCCCTCCTGGAGAAGGTCGACAAGGAGGCCGCCGAGGCCGCCAAGGAGAAGCTCGAGGCCGCGGGCGCCAAGATCTCCATCAAGTGATTCAAGGCGCGCAAGCGCCACCGCGAAAGGGCGGGCACCCACGGGTGCCCGCCCTTTTGTTGCATCGACGTTCTCCCGAGCGACTCGATGACCATGACCGACCCCGAGTACGTCGAACTCCTCGCGCAGCAGCTGACCGACCGCGAACCCCTCCTCACGCTCTCCCTGGCCGCCGTCGTCGCGCCCGTGGTGTTCCTGCTGGTCGTCGCCGCCTTCACGCTGATCCCCTAGGAGTGCTGTCCGAATAGCCCCGGGTCCCTAAATCGTGGGTTCCGGGCTTCGGAGATCTGCGTCGTTGCCCCGAATGGACTACCGTGCCTGCAGTTGCCGATCACGGCGGGGTGTCGATGAACCCAGGGCTGGCCAGAAAAGAAAACTGGTGAGTAACCTGTTCGCACTCAGCTCGTTGCACCTGGTTGACGCGGGTTCTTGGGGCGCCAGGCCCGCACCCGCCGCCGGCATGGGGTGGCATGGGTGTGGCAGCGGGCGCAATGACGCGGAACAGCTCCTGGAGGTGCGATGGGTGCCGAGGTGGTCATCGAAGGCCTGACCAAGTCCTTCGGTAAGCAGGCCATCTGGCGGGACGTCACGCTGACCCTGCCCCCGGGCGAGGTTTCGGCGATGCTCGGACCGTCGGGAACCGGCAAGTCGGTGTTCCTCAAGTCGATGATCGGGCTGCTCAAGCCCGACCGCGGCCGGTGCGTGATCAACGGCGTCGACATCGTCACCTGCTCCGAGCACAAGCTCTACGAGATCCGGAAGCTCTTCGGCGTCCTCTTCCAGGACGGCGCGCTGTTCGGCTCGATGAACCTCTACGACAACGTCGCCTTCCCGCTGCGCGAGCACACGAAGAAGTCCGAAACGGAAATCCGCCGGATCGTCCTCGAAAAGCTCGACATGACCGGTCTGAACGGCGCCGACAAGAAGCTCCCAGGCGAGATCTCCGGCGGTATGCGCAAGCGCGCCGGCCTCGCCCGCGCCCTGGTGCTCGACCCCGAGATCATCCTGGTCGACGAGCCGGACTCGGGCCTCGACCCGGTCCGCACCACCTACATCTCGCAGCTGTTCCTCGACGTCAACGCGCAGATCGACGCGACGTTCCTGATCGTCACGCACAACATCAACCTGGCCCGCACGGTCCCGGACAACCTGGGCATGCTCTTCCGCAAGGAACTGGTCATGTTCGGCCCGCGCGAGGTGCTGCTGACCAGCGAGGAGCCGGTCGTCAAGCAGTTCCTCAACGGCAAGATGCAGGGCCCGATCGGCATGTCCGAGGAGAAGGACAGCGCCCAGATCGCGGCCGAGCAGGCGATGTTCGACGCCGGTCACCACGCGGGCGGGGTCGAGGACGTCAGCGGCGTGCCGCCGCAGATGCAGCCGACGCCGGGCGTGCCGACCCGGATGGGCGCGGTCCGCCGCAAGGACCGGGTCATGGAGATCATGCACCGGCTGCCGGACGCCGCCCAGCAGAGCATCATCGCGTCGCTGAGCCCCGAGGAGCAGCGCCACTACGGCGTCAGCCCGCGGCAGGTCGCGCACGCCCAGCAGCAGCAACAGCAGCAGGTCCCGGCCGGCGCGCGCCCGCAGGGTGACGGCGTGCCGAACCAGCACCACGGCCAGCTGCCCGCCGACCAGGTCGCCCGGATCCCGGGCGGCCAGCCGCCGAGACCCGGCACGCACCGAATGCCGCCGAACAACGGGCCAGGTGGCCGGTGAGCTCTCCCGCATCACAGGCGAAGATCCCCGGGATCGGCATGCTCCGCGAGACCGGGAACCTGTTCGCACTCGGCCTGGACATCATTCGCGGCTTGTTCCAGCGCCCGTTCCAGCTGCGGGAGTTCATCCAGCAGTCGTGGTTCATCGCGAGCGTGACCATCCTGCCGACGGCCCTCGTGGCGATCCCGTTCGGCGCGGTCATCTCGCTGCAGTTCGGTTCGCTCGCCCGCCAGCTGGGCGCGCAGTCCTACACCGGCGCGGGCTCCGTGCTCGCCACCGTGCAGCAGGCCAGCCCGCTGGTCACCGCGCTGCTGGTGGCGGGCGCGGGCGGCTCCGCCGTCTGCGCCGACATCGGCGCCCGCACCATCCGCGAGGAGATCGCCGCGATGGAGGTGCTCGGCGTCTCCGCGGTGCAGCGGCTGATCGTGCCGCGCACCCTCGCGATGATGCTGGTCGCGTTGCTGCTCAACGGCATGGTCAGCGTCATCGGCGTGCTGGGCGGCTACTTCTTCAACGTCGTGCTGCAGGGCGGGACGCCGGGTGCGTACCTGGCGAGCTTCTCCGCCCTCGCGCAGCTGCCCGACCTCTGGGTCGGTGAGCTCAAGGCGCTGATCTTCGGGTTCATCGCCGCCGTCGTCGCGTCCTACCGGGGCCTCAACCCCTCCGGCGGCCCGAAGGGCGTCGGGGACGCGGTGAACCAGTCGGTGGTCATCACGTTCCTCATGCTCTTCGTCGTGAACTTCGTGATCACCCTGATCTACCTGCAGATCGTGCCCGGAAAGCTGGACTAGCGCGATGACGTTCCTCCAGGGCGCTAAACGCGTCGCCAACCGTCCCCTCCAGACACTGGACACCCTCGGTGACCAGATGTCGTTCTACGGCCGGGCGCTGCTGTGGACGCCGCGGACGCTGCGCCGCTACACGAAGGAAGTCCTCCGGCTGCTCGCCGAGGTCAGCTTCGGGTCCGGCTCGCTCGCGGTCATCGGCGGCACGGTCGGCGTGATGGTCGGCCTGACGCTGTTCACCGGTGTCCTCGTCGGCCTCCAGGGCTACTCGGCGCTGAACTCGATCGGGACGTCGGCCTTCACCGGCTTCCTGACGGCGTTCTTCAACACGCGTGAGATCGCGCCGCTGGTCGCGGGCCTCGCCTTGAGCGCCACGGTCGGCGCCGGGTTCACCGCGCAGCTGGGCGCCATGCGGATCTCCGAGGAGATCGACGCGCTGGAAGTCATGGGCGTGCCGAGCCTGCCGTACCTGGTGACGACGCGGATCATCGCCGGTTTCGTCGCGGTCATCCCGCTCTACATCATCGGCCTGCTGAGCTCGTACCTCGCGTCACGACTGGTCGTCATCTACATCTACAACCAGTCCGCGGGTACCTACGACCACTACTTCGACCTGTTCTTACCACCGCAGGACGTGCTGTATTCGTTCATCAAGGTGCTGCTCTTCAGCGTCCTGATCATCCTGTCGCACTGCTACTTCGGCTACCGCGCGACCGGCGGGCCGGCCGGCGTCGGCGTCGCGGTCGGCAAGGCCGTGCGCCTGTCCATCGTCACGGTGTCGATCATGAACTTCTTCATCGGGTTCGCCATCTGGGGAACCGACGTCACGGTAAGGATCGCGGGATGAGGACGCTCCGACGCAGGCTGCTCGGCCTGCTGCTCATCGCCGTGATGGTCGGCGGGGTGGCGCTGTCCATCGCGCTCTACGACAAGGCGT
The DNA here is from genome assembly GCF_055633805.1 of Amycolatopsis sp. NPDC114478. NCBI lineage: Bacteria > Bacillati > Actinomycetota > Actinomycetes > Pseudonocardiales > Pseudonocardiaceae > Amycolatopsis > Amycolatopsis sp. NPDC114478. Next base: position 312,228 of record NZ_JBVKDO010000003.1, on the reverse strand, counting down.
TCACGCCGGTCGTCACGGTCAAGCTGCAGGCCGACAAGATCGGCAACCAGCTGATCAAGCAGTCCGACGTCAAGGTGCGCGGGCTGATCGTCGGGTCGGTCCAGGACATCGTCGCCACCGACCACGGCGCCGAGCTGACGCTCGCGCTCAAGCCGGAGTCGGCGAAGCTGATCCCGGAGAACGTCTCGGCGCGGTTCCTGCCGAAGACGCTCTTCGGCGAGCGGTTCGTCTCGCTGGAGATCCCGAAGGACCCGTCGGCGAAGACCCTCTCCAGCGGCGACGTCATCCCGCAGGACCGGACGTCCAGCGCGGTCGAGCTGGACCAGGCGTTCGAGCACCTGATGCCGGTGCTGCAGGCGGTGCAGCCGCAGAAGCTGTCGGCGACGCTCACCGCGATCTCGACGGCGCTGCAGGGCCGCGGTGACCAGCTCGGCGACACGCTGACGCAGCTGGGCACCTACATCGGCGAGCTGAACCCGCACGAGCCGGAGCTGCAGCACAACCTCAAGGCGCTGGCGGAGTTCTCCGACCACCTCAAGGACGCCGCGCCGGACCTCGTGCAGAGCCTCGACAACCTGAGCACGACGACCCGGACCGTGGTCGACGAGCAGCAGAACCTGTCGAACCTCTACGGCAGCCTGACGACCGCGTCGATCGACCTGCAGACGTTCCTGCAGAACAACAAGGACAACATCATCTCCCTCGTCGACACCGCCCGGCCCACGGCCGAGCTGCTGGCGAAGTACGCGCCGGAGTACCCCTGCGTGATCTCCCAGATGGCCCAGAACGTGCCGCTGATCGACCAGGCGCTCGGCAAGGGCACCAACCAGCCCGGCCTGCACGCGACCATCGAGATCATCGTGCCGCGCGCCCCGTACAAGGCGGGCAAGGAGGAGCCGCGGTTCGAGGACAAGCGCGGCCCGCGCTGCTACGACATGAAGGACATCCCGAAGCCGTTCCCGTCCGAGCCGCCGGACGGCGCGTTCAAGGACGGCACGCAGCACCAGGCCGCGCCGAAGACCGTCGGTGAAGGCCTCAACCCGGCCAAGTTCAAGCAGGACGCGGCCGGTGGCAACGGCAGCGGCGGGGACCTGGCGTACTCGAGCGCGGAGCAGGGCTTCCTGGCCGACCTGCTCGGCCCGCAGCTGGGCATGAACGCGGCCGACGTCCCGGGCTGGAGCTCGCTGCTCGTCGGACCGCTCTACCGCGGGGCGGAGGTGACGGTGAAGTGAGGGGCCTGCTCGCGCCGCTGATCAAGCTCGGCATCTTCGTGGTCGTCACCGTGCTGTTCACCACGATCCTCGGGATCAGCATCGCCAACATCAACACCACCAGCACCAACGCCTACAAGGCGCGCTTCACCGACGCGACGCTGCTGCTGCCCAACGACGACGTCCGCATCGCCGGCGTCCGGGTCGGGCAGGTCAAGGACGTCAAGATCGTCGACAAGCGCCAGGCCGAGGTCGAGTTCGAGGTCGACGCCGGGCGGACGCTGCCGGCCGGGGTGACCGCGCAGATCAAGTTCCGCAACCTGGTCGGCCAGCGCTACGTCTCCCTCAGCGAGGGGGAGAACAGCGGCGGCAAGACCCTGCAGCCCGGCGGCACCATCCCGCTGGACCGGACCACGCCGGCGCTGGACCTGACCGAGCTGTTCAACGGCTTCAAGCCGCTGTTCACCGCGCTCAACCCGGACGACGTCAACAAGCTGTCCTACGAGGTCATCCAGGTCCTGCAGGGCGAAGGCGGCACCGTCGAGAGCCTGCTTTCGCACACCGCGTCGCTGGCCACCACGATCGCCAACAAGGACCAGGTGATCGGCGAGGTCATCGACAACCTCAACTCGGTGCTCGACACGGTCAACGCCCACACCCCGCAGCTCAACGACCTCATCATCAAGCTGCAGCAGCTGACGTCCGGCCTCGCCGCCGACCGCAAGCCGATCGGTGACGCGATCCAGAGCCTCGGCAACCTCGCCGAGACGACCTCCGGCCTGCTGGGCGACGTCCGGGAGCCGCTGAAGAACGACATCAGCGCCCTCGGGAACCTCACCGACCAGCTGAACAAGAACGAGCCGGAGCTGGAGCACTTCATCCAGTTCCTGCCGACCAAGGTGAGCACGCTGACCCGCACCGCGGACTACGGCTCCTGGTTCAACTTCTACGCCTGCGAGTTCTCCGGGAGCGTCAGCTTGCCCCCTCTGATCAACGACGTGGCCCTGCCCCTGCTCCCCGTGAACCGGGCGAGGTGCACGGGATGAAGTCCTTCCAGAAGCGCAACCCCGTCCCGATCGCGCTGGTCGGCATCGCCGTCCTGGCCCTCGGGTTCATCGCGGCGCTGAACTCCGACGACCTGCCGGTGATCGGCGGCGGCACCACCTACAGCGCCGAGTTCAGCGAGGCCTCCGGGCTGCAGAAGGACAACGACGTCCGGATCGCCGGCGTCAAGGTCGGCAAGGTCAGCGACATCCAGCTCGACGGCGCGTCGGTCAAGGTGTCGTTCAAGGTCAAGGACGCCTGGCTGGGTGACCGGACCGCCGCCGCGATCAAGATCAAGACACTGCTCGGCCAGAAGTACCTGTCGCTGGACCCGCAGGGCCAGGGTTCGCTGAACCCGGGCACGGCGATCCCGCGCGACCGCACGATGGCCCCCTACGACGTGCTCGACGCGTTCCGCGGGCTCTCGCAGACGGTCGACAACATCGACACCAAGCAGCTGGCGCAGAGCTTCGACACGATCTCGCAGACTTTCGCCAACACGCCGCAGGACGTGAAGGGCGCGCTGTCCGGGCTGTCGAAGCTGTCGGACACGATCGCCTCGCGCGACCAGCAGCTGTCGAACCTGCTGGCCAACACCCGTCAGGTGTCGCAGACGCTGGTCGACCGCGACGCCGAGGTGCAGAAGCTGCTCACCGACGGCAACAAGCTGCTCGACGAGCTGTCGAAGCGCGAAGACGCGATCACGTCGCTGCTCAACGGCTCCCGCGAGCTCGCGACGCAGCTGCAGGGCCTGATCGACGACAACGGCAAGCAGCTCGACCCGGTGCTCACGTCGCTGGACCAGCTGACGTCGATGCTGCAGCGCAACCAGGACTCGCTCGCCGAGGGCATCAAGAAGTTCGCGCCGTTCATCCGCGTCTTCACCAACACCATCGGCAACGGCCGCTGGTTCGACAACTACATCTGCGGCCTGCTGCTGCCGTCGATGGGCCCGATCAACGAAGAGGGGTGCTACACGAAATGAGTGACACCCGCTTCGGAGCGGCCCTGACCCGGGGCTTCACCATCGCGATCGTCCTCGCGCTCGTCGTCGCCGGCGGGATCTGGTGGACCCTCAAGGACGCCGGCCGCAACCACCTGACCGCGTACTTCGCCGGCGCCGTCGGCCTGTACGAGGGCAACAGCGTGCGGATGCTCGGCGTCGACATGGGCACGGTCACCAAGATCCAGCCCATGGGCAACCAGGTCAAGGTCGAGTTCGAGTACGACCGCTCGGTCGCCGTCCCGGCCGACGCCAAGGCGCTCATCGTGGCGCCGTCGCTGGTGTCCGACCGCTACGTCCAGCTCGCCCCGGCCTACACCGGCGGCCCGCGGATCTCCGACGGCGCGGTCATCGGCCTCGACCGCACCGAGGTGCCCCTCGAGGTCGACCAGCTGGCCGCCAGCCTGGCCCGCGTCAGCGAGACCCTCGGCCCGAACGGCGCCAACAAGAACGGCTCGCTGTCGAACCTGCTGAACACCGCGGCGGCCAACGTCGACGGCAACGGCCAGGCGCTGCACGACACGATCACCAAGCTCGGCCAGGCGGCCGGCACGCTGGCCGGCAACAAGGACGACCTGTTCACCACCGTCGAGAACCTCGGCAAGTTCTCGCAGACGCTGGCCGACAGCGACAAGTCGGTCCGCAGCTTCGAGAGCCAGCTCGCCGACGTCAGCGGCTACCTGGCGTCGGAAAAGGACAACCTCGCCGCGACCGTCCAGCAGCTGGGCACCACGCTCACCTCGGTACAGGCGTTCATCGACCAGAACCACGACCGGCTCAAGTCCAATGTGGACAAGCTGGCCGGGATCACCAAGGTGCTCGTCGACCAGCGCAGCTCGCTCGCCGAGATCCTGGACGTCGCGCCGGTCGGCCTGAGCAACCTGGTCAACACCTACAACGGCGCGTCCGGCACGCTCGACGCCCGGCCGAACCTCAACGAGCTGACCCAGCCGCCGCTGGTGATGATCTGCCGGCTGCTCAAGCAGGCCGGCAAGGGCATTCCGGACGTGCTCGGCAACGCCTGCGAGAGCATCGCCGGCGTGGTCGACAAGGTGATCCCGCTGCCGTCCGTGGCGCAGACCGTGCAGGCCCTGCAGTCCGGTCAGCTGCCGCCGCTCCCGCTGCCCATCGCGGGGCAGCTCTACGGAGGTGGCCAGTGAAGAAGCTCCTGACCGTCGGGGCACTCGCCACGGTGTCCGCGCTGACGCTGTCCGGCTGCGCCTTCAACGGCATCTACGACCTGCCGCTGCCCGGTGGCGCCGACCTCGGCGACCACCCGTACACGGTGAACGTCGAGTTCCGGGACGTGACGGACCTGACCCCGCAGGCCGGGGTGAAGGTCAACGAGGTGCCGATCGGCCGGGTCGAGAACGTCGGCCTCACCAAGGACGGCTGGCACGCGCTGGTGACCCTCAAGGTCAACGGCGACGTCAAGCTGCCGGCCAACGCGCTCGCCAACGTCAAGCAGTCGAGCCTGCTCGGTGAGAAGTACGTCGAGCTGGCCTCGCCCGGCGACGACCAGGCCCAGGGCAAGCTCGCCGACAACGCGACCATCCCGCTAGCCCGGACGAACCGCAGCGTCGAGGTCGAAGAGCTGCTCGGCGCGCTGTCGCTGCTGCTCAACGGCGGTGGGATCGACCAGCTCAACACGATCACCAAGGAGCTCAACAAGGCCACCTCCGGCCGCGAGCCGGACATCAAGGCGCTGCTGGACAACGCGAACCAGCTGGTCACGAACCTCGACCAGCAGTCGCGCAACATCACCCGGGCCATCGACGGGCTGAACCGGCTGTCCTCGACCCTGAACGACCAGAAGGACAAGCTGGTCGGCGCGGTCGACAACCTCGGGCCCGGCCTCGGCGTGCTCGAGCAGCAGCGCGGCCAGCTGGTCACGATGCTGCAGGCGCTGGACCACCTGTCCGGCGTCGCGACCGACACGGTCAACAAGTCGCAGAAGGACCTCGTCGCCGACCTGAAGGCGCTGACGCCGACGCTGCAGAAGCTCGGCGAGGCGGGCAACGACCTGCCGAAGGCCCTGCAGATCCTGCTGACGTTCCCGTTCAGCGACCAGGCCGTCAACGGCGTCAAGGGCGACTACTTCAACCTGTACGCGAAGGTGGACCTGAACCTGAAGACCGTCGTCGAGAACCTGGGCAACAGCCGCCAGAACGCGCTGGCCGGGCAGATCCCGCTGCCGGGGCTCACCGGCGGCGTCGAAGGCACGCCCGCCAACCAGCCGCCGCCGCTGCCGATCCCGGGCTCCGGGCAGCAGTCGGGGACGTCGCAGCCGGGCCTCGGCAACCTCTTCGGGCTCCTGTCGGGAGGTGCGGGCTGATGCTGATCCGCCGGACGAAGATCCAGCTGATCGCCTTCGCGGTCATTTCGATCGTCGCGATCGTGTACGCGCTGATCCGGTTCGCCGGGCTCGGCACCGTGTTCGGCAACAGCGGCTACACGGTGAAGCTGCAGCTCAACGAGTCGGGCGGCATCTTCACCAACGCCGAAGTCACCTACCGCGGCTACAACATCGGCCGGGTCGGCGACATGCGGCTGACGCCGACCGGGCTCGAGGCCGACCTGAACATCGACCCGTCGGCGCCCCAGGTGCCGGCCGACCTCGACGCCGTCGTGGCCAACCGGTCGGCGGTCGGCGAGCAGTACGTCGACCTCAAGCCGAAGGCCGACAAGGGCCCGTACCTGGCGTCGGGCTCGGTCATCCCGGCGTCGAAGACGACCACCCCGGTCAGCACCGACCGGCTGATCGGCGACCTCGACAGCCTCGCCGCGTCGGTACCGGTCGACTCGCTGCGCACGGTCGTCGACGAGTCCTACGACGCCTTCCGCGGCACCGGCGGCGACCTGCAGAAGCTGCTGGACACCGCGCGCAGCTTCACCACGACCGCGCAGCAGTACCTGCCGCAGACCATCCAGCTGCTCGACCAGGGCGGCAAGGTCCTGGACACGCAGAACGCCGAGGCGGCGAACTTCGCGTCGTTCAGCAAGAGCCTCAACGAGCTGACCGGCACCCTGAAGAGCTCCGACGGCGACCTGCGCAAGCTCATCGGCATCACGCCGCAGGTGGCGACGCAGATCAGCCAGGTGCTGAAGGAGTCCGGCCCCGGCCTCGGCGCGCTGACGGCGAACCTGCTGACGACGGCCAACCTGACCGTGACCCGGCTCGACGGCATCGAGCAGGGCCTGGTCACCTACCCGGCGCTGGCCGGCGCGGCGAGCAGCGTGGCGCCGGGCGACGGCACCGCCCACCTCGGCCTGGTGCTCAACCTGTTCAACCCGCCGTCGTGCACCAAGGGGTACCTGCCGTACTCGCAGTACCGCACCGGCAACGACCTCTCGGCGAAGCCGGCGAAGGAAGACGCGTACTGTGCCGAGCCGAAGGGCAGCCCGATCAACGTCCGGGGCGCGCAGAACGCGCCGTACGGCGGGGTGCCGGTCGCGCCGTCCGACTCCGACGTTTCGGCCAACGCGAACCGGCCGGCGCAGGAGCTGGCCGACGAGCGCAACACCCGGGGCGTGCCGGGCATCGTCGGCAGCCCCGGCGTCAGCCTGAACAGCCTGGGTTCGCTGCTCGGGCTCGCCTGACGTGGATTTGATGACCGTTACCTACCCTGGAGTGCTATGAGTTCGGACGAGCCGGCCGTCGTGGCGGTGGACGAGGAGCCCGCCGGTGCTCCGGCGGCCCCGGGCCGGGATCCGTCGCGGGTCCTGGTGCTCGGCGCCGCGGCGCTGGCGCTGGCCGCGCTGATCGCGGCGGCGATCTTCGGCGTCCAGTGGTGGGTGGCCGCCAACGACGACAACGCCGGCCTGGCGGCCTCGCGCGAGGCCGTGGTCAAGGCGGGCACCAACGCGCTGAAGGCCTACACCGAGGTCGACTACCAGGACCTCGACGGGTTCTTCGCCCGGCAGAAGTCGGTCTCGGACGACAAGATGTCGCAGCAGATCGACCAGTCGGCGCCGACGTTCCGCAAGGCGCTCGCCGACGCCAAGACGAAGGTCGTCACCGACGTCCAGGACATCGCCGTCGAGGAGCTGGACGACCACGAAGGCAAGGCCAGCTTCCTCGCCGCCATCGCCACGACCGTCACCCAGGGCGACAAGAGCAGTGCGAAGCCGCTGCGCCTCGAGGTGTCGATGACCCGCGTCGGCGAGGATTGGAAGCTGTCCGGCATCGACAGCGTCCCGCTCGTCGCGGCCGGCCAGTAGCGTCACCTCTTAAGGAGCTTGTAGTGCCCCCCTCCCGCCGCCAGCCGCCTCGCAGCAGCAGCACCCCGCCGTCGCGCCGGCCGCGCGTGGCCGGCCTGCGCAAGCCGCCGACGGACGAGTCCGCCGCCGAGCGGACCGGCCAGCTCCCCGCGGTCCCGGCCAAGCCGCGGCCGCGCCCGGCACCCCGGCCGGCGCCGCGACCGGCGGCCAAGCCCGCCCCGGAGCCCTTCGACGCCGACAGCGGGCAGCTGGACACGGCGTCCGCCGAGGACACGCAGGTCTTCGCGGCGGTCGGCACCGAGGAGGAGCCGCAGGTCGACGCGCTCACGGGCGAGCCCGAAGCCGAGCCGGCCGACGAGGCCCCGGCGAAGCCGGCCCCGCGGCGGAAGAAGCGGGACACGGGCATCGCGAAGCCGACGGACGCGTCCGAGGTCCCGGTCGCCGACGTCGCGGACGAGGAGCCGGCGAGGCCGAGGGCGCAGCGGCCGTACGTGGTCGCGGGCGCGCTGGTGCTGGTGGCGCTGGTCCTGGGCGGGCTGGCGTTCTGGTTCAAGTCCGAAGAGGTCGCCGTCTCCTCGGCGACGAGCAACACGGCGCTGCTGGACGTGGCGAAGACGGCCCAGGTCAAGGACGCGGTGTCCAAGGCGGCCGAGGCGCTCTTCTCGTACGACTTCAACAACATCAAGAAGACCGAGGACGCGGCGAACGACCTGCTCGCCAACGACGACGTCAAGAACAAGTACAACTCGCTGATGGGCGAGGTGAAGCGGCTCGCGCCGGCCCAGAAGATGGTCGTGACGTGCAAGGTGACCCGCGCGGCGGTGATCATGCTGAACGGCGACCTGGCGAAGGTGATGGTCTTCGTCGACCAGACGTCGACCCGCACGGACACGAAGAAGACGACGGCGGGGACCGCCCAGCTCCACTTGAACGCCCAGCTGCAAGGGGACAAGTGGAAGATCACGGACATGGACACCTACAACGCCCCCAAGGTCCCGGCGGCCACCCAGGCGCCGGCGTCCCCCTCGCCGACCAAGTAGCTCCCGGCGGCGGCCCGCGACCCGATCGGTCGCGGGCCGTTTCCGTGCCCGCAGCGGCCCGGTGAGCCGCCGTCACGGGCACGGGACACGTGTGACGCCTGAGACGTCCGGCACCCCCTGGAAACCGGCTCCGGGCCGATCACCCGAATCGCCCGCGACACGCCGCCGGCGGCGGAACCGGTCCCGTCCGAAGTGGCCTGGAACACAGCTCCGCAGTGCCCCGGTACGCGGGAAACCCCCAGGTCCGGCCCCTATTACTGGCGCTACCAGCCGGTAGCTGGAAGACTATTCGGCCGCTCACGCTCCGCTGACCTTCTCCAACGCTGCGCCAACCGGCGGGACCCCCGTGTGGCATCTTGACTCTCGGGCCCGGTGGGTTCACGCTTACTCCCGACGGCGAAACCGGCGGCCCTTGCGGGAGGGACAACCGGCTCGCCTGGAGGCATACCTGAAGACGTCGCGAGGCAGGCTGGGCCCCATCGGGAGCGCCCCCTGGACAGACCGCGCCGTTCGGGCTAGACTGCCTCTTTGCGCTGCCCTCTTTCAGGCTGCCCGGAGCCGGTAGTTAGGATAGTGGGCACACGGCACCCTTGACAGTCGCTCATAGCTGTTGCTATGGCGGCCGTCACCGCTCATTGTCCCCGGAAGGACGCATCTTGGCAGTCTCTCCCGCGAACCAGGCCACTGCTGCGACCACCTCGGCTGAATCTCGCTCGGAGTCCACGGGAATCCCCGGCGCGCCCAAGCGGGTTTCCTTCGCAAAGATTCGCGAACCCCTGAACACCCCCAACCTGCTCGACGTCCAGATCCAGTCGTTCCAGTGGTTCACCGGGGACGAAGCGTGGTTCGAACGCCGTGTCGAAGAAGGTGAAGAAAACCCGGTCGGCGGCCTCGAAGAGGTCCTGAACGAGATCTCCCCGATCGAGGACTTCTCCGGTTCGATGTCCCTGTCCTTCTCCGCTCCGCGGTTCGACGAGGTCAAGGCCTCGATCGAGGAGTGCAAGGACAAGGACATGACGTACGCCGCGCCGCTGTTCGTCACGGCCGAGTTCGTCAACAACAACACCGGCGAGATCAAGAGCCAGACGGTCTTCCTGGGCGACTTCCCGGTCATGACCGACAAGGGCACGTTCATCATCAACGGCACCGAGCGTGTCGTCGTGTCCCAGCTGGTCCGCTCGCCGGGCGTCTACTACTCGAAGGACGTCGACAAGACGACCGACAAGGACGTCTTCAGCGTCCGCGTGATCCCGAGCCGCGGCGCGTGGCTCGAGTTCGACGTCGACAAGCGCGACACCGTCGGCGTCCGCATCGACCGCAAGCGCCGCCAGCCGGTCACCGTGCTGCTGAAGGCGCTGGGCTGGACCACCGAGGCGATCCGCGAGCGCTTCTCCTTCTCGGAGACGCTGCTGGCGACCCTCGAGAAGGACCACACCGCCGGCACCGACGAGGCGCTGCTCGACATCTACCGCAAGCTGCGCCCGGGCGAGCCGCCCACGAAGGAGAGCGCGCAGACCCTGCTGGAGAACCTGTTCTTCAAGGCGAAGCGCTACGACCTGGCCAAGGTCGGCCGGTACAAGGTCAACAAGAAGCTGGGCCTCGAGACGCCGTACGACACCGGGACGCTGACCGAAGAGGACATCGTCACGACCATCGAGTACCTGGTCCGGCTGCACGCCGGCGAGGACAAGATGGACGCGCAGAACGGCACCGAGATCCCGGTCGAGACCGACGACATCGACCACTTCGGCAACCGGCGCCTGCGCACGGTCGGCGAGCTGATCCAGAACCAGATCCGGGTCGGCCTCTCCCGCACCGAGCGCGTCGTGCGCGAGCGCATGACCACGCAGGACGTCGAGGCGATCACGCCGCAGACCCTGATCAACATCCGCCCGATCGGCGCGGCGATCAAGGAGTTCTTCGGCACCTCGCAGCTGTCGCAGTTCATGGACCAGAACAACCCGCTGTCGGGCCTGACGCACAAGCGTCGTCTGTCGGCCCTCGGCCCGGGTGGTCTGTCCCGTGAGCGCGCCGGCATGGAGGTCCGGGACGTCCACCCGTCGCACTACGGCCGGATGTGCCCGATCGAGACGCCGGAAGGCCCGAACATCGGCCTGATCGGCTCGCTCTGCTCCTACGCGCGGGTCAACCCGTTCGGCTTCATCGAGACGCCGTACCGCAAGGTCGTCGAGGGCCGGGTCACCGACCAGGTCGACTACCTGACCGCGGACGAAGAGGACCGGTACGTCAAGGCCCAGGCCAACGCGCCGATCTCGGACGACGGCACCTTCGTCGAAGACCGGGTCATGGCCCGCCGCAAGGGCGGCGAGGTCGAGCTGATCGACCCGCTCGACATCGACTACATGGACGTCTCGCCGCGGCAGATGGTCTCGGTCGCGACGGCGATGATCCCGTTCCTCGAGCACGACGACGCGAACCGCGCCCTGATGGGTGCGAACATGCAGCGCCAGGCCGTGCCGCTGCTGCGCAACCAGGCCCCGTACGTGGGCACGGGCGTGGAGCTGCGCGCCGCGGTCGACGCCGGTGACGTGCTCGTCGCCGAGCAGGCCGGCATCGTCGAGGAGCTCTCGGCGGACCTGATCACGATCATGCACGACGACGGCACGCGGAAGAGCTACGGGCTGTACAAGTTCCGTCGCTCGAACCACGGCACCTGCTTCAACCACCGCCCGATCGTCAACGAGGGCGACCGGGTCGAGCAGGGTCAGGTCATCGCCGACGGCCCGTCCACCGAGAACGGTGAGATGGCGCTCGGCAAGAACCTGCTCGTCGCGGTCATGCCGTGGGAGGGCCACAACTACGAGGACGCGATCATCCTCTCCGAGCGCCTGGTGCAGGACGACGTCTTGACGTCGATCCACATCGAGGAGCACGAGATCGACGCCCGCGACACCAAGCTGGGCGCCGAGGAGATCACCCGGGACATCCCGAACGTCTCCGAGGAGGTCCTGGCCGACCTCGACGAGCGCGGCATCATCCGCATCGGTGCCGAGGTCCGCGACGGCGACATCCTGGTCGGCAAGGTCACGCCGAAGGGCGAGACCGAGCTGACGCCGGAAGAGCGCCTGCTCCGCGCGATCTTCGGCGAGAAGGCCCGCGAAGTCCGCGACACCTCGCTGAAGGTGCCGCACGGCGAGACCGGCAAGGTCATCGGCATCCGCGTGTTCTCGCGCGAGGACGACGACGAGCTGCCCCCGGGCGTCAACGAGCTGGTCCGCGTCTACGTGGCCCAGAAGCGCAAGATCCAGCCGGGCGACAAGCTCGCCGGCCGGCACGGCAACAAGGGTGTCATCGGCAAGATCCTGCCGGTCGAGGACATGCCGTTCATGGAGGACGGCACCCCGGTCGACATCATCCTGAACACGCACGGTGTGCCGCGACGGATGAACATCGGCCAGATCCTCGAGCTGCACCTGGGCTGGCTGGCCTCGCAGGGCTGGACGATCGAGGGCGACCCGGACTGGGCGAAGAACCTGTCGCCGGAGCTCTACGACGTCGCGCCCGGCACGAACACCGCCACCCCGGTGTTCGACGGCGCGAAGGAACAGGAGCTCACCGGGCTGCTCAGCGCGACCAAGCCGAACCGCGACGGTGAGCGCATGGTCAAGGAGAACGGCAAGGCCACGCTGTTCGACGGCCGCTCCGGCGAGCCGTACCCGTACCCGGTCGCGGTCGGCTACATGTACATCCTGAAGCTGCACCACCTGGTCGACGACAAGATCCACGCCCGCTCCACCGGCCCGTACTCGATGATCACGCAGCAGCCGCTGGGTGGTAAGGCGCAGTTCGGTGGCCAGCGCTTCGGTGAGATGGAGTGCTGGGCGATGCAGGCGTACGGCGCCGCCTACACGCTGCAGGAGCTGCTGACGATCAAGTCGGACGACGTGGTCGGCCGCGTCAAGGTGTACGAGGCCATCGTCAAGGGGGAGAACATCCCCGAGCCGGGCATCCCGGAGTCGTTCAAGGTGCTCCTCAAGGAGCTCCAGTCGCTGTGCCTCAACGTCGAGGTGCTCTCCAGCGACGGCGCGGCGATCGAGATGCGCGACTCCGACGACGAGGACCTCGAGCGCGCCGCGGCCAACCTCGGCATCAACCTGTCCCGCAACGAGTCGCCCTCGGTGGACGACGTCGTGCACTGATCGCGAGCTGAGCGAGGGGGACCGGCCTCCCGCAGGGCCCCCTCGCTCGCCCGCCCCCCTCTCTAGCCGAAACAACCCCAAGGGGATCTAGACGTGCTGGACGTCAACTTTTTCGATGAGCTCCGCATTGGTCTCGCCACGGCCGACGACATCCGTCAGTGGTCGTACGGCGAGGTCAAGAAGCCGGAGACCATCAACTACCGGACGCTCAAGCCCGAGAAGGACGGCCTCTTCTGCGAGAAGATCTTCGGTCCGACCCGGGACTGGGAGTGCTACTGCGGCAAGTACAAGCGCGTCCGCTTCAAGGGCATCATCTGTGAGCGCTGCGGCGTCGAGGTGACCCGCGCCAAGGTGCGCCGCGAGCGGATGGGCCACATCGAGCTGGCCGCCCCGGTCACCCACATCTGGTACTTCAAGGGTGTTCCCTCGCGCCTCGGCTACCTGCTGGACCTGGCGCCGAAGGACCTCGAGAAGATCATCTACTTCGCTGCTTACGTCATCACGGGCGTGAACACGGAGCTGCGCCACAACGACCTGCCGACCCTCGAGAACGAGATCGGCGTCGAGCGCAAGAACCTCGAGACCAAGCGTGACGCGGACATCGAGGCTCGCGCGCAGAAGCTGGAAGCCGACCTGGCCGAGCTGGAGGCGGAGGGCGCCAAGTCCGACGTCCGCCGCAAGGTCAAGGAGGGCGGCGAGCGCGAGATGCGCCAGCTGCGTGACCGCGCCGGTCGCGAGCTGGACCGCCTCGAGGAGGTCTGGACAACCTTCACGAAGCTCGACACCCGCCAGCTGATCGCCGACGAGCTGCTCTACCGCGAGCTCGTCGACCGCTACGGCGAGTACTTCACCGGCGGCATGGGCGCGGAGGCCATCCAGAAGCTGGCCACCGAGTTCGACGTCGCCGCGGAGGCCGAGAGCCTGCGCGACACGATCCGCAACGGCAAGGGGCAGAAGAAGCTCCGCGCGCTGAAGCGGCTCAAGGTCGTCGCGGCGTTCCAGGCCACCGGCAACGACCCGCGCGGCATGGTGCTCGACGCCGTCCCGGTCATCCCGCCGGACCTGCGCCCGATGGTGCAGCTCGACGGTGGCCGGTTCGCGACGTCGGACCTGAACGACCTGTACCGCCGCGTGATCAACCGGAACAACCGCCTCAAGCGGCTGATCGACCTCGGCGCGCCCGAGATCATCGTCAACAACGAGAAGCGGATGCTGCAGGAGGCCGTCGACGCGCTGTTCGACAACGGCCGCCGCGGGCGTCCGGTCACCGGCCCGGGCAACCGGCCGCTGAAGTCGCTGTCCGACCTCCTCAAGGGCAAGCAGGGCCGGTTCCGCCAGAACCTGCTCGGCAAGCGCGTCGACTACTCGGGCCGTTCGGTCATCATCGTCGGCCCGCAGCTGAAGCTGCACCAGTGCGGTCTGCCGAAGGACATGGCGCTCGAGCTGTTCAAGCCGTTCGTCATGAAGCGGCTGGTCGACCTGAACCACGCGCAGAACATCAAGTCCGCCAAGCGGATGGTGGAGCGCTCGCGGCCGCAGGTGTGGGACGTGCTGGAAGAGGTCATCACCGGCCACCCGGTGATGCTGAACCGCGCGCCGACGCTGCACCGCCTCGGCATCCAGGCCTTCGAGCCGCAGCTGGTCGAGGGCAAGGCCATCCAGCTGCACCCGCTGGTCTGCGAGGCGTTCAACGCGGACTTCGACGGTGACCAGATGGCGGTGCACCTGCCGCTGTCGGCCGAGGCGCAGGCCGAGGCCCGGATCCTGATGCTGTCGGCGAACAACATCCTGTCGCCGGCGTCGGGCCGTCCGCTCGCCATGCCGCGGCTGGACATGGTCACGGGCCTGTTCCACCTGACCCGCCTGACCGAGGACGCCGAGGGCGCGGGCAACGCGTACTCGTCGCCGGCCGAGGCCATCATGGCCTTCGACCGCAAGGCGCTGAGCCTGCACGCCCCGGTCAAGATCCGCATCACCGACCGTCAGCCGGCGAAGGCCGACGAAGCGGCGCTGGCGGAGAAGGGCTGGGAGCCGGGCAAGGCGTGGCTGGCCGAGACGACCCTGGGCCGCGTGCTGTTCAACGAGCTGCTGCCGGCGGACTACCCGTTCATCAACGAGCCGATGCCGAAGAAGCGTCAGGCCGCGATCGTGAACGACCTCGCCGAGCGGTACTCGATGACCCAGGTCGCGCAGACCCTGGACCGCCTGAAGGACGCCGGGTTCTACTGGGCGACCCGCTCGGGCGTCACCGTCGCCATCTCGGACGTGCTCACCCCGGTAGGCAAGGCCGCCATCCTCGACGAGTACGAGGGCAAGGCCTCCCAGGTGGAGAAGCGCTACCAGCGTGGTCAGCTGTCGCACACCGAGCGCAACAACGAGCTCGTCAAGGTGTGGACGCAGGCCACCGAAGAGGTCCACAAGATCATGGAGACGGCGCTGCCGGACGACAACCCGATCGCCGTGATCGTGAAGTCGGGCGCGGCGGGCAACATGACGCAGGTCCGGTCTCTGGCCGGTATGCGTGGCCTGGTGTCCAACCCGAAGGGTGAGTACATCCCGCGTCCGATCAAGGCCAACTTCCGTGAGGGCCTGTCGGTGGCGGAGTACTTCATCGCGACGCACGGTGCCCGGAAGGGCCTGGCGGACACGGCGCTGCGGACCGCCGACTCGGGTTACCTGACCCGGCGTCTGGTGGACGTCTCGCAGGACGTCATCGTCCGCGAGACCGACTGCGGCACCACCCGCGGCATCATGATGCCGATCGGCGAGGACATCGGCGACGGCAAGGTCCTGCGCGACCAGCACGTCGAGACCTCGGTCTACGCGCGGAACCTCGCGACGGACGCGGTGGACGCCAAGGGCAACGTCGTGCTGAACGCGGGCGACGACATCGGCGACCCGGCCATCGACAAGCTGCTCTCCAGCGGCATCTCGAAGGTCAAGGTCCGCTCGGTGCTCACCTGCGAGTCGGTCGTCGGCATCTGCGCGACCTGCTACGGCCGCTCGATGGCGACCGGTCTGCTCGTCGACGTCGGCGAGGCCGTGGGTATCGTCGCGGCCCAGTCGATCGGTGAGCCGGGCACGCAGCTGACGATGCGTACGTTCCACCAGGGTGGTGTCGCCGGTGACGACATCACGACCGGTCTGCCCCGTGTCCAGGAGCTCTTCGAGGCTCGTGTCCCGAAGGGCAAGGCGCCGATCGCCGACGTCGATGGCCGCGTGCGCATCGAGGAGAGCGAGCGGTTCTGGAAGATCACGCTGATCCCGGACGACGGCGGCGAAGAGATCGTCTTCGACAAGCTGTCCAAGCGTCAGCGGCTCGCGAACACCCCGAACGGCCCGCTGGGCGACGGCGACCACGTCAACGTCGGCCAGCAGCTGCTCGAGGGCACGCCGGACCCGCACGAGGTCCTGCGGGTCATGGGGCCGCGCGAGGCGCAGATGCACCTGACGGACGAGGTCCAGAAGGTGTACCGGGCGCAGGGTGTGTCGATCCACGACAAGCACATCGAGGTCATCGTCCGGCAGATGCTGCGCCGGGTGACGATCATCGACTCCGGTTCCACGGACTTCCTGCCGGGCGAGCTGCCCGAGCGGACCAAGTTCGAGGCGACGAACCGGGCCGCGGTCGCCGAGGGCGGCGAGCCGGCTTCGGGCCGTCCGGTGCTGATGGGGATCACGAAGGCGTCGCTCACCACGGATTCGTGGCTGTCGGCGGCGTCGTTCCAGGAGACCACGCGAGTCCTGACCGACGCGGCGATCAACGGCCGCTCGGACAAGCTCGTGGGCCTCAAGGAGAACGTGATCATCGGTAAGCTGATCCCGGCCGGTACGGGCATCAACAAGTACCGCAACATCCAGGTGCAGCCGACGGAAGAGGCCCGGGTCGCGGCGTACGCGATCCCGTCCTACGACGACGGCTACTACACCCCGGACGTGTTCGGTACGGGCACCGGTGCGGCGGTCCCGCTGGACGACTACGACTTCGGCCGCGACTTCCGCTGAAGCTGAGTCACGAGAAAGGCCCTCGCCGGGTTTCCGGCGGGGGCCTTTCCCCTTTCCGCGTTCAGCGGAGGTTGCAGCGGGACACCGGGAAGTCGAAGTACGTGTCCGGGAACGGCTCGCCGTTCAGCGTGTAGTGCCACCACTCCTCGGGCAGGTTCCGGAAGCCCGCCGCCGTCATGGCGTTGCGCAGGAGGTCGCGGTTCGTCCGCGCTACTCCCGTGATCGCCGGTTTGTCGGTGTGGGCCAGCGGGTCGAAGCAGTCGTAGCCCGTGCCCATGTCGACCGTGTTGTCCGGGAACCGCTGGTCCCGCGGTGCGAAGCACGGCTTCAGCGGCTCGCCGGGAATGTACGGCCGCTGGTGGCGCGGCGGGAGCTTCACCAGCGTGAGGTCCATTGTGCTGCCGCGGCTGTGTCCGGACTTCTCGGCGATGTAGCCGTCTTCGAACAGCCGGTCTTTGGCGACGTTCGGGTAGAACTCCGCCTTCATCTTCTCGTCGGCGAGGTCCTTCGCCCACCGCACGAAGTGGTCGACCGCGCGCTGCGGGCGGTAGCAGTCGTATACCTTGAGCGTGTAGCCCTGCCGGAGCACCCGCGCCTGGACCTGCCGCAATCCCGACGCCGCCTGGCGGGTCAGGATGCAGGTCGGCTCGAGGTACCCGTCGATCCGCTGCCCGACGAAGTTGTGCCGAGTCGCGTACCGGATGTCCTGCAGGATCGATGGCGCGACGTCGGACAGCGCCACGAACTCCGAAGCCGGGGCGGCGGCCGACGCCGGAGCGGGGACGGCGACCCCGGCCAAGGCGGCGAGGGCGACGGCGAAAACGCGGAAGATCGGCATCCCTCTCCTCTACCAGCTCGGCACCCCGGCGATCCGCCGCCAACCGGTCAGGACCAGCCCTCCGACGTCGTCGCCCGAAGGAAGTCGTCGGATGGCGGCTGCACCGGCCGGCCCTCGAACTGCGTCGACAGCACCACCGACGACCGCAGCTCGCCGTGCTTGCCCAGCCGCTCCAGCAGGCCCTCGAAGTGCTCGAGCGACGCCGTCCGGATCTTCAGCATCGTGCAGTGGTCGCCGGACAGGCGGTGGATCTCCACGACCTCCGGGTAGTCCTCGGACTTCGACGTCTTCAGCAGGCAGCTGCTCAGCGCGCAGCGCATCTCGACGAACGCCTGCAGCGGCTGGCCCGCGCGCCGCGCGTCGACCTGCGCGCGGTAGCCGGTGATCACCCCGGTCTCCTCCAGCCGCCGCACCCGCTCGGCCACCGCCGGCGCCGACAGGTTGATGCGGCGGCCCAGTTCCTTGAACGACAGCCGGCCGTCGGCCTGCAGCAGGTCCAGCAGCCGCCAGTCGACGTCGTCCAGCGGCTTTTCCGAACGGAAGGTCATGGGCCCCATTTTCCTTCCGAACCGCGGCCGTGGCCACGGATTTGCCGTTCACCGCCCCTTCGATCGCGCGCCGGAAGTTCCTAAAGTTGCTGGTCATGGGGACTTTGACGACGACCGGCCGGGCCCGGTCCGTGGGAGCGCTGTTCGCCGGCGTCGCGCTGCTCAACACCGCGACGGTCGGGTTGAGCACGGCGGCGACGCTGATCGTCGCCGCGGGCAGCGGGCCGGGCTGGAGCGGCTTGCCGAGCGTCGCGAACGTGCTCGGCACGGCCGCCGGCGCGCTGGGCGCGGGTCTGCTGCTGCCGGGCCACGGCCGCCGGCGCGTGCTGACCGCCGGGTACGCCGTCGCCGCGGCGGGCGCGCTGGTCGCGTTCGCCGGCGCGCTGACGACGTCGCTCGTGCCGCTCCTGCTGGGCATCCTGCTGGTCGGCCTCGGCAACGGCGGCGCGCAGCTGTCGCGCTACCTGGCCGCGGACCTCTACCCCGAGGAACGCCGGGGCCGCGCGCTCTCGAACGTCGTCTGGGCGGGGACCGTCGGCGCGCTCGCCGGGCCGGCGCTGATGGCCCCGGCGGCGGACGTCGTGACCGGCTTCGGCTGGCCGGCGCTGTCCGGGCCGGTCGCCGTCGCGGTGCTCGCCATGGCCGGGGCCGC
The DNA here is from genome assembly GCF_055633805.1 of Amycolatopsis sp. NPDC114478. Classification (NCBI taxonomy): domain Bacteria; kingdom Bacillati; phylum Actinomycetota; class Actinomycetes; order Pseudonocardiales; family Pseudonocardiaceae; genus Amycolatopsis; species Amycolatopsis sp. NPDC114478. Next base: position 293,506 of record NZ_JBVKDO010000003.1, on the reverse strand, counting down.
CCTGGCGGCGGCGTTCCTCCCGCGGCACGTCCCGCTCCCGCGAGAAGCGCCGGTGAGCGCCCCGGTGCGGGTGACCGGCGTCGCGAGGCCGCTGGTCGCGATGGTCGCCGCGCAGCTCACGATGGTCGCGGTCATGACGATGACGCCGTTGCAGCTGCAGAACCACGGGCACGGGCTCGACGTCGTCGGCTGGGTGCTGAGCGCGCACCTGTTCGGCATGTTCGCGCTGGCGCCGCTGTCCGGCCGGATCGCCGACCGCTGGGGCCCGCGCGTCACCGTCAACGCGGGCCTGGGCGTGCTCGCGCTTTCGACGGCGACCGCGCTCGCGGCCCCGACCGCGCACGCGTCCGGCCTGCCGGTGGCGTTGTTCCTGCTCGGGTACGGCTGGAACCTGGTGTTCGTCGGCGGCAGCGCGCAGCTGAGCCGCGACCTCGCGCCCGCGACGCGCAGCCGGGTGCAGGGGACCGTCGACGCGGTCGTCTGGTCGGCGTCCGCGCTGGCCGGGCTGGGCTCCGGACAGCTGTTCGCCGGTGGCGGGTACGCGCTCGTCGCGGTCGTCGGCGGGGTGCTGGCCCTGCTCCCGCTGGTGTTGCTGGTTCCCCGCCGGCCGTGACATCCGGTGATCTTCCCAGGTCGACGGACCGTAGCCGGGCGGTTGTAGGCAAAATTCTCGTCCCGGTGGCCGCCGAGGGCTGGCGAAGATGGGCCGTGGCTGACTCTGTGCCCTTCACGGACAACTTCTCGGACCTCTCCAACACGCAGGGGTACCAGTTCGAGTTCCGCTGTGAACGCTGCGGCAACGGTTTCCGTTCCGCCTTCCAGCGCGACAACATGGAGACCGGGCGAAGCGTGCTTCGCACGGTCGGGTCGTTCTTCGGCGGGACGCTGCGGGACCTGAGCAACTCGGCCGACCAGTGGCGCTACGACCGCGCGACCAACTCGCCCGCCAAGGACCGGGCGCTGGCCGCCGCGGTCAAGGAGATCACCCCGAGCTTCCGCCAGTGCCGCGGTTGCGGCGACTGGATGTGCCAGGACCAGTGCTGGAACGAGGAGATCGGCCAGTGCCTGCGCTGCTCGCCGAGCGTCGCCGAGGAGATCTCGCGCGCGCAGGCGTCGGCGCAGCGCGACCAGATCTGGGACAAGGCCCGCGACAAGGACTGGACGTCCGGGCTGGACATCGACACCCGCGCCAAGGTCACCTGCCCCGGCTGCGGCCTGAAGGCCGACGGCGGGAAGTTCTGCGCTTCCTGCGGCACGTCGCTGGCGCTCAAGGTCGCCTGCGGCGGCTGCGGGAGTGAGGCCAACAAGCCGGGCGCGTTGTTCTGCTCGGACTGCGGCACCAAACTCTGACCGGGAGTTCCCGGCACTTCATAACGAATACGTAACTCGCAGCCCCGGCGTTCAGGCGCCGGGGCTGCGCCGTTGTGACCAACCGTGACACCGCCGGTTGGACTAAGCGCCGTGCTCACCCATTCGGCGCAACAGATCGCGTCAACTCGGCCCACGCCGTGGGAAATTGACCCGATCGGTGGGTATCTCATTCTTTGATCACGGCTGGACGCTTCGTCCGCTTGGCGCGACTATTCCGCCCGGGTCCGCTGACGTCAGCTTTCCGTTGTGTCCCAACGGTTTCCGTCCGTGATGAAGAACAGGGAGAACCATGCGATCAACTCCGTCGCGCCCGGGCCGGTGGCGAAAGGTGGTGACCGGCGCCGCTGCATTAGCCCTCGCGGCCGGCGCGGTCACGTACACCGGCTCGTCCACCGGCGCCTACGCCGACGTCCAGACGATCACCGACGCGAAGACCGCGTCCGACGGCAAGCAGTACTGGGTGCAGAACCACCTGGTGTCCAACGATCTCGCGCGTTCGGAGAGCGCGACGCCGAAGAAGTGGCTGCTCGTCTGGGCCGGTGACGAAAACATCGCCGACACGCTCGTCAAGGACGTCAAGAACCTGCCGGGCACGCTCGGCGGCGGCCTCAACAAGATCAAGAACGCCTTGCCCGGGCCGGACTTCCTCGCCGTCATCGACGCGACGCAAGGCTCGCCGACGTACGGCAAGGTCGTCAACACCGCGACCGTCGGCCCGTTGGTCGAAAACGAGCCGCACCACATGCAGTACGTGTGGCACAAGGGCGACACGATCTACGCGGGCGCGCTGTTCGCCGCGGCGACGTACGCCTTCGACGTCAGCGCGCTGCCGCAGCTGAAGCTCAAGGGCGTCAGCCTGCCGACGAACACGCTCGGCGGCAGCGTCCCCGACGCCTACTGGGTGCTCAAGGACGGCACCGCGTACGGCACGTACATGGGCGGCCCGGTCGTGCCCGGGCCGCACACCTACGCCGACGGCTCCACCCAGATCGGCAACGGCTTCGCGGGCAGCCCCGGCGAGGTCGTCCACTTCGGACAGAACGCGCAGGTGCTCTCGGAGTCCCCGGCGGCGACCCCGCAGGGCGACAACAAGAAGCTCTGCGACAACCTGCCGCAGCTGGGCACGCCGACCTGCGCCAACCCGCACGGCGTCCAGGCTCGCGAGGACCTGAACACGCTCGTCACGAGCGACTACGCCGAGCCGCGCAACATCATCCTCGACCCGGTGAAGCAGCCGTCGCCGTACCTGCGCCGGCCGACCGTGCGGACCTGGGACATCTCCGACCGCAACCACCCGAAGCTGAAGTCGGTGTCGTACCTGCAGGACGGCCCGCGCGCCGATCCGGCCGACCCGCTGCACGCCGAGAGCCGCGCGGTCATGGAGACCACGGTGACCAACCTGCCGGGCCACAAGGGCGCGTTCGCCCAGACCATGCAGGGCGGCGCGGTGTTCTACACGCCGGACATCACCGCGAAGGAGCCGCACTGGATCGAGGTGTTCGACGACGGCGCCGCGAACAAGTCCATCTACGCGAACAACGACTCGAACGGCGCCAGCTCCAACGGCGGCTGGATCCAGACGAGCCCGGACGACAAGTACCTCTACCGCGCGATCGTCGGGCGGCAGAAGGGCACGCTCTCGGCCGACGACCCCGGCACCACCGGCGGCGTCTACGTCCTCGACATCCAGAAGCTGGTCAACGCCGGCGACCGGATCGAGGACATCGAAGGCCGGGTCGACACGAAGGCGAAGGCGCAGCAGGGCGGGGGCGGCGACCTGCCGACCGTCGTCGGCGCGGCCCCGATCAACCCCGGCACGCCGGGCGCGGGCCCGCACTGGGGCGCCTACGACAACTTCGCGCTCGGCGACGACGGCTTCTACCACGAAACGACGTCGCCGCAGCACCTCGCGGTCTCGAACTACTTCGTCGCGCGGTCCGGTTTGGACGGTGACCACAAGGTCAACCTGCTGAACCTCGGCCCGGACGGGAAGGTGTCGGTCGACTCGAACTTCCGGGACGAGTTCACCGGCCAGGTCGGCATCAACTTCAACCGCAAGTCGTGGCCGCACGGGGACTTCGGCAACGCCAAGCCGCACTCCGAGCTGTTCGTGGTCGCCGACGCGAACGTCAAGTAGCCGACGCGGGCGGGGCCGTCCGCGACCCCGCCCGCCTCTCCCCGGAAGGTCCCGATGGAACACGACCACTCCGCGCCCACCGGTTCGTCCACTGTGGACGTCTTGGCGCTGGTGCTCCGGCTGGCCCTGCTGCTGTCCACGGCGTTCCTCGCCGGTGGCGGCCTGGTGCGGGGGCCGGTGCCGGCTCGCCGCACGCTGTACGTCCTCGGCGGGGTCTCGGCGCTGCTCGCCGTCGTGTCGGCCTTCGTCGCCGACGTCAACGTGGTCGCGCTGGCGATCCACGTCGTGCTCGCGGTGGCGGTGCCGGTCCTCCCGCGGGCCACCCGCTGGACGTCGGCCGCGCTGCTGGCGCTCGTCGTGCTGGAGACGTCGCTCGGCGGCACCGGCATCGAGTTCGCGATCGACACCGTGTTCGTCGCCGGGGCGGCCGTGTGGTTCGGCTTCGCGCTGCTCGGGCCGGTGACGACGGCGGCCGTCCGGCCCGGGCCCCTCGCGCTCACTCTCGGCGGCCTGCTGGTCCTAGCCGGCGCGGTCCGGTTCGGCCTGTCCGGCCTCGGCTTCGACCGGCGGCTCTACACGACGGTCTTCGGGCTCGCGGTGGTCGCTGTCGTGGTCGTCCCGCTGGTCGTCACCGGGCTCGCGGCGGTCCTGCGCGAGCGTGCTTACCGGTTCGGCGTGCTCGGTGTCGCGCTCGGGTTCGTCGCGTGGAGCGCGCTCGGCGCGATCCCCGCGCCGCCGCCGCTGCCCGTGCCGGGCGTGCCGCTGCTCGCCGACGAGGCCGGGTTCCCGGTGCTCGTCAGCCCGCAGCGGCCGGGCCGCAACGTCGTCCACTTCCCGGCGAGCGCGGGCGACGACCTCTCGGCGGGAGTCCGCGGCGGGCTGATCACGAAGGCCGTCGCGCGGCCCGGCGCCGAGGGCACGTGGGCCGATGTCGACTTACCGCCCGGCCGCAGCGACCTGGAGATCCGCCGCGGCGACGCGACGACGGTCGTCGAGGTCGACGCGGGGACCGCCCCCGGCCCGGCGATCGCCGAGGCGGACGCGCCGGAATGCGCGTCCGCGGCGCTCGGCGGCTTGGTCGCCGGCCGCGCCGACGTGCTGAGCGCGTGCCCGTCCGACGCGCTGACGCTGGACGACAGCGGCGCGCTGGTCAAGCTCGTCGAGTTCCTGGCCGGGCGGAAGCCGGCCGCGCTCACGCTCGTCGAAGACGACTCGCCGCGCGGGGTCGCGGCGGCGAAGCTGGTGCGCGAAACCGCGGCGCGGACCGGGCTGGCCGTGCGGCCGGACGCCGGGCCCGACACCGCGCTGGTCGTCGTCTCCGGCTGGGCGGCTGGCTACACCGCGATGACGCGGGCCGCCGAGCTGCAGCGCCTCGAACCCACCCACCAGTACGGGCTCTACCTGGCGCCGTGGCTGCTGAACGGGCCGATCGTCAACGCCGTCGCGAGCGCGTCGCTGCCGCTGCGGTTCGACCCGCGGGAGGCGACCGCGGTCGGGTACGCCGTGGCGGTCGGCGACCGCTTCGGCGGCGAAAGCCCGACGCTCGGCGGCTTCCGGACCTGGCTCGGCGCCGACCGGGCCGCGGGGGACGTGCAGATCTTCGCCGCCGCCCAGGTCAACGCCATGCCGATGTACCCCACCGAACCCCACGCCACCGGAATGGTGATGGACCGCGACTACGCGGGCCAGTGGGTGCCCGACGGAACCATCGTGCCGATCACGTCGGTTCTCCGCTGAAAACCCTTGAGAGGAAAGGAAAACGCATGAAGCGTCTTGCTGCCCGCGTGCTGCTGCCGCTGGCCGCGGCGACGGCGTTCACCGGCCTGGCCGCGGGGGTGGCGTCCGCCGACCCGACCGACGGTTCCGTCTGGCTCGTGCCCGGCGTCGACCTCGGCAGCGTGCTCGGGCCGGTCGGCCAGCCGGTCGGCCTGCTCGCGCCCGTCTTCGACCTGATCACCGCTGTTTCCTGAAAGGCAGACAACCCATGAAGAAGACCCTCGCTGTCGCGGTCCTCGCCGGTGCGGCCCTGTTCGGCGCGGCGACGCCGGCGCTGGCCGCCGACGGCCCCGGTGTCGTCGTGGTCGACGAGCCGGACACCAGTGGCCTGAACAACATCTGGACGTTCGCGCCGCTCGGCGTCCCGGTGCTCGGCCTGATCCAGTCGGTCAACGGCGTGCCGGGCAAGCTCCTGCCCTCCTTCTGACGGCGACGGCGGCCCCTCGCCCCCGAGGGGCCGCCTGCGTCAGCCGAGGGCCTTCTCGAACCAGTGCTCGGCGAACTTGTCGTCGTTGAACGGCTCGACCTCGGCGTACCCGAGCTTCGCGTACAGCGCGCGGGCTTCGACGAGGTCGTGGCGCGTGTCGAGCCGCATGAGCCGCGACCCGAGCCGCCGCGCCGCGTCCTCGGCGGCCGTCACCAGCGCGGGGGCGCCGCCGCTGCCGCGGTGGGCGTGCTTCACGAAGACCTTGGTCAGCTCGCTGATCCCCGGCGCGACGACCCGGGTGCCGGCGCAGCCCGCGACGACGCCGTCCCGCCGTCCGACGAGGAAGGCGCCGGTCGGGGCCATCAGGTCGGTGCCGGGCTCGTCGGCGACGCCCTGGTCGATCTCGGCTTCGGTGACCTGGCGTCCGTAGTAGCGCGAAGCGACTTCGTCCATGTACTCACGCATGATCGCGACGGCGTCCGGGTGGGCGACGTCGATCTGGGTGATCGTCCAGTTCACGTCCTCATCCTGGGCTCGCTGTCCAGCGAATTCGGCGGCCCCCGGGCACGATGGGCGCATGACGACTGTCACGAAGCGCCTGACGGTGGTGGCCGTCCTGCTGATCACGGTGGGCGCGATCCTGCTGTCGGTGGGCGCGATCGGGTTCCAGGCGTCCGAGCCGGCCGACGCCAACATCGGCGCGGGGTTCGCCCTGCTGGCCGGCCCTTACATCGTCGGGCTGGGGCTGGTGTTCGCGCTGTCGGCGGCCTTGACGCACCTCACGACGCGCCGCCGCTGACGGTTCACAGGGTCGCGGGCACTGCTGCCCGCCACCCATCGTGGCCGCTCGGCGACGGTGTGACGTACGGAACGCCGGATCCGATCCCACTGCGTCACCCGGTCGGGTAATGGGTAGGTTGCGGCCGCAAGGGGAAGCAGGGGAACAGCGCTAGGAGTGCGTGATGAGCAGCAGCGAAGGGGCCGGCCGGCCCGACGAAGAACCGAAGTCGACGGGCAGCCACGCGGCGCCGGAGGGGGCCGGGGTGCACCCGCTCATCGACCTCTCGCGCGACCCGAACCCGGGCAAGCCGGACCACGCGAAGCCCGACGAGGACTGAGTCGGGGGAGCCGGGCTCGCCCAGCCGGGCCCGGTCCAGGCCCACGGAGCGCGGCTGACGCGCCGGCGAGCCGGGCCTGCCGGGCCGGGCCTGCCAAGCCGGGGCAGCCGGGGCCGCTGAGGCGGGCCTGCCACGCCGGATGAGCTGGAGGGCTGCCCGGCAGGTCGCGCACGCCGGGATCCACCGTCGCGAACGACTCATCCGGGACCTCCGGCGCCGCGGACGAGTCGTTCGTGGCAGCCGGCCGGCCGCGGAACATTCCCGAGGCCGGCGGTGTTGCAATCGGTGCGGGGGAGTCCGTGCCGGGCGCACCCGGCGTCGGAAACCCGGGGGAACCGGCCCTGGCGGGCGGGGAAACCACGCCACCGCGACCGGACTCCGGAACATCCCCCGGCCGGGCGGTGCCGGGAGGTAGGCTGGAGGTTCGCCGACCTTCAGACCCCCCGCCGCGTTCCGTCCGGACCCGGGCGGGTATCTTTGGAGACCGTGCCCGGCAGGCGTCGGGCCGCTCCGCGTGCCGTGCGCATGGGCGGGGTGCTCAGGCACCCGGTCACCGGCTTCGGCAGGTCGGAGTTCCGACGGAAAATCCCTCCGGGAAGTTACCGGTCGAGAGACCGTGACGCGGGCCGACACGCCCGACCGCGGGGGCCGGTGAAGACACGAAGAAGCAGATCACGACAGGAAGCTGGTCCATTGCCCACGATCCAGCAGCTGGTCCGCAAGGGCCGCCAGGACAAGGCTGCCAAGCAGAAGACCGCGGCCCTCAAGGGGAGCCCGCAGCGGCGTGGCGTGTGCACTCGCGTGTACACCACGACCCCCAAGAAGCCGAACTCGGCGCTGCGCAAGGTCGCGCGTGTGAAGCTGACCAGCGGCATCGAGGTCACCGCCTACATCCCCGGTGAGGGCCACAACCTGCAGGAGCACTCGATGGTGCTCGTGCGCGGTGGTCGTGTGAAGGACCTTCCGGGTGTCCGTTACAAGATCATCCGCGGTTCGCTCGACACGCAGGGTGTCAAGAACCGCAAGCAGGCGCGCAGCCGGTACGGCGCGAAGAAGGAGAAGAGCTAATGCCCCGCAAGGGTCCGGCCCCGAAGCGGCCGCTGATCTCCGACCCCGTCTACGCCTCCCCGCTGGTCACCCAGCTGGTGAACAAGGTGCTGAAGGACGGGAAGCGGTCCCTGGCCGAGCGCATCGTGTACGGCGCGCTCGAAGGCGCTCGCGAGAAGACGGGCACCGACCCGGTCGTCACGCTGAAGCGCGCTCTCGACAACGTGAAGCCCACCATCGAGGTGAAGAGCCGCCGCGTCGGTGGCGCCACCTACCAGGTGCCGATCGAGGTCAAGCCGGGTCGCTCGACGACCCTGGCGCTGCGCTGGCTGGTCTCCTTCTCGCAGGCCCGCCGCGAGAAGACGATGATCGAGCGCCTGCAGAACGAGCTCCTGGACGCGTCGAACGGCCTCGGGGCCTCCGTGAAGCGTCGCGAGGACACGCACAAGATGGCCGAGTCCAACCGGGCCTTCGCGCACTACCGCTGGTGATGACCGCCCGGCTGTCGACCAAGCCATGCCGGGCCCCAAGCTTGAGAACAGGGGAACACTCTCGTGGCACGTGAAGTGCTGACCGACCTGAACAAGGTCCGCAACATCGGCATCATGGCCCACATCGACGCCGGCAAGACGACCACCACCGAGCGGATCCTGTTCTACACCGGGGTCAACTACAAGATCGGTGAAGTCCACGACGGCGCCGCCACCATGGACTGGATGGAGGAGGAGCAGAAGCGGGGTATCACCATCACCTCGGCTGCGACCACCACCTTCTGGGACGACCACCAGATCAACATCATCGACACCCCCGGGCACGTCGACTTCACCGTCGAGGTGGAGCGGAACCTGCGGGTGCTCGACGGTGCGGTCGCCGTCTTCGACGGCAAGGAAGGCGTCGAGCCGCAGTCCGAGCAGGTCTGGCGGCAGGCGGACAAGTACGACGTCCCGCGCATCTGCTTCGTCAACAAGATGGACAAGCTGGGCGCGGACTTCTACTACACCGTGAAGACCATCGTCGAGCGCCTCGGCGTCCGGCCGCTGGTCATCCAGCTCCCGATCGGCGCCGAGAACGACTTCGAAGGCGTCGTCGACCTGGTCCGCATGAAGGCGCTGACCTGGCGCGGCGAGGTCCAGAAGGGCGAGGACTACTCCGTCGAGGAGATCCCGGCCGAGCTGGCCGAGAAGGCTGCGGAGTACCGCGAGAAGCTCGTCGAGACCGTCGCCGAGGCGGACGACGCGCTGATGGAGAAGTTCCTCGAGGGTGAGGAGCTGACGGAGGCCGAGATCAAGTCCGGCATCCGCAAGCTCACCATCACGCGGGACGTCTTCCCGGTGCTGGCCGGTTCCGCGTTCAAGAACAAGGGCGTCCAGCCCATGCTCGACGCGGTCATCGACTACCTGCCGTCGCCGCTGGACATGCCGCCGGTCGAGGGCACGCTGACCGACGGGGAGACCCCGGCCACGCGCACCGCTTCGGTCGACGAGCCGTTCTCCGCGCTCGCGTTCAAGATCGCCGCGCACCCGTTCTTCGGCAAGCTGACCTACATCCGGGTGTACTCGGGCAAGGTCGCCGCCGGGGCGCAGGTCATCAACGCGACCAAGGAGCGCAAGGAGCGCATCGGGAAGATCTTCCAGATGCACTCCAACAAGGAGAACCCGGTCGACGACGCCCAGGTCGGCCACATCTACGCGGTCATCGGGCTGAAGGACACCACCACGGGTGACACCCTGGCGGACCCGCAGAACCCGATCGTGCTGGAGTCGATGACGTTCCCCGAGCCGGTCATCCGGGTCGCGATCGAGCCGAAGACGAAGGCCGACCAGGAGAAGCTGTCCCTGGCGATCCAGAAGCTGGCCGAAGAGGACCCGACGTTCCAGGTCAAGCTGGACGAGGACACCGGCCAGACGATCATCGCGGGCATGGGCGAGCTGCACCTCGAGGTGCTGGTGAACCGGATGAAGTCCGACTACAAGGTCGAGGCGAACATCGGCAAGCCGCAGGTCGCCTACCGCGAGACGATCAAGAAGACGGTGGACAAGCTCGACTACGTCCACAAGAAGCAGACCGGTGGTTCCGGCCAGTTCGCGAAGGTCATCGTGAAGCTGGAGCCGCTCGAGCGCACCGACGGCGCGCTCTACGAGTTCGACAACAAGGTGACCGGTGGTCGCGTGCCGCGGGAGTACATCCCGTCGGTCGACGCGGGCGCGCAGGACGCGATGCAGTACGGCGTCCTGGCCGGCTACCCGCTCGTCGGGTTGAAGTTCACCCTGTTGGACGGTGCTTACCACGAGGTCGACTCTTCGGAGATGGCGTTCAAGATCGCCGGTTCCATGGCGATGAAGGAAGCCGCGAAGAAGGCCGGCCCGGTGATCCTGGAGCCGATGATGGCGGTCGAGGTGACCACGCCCGAGGACTACATGGGTGACGTCATCGGTGACCTCAACTCCCGCCGTGGTCAGATCCAGGCCATGGAGGAGCGGTCGGGTACCCGCGTCGTGAAGGCGCTGGTCCCGCTGTCGGAGATGTTCGGCTACGTCGGTGACCTCCGGTCCCGCACGCAAGGCCGGGCGAACTACTCCATGGTGTTCGACTCCTACGCCGAGGTTCCCGCGAACGTCGCGAAGGAAATCATCGCGAAGGCGACGGGGGAGTAAAACCCCTCACCGCGCGCGGGCATTAAGGGACTCTCCTGAACGTCCGCTAGCACCGACGAAGGAACATTCGGAGGGCAGCAGCCACGCTGCCCTCCGAGCACAAAGCGAAACCAGTCCAGGAGGACATTCCAGTGGCGAAGGCGAAGTTCGAGCGGAGCAAGCCGCACGTCAACATCGGGACCATCGGTCACGTCGACCACGGCAAGACCACGCTGACCGCGGCGATCACCAAGGTTCTGCACGACAAGTACCCCGAGCTCAACGAGTCGCGTGCGTTCGACCAGATCGACAACGCGCCCGAAGAGCGCCAGCGCGGTATCACGATCAACATCTCGCACGTCGAGTACCAGACCGAGAAGCGTCACTACGCGCACGTCGACGCCCCCGGTCACGCGGACTACATCAAGAACATGATCACCGGTGCCGCCCAGATGGACGGCGCGATCCTGGTCGTGGCCGCGACCGACGGCCCGATGCCGCAGACCCGTGAGCACGTGCTGCTCGCCCGCCAGGTCGGCGTGCCCTACATCGTGGTCGCGCTGAACAAGGCCGACATGGTCGACGACGAGGAGATCCTCGAGCTCGTCGAGCTGGAGGTCCGCGAGCTGCTGTCTTCGCAGGAGTTCCCGGGCGACGACGCTCCGGTCGTGCGCGTCTCGGGCCTCAAGGCCCTCGAGGGCGACGAGAAGTGGGGCGAAGCCGTTCTCGAGCTGATGACCGCCGTCGACGACAACGTGCCGGACCCGGTGCGTGAGCTCGACAAGCCGTTCCTCATGCCGATCGAGGACGTCTTCACCATCACCGGTCGCGGCACCGTCGTCACCGGCCGCGTCGAGCGTGGCGTGGTCAACGTGAACGAAGAGGTCGAGATCGTCGGCATCAAGGAGAAGTCGCAGAAGACGACTGTCACCGGTGTCGAGATGTTCCGCAAGCTGCTCGACTCGGGCCAGGCGGGCGACAACGTCGGCCTCCTGCTCCGCGGCATCAAGCGCGAGGACGTCGAGCGCGGCCAGGTCGTCGTGAAGCCGGGTACCACCACCCCGCACACCGACTTCGAGGGCCGGGTCTACATCCTGTCGAAGGACGAGGGTGGCCGTCACACCCCGTTCTTCAACAACTACCGCCCGCAGTTCTACTTCCGCACCACCGACGTGACCGGCGTCGTGACCCTCCCCGAGGGCACCGAGATGGTCATGCCGGGCGACAACACCGACATCTCGGTGCAGCTGATCCAGCCGGTCGCCATGGACGAGAACCTGCGCTTCGCGATCCGCGAGGGCGGCCGCACCGTCGGTGCGGGTCAGGTCACCAAGATCATCAAGTGATTCGGCGCCCCGCCCGGGGGTAATACACCCCCGGGTCAGGGGCGTCAAATCACGTGTGCGACACTATTCAGGTTGCTCGTCCTGGGGCGGCCGATCCTTGCGAGGGTCCGGCCGCCTCGGTGCGAGTGGCCACGGTCCGCCGAGCTCTTCCTTCGGGTTGCAGGCGAGCGGGCAAAGGCAGTGAGACGGTCAGCCGGCTCATAGCCTCCTCACGTTGAGGAAGACCAGGCAAGACGACGATCCCGCGGGATCCGTCTGTGCGTCGGGCGCGACACGCCCGACCGCGTGGACCGGGGACAGGGCCGTTGAACTGCGGAAACCCAGGCTCAGGGTGGGAACACCCGGCGGGGTTTGTGAGATAGCGGCACGAGACGACAAGGAACGAGCAGCCACCATGGCGGGACAGAAGATCCGCATCCGGCTCAAGGCCTACGACCACGAGGCGATCGACACCTCGGCGCGCAAGATCGTGGAGACGGTCACGCGCACCGGCGCCCGGGTCGTCGGGCCGGTGCCGCTGCCCACCGAGAAGAACGTTTACTGCGTCATCCGCTCGCCGCACAAGTACAAGGACTCGCGCGAGCACTTCGAGATGCGCACGCACAAGCGTCTGATCGACATCCTCGACCCGACGCCGAAGACGGTCGACGCGCTCATGCGCATCGACCTGCCGGCGAGCGTCGACGTCAACATCCAGTAAGCGTTGGGCGAGCGGCGGAGATAAGAGACTCATGTCTGACAGGCAGATGAAGGGCATCCTGGGCACCAAGCTCGGCATGACCCAGGTCTTCGACGAGCAGAACCGGGTTGTCCCGGTCACCGTCGTGAAGGCCGGTCCGAACGTGGTCACCCAGGTTCGGACCCAGGAGAAGGACGGCTACAAGGCCGTGCAGCTGGCGTTCGGCGCGGTCGACCCGCGCAAGGTGAACAAGCCGCGCACCGGCCACTACGACAAGGCGGGCGTGACCCCGCGGCGCTTCCTCGCGGAGCTGCGTACCACTGACGCCGAGACCTACGAGGTCGGCCAGGAGATCACCGCCGAGGTGTTCGCCGCCGGCGTCGAGGTCGACGTGACCGGTACCAGCAAGGGCAAGGGCTACGCCGGTGTCATGAAGCGCCACGGCTTCAAGGGCCAAGGCGCGAGCCACGGTGCCCAGGCCGTGCACCGCAAGCCGGGTTCGATCGGTGGCTGCGCCACCCCCGGCCGCGTCTTCAAGGGCCTGCGCATGGCGGGCCGGATGGGCAACGACCGGGTCACCACGCAGAACCTGACCGTGCACGCCGTGCGTGCCGAGGACGGCCTGCTGCTGATCAAGGGCGCCGTGCCCGGTCCCAAGGGCGGCCTGCTGTTCGTGCGCAGCGCCGCGAAGGGTGGTAACTCCGAATGACAAGCGTCGAGCTGAAGACCCCGGCCGGTAAAGCCGACGGCACCGTGGACCTCCCCGAGGAGATCTTCGACGTGCAGGCCAATGTCGCGCTGATGCACCAGGTGGTGGTGGCCCAGCAGGCCGCCGCGCGCCAGGGCACGCACGACACGAAGACCCGTGGTGAGGTCTCCGGTGGCGGCAAGAAGCCGTACCGGCAGAAGGGCACCGGCCGTGCCCGCCAGGGTTCGACCCGCGCGCCGCAGTTCGTCGGCGGTGGCGTCGTCCACGGCCCCACGCCGCGTGACTACTCGCAGCGCACCCCGAAGAAGATGAAGGCCGCCGCCCTGCGTGGCGCCCTCTCCGACCGGGCGCGCGCCGGCCAGCTGCACGTCGTCACCGAGCTGGTGACCGGTGAGAAGCCGTCGACCAAGGCCGCCAAGACCGCCCTCGCCGCCGTCACGGCCGCGAAGCGCGTGCTCGTGGTGCTGGACCGGGCCGACGAGCTGAGCTGGGTTTCCCTGCGGAACCTGCCCGAGGTGCACATCCTCTGGGCGGACCAGCTCAACACCTACGACGTTCTGGTCAACGACGACGTCGTGTTCACCAAGGCCGCGTACGACGCGTTCGTCGCCGGCCCCGTCCGCGGTAAGACCGTCAAGGCTTCCGCGCGGTCGGGCGAGGTCACGGAAGGGAGTGACGAGAAGTGAGTTCGGTCGCCATTCCGGACCCCCGCGACATCCTGCTCGCGCCGGTCATCTCCGAGAAGTCCTACGGGCTGCTCGAGGACCACAAGTACACGTTCATCGTCCGCCCGGACGCCAACAAGACCCAGATCAAGATCGCGGTCGAGAAGGTGTTCGGCGTCAAGGTGGTCAGCGTCAACACGGCCAACCGCCAGGGCAAGCGGAAGCGGACTCGCGCGGGCTTCGGCAAGCGCAAGGACACCAAGCGCGCCATCGTGACTCTTTCGCCCGAAAGCAAGGCGATCGAGATCTTCGGCGGACCCACCGCGTAAAGGACTGAGCTGACAATGGGCATCCGCAAGTACAAGCCGACGACCCCGGGTCGTCGCGGTTCGAGCGTCTCGGACTTCGCCGAGATCACCCGCTCCACCCCGGAGAAGTCGCTGCTTCGTCCGCTGAGCGGTTCGGGCGGTCGCAACTCGTCCGGCAAGATCACCACCCGGCACAAGGGTGGCGGCCACAAGCGCGCTTACCGCGTCATCGACTTCCGTCGCAATGACAAGGACGGCATCCCCGCCAAGGTCGCGCACATCGAGTACGACCCCAACCGGTCCGCTCGCATCGCGCTGCTGCACTACGCCGACGGCGAGAAGCGCTACATCATCGCGCCGGAGAAGCTGAAGCAGGGCGACACCGTCGAGAACGGCCCCCGGGCCGACATCAAGCCGGGCAACAACCTGCCGCTGCGCAACATCCCGGTCGGCACCGTGATCCACGCGATCGAGCTCCGCCCCGGCGGCGGCGCGAAGATGGCGCGGTCCGCGGGCGCGAAGGTGCAGCTCGTCGCCAAGGACGGTCCGTACGCCCAGCTGCGTCTCCCCTCGGGTGAGATCCGCAACGTGGACGTGCGCAACCGCGCCACGGTCGGCGAGGTCGGCAACTCCGAGCACGCCAACATCAACTGGGGCAAGGCCGGCCGCAACCGCTGGCGCGGCAAGCGCCCCACGGTCCGTGGTGTCGTCATGAACCCGGTCGACCACCCGCACGGTGGTGGCGAGGGCAAGACGTCCGGTGGTCGTCACCCCGTCAACCCGAACGGCAAGCCCGAGGGTCGTACGCGCCGGCGCAAGCCGAGCGACGCCCTCATCGTCCGCCGCCGGCGTACCGGCAAGAACAAGCGCTGAGCAGGGAGGTAGAACAACATGCCACGTAGCCTCAAGAAGGGCCCGTTCGTGGACGACCACCTGCTCAAGAAGGTGGACGCGCTGAACGAATCGGGTAAGAAGACGGTCATCAAGACCTGGTCGCGACGCTCGACGATCATCCCGGACTTCCTGGGACACACGATCGCCGTGCACGACGGCCGCAAGCACGTCCCGGTGTTCGTCACCGAGGCCATGGTGGGTCACAAGCTGGGCGAGTTCGCCCCGACGCGGACCTTCAAGGGTCACATCAAGGACGACCGCAAGTCGCGCCGCCGCTGAGCGGGCACGAAACCAGACAGGAAGTAGCGATGAACGCCCAGAACGACGTGACGACCGAGGCTGAACTGCCTACGGCGTACGCGCGGGCTCGCTTCGTCCGGGACTCGCCGACCAAGGTGCGCCGGGTGATCGAGCTCATCAAGGGACGTAGCGCCGCCGACGCCTTGGCCGTGCTCCGGTTCGCCCCGCAGGCGGCCAGCGAGCCGGTCGCGAAGGTGCTCGCCAGCGCCGTGGCCAACGCCGAGAACAACCTTCAGCTGGACCCGGAGACGCTCTGGGTCAAGAACGCGTACGCCGACGAGGGCCCCACCCTCAAGCGGATCCGCCCGCGGGCCCAGGGCCGTGCGTACCGGATCCGCAAGCGGACCAGCCACATCACCGTCGAGGTGGAGTCGCGTCCGGCCGTCGCGCAGAAGGCTCAGAGCAAGAAGAAGGCAGGTGGCCGGTAGTGGGCCAGAAGATCAACCCGCACGGTTTCCGCCTGGGTATCACCACGGACTGGAAGTCGCGCTGGTACGCCGACAAGCAGTACGCCGAGTACGTGGCCGAGGACGTCAAGATCCGCAAGCTCCTCGCCACCGGCATGGAGCGCGCGGGCATCTCCAAGGTCGAGATCGAGCGCACCCGTGACCGGGTTCGCGTCGACATCCACACCGCCCGGCCGGGCATCGTCATCGGCCGCCGCGGCGCGGAGGCCGACCGGATCCGCGGCGCGCTGGAGAAGCTGACCAAGAAGCAGGTCCAGCTGAACATCCTCGAGGTCAAGAACCCCGAGGCCGACGCCCAGCTGGTCGCCCAGGCGGTCGCGGAGCAGCTTTCCAACCGCGTGGCGTTCCGCCGCGCGATGCGGAAGGCGATCCAGACCTCCATGCGCTCGCCGCAGGTCAAGGGCATCCGCGTGCAGTGCGGCGGTCGTCTCGGCGGTGCCGAGATGTCCCGCTCCGAGCACTACCGCGATGGCCGCGTCCCGCTGCACACGCTGCGCGCCGACATCGACTACGGCTTCTTCGAGGCCAAGACGACGTTCGGTCGCATCGGCGTCAAGGTGTGGATCTACAAGGGTGAGCTCGTCGGTGGCCTGAAGGCTCGCGAAGCCCGTGACGCCGCCGAGCGCGCGCCGCGCGGTGGTCGCGACCGCGACCGCAGCGACCGGCCGTCCCGCCCGCGTCGTTCCGGCGCCTCGGGCACGACCGCCACCTCGACCGAAGCCGGTCGCGCCGCCGCTGCGGCCACGACCGAGGCCCCGGCGGCTCCGGCCACCGAGACCGCAGAAAAGACGGAGGGCTGAGACGTGCTCATCCCGCGCAGGGTCAAGCACCGGAAGCAGCACTCCCCGAAGCGCCACGGCGCCGCCAAGGGTGGCACGAAGGTCAGCTTCGGCGAGTACGGCATCCAGGCGCTTGAGCACAGCTACGTGACGAACCGGCAGATCGAGTCCGCTCGTATCGCCATGACCCGTCACATCAAGCGTGGCGGCAAGGTGTGGACGACCATCTACCCGGACCGCCCGCTGACGAAGAAGCCGGCGGAAACCCGCATGGGTTCCGGTAAGGGTTCGCCCGAGTGGTGGATCGCGAACGTGAAGCCGGGCCGCGTGATGTTCGAGATCTCGTTCCCGAACGAGGAGACCGCCCGTGAGGCGCTCCGCCGCGCGATCCACAAGCTGCCCATGAAGTGCCGCATCGTGACCCGTGAAGGTGGTGAGTTCTGATGGCGAACGCTGGTGCTCTGGCATCGGAGCTGCGTGAGCTCACCGCGGAAGAGCTCGTCCTGCGTCTGAAGGAATACAAGGAGGAGCTCTTCAACCTCCGCTTCCAGATGGCGACCGGACAGCTCGACAACAACCGCCGTCTGCGCACGGTCCGCACGGACATCGCGCGGATCTACACGGTCATGCGCGAGCGCGAACTCGGCCTGTCCGTTGCCCCCGACGCCGAGAGTGAAGGTGCCGCATGAGCGAGCCCACCACCGAGACGCCGGCCCGGAACGACCGCAAGGTCCGCGAGGGCTACGTCGTCTCGGACAAGATGAACAAGACGATCGTGGTCGAGCTCGAGGACCGCAAGAAGCACCCCCGTTACTCGAAGGTCGTCCGCAGCACCACCAAGGTCAAGGTGCACGACGAGAACAACGAGGCGGGCGTGGGCGACCGGGTCACCCTGATGGAGACCCGCCCGCTGTCGGCATCGAAGCGGTGGCGCCTGGTGCAGATCGTGGAGAAGGCCAAGTAAGCAGGGCTCTTCGGAGTCTTTAGTTCCGCAAGGCTCGCCAAGGTGAATCCTCACCAGCGGGCGAGAACCGGCGCGACATACAGGAGTT
Source organism: Amycolatopsis sp. NPDC114478 (assembly GCF_055633805.1). NCBI lineage: Bacteria > Bacillati > Actinomycetota > Actinomycetes > Pseudonocardiales > Pseudonocardiaceae > Amycolatopsis > Amycolatopsis sp. NPDC114478. Next base: position 275,798 of record NZ_JBVKDO010000003.1, on the reverse strand, counting down.
GACGTGATCCAGCAGGAGTCGCGGCTTCGGGTAGCCGACAACACGGGTGCGAAGGAAATCCTCTGCATCCGGGTTCTCGGTGGTTCCGGGCGGCGCTACGCCGGCATCGGCGACATCATCGTCGCCACCGTGAAGGACGCCATCCCGGCTGCCGGGGTGAAGAAGGGCGATGTCGTCAAGGCCGTCATCGTCCGCACGGTCAAGGAGCGCCGTCGTCCGGACGGTTCCTACATCCGGTTCGACGAGAACGCCGCCGTGCTCATCAAGAACGACAACGAGCCCCGGGGCACCCGCATCTTCGGCCCGGTGGGCCGCGAGCTGCGCGACCGAAAGTTCATGAAGATCATTTCGCTCGCGCCGGAGGTGCTGTGATGAAGGTGAAGAAGGGCGACACGGTCGTCGTCATCGCCGGCAAGGACAAGGGCGCCAAGGGCAAGGTCATCCAGGCTTACCCCGAGCGCGACCGCGTGCTGGTCGAGGGCGTGAACCGGATCAAGAAGCACACGCGGATCACCCAGACCCAGCGCGGTGCGCAGTCCGGTGGCATCGTCACGCAGGAGGCCCCGATCCACGTCTCCAACGTGATGGTCGTCGACTCGGACGGCAAGCCGTCCCGGGTGGGTTACCGCATCGGCGAGGACGGCAAGAAGGTCCGGATCTCGCGCCGGAACGGTAAGGACATCTGATGACCACCGCAGAGAAGGTCGCGCCCCGCCTCAAGGTGCGCTACCGCGAAGAGATCAAGGGCCAGCTGCAGGCGGAGTTCTCCTTCGCCAACGTCCACCAGATCCCGGGCGTGGTGAAGGTCGTCGTGAACATGGGCGTCGGTGACGCCGCCCGTGACAGCAAGCTGATCGAGGGCGCGGTCAAGGACCTCGCGCTGATCACGGGCCAGAAGCCCGAGGTCCGGAAGGCTCGCAAGTCCATCGCGCAGTTCAAGCTGCGCGAGGGCCAGCCGATCGGCGCGCGCGTCACGCTGCGCGGCGACCGCATGTGGGAGTTCCTCGACCGGCTGCTGACCATCGCGCTGCCGCGTATCCGCGACTTCCGCGGGCTTTCGCCGAAGCAGTTCGACGGCCACGGCAACTACACCTTCGGTCTCAACGAGCAGTCGATGTTCCACGAGATCGACCCCGACTCCATCGACCGCCCCCGCGGCATGGACGTCACCGTCGTCACGACCGCTACGAACGACGACGAGGGCCGGGCGCTGCTGCGCAAGCTCGGCTTCCCGTTCAAGGAGAACTGAGCCGATGGCCAAGAAAGCACTGGTCCACAAGGCCGCGAAGAAGCCGAAGTTCGCCGTGCGCGCCTACACCCGCTGCCAGCGGTGCGGCCGCCCGCACGCCGTGTTCCGCAAGTTCGGGCTCTGCCGGATCTGCCTTCGCGAGATGGCGCACGCGGGTGAGCTGCCCGGCGTCCGCAAGTCCAGCTGGTAAGAGCTTCTTTCTATAACTCCAGTTCGCCACAGGCCCCGCCCCTTCGGGGGCGGGGAACCAGGGCGAGAAAGGTTGACAGGTCACCATGACGATGACCGACCCCATCGCAGACTTCTTGACACGTCTGCGCAACGCGAACTCGGCGTACCACGACGAGGTCAAGCTCCCGCACTCGAAGCTCAAGGCGAACATCGCCGAGATCCTCAAGCGCGAGGGCTACATCGCGGGTTACCACGACGAGCCGGGCGAGAAGCACAAGAACCTGGTCGTCGAGCTCAAGTACGGCCCCAACCGTGAGCGGAGCATCGCCGGCCTGCGGCGCGTCTCCAAGCCCGGTCTGCGGATCTACGCCAAATCGAACGAACTGCCGTCCGTGCTCGGCGGCCTGGGCATCGCGATCATTTCGACGTCCGGTGGCCTGCAGACCGACCGGCAGGCCAAGCGCAACAGCGTGGGCGGCGAAGTCCTCGCCTACGTCTGGTAAGGGAAGGGGTACAGGCATGTCACGCATCGGAAAGCTGCCGGTCGCCGTCCCTTCCGGGGTCGAGGTGACCATCAACGGTCAGCACATCAGCGTCAAGGGCCCCAAGGGGACCCTGGAGCACACCGTCGCCGAGCCGATCTCGGTCGAGCGCGACGACGACGGCACCCTGCTGGTCAAGCGCCCGGACGACGAGCGCACCAGCAAGGCTCTGCACGGCCTCACCCGCACCCTGGTGAACAACCTGGTCGTGGGTGTGACCTCGGGCTACGAGAAGAAGCTCGAGATCCACGGTGTCGGTTACCGCGTGCAGGCCAAGGGCTCGGACCTCGAGTTCGCCCTCGGCTACAGCCACCCGGTGAAGATCGAGGCTCCGGACGGCATCACCTTCAAGGTGGAGAGCCCGACCCGGTTCTCGGTCTCCGGCATCGACAAGCAGAAGGTCGGCCAGATCTCGGCGGTCATCCGCCGGCTGCGGCGCCCGGACCCGTACAAGGGCAAGGGCCTGCGGTACGAGGGCGAGAAGATCCGCCGCAAGGTCGGAAAGACGGGTAAGTGATCATGAGCGACACGACTACGAAGCGCAAGCCGGTGGGCAAGGACATCTCGACCCGCCGCCGCGTCGCGAAGGCCCGTCGGCACTTCCGCCTCCGCAAGAAGGTCTCGGGCACGGACCAGCGTCCGCGCCTGGTCGTCAAGCGGTCCTCGCGGCACATCGCCGTGCAGGTCATCGACGACCTGGCCGGCCACACGCTGGCGTCGGCGTCCACCCTCGAGGCGGACGTCCGGGCGCTCGACGGCGACAAGAAGGCCAAGGCCGCCAAGGTCGGGGAGCTCGTCGCCGCGCGTGCCAAGAACGCCGGGATCTCGGCTGTGGTGTTCGACCGTGGCGGCAACGCCTACCACGGCCGCATCGCCGCGCTCGCCGACGCCGCCCGCGAGGCGGGGTTGGAGTTCTGACGATGCAGAAGCTTGTTAACGGAAGGAAAGCCTGATGCCGGGACGTACACGGCAATTCGGCGGCGGCCAGGGTGGACCCGGCGGGCAGGGCGGCAACGACCGCGGTGACCGTCGCGACCGCCGTGACCGGCGCGACAGCGGTCGTGGCGGGGCGGCCCAGGACAAGACCCCGCACCTCGAGAAGGTCGTGACGATCAACCGCGTCGCCAAGGTCGTCAAGGGTGGTCGTCGCTTCAGCTTCACCGCCCTGGTGGTCGTCGGCGACGGCGACGGTCAGGTCGGCGTCGGCTACGGCAAGGCCAAGGAAGTTCCCGCGGCCATCGCCAAGGGCGTCGAGGAAGCGAAGAAGAACTTCTTCCGCGTTCCCCGCGTCGGCGGCACCATTCCCCACCCGATCACGGGTGAGGAGGCCGCCGGTGTCGTGCTGCTCCGTCCGGCGTCCGCCGGTACCGGCGTCATCGCCGGTGGCCCGGTGCGCGCGGTGCTGGAGTGCGCGGGCGTCCACGACGTGCTGTCGAAGTCGCTCGGCTCCGACAACGCGATCAACATCGTGCACGCGACCGTGGCGGCCCTGAAGGGTCTGCAGCGTCCCGAAGAGGTCGCGGCCCGCCGCGGTCTCCCGCTCGAGGACGTCGCCCCGGCCCGGATGCTGCGCCAGCGCGCGGGCCAGGGGGTCTGACATGGCTCAGCTCAAGGTCACCCAGGTCAAGAGCAAGATCGGCACGAAGCACGCTCACCGCGAGTCGCTGCGCACCCTCGGGCTGCGCAAGATCCGCCAGAGCGTCGTGCGTGAAGACACCCCCCAGGTGCGCGGGCTGATCCACACCGTCCGCCACCTGGTGGAGGTCGAGGAGGTCCAGGCATGACGGCCATCAAGATCCACCACCTGCGTCCGGCTCCGGGCGCCAAGCGCGAGAAGATGCGCGTCGGTCGTGGTGAGGGTTCGAAGGGCAAGACGGCCGGTCGCGGTACGAAGGGCACCAAGGCCCGGAAGAACGTGCCCGCCGGGTTCGAGGGTGGGCAGATGCCCATCCACATGCGGCTGCCGAAGCTGCGTGGCTTCAAGAACCGCTTCCGCACCGAGTACCAGCCGGTGAACGTGGGCGACATCGCCCGCGTCTTCCCGGACGGCGGCACCATCGGTGCCGACGAGCTCGTCAAGGGCGGTCTCGTCCGCAAGGGCAAGCTGGTGAAGGTCCTCGGCAACGGCGACGTGAACGGCGTCAAGCTGAACGTCACCGCCGACGCGTTCTCCGGCTCCGCCAAGGAGAAGCTCGAAGCGGCTGGTGGCTCCGCCACCACCAACTGAGCTGGTTTCTCGTTCGAAGGCCCGTCTGGTTCGCCAGGCGGGCCTTCGGCGTTTCCGAGGGGGTTACCCGTGCGGGCTTTCGTGGCACCAGCGCTCGTGGGGCTGGAACCTTCGCGGATCGCGCGAACGACGCTGCGGGCTTGGCGGATCGACTACTCGTTCCCGGGTCTCGACCACGCCCCGGCCGGGACGTGGGCCCTGCTGGCGGCGGGGGCGGCGCTGAGCCAGCGGGGCGCCGGGCGTGGGCGGACCCCGGAGGCGGCGTACGCGGACACGCCGACGCCGCCGTCGGGAGTGGTGATCACGGTGCTCCCGCCCGAAGCGGACTGACCGGACAGGTTCCTTGCCGCGGTGCGGGTCCGGACGGAGGATCGGAGGGGTGGACAGACCGTCGCAGGAGCCGCCCGAGCCGCCCGAGTCGCCGTTGAGCTTCCCGGTGGAGGCGCCGAAGGTCGCGGGCGTGGAGCCGGGAGCGGGGTCGCCGCTGAGCTTCCCGGTGGAGGTCGAGCCGGCGGGGGATCCGCTCGACTTCCCGGTGGAGACACCGGCCCCGCCGAGCGGGGATCTGCTCGCCTTCCCGGCGCAGGGTCCAGCCCCGTCCACCGGGGATCCGCTCGACTTCCCGGCGCAAGCCGTGGCTCCGCCGGGCGCGAATCCGCTCGACTTTCCCGCGCAGGCGACGGCCCCGCCGAACGGGGATCCGCTCGCCTTCCCGGCGCAAGCTTCGGTCCCGCTGAGCGGGGATCTGCTCGCCTCGTCTGCGCAGGCCGCGGCTCCGCCGGGCGCGAATCCGCTGGACTTCCCGGCCCAGTCCGCCACCCCGCCGAGTGCGAATCCGCTCGCGTTCCCCGCACAAGCCGCAGCCCCGCCGAGCGCCTTCCCCACCCAAGCCCCGCAAGCACCCCCACCGGCCACACCGCTGCCGTTCCCGGTCGCCCACCTACCCGGCGCGACCCCCATACCCGCGCCGCAGCCACCCGCCGCCCCCGAAGCACCTGCCGGCACCTCCAGGCTCCGGCGCTTCCTCCCACCGGCCCTCACCGCCGCGGCCGCGCTCATGGCCGCCGGGGGGCTCTTCCTGCCGCTCTTCCGCCTCCAGCAGCACGTCAACGTCCGGCAGCGGTACTTCGACGCCCAGCTCACCGTCACCCAGACCGCCTGGGGCAGCCGGATCGAAATCCCCGGGCAAGAAGCCGCCGACCAGGCCTCCTCGCCCCTCGGCATCCCGGTGATCCTCGCCGTCGTCCTGCTCGCCGTCGCCGCTTTCACCGCCTTCGCGCGGCCTCGCCGCGGGCGGTGGCTCATCGGTGCCGGGGCCTTCTTCACCGGCGGGGTCGTCCTCACCGTCGGGATGAGCGGGCTCGGGTGGTCCGCCATGGCCGATGGCATGGACCTCGAGGTCACCACCACCGCCGGCATGTGGCTGCTGATCGCCGCCACCGCCTCGGCCGCCGTCGCGGCGGTCGTCGCCGCGCTGCCGGGCAGGAGCTGGGCCGACCCGACCCTCGCCTACGCCGACACCCCGACCCCGCCGAGCGGCGTCGCCATCACCGTCCTCCCGCCCGAAGAACCCGGTTGACCCCGGCCGTTACCGTAAAGACGTGTCGTGGCTACTGGTCTTCTTCGGGGCTTCTGTCCTCATCGCGCTTACGCCCGGCGCGAACAACCTGCTCGGTCTTCACCACGGGATGACGCACGGTGTCCGCCGCGGCCTCGCCGGGCTGGCCGGCCGGCTGGCCGCCTTCACCCTGTTGATCACCGCCGTCGCGGCCGGGCTGGGGCAGCTGCTGGCCGCGTCCGAGACCGCGTTGACGATCATCAAGTGGGCCGGTGCCGCCTACCTGCTCTACCTCGGCGTGCGCCTGCTGTGGTCGACATTCCGGGGCGAAACGGACGTCCCCGAACCGGACACGCGACCCGCGTCCGCCTGGCGCGTGACGCGCAAGGAGTTCGGCGTCGCGCTCACCAACCCCAAGGCCATCCTCATCTTCACCGCGTTCGTCCCGCAGTTCATCGACGCAGGTCACGGGCCCTTTCCGGCGCAGATCGCGCTGCTCGGCGCGGTCTACCTGCTGGCCGAGTTCCTGGCCGGTTCGGTCTACGTCGGCGTCGGCGCCGGCCTGAAGTCGATCGAGCTGACGCGGCGGACCCGGCGCACCGTGGACCGGGGGACCGGCGTGGTCCTCGTCGGCCTCGCCGGCGTGCTCGCGACGTCCAACGCCTGAGCCCGATCTGTCAAGGAATACGGCCAAGACGGCGATGTGGATCAACCCGCCGGAGCAACCTTGGTACGGAAAACGCACACGGACTGCGGACACGCGCTGTGAAGCTGTTAGAGTCGGCGACACGCTTCGGGACGAGTGTGCCCCGAAGCGTTCCTGGCTTGCGTGCCAGTAGTGCTGTGTGTTCCCGCCGGCCACCGTGCCGGCCAAGCCGATCGTCGGTTGAGGACGGCCGACGACGCCGAGGAGGTCCCCCGCGTGTTCAGCGCCTTCCGCTCGGCTCTCGCGACGCCGGATCTACGCAAGAAGATCCTGTTCACGCTAGCCATCGTCGCGGTCTACCGAATCGGTGCGACCATTCCGGCACCCGGGATCTCCTACGGGGCGGTCCAGGCCTGTAGTTCCCAGGCGCAGCAGGAAGGCGTCTACCAGCTGCTGAACCTGTTCAGCGGCGGTGCGCTGCTGCAGCTGTCGCTCTTCTCGACCGGCATCATGCCGTACATCACGGCGAGCATCATCATCCAGCTGCTGACCGTGGTCATCCCGCGGTTCGAGGAGCTGAAGAAGGAAGGCCAGTCCGGCCAGGGCAAGCTGACCCAGTACACCCGGTACCTGACGGTCGCGCTGGCGATCCTGCAGGCCACCGGCGTGGTCGCGCTCGCGGACCGCAAGCAGCTCTTCCCGGACTGCCAGTCGCCGATCATCCCGGACAACAGCGTCTACTCGCTGGCGATCATCGTCATCACCATGACCGCGGGCACCGCCGTCATGATGTGGCTCGGCGAGCTGATCACCGAACGCGGCGTCGGCAACGGCATGTCCGTCCTGATCTTCCTGAACATCGCCGCGCGCATCCCGGTCGAGGGCGGGAACATCCTGTCCAACGGCGGTGGCATCGCGCTGACGATGATCTGCATCTTCGGGCTCGTGATCATCGCGAGCGTCATCTTCGTCGAGCAGGGGCAGCGCCGGATCCCGGTGCAGTACGCCAAGCGCATGATCGGCCGCCGGATGTACGGCGGCACGTCGACCTACCTGCCGATCAAGGTGAACCAGGCCGGCGTCATCCCGGTCATCTTCGCGTCGTCCCTGCTGTACCTGCCGGACCTGATCAGCCGCCTCGTCGGCGACCAGAACAGCAACTCCGGCTGGCAGGTCTTCATCAAGAACTACATCGTGAACCAGTCCAGCTGGGTGCACATCGCGCTGTACTTCGGCCTGATCATCTTCTTCACGTACTTCTACATCACGATCACGTTCAACGTGGACGAGCGTGCGGAAGAGATGAAGAAGTTCGGCGGGTTCATCCCGGGCATCCGCCCGGGCCGCCCGACGGCCGAGTACCTGAGCTACGTCCTGGGCCGGATCACCCTCCCCGGTTCGCTGTACCTGGGCATCATCGCGATCCTTCCGAACTTCTTCCTGTCGGTGACCGGTAGCGGGAACAACCAGAACTTCCCGTTCGGTGGCACGGCTGTGCTGATCATGGTCGGTGTCGGGCTCGACACCGTGAAGCAGATCGAAAGCCAGCTGATGCAGCGCAACTACGAAGGGTTCTTGAAGTGACGCGGCTGGTTCTCGTGGGTCCGCCCGGCGCGGGCAAAGGTACGCAGGCGGAGGCTCTGTCGGAGCAGCTGCGCATCCCGCACATCTCCACGGGCGAGCTGTTCCGCGCGCACGTCGGCCAGGAGACCCCGCTGGGCCAGGAGGCCAAGCGCTACCTCGACTCCGGCGAGCTCGTGCCCGACTCGGTGACCAACGAGATGGTCCGCGAGCGGCTGGCGGAGCCGGACGCGAAGGCCGGCTTCCTGCTCGACGGCTTCCCCCGCAACACCAAGCAGGCCGAGGTGCTCGGGGAGATCCTGGGCGACGCCGACGTCTCGCTCGACGCCGTGATCCAGCTGCAGGTGCCCGAGGACGTCGTCGTCGGGCGGCTCATGTCCCGTGGCCGCGCGGACGACACCGAAGACGTCATCCGCCGCCGCCAGCAGATCTACGTGTCGGACACCGCGCCGCTGCTGGAGTACTACGCCGACATCCTCGTCAGCGTCGACGGCGTCGGCAGCGTGGACGAGGTCTCCGGCCGGGTGCTGAAAGCGCTGCGCGACCGCACGTGAACCTCGGAGGATTGCGTGTTCTGCAAGTGCTCCGCCGTGGGCGCATGATCGAGGTCAAGACCCCGGACGAGCTGCAGGCGATGCGGGCCGCGGGGCTCGTCGTCGCCCGCACGCTCGCGGCGGTCCGCGCCATCGCGAAACCGGGTGTCAGCACGGCCGAGCTCGACGAGCTCGCCGAGCAGACGATCCGGGACGCCGGCGCGGTGCCGTCGTTCAAGGGCTACCACGGCTTCCCGGCGTCGATCTGCGCGTCGGTGAACGAGCAGATCGTCCACGGCATCCCGGCGAAGACGCAGGTGCTGGCCGACGGCGACATCATCTCCGTCGACTGCGGCGCGATCCTCGACGGCTGGCACGGCGACTCGGCCGTCACCCTGGCCATCGGTGCCGTCTCCGACGCCGACCTGGCGCTGTCCGCGGCGACCGAAGCGGCGATGTGGGCCGGCATCGAGGCGGTCCGCGCCGGCGCCCGGCTGACCGACATCTCCTACGCCGTCCAGTCGGCCGCCGAACGCGCGGGCCGCGACGACGGCATCGAGTACGGGATGATCGTCGAGTACGGCGGCCACGGCATCGGCCGCGAGATGCACATGGACCCGTTCCTGCCGAACGTCGGCAAGCCGGGCAAGGGCCCGCGGCTGAAGGCCGGCATGGCGCTGGCGATCGAGCCGATGCTGACCGGCGGTGGCGGCGAGACCCACGAGCTGGACGACGGCTGGACGGTCGTCACGGCCGACGGCTCCCGCGCGGCCCACTGGGAGCACACGGTGGCGATCACCGAAGACGGCCCCTGGGTGCTCACTGCCGCCGAAGACGCCTGACCTGCGCATTCACCCACTCGGGGTGATCGTGATCACGTCCACCTGCACGGTCCTTTAGCATGGTCACCCCCGGTTTGGGGGTCGCGACACGACATGCGTACACTGTCAAGTCGGCGCACTTATCGTGCCCGGATCCTGCGCGCTCGTGAATTCACGTTCTTGGGAGCCGGGCACCAGTGTGCCACGCAACACCCGACCCAGCACTAGTGCTCGAGTTGATCAGGTGTGGCGACAGACGGTTGATGACAAGGAAATGCGGAGGACATGGCGAAGAAAGACGGGGCCATCGAGGTCGAAGGCCGCGTAGTCGAGCCGCTCCCCAACGCGATGTTCCGCGTCGAGTTGGAGAACGGTCACAAGGTCCTGGCACACATCAGCGGCAAGATGCGGCAGCACTACATCCGCATCCTGCCCGAGGACAGGGTTGTCGTGGAGCTCTCGCCCTACGACCTCTCTCGTGGTCGCATCGTCTACCGCTACAAGTGATCACGAAGAGCAGCTACTAGGAGAGCAGAAGACGTGAAGGTCCAGCCGAGCGTCAAGAAGATCTGCGACAAGTGCAAGGTGATCCGCCGGCACGGCCGGATCATGGTGATCTGCGAGAACCTGCGGCACAAGCAGCGGCAGGGCTGATCGCCCACCTGCACTCGAGCAGAGTGGATTGACGGCTACACAACCTCCCCGCACCTGCCGGGCCACGCGAATGGCCCGGTTCACCCCCGGACTTCAGGCCGGGGCTGGGACACCCGAGGCGCAAGCCGAGGGCACGACAGGCGAGTCGGTCCCGGAACCGGACGGGGAGCAGACCTGAAGAGGAAACCTACGAAGGAGCATCAGCGCCAATGGCACGACTCGCTGGCGTAGACCTCCCCCGCGAGAAGCGGTTGGAGATCGCGCTTACGTACATCTACGGCATCGGCCGTACCCGCTCGAAGCAGCTCATCAAGGCTGCCGAGCTCAACGCGGACACCCGCGTCAAAGACCTCAGCGATGACGACCTCGCGAAGCTGCGTACGTACATCGAAGAGAACTTCAAGGTTGAGGGTGACCTTCGCCGCGAGGTGAACGCCGACATCCGTCGGAAGATCGAGATCGGGTGCTACGAGGGCCTTCGCTGGCGCCGGGGACTTCCCGTCCGCGGTCAGCGCACGAAGACCAACGCCCGTACCCGCAAGGGTCCGAAGAAGACGGTCGCCGGCAAGAAGAAGGCTGGCAAGAAGTGAGCGTCCAGGGCAAGAAGGTCGTGCAGATGGGTGGCGTTCAGCGCCGCGGCTCGGCTTGTGTCTCGCCCAAGGCGCTCTACGCCCGCCCGATGGCGCTCCGCAACCTGTACACCGACGCCGGATCGATCATCCGGCGCGGCCAGGCCGAAGCGGTCGCCGCTCACCAAGAGAACGCGCGCTAACAGGAGAACCCTCAGAACATGCCACCGAAGTCTCGTACTGCGGCCGGGGCCAAGAAGGTCCGCCGCAAGGAAAAGAAGAATGTCGCGCACGGTCACGCGCACATCAAGAGCACCTTCAACAACACCATCGTCTCGATCACGGACCCGACCGGTGCCGTGATCGCGTGGGCGTCGAGTGGTCACGTGGGCTTCAAGGGCTCCCGCAAGTCCACCCCGTTCGCCGCGCAGATGGCCGCCGAGAACGCTGCCCGCAAGGCCGCCGAGCACGGCATGAAGAAGGTCGACGTCTTCGTGAAGGGCCCGGGTTCGGGCCGCGAGACGGCGATCCGCTCGCTGCAGGCGGCCGGCCTCGAGGTCGGCACCATCCAGGACGTGACCCCGCAGCCTCACAACGGCTGCCGCCCGCCCAAGCGGCGCCGGGTCTGAGGAACGGGGAGGAGTAAGAAGAAATGGCTCGTTACACCGGCCCCGCGACGCGTATTTCGCGTCGCCTCAAGGTTGACCTCATCGGCGGCGACCAGGCTTTCGAGCGTCGCCCCTACCCGCCGGGCCAGCACGGCCGCGGGCGCATCAAGGAGTCCGAGTACCTCCTGCAGTCGCAGGAGAAGCAGAAGGCTCGCTACACCTACGGCGTTCTCGAGCGTCAGTTCGTCCGGTACTACAAGGAAGCCGTCCGGCGTCCGGGCAAGACCGGTGAGAACCTGCTGCAGATCCTCGAGTCCCGCCTGGACAACGTGATCTACCGCGCCGGCATCGCCCGCACCCGCCGTCAGGCGCGTCAGCTGGTGAGCCACGGCCACTTCCTGGTCAACGGCGTCAAGGTCAACGTTCCCTCGTTCCAGGTCTCGAAGTGGGACATCATCGACGTGCGGCCGAAGTCGTTCTCGATGCTGCCCTTCGTCGTGGCGAAGGAGTCCTTCGGCGACCGCCCGATCCCGGCGTGGCTGCAGGTCGTCCAGTCCAACCTCCGCGTGCTGGTCCACCAGCTGCCGGAGCGTGCGCAGATCGATGTTCCGGTCCAGGAACAGCTGATCGTCGAGCTTTACTCGAAGTAGTCCGGCACCGTCGGACAGGCGGCGGCGCGACAGGTGCGCCGCCGCCGCGCCATCCCTTCGACGTCATATGGCGGGCGTCGTCTGGAAAGGAAAACAAGGAATGCTGATTTCCCAGCGGCCGGCTCTCGGCGAAGAGACGGTCAACGAGACCCGCTCCCGGTTCACCATCGAACCGCTGGAGCCCGGCTTCGGCTACACGCTCGGCAACTCGCTGCGTCGTACGCTGCTGTCGTCCATCCCGGGCGCGGCCGTGACGAGCATCCGCATCGACGGCGTGCTGCACGAGTTCACCACCGTTCCCGGGGTGAAGGAAGACGTCACCGACATCATCCTGAACCTCAAGGAGCTCGTGGTGTCCTCGGAAGAGGACGAGCCGGTCACCATGTACCTGCGCAAGCAGGGCCCGGGTGAGGTCACGGCGGCCGACATCGTGCCGCCGGCGGGTGTCACCGTGCACAACCCGGATCTGCACATCGCGTCGCTGAACGGCAAGGGCAAGCTCGAGATCGAGCTCGTGGTCGAGCGCGGCCGCGGTTACGTTCCGGCCCTGCAGAACAAGCAGGCGGGCGCGGAGATCGGCCGGATCCCGGTCGACTCGATCTACTCGCCGGTGCTCAAGGTGACCTACAAGGTCGAGGCCACCCGTGTCGAGCAGCGCACCGACTTCGACAAGCTGATCCTGGACGTCGAGACCAAGCCGTCGATCACGCCGCGCGACGCGGTCGCGTCGGCCGGCAAGACGCTGGTGGAGCTGTTCGGTCTCGCCCGCGAGCTGAACGTCGACGCCGAGGGCATCGAGATCGGCCCGTCGCCGCAGGAGGCGGACACCATCGCCGCCTACGCGATGCCGATCGAGGACCTGGACCTCACCGTCCGGTCGTACAACTGCCTCAAGCGCGAAGGCATCCACACGGTGGGCGAGCTCGTCTCGCGCAGCGAGGCGGACCTGCTCGACATCCGCAACTTCGGCGCCAAGTCGATCGACGAGGTCAAGCTCAAGCTCGTCGGCCTCGGCCTCGCGCTGAAGGACAGCCCGCCCGGGTTCGACCCGACCGCGGCGGCCGCCAGCTACGACGGTGAAGGCTGGTCGGAGGGTGTCGGTGGCATCGCCGACGGGATTTCGGACGGCCACGACGATGGCCAGGACTACGCAGAGACCGAGCAGCTCTGAGGCCGTGTGCCTGGACGCTGTGAGCTGAACTAGGAGAACCAATGCCCACCCCTACCAAGGGAGCCCGGCTCGGCGGGTCGTCCGCGCATGAGCGGCTGATCCTGGCCAACTTGGCCACGCAGCTGTTCGAGCACGGCAAGATCACCACCACCGAGGCGAAGGCGAAGCGGGTCCGCCCGCTGGCCGAGAAGCTGATCACCAAGGCGAAGCGGGGCGACCTGCACAACCGCCGTCAGGTGCAGCGCGTCGTCCGCGACAAGGACGTCGTCCACAAGCTGTTCGCGGAGATCGGCCCGCACTTCGCCGAGCGCGAAGGTGGCTACACCCGGATCACCAAGACGATGCCGCGCAAGGGCGACAACGCCAAGATGGCGGTCATCGAGCTGGTGGCCGAGAAGACGGTGACTTCGGAAGCCGAGCGCGCTCGCAAGACGAAGTTCGCGAAGGACGAGAAGCCCGCCGCTCCGGCCGCGGAGGAGACCACCTCGACCGAGGAGGCCCCCGCCGCTGCCGAGGAGGCCAAGGCTGAGGACACCACCGCGGAGACCGAGGCCCCGGCTTCGGACGACGCGGACGCCAAGAAGGACTGACGTCCTGACGGCAGATTCGACACCGGACGAGCCCGCCACTCCCGCTGGGGAGGGCGGGCTCGTTCGTCTGCGCCTGGACGTCTCCTACGACGGCACGGACTTCTCGGGCTGGGCTCGCCAGCCGGGCCGCCGGACGGTCCAGGCGCTGCTGGAGGAGGCCCTGCAGCGGCAGCCGCCGGGGGCCTCGGTGCCCAAGTCCGTGGTCGTCGCGGGCCGCACGGACGCCGGGGTGCACGCGACGGGCCAGGTGGTGCACGTCGACGTGGTGCCCCTTTCCGCGCCCTCGGGGCGGATTCCCGTGTCCCCCGAGGGCATCCCGGACCTGGCCCGCATGACGGGCCGGTGGAACCGCCTCCTGCCGGGCGACGTCCGGGTGCTGGGTGCCCGGATCGCGCCCGAGGGTTTCGACGCGCGGTTCTCGGCCATCCGCCGGCACTACCGCTACCGTGTCTCGGACGCGCCCTGGGGTGTGGACCCGTTGCGCCGCCACGACACGCTGGCCTGGAACCGTCCACTGTCGACGGACGCGATGAACGCCGCGGCCGCCGAACTGCTGGGCCTGCACGACTTCGCCGCGTACTGCAAGCAGCGCGACACGGGCACGACGATCCGCGAGCTGCAGCGCCTGGAGTGGGAGCGGGTCGACGAGCACCTGCTGGAGGTCCGCGTATCGGCGGACGCGTTCTGCCATTCGATGGTCCGCAGCCTGGTCGGCGTCCTGCTCCTGGTCGGCGACGGCCGCCGCAGCGACACGTGGCCGGCGAAGGTGCTGGAGAGCGGCATCCGCGACAGCGCGGTCGCCCCGGCGCACGGCTTGACGCTGCTGGGCGTGGACTACCCGCCCGACGCCGAACTCGCGGCCCGCGCGGCCCAAACCCGCAACGTCCGCACTTCACCGTCGAGTGGTTATTCGGGTTAGAGCCCGAATAACCACTCACGACGGGGTGGGTCAGTCGCCGCGGCGGACCGGGCCCAGGAGCTGCTGCTCCTTGCCCGTCGTCACCAGGCGCAGCGGCCGCCACAGGTTGCGGCCGAGGGCCACCACCTGGTCGTCCTGCAACGTCGTCAGCTGGCGCATCATCTGGGGCGGCAGGCGCCAGATCCGCGCCGCCAGCTCGGCCTGACCCGCGGGGAGGCGCTGCATCAGCACCAGGTCCGCCGCGTTGGCCGTCGCGCCCGCCTGCGGGTGCAGGTACGGCAGCACGTAGACCGTCGTCTGCCAGGGCGACCTCGGCGGGAACAGGTCCTGCGGGGTCGGGCCGCCGTCCGTCACGACGAGCAGCGGCGCGTCCTCCGACGGCCGCGGCAGCTCGACCGGGGACAGCCGGCGGATCTGGACCAGCGGCGACGGCCGGCCGTCGCGGGTGCCGGCCGCGCGGGACAGCACCTGCCACTCGGTCGGGCGTCCCGTCGCGACCACGACCCACGCGCCGACCGCCATCGCGCGCATCGCCACCTGGCGGGCCAGGTACAGCCCGCCCACCAGCACGATGCGCGTCGGCGTCGAACGCAGCGCCGAGATCGTCAGCGGCTCGCCCTTGAGGCCCGAGCCGAGCACGATGCCACCGCGGTCACCCGAGGGGCTGACCGCGTCGAGCATCGCCGGGTCCACGGTGAACTCCGGCGCCACCCCGAGGTTCTGCCCGGCGTCACGCATCCGCGAACTCATGCTGTCCCTCCGATCGGCAGCGTCGCCGCGAACGCCGAAACCTGCAGCCCACGCAGCGGCGTCAGGCCGACGTCCAGCCGCTCGGACAGCCCCTGCAGCCGCTGGTCGGCGGCTTCGAGCTCACGCGGGTTGCGCGCGCTCAGCCGGACCACCCCGCGCAACCCGATCTTGCCTTCGTCGGACGCGGGGGAGATCGACATCGCGAGCGTCGCCGACAGCGCGCGGACGCTGGTCAGCGCGTTCAGGCTGCCGGTGATCTTGCCCTTGGGCCAGCCGGTGATCGCGTAGCTCGCGTGGCCGATGCCGGCCGCGGTCACGCCGGACCAGCGCTCCTGCAGCGTCACCTTGCTCGGCGAACCGGCGACCGCGGTGAGCTCCGCGGCCGAAATGCTCGCGCGCAGCAGCTCGTCCGGGTCGAGCGGCCGGGTCGGCACGCCCTGGGACTCCAGCGCGTTGCGCACCCGCGAAAGCGCGCCGATCAGCGCGCGATGGGCGCCGACGACGCCGCCGCCGCGCTCGCGGATCGCGGCCGGGCAGCGCTTCGGGTCGAGCCGGATCGCCACCCACGTCGTCCGCCGCGCCGCCGCGGGCAGCGGGCCGAGCACCTCCATGTAGGAGCTGAGCGCGGGCGAGTCCGCCGGCAGCGCCGCGCTGCCCGGGTAGCAGTGCCAGATGACCTGGATCGAGTCGAGGACCACGCCGCGGTCTTCGAGGCAGGGCGCGAGCGCCGACAGGGGCAGGCTGGGCGCGCCACCGGCCTGGGTGATCAGCGCCGGCGTCGGCTCGACGAGCAGCACCGCCGTCCAGGTGCCGTCGTTCCAGGCGAGGCCGACCTGCTGGCGCTCGTGGTCGACGCCGTGCGCCACGACGAGGTCCGGGACCGCGACGCGCAGCAGGTTCACACGGGCGTCGTCGGGACCGGTCACCGTGGTCTCTTCGGCGGCCAGCTCCTCGACGGTGCTCGGCGGCAGCGGTTCGGCGACGCGGTCGTGGGACCGGAAGGAGTAGCGCAGCGTCAGGCCGATCCACTGAGTGAACCAGCGGCCGCGCCAGCGCAGCAGCGCGACGATGAGGGCGAAGCCGACGATGCCGACGCCGACCCACTTGAGCGACATGTCGATGGCGAGCAGCACGAGCCCGACCGCGAGGCCGACCTCGAGCACGACGAGGTTCGCCACGGGCAGCGGGCCGAGGTTGACGCCCGAGGAGCGCCGCCGGGCGGGCGGAGCCATCCGCACCGGGCTGGGCGCGGGAGTGGCCGGGCCGTCGTCGGGTCCCTGGGGACCGCCGGGGCCACCCGGACCGCCACCGCCGGGGCCGCCGGGTCCACCGGGACCGCCACCGCCGGGCCCACCAGGGCCACCGGGGCCGCCAGGTCCGCCGGGGCCGCCAGGTCCGCCGGGGCCGCCAGGACCGGTGGGGCCGCCAGGACCGGTGGGGCCGCCAGGACCGGTGGGGCCGCCAGGACCGCCGGGCCGTATGACAGGCCCACCAGGAACGGGAACGGGACCGCCGGGGCCGCGCGGGGGCATGCCGGGTCCGCCGGGGCCGCCACCGGGTCCGCCCGGGACACCTCCGGGACCGCCGGGGCCACCTGGTCTCACCGGACGCGGCGGCGGGCCCGGCTGGCGGCCGGGCGGCGGGGGCCCGGGCGGGCCAGGCGGACGTGGAGGGTTGGTGACGGACATCCGCGCTTTCTCTTCCCCTCGTGCTTGCTGCGTACCCGGAAGCCGGGTCCCGGGGTGCCCGACACTAGCTTGAGTTGGTAGAAACCCCACACCAGACGGTCCCCGTACGGCTATCCTGCGGAACCGTACCGCGACGGGGAGAGCTGTAGGTCGAGAATGCCATCAACACCCACGACTAAGTCTCAGGTTCAGGCGTATCAGTTCGTCCTACGGCGGATGCAGTCGGCGCTGGTCCGGCGGGACGCCGTGATGCTGCACGACCCGATGCGCACCCACACGAGGGCCACCATCGTCGGGGTCGTGCTGGGCGCGCTCGGCATGATCGTGTTCGTCGTCTGGGGGCTGCTCAGCCCGGCGCCGTCGGTGCCCGAGGCCGGGAACATCGTGATCGGCGAACAGTCCGGCACGGTCTACGTGGTGATGGGGAACCCGAAGACCCTTGTCCCGACGTTCAACTTGGCGTCGGCCCGGCTTCTCCTGCTGGCCCAGCAAAAGCAACCGAGCGCGGGGAACCCCGGCACGGCGCCGGCGGCTCCGGCGCCGGCCGCGCCGAGCGCCGCGGCTGTGAAGAACCCCACGGTCGTTTCCGATGAGCAGCTGAAGGACATTCCGCGCGGAAAACTGACCGGAATTCCGGACGGACCGCAGCTGATGCCGTCGGATTCCCAGCGCATTTCCCCCAACTGGGCGGTGTGCGACCAGGTTCTGCTCGACCCGACGCAGCCGAACCCGGACATCGGCAAGACCGACACCTACGTCTTCGGCGGCGTCGCGCCGAGCGGCCTCGGCACCGAGCTGGGGGAGAAGGAAGCGTTGCTGGCGGCGGCCGACAACGGCAAGACCTACCTGATCTACCGCCTGCCGAGCACGCAGAACCGCCCGAACGCCAACACCGTCCGCGCCGAGATCGACACCAGCGACTCGCACAACGCCGTCTTGACGGCTTTGCAGCTGCTGAACCAGAAGCCCCGGAAGATCACCCAGGGCCTGCTGAACGCGATCCCGGAGGTCTCGCCGCTGGCCCCGCCGCGGATCCCGGACGGCGCGCCCCCGGCCGACCTCGACGGGCTGGCCCCGGGCGAGGTCTTCTCCACGCAGCCCACGGGTGCGCAGGCCCAGTACTGGGCCATCACCACGACCGGCATCCAGGAGGTGTCGCAGGCGGTCGCCGACGTCATGCGCGTCGCGAAGCACGGCAGTGCGAGCCAGCCGCGGATCCTCGGCCTCGACAAGCTGTCCGGCGTCCGCGTGCTGCGGACCGGCGACCAGGGCTACATCCCGGTCGACGACTTCCCGCGCTCGGTGCCGACGGTCCTCGACGCGACCAAGAACTCCCCGGTCGCGTGCCTCGGCTGGTCGGTGGTCGGCGACGGCGCCAACCGCGACGGCCACACGTCGGTGTACATCGACAACCAGCTGCCGGGCCAGAACGGCCACGGCGCCAAGTTCGCCACGACCAAGGTCACCACGCCGGGCCCGAACCGCGTGCCGATCACCGGCTTCTACCTGCAGCCGGGCTTCGCCGCGGTGGTGCAGTCCGCCACCGGCCAGGCCAGCTTCGGCAAGGGCGCGATCCAGCTGATCTCCGACCGCGGAGTGCGCTACAGCGTCCCGGACGCCGCGACCGCGGACGCGATCGGGCTGAACAACCGGCAGCCCGCGCCCGAGTCGATCATCGGCCTGCTCCCGACCGGCTCGTCGCTGAACACCCAGGACGTGCTCAAGCAGTTCGACTCCGTGCCGATCGACCCGAACGCGGGCTCGTTCCCGACGCAGACGCAGCAGGCGGGCGGCTGAGGCGGAACCATCGGGCGGCGGCGGACGTCTCACGCCCGAAGGGTCTTCTGCTGAGCGGAGAGGTGCCATGGCCGGCTTGAGGATGGACGGCGTGGTCGTCGCCGACTACGCCCGGACGGCCGAGGAGGCCGCTGACGACCTGCACGCGGCCGCGGCGGACGTCGGGGGCGAGGGCGTCTCCGGCGAGTCCTACGGGGCTCTGGGGGCCCAAATCGGCCTCGGTGAGTCGTACGGCCGCGCGGCGGGCGCGTTGCGGCGTCAGCTGGTCGACGGCGCCGAGGCGCTGAAGTCGGCCGCGGAGGCGCTGCGGCACGTCACGGTCCGCCACAGCGGGCAGGACGCGGAGGCGGCGGCGCTGATCGAGCGCGCGGGCAGGCCGGAATGATGTTCGCCGAGCCGGAGGGTTCCACGGACTCCATCCCGCACCCGCTGGCGAAGCGGGCCGCCGCCCCGGTGGCCACCGCCCCCGCGGTGGCGTTCGCCCCGGACGCGGAAGGCGACGAGATCGCCGCCACCGCCGAGCCGTACCTGGCCTACCTGACGGATGTCGCGCACCAGCTGGGCGTGATCGACCCCGTCGAGACGTACTTCCGCCCGCTGATCGGCCGCTGGGGTGACCTCGGCGCGGAAGCCGGGCGGCTGCGCTCGGCCGCCGCGGCGGCGGCCGAGGTGTCCGCGCGGCTCGACGACCGCCTAGGCCGTCTCGACGCGGGCTGGGCGGGCCGGGACGCCGACTCTTTCGTCGCGTACATGCGCGAGATCGGCGCCGCGGGCGGTGACCTCCAGGAGGCGTTGACGGTCCTCGCCGGCGCGCTCGACGAGCTGGTGACCACGCTTCGCCACGTCGTCGTCGACCTCGCCGAAGTTCTCGTCGACGCCGCGGACCTGATCTCCGAGACGATGACGCTGCCCAGTGGCGGCACCAAGCGCGCGCGGGCGCAGCTGCGGGAGACGCAGGATTCGGCGAAGGCGTTGTACGAGACCGCGCGGGACGTCCTCGAGGCGTTCGACCGGCTCTGCGACGGCGTCGACGACCCGGACGCGACCGCGCGCAGCATCGAGATCGCGCACCGGTACCCGGAGGAGCGATTCCGCTTGCAGGAGACGGAATCCGGGGCTGCTGCCGGGGCTACTGCCGCTGCTTCCCCGGCAGGTTCCGACGCCGGTTCCGACGAGGTGACGACGCCGTCGTCGGCGAGCGGGGACCCGGCTGAGCCGAAGCACACGGGCGTCGGAAAGCCGGACGCTGCCCCGCCCGCGGACGCGGCACCCCAGCCGGCACCGGCCCAGGACAGCGCGGCCAACCACAACGCGTCGGGCATGCCGATGATGCCGATGATGGGCTTCGGCGCGTTCGGCGGCGGCGGAGGTGGCGGCGGCCGTCGCCAGTCCAAGACGCGTCCGACGACGACACCGGCGGAGTTGCTGGGGGAGCCGGGTTTGGTGGCCCCGCCGGTGATCGGCGAGGACGAGAACGCACCGAAGCAGAAGAAACCGCCGGCCCCACCCGCGATGTGAACTCCGGCCCGCGTCGAAACGCGGGCCGGACTGCGTTCAGCGGCGGGTGGTGCCCGTGTCGGCCGGGCGGCTGCGGCGGATCGTGCGCATCACGAACAGCGTGATCAGCAACGCCACCAGGCCACCGCCCGTGCCGGCCAGCGCCACGATCATCGGCGTCGAGTTGCTGTCGTTCGACGGCGGGAGCTGGGCCATCTGCGGGGCGGGGATCGGCGCCTGTTTGCCCACCTCGGACGGCAGGCTCTGGGTCAGCGCGGCCACCGGGTCGATGACGCCGTACCCGACGAAGTTGTCCCGGCCGCCCGGGGCCGCCGGGTGCTGGGCCGTCTCCTTGATGCGGTTGATGATGCCCTTCGCGTCCAGGCTCGGGTACTTCGCCTTCACCAGCGCCGCGAGGCCCGCCACGTACGGCGCCGCGAAGCTCGTGCCCTGGATTTCGCTGGCCTTGTCGCCGCTCTCGAACGTCAGGTTCGCCAGGCCGTCGGAGTTCTCGGCGGGGTCGAGCGAGATGATCTGCGTCCCCGGCGCCGCGACGCCGACCCACGGGCCGTGCACGCTGAACGGGGCCACGCCGCCGGTCTGGTCGATCGCCCCGACCGACAGCACGTCGTCGGCGAACCACGGCGGCGTCACGATCGTCCTCGGCTTGCGCGCGTCCGGCTGGTCGTTCTGCGGGCAGGTGTCCGTCGCGTTGCCCGCGGCGGCGACGATCACGATGCCCTGCGACGCGGCGTAGCTGGCGGCGGCCTGGACCTGCTGCTCGCCGTCGGTGATGCGCCCGTCGGCGGCGCGGCAGTTGTCGACCGACATGTTGATGATGTCGGCCTCGTGCCGCTCGGCGATGCCGTGGATGATCTCGGCGAGCGTCTTCAGCGTGCCCGCCGTGCCGGCCTTCTCCAGCTGGCGCCCGCCGTTCGACTGCCCGGGGGACGTCCGGTCGCCGTCCCCTTGACCGGAGCCGCCGCCACCGCCCTGGGTGCTCGGCGGCAGCGAAGACTGCGAACCGGTGGGCGTGCCCGAAGACGGCGCTCCGCTCGACGTGCCGGGCGGCGGGTTCGGGGTCGAGGTCGACGTGTCGGGCTCGTAGTTCTCGCTCAGCTGCCGGTAGGACACGATCGTGGCGTCCGGGGCGACGCCGACGAACCCGACCTCCGGGTTGTCCGGCTTGGCCGCGATGATGCCGGCGACCTCGGTGCCGTGGCCGTCGCAGTCCTCGAGGCCGTCGCCCTTCCCGGCCACCTTCGAGACGTATTCGCCGCCGGGCTTGACCCGGCCCTGGAACCACGGGTGCTGGGTGACGCCGGTGTCGACGACCGCCACCCGGATGTTGCCCCCGGCGCTCCCGGTGGCCGCCTTGACGATCTCCTGCGCCTTCGAGATCTGCAGGTAGTCCTGGCCCCACGGCCGGTTCTTCAGGACGATGTTCTGGCCGAGCGTGCTGCGCTGGACGCAGCCCTTCGACTGCTTGTACTTCTTGTCCGGCTGCCGGGTGTCCGCGGGCAGCTTGGTCATGTCGACCGGCGGCGGGGTCGCGACGTAGCCGTCGGCCGGGGCCGACTGGGCCCACACCGGGATCGTCGCGCCCACCGGGGCCAGGATGCCGAGCGTGCCGGCGATCAGGGCCGTCGTGGTGCGCCGGGTCGTGCCGAAACGGCGTCCTGGTGCCATCGGAGATTCACCCGATCCGGTCACTTGAAGTTCAGGTGCCGCAGGGTGGTGTACAGGTCCATCACACCCAGGGCGAGCGGGAGCACGGAGGCGATGCAGATCGCTTCGATGATCTCGACCGTGCGCCGCAGCGGCGGCGAGAAGCGCTGGTTCGGGAAGATCACGCCGACCACGAGCGCGCCCGCGGCCAGCAGGATCAGCACGCCGAAGACGTAGAGCAGGCGGTTCTGCGCGCTGGCCGTGACGAGCCAGCCGATCCCGATCCCGGTCGCCGCGACGAGGCCGTTGGTCAGCAGGGCGATCGCTTGGCTGCCGTTCGCGTACGCGCGGGCGCGCAGGAGCAGCACGAGCGTCGCGACGACGCCGAGGATGATCCCGAACGCGCCGGGCGCGGTGGCGGCGATGATCGCGGACACCGCGACCGTGGCGCCGCAGCCGATCATCAGGCCGGTCATGTAGTTGTGCGCGATCGCCGTGCGGCGCTCGATCGCGCGGTAGTCCGGGAAGCCGGAGTCTTCCTTCAGCTCTTCGGCGTTGCTCGGGACGTGCGGCAGCGGCAGCTTCGCGAGCCAGATCGTGGCGCGCGGCAGGATCGAGATGCAGGCGAGGGCGACCGCGACCGTGCCGGCCGCGATGCCGGCCGCCGGGTGCGCGACGAGCGTGCCGAAGAGGAAGGCCAGCGCGCCGAAGGTGCCCGCGGTCGCGGCGGCGATGAACGTCGTGATGCCGGCGCCGATCACCATGATGCAGACCGACGCGACGATGATCACGAGGACCGCGCCGAGCAGCAGGTTCGCCCGCATGGAGAGGCCGGGCACGATGTAGAAGCCGCTGACGAAGGCCAGCGGCAGCCCGCCGGCCGCGGCGATCAGGACGCCGGTGGCTTCCGCGCCGTAGGCCTTGGCGAGCGTGGCGCCGACCGCGACGCACGCGATCGCGCCGATGCCGCCCGCGATGGCCGCGCCGAGCGCGTTGCCGCCGTAGAGCGAGCCGCTCATGAACAGCGCGATGGCGGCGGCGACCAGCGCCAGCCCGCCCGCGATGTGCCCGAAGCGGTTCGCCGTCTCCTTGGTCCAGGGGCGGAAGCTGTCGGGGGAGGACTCGGCGATGGCGTCGACGACGTCGTCGTACAGCGGCGGCGGCGGGTTCTCGTTGCGCTTGCGCAGCTGCAGGAGCTCCCCGTCGACGACGCCGAGCGAGGCGAGCGTCCGGCTCGGGTCCAGCGGGGCGTCCCCGAGCTTGGCGAGCGCCCAGCCACCGTGGCGTGCCCCGCCGTCCGGCGACGACTCCTTGGCCATGTCCAGCAGCATCGGCAGGAGATCGGCCACCGCGACGTCGGCGGGCAACGCCACGTCGATCCGGGTGGACGGCGCGACGACCGTCACCCTGCTGAAAACTGTCGTGCCCGTAGCCACTGCACTGCCCCCGCTCGGTCGAGACTGCTCCCGGGGGAACTTATACCGAACCCCGGTGCGGGCATCACCGAACGTCCGAAAATCACCGGCAGCGGCAGGTCGGTTCGCGGAACTCGGCGTTACTGTCGGTGGTGGGCCCTACACTCGCCGGGCGAGGGTGGGGCAGCGCTCATGAGGTCTTCCGGCATCCGCCGGAATTCGTCCGCGGCGTTCGATAGGTTGTTCGCACCAAGCGGTGGCCGCCATCGTCGAGTTTGAATGAGGGGTCCTTCGATGAGCACGCTGCAGTTCAAGAAGTCGCCGCGGCTGGCGGCACCGCGTCCGCCGGGCGGTGAGGTGCACCTCGAGCCGCCGCCCGAGGTGCCGCGCGTCATCCCCGGGAACATCGTCATGAAGGCGCTTCCGGTCGTCATGATCGTCGCGTCGCTCGGGATGATGGTCTTCATGTTCCAGGCCAGCAACCGGAACCCGATGATGATGGCCATGGGCGGCATGATGGTCGTCGGCACGCTCGGGATGATGGCCGGCGGCGGGGGCAAGGGCGGCGGCGCCAAGCGCGCCGAGATGGACGAAGACCGCAAGGACTACCTCCGCTACCTGGGCCAGATGCGCGACCGGGCCCGTGAGGCGATGGTCGACCAGCGCGCGGCCCTGGAGTGGGTGCACCCCGACCCCCAGTCCCTCTGGTCGCTGGCCGCCAGCCGCCGGATGTGGGAACGCCGCCAGAACGACCAGGACTTCCTGCACCTGCGCGTCGGGCGCAGCTCGCACCGCCTCGCGACGCGGCTGGTCCCGCCGCAGACCGGGCCGGTCGACGAGCTGGAGCCGATCGCCACCCTCGCGCTGCGCCGGTTCGTGCGCGCGCACTCGATCGTGCCGGACCTGCCGACCCAGATCACCCTCCGCGGGTTCGCCGCGGTGAGCATGCAGGGCGACCGGGCGCTGACGCGCGGCCTCACCCGCGCGATGCTCGCGCAGATGGTCACCTTCCACAGCCCCGACGACGTGCTGGTCGCGATCGCCACCGCGGGCCGGGCGAAGGAGGAGTGGGAGTGGGCGAAGTGGCTGCCGCACGCCCAGCACCCGACGCTGTCGGACGGCATCGGCCAGCTCCGCATGATGGCCGGTTCGCTGGCCCAGATCGAAAACTGGCTCGACGAAGAACTGCGTGACCGCCAGCGGTTCTCCCGCAACGCCACCCCGGCGCCGGACCAGCCGCACGTCGTGATCATCGTGGACGACGCCGAGGTGACCCGCGAAGAGCAGATCATCCTCGAGGAGGGCTTGGTCGGCGTCACGCTGGTCGACCTGTCCGACTCCATCGGCAACCTCGCCGCCCGCCGCGGCCTGCGGCTGGTCGTCGAACCCGACCGCCTCGGCGCGCGCAGCGCCGGCGGTGTGGAGTGGTTCGGTCGCCCGGACACGCTCAGCCTGGTCGAGACCGAGTCGCTGGCCCGGCTCATCTCGCCCTACCGCGTCGGTGGCGCGGCCGGGCAGGACGTCGGCGACGAAGAGCCGCTGCTGTCCAACCCGTCGCTGCTGGAACTGCTCGGCATCCCCGGCGACCCGATGACCTTCGACGTCCAGCAAGCGTGGCGGCCGCGTCCGATCCGGGACCGCTACCGCGTCCCGTTCGGCGTCGGCGAATACGGGCAGCCGGTGGAGCTGGACATCAAGGAAGCCGCCGCCGAAGGGATGGGTCCGCACGGGTTGTGCATCGGCGCGACCGGGTCCGGTAAGTCGGAGTTCCTGCGCACCCTGGTGCTGGGCATGCTCGCCACGCATTCGTCCTCGACGCTGAATTTCGTCCTGGTCGACTTCAAGGGTGGTGCGACGTTCCTGGGGCTGGACAAGGCCCCGCACGTGTCGGCGGTGATCACCAACCTCGCCGACGAGGTCACCCTGGTCGACCGGATGAAGGACGCGCTGGCCGGCGAGATGAACCGCCGCCAGGAAGCGTTGAAGAACGGCGGCAACTTCAAGAACGTCTGGGAGTACGAGAAAGCCCGCGAGAACGGCGCCGACCTCGACCCGCTGCCGGCGTTGTTCATCGTGTGTGACGAGTTTTCCGAGCTGCTGGCCGCGAAGCCGGACTTCATCGACTTGTTCGTCGCGATCGGCCGGCTGGGCCGGTCGCTGCAGATGCACATGCTGCTCGCCTCCCAGCGGCTGGAGGAAGGCAAGCTGCGCGGCCTGGACTCGCACCTGTCGTATCGGATCGGGTTGAAGACGTTCTCCGCGGCGGAGTCCCGGGCGGCGATCGGGGTGCCGGACGCGTTCGAGCTGCCCTCGGTCCCCGGCGGCGGCTACCTGAAGTACGACACCTCGACGCTGGTGCGGTTCAAGGCCTCCTACGTCTCCGGGCCTTACCGGCCGGCGGGGATCCAGGCGGCGGGTCCGGCGGCGACGGTGGTGCGGGCGGACAAACGCCCGCAGCTGTTCGTCCCGGACTTCGTCGAGCTGCCGAAGGAACCGGAACCGGAGCAGATCGAAGCGGCCCCGGTGGCTGCGCCCCCGCAGTCGGAGGAGGCGGTCGAACCATCCGAGCTGGATGTGATCGTGTCGCGGCTGATCGGGCAGGGCCCGCCCGCGCACGAGGTGTGGCTGCCGCCGCTGAAGGACCCCAACTCCCTCGACACCCTGTTGCCGAACCTGAACCCGACCGATGACCGGGGCCTGTCCCCGGTCGGGTTTTTCGGCAACGGCCGGTTGCAGGTGCCGTTGGGGATCATCGACCGGCCGTATGAGCAGCGGCGTGACCCGTTGTGGGCGGACTTCTCCGGCGCGGCCGGGCACGGCGTGATCGTCGGCGGCCCGCAGTCGGGGAAGTCGACGATGCTGCGGACGCTGATCATGTCGATGGCGTTGACGCACACGCCGGAGGAGGCGCAGTTCTACTGCCTGGACCTCGGTGGCGGCACCCTGGCCGGGCTGGCCGACCTCCCGCACGTCGGCGGCGTCGCGGTCGCGCGTCGGGAGCCGGACAAGGCGCGGCGGATCGTGGCCGAGCTGACCACCCTGCTGACGGAGCGGGAGGGCCGGTTCGGGGCGATGGGGATCGACTCGATGACCGAGTTCCGCAACCGCAAACGCCGCGGCGAGATCCGCGCGGATCAGGACCCGTTCGGCGACGCGTTCCTCATCGTCGACAACTGGCGGGCGTTGCGCGATGACTTCGAAGAGCTGGAAACCACCATCACCCGGATCGCGACGCAGGGTCTGTCCTACGGCGTGCACGTGGTGATCGCCGCCAACCGGTGGGCGGACATCCGCCCGGCGATCAAGGACATGATCGGCACCCGGTTCGAGCTGCGCCTCGGTGACCCGACCGAGTCCGACATCGACCGCCGCGTCGCGGTGAACATCCCGACCGGGCGCCCAGGCCGCGGGTTGACCCGGGAGAAGCTGCACATGCTCGGCGGTCTCCCGCGGATCGACGGCTCCAGCGACCCGGAGACGATCGCGGCCGGGGTGGCGGACGCGGTGGCGAAGATCAAGGCCGCGTGGCGGGGCCGGGTGGCGCCGCAGGTGCGGCTGCTGCCGGAGATGATCACCTATGAGGAGGTGCTCCAGCTCGACGCGCATCGGGATTCGAAGCTGATCCCGATCGGCGTCAACGAGGAGGATCTGCAGCCGATCTATCTGGACTTCAACGCCGAGCCGCACTTCTACGCCTTCGCCGACGGCGAGTCGGGGAAGACGAACCTGCTGCGTCAGATCGCCCGCGGTATTTCCGAGCGGTTCACCGCGAAGGAAGCGCTGATCCTGCTGGTGGATTACCGGCGCACGATGCTCGGGTATGTGCAGGGCGACTCGCTGCTGGGGTATGCGGTGTCGGCGGCGCAGCTGGAGAGCATGGTCGGCGACGTCTTCAACTCGATGACCCGGCGCCTGCCGGGCCCGGACGTGACGCAGGAGCAGCTGAAGACACGGTCGTGGTGGAAGGGGCCGGAGTTGTTCATCCTGGTCGACGACTACGACCTGGTCGCGACCTCCAGCAATAACCCGCTGCGGAAGATCTCCGACTTCCTGCCCCAGGCGAAGGACGTGGGTCTGCATCTGGTGGTGGTGCGGCGCACGGGTGGTGCGTCGAAGGCGATGTATGACCCGATCATCGGCAAGCTGAAGGAGATCGCGGCGCCGGGCATGGTGATGAACGGTTCCCGCGACGAGGGCGCGTTGGTGGGCAACATCAAGCCGTCGGCGATGCCGCCGGGGCGGGGCAACCTGCTGACCCGCAAGGCCGGCAAGCAGCTCATCCAGGTGTCGTGGATCAACCCCGACTGACGACGGTGGCCGGACGCGCTCTCGGCGAGGTGGGTAGGTTCCTCCCCGAGGGCGCGCCTGGCCGGCCGGGCGCGGGGGAACATTGCTGTGTTGTCTTCGGGAGCTGCTGGTGACGGTCCGGGTTGCGGTGGACTTCGGGACGTCGAGCACCTGCGTCGTCGCCTCGGTGAACGGGCGCGACCCGCAGGTCGTGGTGATCGACGGCCAGCCGCTGATGTCCTCGGCGGTGTTCGCCGCGGCGGACGGCACGCTCTTCGTCGGCCAGGAGGCCGAGCGGCAGGCAGCCGTCGACCCCTCGCGGTACGAGCCGAATCCGAAGCGCCGGATCGACGAAGGCGACCTGCTGCTCGGTGACAGCGTCCTGCGCGTCACCGACGTCGTGCACGCCGTGCTGGGCCGCGCGGTCGCCGAGGCGCGCCGGCTCGCCGGCGAGGCCGAGGTCGACCTGCTGGTGCTGACCCACCCCGCGGACTGGGGCGCCATCCGCACCCGGCTGCTGCGGCAGGCCGCGGGCGGGCTGGCGCGCGAGGTCGCGCTGGTGCCCGAGCCGGTCGCGGCGGCGGTCTACCACGCGGCGACGTTCGCGCCGCAGGACGTGACGAACGACCGCACCGTCGAGTTCAGCGGCCGCCCCGGCGACGCGCTCGCGGTGCTCGACCTCGGCGGCGGCACGGTCGACGTCAGCGTGGTGCGGCGGCTGCCGCCGGACGCCGCGCGCGACCGGGCCGGCCGTCCGCAGCGCGGCGGCTTCCAGGTGCTCGCCACCCGGGGCGACCCCGCGTTCGGCGGCGCGGACATCGACCAGGCGCTGCTGGAGCACGTCGGCTCGCTCGTCGCGGGCGCGGACCAAGACGCGTGGCGGCAGCTCGTCGAAGGGCGCGAGATGGTCGACCGGCGCCGCCGCCGCGTGCTGCGCCAGGACGTGCGGGGCGCCAAGGAAACGCTGTCGCGCCACGCCTACACCGACGTGCCGATGCCCCCGCCGTTCGCCGACGCGCACGTCACGCGCGAAGACCTCGAGCGGCTGATCGCGGCGCCGCTGGGCCGCGCGGTGGAGCTGACGGTCGCGGCGATCGGCGACGCCGGCCTGCGGCCGAAGCAGCTCACGGCGATCTTCCTGGTCGGCGGGTCGAGCCGGATCCCGATGATCTCGCGGCTGGTGCACGAGCGCACCGGCGTCGTGCCGACGAGCCTCGACCAGCCCGAGACGGTCGTCGCGCGCGGCGCGCTGCGGGCGGTGCTGGTCGACCCGGACCGCACGGGCGCGCTGCCCGGCGAAGCCATGGCGCGGCTGGGCGCGGTGCCCGGCGGCGCCCACAGCCCGGCGGCGCAGCGCACCGAGGTCGTCCGACCCGGCGACGTCGCCCCGCGCCCCTCGGACCAGCGCCCGGCGCCGCCGCGCACGGCCGCCGCCATGCCGCCCGGGGCCGCCGGGTTCCCGAACCGCGCGGCCCCGCCGTCGCCGCCCCACGGGCAGCCGGCGGCCCGGCCGTGGACCCCGGCCGCCGGCCAGCCCGCCCAAGGGCTCCCCACCCCCAACCGCCCCGGCGGCGCTCCCGCCCAGCCGGAGAAGAAGGGGCGCGGGAAGCTCTGGGGGATCGTCGGCGTCGCCGTGGCCGTCGTGGCCGCGCTCGTCGTCACCGGGATCTTCGTGTTCCGCGACTCCGGGACCCAGGCCGAGACGGGCCGGACGCTTTCGCAGTACGACTTCAAGTTCATCGCGCCGGAGGACTGGGTCCAGACCGACGACCGGGTTGCCGACAAGCAGGTCGTCATCCACCCGCAGGAGTCCCGTGACGGCAACGACCTCCTGGTCGCCCAGGAGTACGTCATGGACTACGACGCGACGGCGAACCCGCAGAAGCTCGCCGACGAGCTGAAGCGCACGGCGGACACCGACACCGACCGCTGGAGCGGGTTCAACCCGAGCCTGTCCTACGCGGGCAAGACCGTGATCGGGTACCACGAGAGCAAGCCGAACCGCCCCGACCTCCAGGTCGACTGGTACGTCGTGGCGAAGGGGAAGATCCGCGTCCACGTCGGGTGCCAGTACGCCACGGCGCAACTGCGCGACCAGGTCGCCGCCGCGTGCACGCAGGCCGTGCGCACGGTCGAGATCGTCGGCTGAGAGAAAGGGGGGCACCCGGTGCCGTCCGAAGAGTTCGACAGCGCCGCGGCGGCCTTCCGGCGCACCGGCGAAGACGCGGTGACGCACGCCCGGCGCGTCGCCGGCAACGCGAAGGCGCGCACGCACCGGCACCACAGCGAAAACGTCGAACTGCTGAAGCGCGGCGGCCGCGGCGCGAAGTCCGGCGACCCCACACCCGGGACGCTGCGCGCCGCCGCCGAACGGTTCCGCCGCGCCCGCGGGTTGTCGGTTCCGGCGGTTCCCGATCCCGCCGATTCGGTTCCTTCGCGTTCGCAATCCACCGCTCGTGCCCCTCGAACGGGTGACGAGGACGAAGACTTTTCCCAGATGCGAATCATGAAACGCGACGGCTGAACGCCGGCGCCGATTGCTGTGCGTGTGCTAACCACGCTGGTGGAGAACGCTTTTCCGGGTGACGAGTCGCCGGGTCGAGGCGTTCGCGGAATACCCGTCGCGATCGGTTCCCGCGAGGAGCGTTCACGCAAGCAACTACTTGCGGGCAAAGCACGACAAGGGGGAACCGGACGTGGCAGGGTCTGCGTCGTAGGGCCGTACAACGAACAAGCTTGGTACGGCCAACCACCACTCTTCAGAAGGGGGTTCCGGTATGAGCGCCGGTTCCGGATTCCAGGGGACAGTTCAGCAGTTCACCGAGGCCGAAGGCCGTGTCACCGAGGTGCGCGCCGGCATGGACAGCAACCTCGTCACGCTGCGCGACCGCATCGAGGCCACCCGCGCCGGCTGGCAGGGTGACGCGCAGAAGGCGTTCGACAACGTCATGCGCCGCTTCGACGACGACGCCCGCCAGATGAACCAGGCCCTGCAGCGCATCGGTGACCTCCTCCGCGAGGCGGGCTCGAAGTACGAGAAGTCCGAGCAGCAGCAGCAGGAGATCCTGTCGGCCGTCAACAAGGGCTTCGACGCGCTCGGCTGACCCCGAACCGACCTCTTCCCACTCACGGACTTTTCAGACCCTCAAAGGAGCATCCGATGTCTCAGCCCGGCATTGTCGTAAATTACGCCACCATCCACGCGGCCGCGGACGACTGCCGCAGCACCGGTGGCGAGCTGCAGCAGGCCTTCGACCGCCTGAAGGACGACCTCAAGCCGCTGGTCACCACCTGGACCGGTTCCGCCAAGGAGCAGTACGACCAGGCCCAGCGCACCTGGGACCAGAAGTTCGAGGACCTGAAGCAGGTTCTGGCGCAGATCGCCGCCGCCCTGCCGCAGATCGCCGATGGCTACCAGTCGACGGACAACGCGGTCGAAGGCCTCTTCTGAGCCGCTACTGCGCCGTTCGTTACCAATCCGACTACAGCTACGGCCGATGGCTTCCGATGCAGCGATTGCGTGCCACTCGGGGGCCGGCCTACTTCCGGTCGGATTGGTAACCGCGGAAACCACGGCGGGCCCGCACTCCGGTGCGGGGCCCGCCGTTTTCTTTTGCGCGGCAAGGGAAAACTCAGTGCGGTGCGCCGACCTCGTACTCGGGGCGGTCGTTGAGCACCCGGACCGTCACCTTCTTGTCCTGGCCGCCGATCTTCACCGTGCAGTCGAACGTCGTGCCGTTCTCGGCGGCTTCGTTCGCCGGGCACTGCGCGTTCGTCACGTCCGGCTCGCCGTAGCTCTCGTTCAGGACCTTGACCACACCGTCCTGAAGGGACTGTTGCTCGAGCACGTTCCCGCGGAACGCGCCCAGGAGCCACGCGGCCCCGCCGCCGACGACGAGCACCAGGACGACCGCGCCGGCGATCAGCGCCGGCTTCTTCGACTTCGGCTTCTTCTCCGGCTTCGCCGCGAACGCGCCCAAGCCGCCGTACTGCGCCGGCTGGAACCCGCCGCCGTACTGCTGCTGAGCGGGCGGCGGGAACTGCGCCGCCTGGCCGCCACCCGGCGTGCCCGGCTGCTGCCACGGACCGCTGCCCGGCTGTCCCGGCTGCCACGGTCCCGAGAACGACCCGGAACCACCCGGCTGCTGCGCGGGGGCCCACTGGCCGGTGTAGGAACCGGAAGCCGCGCCCGGGTCGGCGTTCTGCTGCCACTGCCCGCCGTGCGGGCCGGTCGCCTGCTGCTCCTGCCACCCGGCGGGCGGGTGGGCCGGCGGCTGCCACCACTGCGGCTGCTGCGGGTCGGGTGGCTGGGTCATCGGTGCTCACCTCGGGTCGTGGCGGTGGTCACTGGCCCTGCGCTTCGCCGAGCCGGCGGTAGAAGTCGTTCATCGCCGCCCGGTCGGGCAGCACCGTGATCTGCGACGCGTCCGGCAGCTTCGGCATGTCCTGCAGGCTCGCCTTGCCGGTGAACCGGAAGTCGTACTTGAGCTCGATGTTGTGGCCGTCGCCGGAGAACTTGGCGTCCATCACGAACGAGACCAGGCTGCCGTCCGGGTTCAGCGTGATCGTGCTCGGCACCACGGCCTTCTTCAGCTCCGGCCCGAACTGGTCGGTGATGCTCGGCGGCAGGATCTCGACCTTGTTCTTGACGAAGACGCCGAACGGCACGTTGACGGTCAGCGCGGTCTTCCCGTCGCCGAGGCTCTTCGCCCCGCGGACCGCGCGCTTGTCGGCCTGGTAGGCGTCCACGGTCGAGTCCGCCATCCGGCACGGGGTCAGCACCCCGCCCCAGACGCACGGCTGGACCAGGCCGGCCTCCGGCTTCGGCATCGACACCCACGCCGTCGGCGAGACGCCCTTCTGGACGTACATCGGGCCGAGGTAGGTGTACTCGACCGAGCCGTCGGCGGGCGTGTACGTGTCGATGATCTCGTCCGGGTTCTTCTGCGACCCGTGCCGCACCGCCCGGCTCTCCGGGCTGCCGGTGCGCGCCGACGTCACGGTGCTGTGGATCCACTTGTCGTCGAACTTGAAGTAGGCGTCCAGCGAGTTGGTGACGTCGCGCGTGTCGGTGATGGCGTTCCCGAGCTTGCCGATGACCTGCTCGAACTTCGCGCCGACGTAGTCCGCCGCGTCGTCGCCCTTCGGCAGCGCGGTGCCCGCCTTCGCCGTGCCGCAGGCGCTGACCAGGGCCAGGACGGCGCCCAGGACGAAGATCGCCGTCGGTCGTCTGCTCATGCGCGTCCCCCGCTCGAGTGGTGCCGCCCGGATCGTCTCATCCTCGCGTGTCGGCGCGGCGCGTGCGGGCACTTCGGCGGGAAAACCGGGTACAGTCTTGCTGCGCCCGGGCCGGTCGAAGGTCCCGCCGGGCGTCTCCACCCACCCCGATGCACGGGTGCGGTGGGCGTGCGGGTATCTTTACATGTCGTTGTGCGCTGCGGCGCGTAAGCGCTAGGCCCGCACAGAACCCACACGCAATGTTGACGACGAGGTAGACCCTTGCCCACGTACAGCCCCAAGCCCGGCGATCTCACTCGTGCCTGGCACGTGATCGACGCCGAGGATGTCGTGCTCGGAAGGCTGGCGACCGAGGTCGCCACGCTGCTGCGCGGCAAGCACAAGCCGACCTACGCCCCGCACGTGGACACCGGTGACTTCGTCATCATCGTCAACGCCGAGAAGGTCGCGCTCACCGGTAACAAGCGCGAGCAGAAGTTCGCCTACCGGCACAGCGGTTACCCGGGCGGTCTGCGGAAGCGCTCGTTCGGCGAGCTGCTCGCCACCAAGCCCGAGCACCTCGTCGAGAAGGTCGTCAAGGGCATG
Source organism: Amycolatopsis sp. NPDC114478 (assembly GCF_055633805.1). Classification (NCBI taxonomy): domain Bacteria; kingdom Bacillati; phylum Actinomycetota; class Actinomycetes; order Pseudonocardiales; family Pseudonocardiaceae; genus Amycolatopsis; species Amycolatopsis sp. NPDC114478. The sequence goes on along the minus strand of NZ_JBVKDO010000003.1, from coordinate 242,384 downwards.
CTGCCGAAGAACAAGCTCGGCCGCGCCCAGGCGAAGAAGCTGAAGGTGTATGCCGGCCCGCAGCACCCGCACGCCGCGCAGCAGCCGCAGGCGCGCGAGATCACCAAGATCGCGCAGGTCGCGCAGTGAGTGAGGAACAGTCTGTGACCAGCACCGAGACCGAGACCCCCGAGGTCGTCGAGGCCACCGAGGCGACCGAGACCGGCGCCGTCGCGACCAGTGAGACCCCGGTCGCCACCAGCGAGTCCGCTGCCGCGCCGCGCCCGTCGCGGGCCGCCGGCGGCAACGCGCAGACCGTCGGCCGCCGCAAGGAGGCCGTCGTCCGCGTGCGGGTCGTCCCGGGCACCGGCCAGTTCAAGCTCAACGGCCGCACCCTCGAGGAGTACTTCCCGAACAAGGTGCACCAGCAGCTCATCAAGGACCCGCTGGTCCTGGTCGAGAAGCCGGACTCGTTCGACATCTTCGCCAACCTGCACGGTGGCGGCGTCTCGGGTCAGGCGGGCGCGCTGCGCCTGGCGATCGCCCGTGCGCTCATCGAGGTCGACGCCGACGACCGCCCGGCCCTCAAGAAGGCCGGCTTCCTGACCCGTGACGCGCGCGCCACGGAGCGGAAGAAGTACGGCCTCAAGAAGGCCCGCAAGGCCCCGCAGTACAGCAAGCGCTGATCGCGCCCCTGGCGCAACCCACCGGAGCGCCCATCCGTCCATCGGATGGGCGCTCCGGTGTTTTCAGGGGTGTTTCGTCTTCGCGGCGCGGAGCGACACTCGGGGGTGGCGGAAAGCGGTCCGCCCACGTCGCTAGGTTGTCGTGGTCATTCCACAAGGAGGTCGATCGATGGCACGCCTGTTCGGTACCGACGGGGTACGTGGCCTGGCCAACGCCGAGCTGACGCCGGAGCTGGCCCTGGCGCTGGCGGCCAGCGCCGCCCGCGTGCTCGCCGCGCACGACCGCTCGCACCGGCCGGTCGCGGTCGTCGGCCGCGACCCGCGCGCCAGCGGCGAGATGCTCGAGGCCGCGGTTGTCGCGGGCCTCACCTCCGCCGGGGCCGACGTCCTGCGCGTCGGCGTCCTGCCGACGCCCGCCGTCGCCTACCTGGTCGGCTCGCTCGAGGCCGACCTCGGCGTGATGATCTCCGCGTCGCACAACCCGATGCCCGACAACGGCATCAAGCTCTTCGCCTCGGGCGGGCACAAGCTCCCCGACGGCATCGAGGACGAGATCGAGGCCGGCCTCGCGGACGGCAAGGTTCGCCCGACCGGCGCCGGCGTAGGCCGCGTCCACGACGTCGACGACGCCCTCGACCGCTACGCCACCCACCTGCTCGGCGCCACGCCGCACTCGCTCGCCGGGCTGAAGGTCGTCGTCGACTGCGCGAACGGCGCGTCGTCGGCCGCCGCCCCCGAGGTCTACCGCCGCGCCGGCGCCGAGGTCGTCGCGCTGCACGCGGAGCCCGACGGCATCAACATCAACCAGCACTGCGGCTCGAACCACCCCGAGAAGCTGCGCGAGGCGGTCGTCGCGCACGGCGCCGACCTGGGCATCGCCCACGACGGCGACGCCGACCGCTGCGTGGCCGTCGACTCCGCGGGCGAGCTCGTGGACGGCGACCAGATCATGGCCGTGCTGGCCCTCGCGCTGGCCGAGGCCGGCGAGCTGGTGAAGGACACGCTGGTCGCGACCGTGATGAGCAACCTCGGCCTGCACCTGGCGATGAAGGCCCACGGCGTCACCGTCGTCACGACGGCGGTGGGCGACCGGTACGTCCTCGAGGAGCTGCGCGCGAGCGGCTACGCGCTGGGCGGCGAGCAGTCCGGCCACGTCGTGCTGCCGGCCCACGCGACCACCGGCGACGGCCTGCTGACCGCGCTGCGCCTGATGAGCCGGATGGCCGAGACGGGCAAGTCCCTGGCGGACCTGGCCGCGGTGATGAACCGGCTGCCGCAGGTCCTGGTGAACGTCCCGGTCGCCGACAAGGCGGCGGTGGCGGACTCCAGCGAGGTCCGCGACGCCGTCGGCGAGGTCGAGGCCGAGCTGGGCGAGGAGGGCCGGGTGCTGCTGCGCCCGTCCGGCACCGAGCAGCTGGTCCGCGTGATGGTCGAGGCCACGGCCCAAGCCACGGCCCAAGCCGCCGCCGACCGCCTGGCCGGCGTCGTCTCAGCGGTTTCCTGACCGGGTGACCACGGCCTTCGCCAGGCCGTGGAACACCGGGTGGGTCTTCCACCCGACTTCGGTGACGGTGTGGTCCGGCGTGAGGATTCGAGCGAGGGCGCGCAGGGCGATTTCGCCCTCCGCCACCGCCACCCGCGACCCGGGGCAGGCGTGCCGGCCGAGGCCGAACGCCAGGCCGTCGCCCAGCGGGACGGCCACCTTCTCGCCGGGCGCCAGCGGCCGGCCCGCGATCTCGGCGGCGGCCGTCGCCCGCCGGGCCGCGTAGCGAGTCGGGGCGATCTCCTGGACGAGGGCTCGCACCCCGGCCGCGCCGAGGTCTTCGCGCGGGGTCGTCACCAGGCCCAGCCCGGCCAGCGCGAGGAAGTTCATCGAGTTCTCGTACGCCGCGTGCGCGAGCATCACCGGCGTCACCATCAGCTCGTCTTCGCTGATCCGCCCCTCCGCGTGCGCGCGGCGCAGCAGGGCGAGCCCGCCGCTGCCGGTGTCGGGTGCCTTCAGGAAGAACATCGCCACGCGCAGCGCCGCGACGTCGCCGGCGGGCGACGCCTCGCCCGACCACACGTTCAGGTTGGCCGTGGTCTTCGACAGCGCCGTGAGGAACCGGTCGTCGAACGGCCCCGCGCCCAGCACCGCGGCGGCGACCAGCGCGGCCACCGGCCGGCCGAAGTCGGCGACCAGGTCGAACTCGGCCCGGTCCGCCAGCCCACGCACGATCTCTTCGATGCCGGCCCCGACCTCGGCGGGCAGCGGCTCGACGAGCCCGATGACCTCCTTGACGACCTCCCGCAGCCGCCGGTGGTCCTCGCCGTCCATGAACAGCAGGTTCGCGGGGACCGAGGTGTCCGGGCTCGAGCTCAGCCGCGGGTCGCGGAGCACGGCGGCCCGGTCCGCGCGCCCGTCCACTACGAGGAAGTCGTCCACCTCCGTATGATGCCGTGGTGCCGGACGAGGTTCCCGAAGACGTGCTGGCGACCCCGCTGACGCTCCGGCTGGCCGGCCGCGCCGCCGACCCGCGCCCGGCCTACACCCAGCTCGACTGCTCCGGCGGGGCCGAGCTCGCCGAGCGCACGCTGACCTGGGCCGAGCTGCTGGTGCGGGTCCGCGCCGTCGCCGCGGCGCTGCGCGAACAGGTGGCGCCGGGCGAGCGGGTCGCGATCATCGCGCGGCAGGACCTGTCGTACGTCGTCGCGTTCTTCGGCGCGCTCTACGCCGGTGCCGTGGCCGTCCCGCTGTCGGCGCCGGACCTGCGGGCGCAGCGCGAGCGGCTCACCGGCGCGCTGAACGACTGCGACGCCGCCGTCTGGCTGACCTCCGAGCCGCTGCTGGAGAAGGTGCGCGAGCTGGCCGGGGTGCCGCGGCCGCGTGCGGTCGTCGCGGTGGACGCCCTGCCCGGGGCCGGGGAGTTCCCGCCGGCCGCGGTTCGCCCCGAAGACCCGGCCTACCTGCAGTACACCTCCGGCACCACCCGGTCCCCGGCCGGGGTGGTGATCAGCCACCGCGCGCTGGCGGCCGCCTGCTGGCAGGTGTGCGCCGCCTATGCCGTCGATTCCGCGGTCACCTGCGTCGGCTGGATCCCCTTCTTCCACGACATGGGACTGATCCAGCTGGTCTGCGGGCCGGTGCACAGCGGCGGGCGGTCGGTGTTCCTGGCGCCGCTGGAGTTCGTCCGCCGCCCGGCCCGCTGGCTGACGATGATGTCGGCGTACCCGAAGACGCTCACCGCCGCCCCGAACTTCGCCTACGACCTGCTGGTGGAAGCCGTGCCCAAGGCCCGCCGCCGTGAGTTCGACCTCTCCGGTGTGCACGTCGCGCTGAACGGCAGCGAACCCGTGCGCGCGGCGACCGTCGAAGCTTTCCTCGCCGCGTACGAGCCCCACGGGTTTCCCCGCGGGGCGTACCGGCCCTCGTACGGCTTGGCCGAAGGGACCGTCTTCGTCGCCGGCGGCGACGGGCACGGGCCGGTCACGACGGAGGTGGCCGGCCGCGAACTGGTCTCCGCGGGCCGGCCGTGCGGTCAGCGGGTGCGCGTCGTCGACCCCGGACGCGGTGTCGCCGTGCCGGACGGCGAGACCGGCGAGATCTGGGTGCACGGGCCCAACGTCGCCGACGGCTACTGGCGGCGTCCCGAACTGACCGCCGAGGTGTTCGGCGGACGGCTCGACGGCGAGGACGGCTGGCTGCGCACCGGCGACCTGGGGCGCTGGGACGGCGAGCGGCTCTACGTCACCGGGCGGATCCGCGACCTGATCATCGTGGACGGACGCAACCACACCCCGCAGGACATCGAAGAGACGGTCGCCGCGGCCCACCCCACGCTGGGACCGGACCGGATCGCCGCGTTCGGCGTGGACGACCCGGCGGGGGAGAAGCTGGTGGTCGTCGCCGAACGCGCCCGGGGTGCCGTGGGCGCCGGGGTGGCCGAGGACGACGTGGCGCGGGCGGCGAGGCGGGCCGTCGCCACCGGTCACGACCTCCGCCTGCACGAATTCCTGCTGGTCAAGCCAGGTGCGTTGCCGCGGACCTCCAGCGGGAAGGTGTCCCGGTCGGCGGCCCGGACCCGCTTTTGGGCCAAACGGCCCCGCTGAGTGCGCGCATGCGTCACAATCGGTGGATGCCCGCCGCGGAGTACTTCGACCGGATCACCGCCCTCGTGTGCCGGGTGTTCGACGTCGACCCCGCGACCATCGACGCGGACACGCCGTTCGCCGAGCTGGGCGTCGATTCACGGCAGCGGGTCCGGCTGCTGGTGGAGGTCGAGGTCGAATTCGGGCTGGAAATCGACCTCGACGAGCTGGACCGGCTGGTCGACGTCCGCAACGCCGCCGAGGTGCTCGCGGACACCGTCGAGGGTGACCGGCCCGTGGTGCGGCTGGGGCAGCGGACCGGGTGAAGGCCCGGGCGGCCCGGATGGCCGCTCGGTACATTTTGTGTGCATGTGCGACGGCACCGCGGGGCGCCGGCGTGCGTCGTACTGGGGACAGTGCGGGCGAAGGGTTTCACCTACGAGGAGGGGGCGCTGGTCATGCCGGACGGCGGCTACCAGGCGAGTTCAGACGCGATGCTCACGGCGCAGACCGCGCTCGAACGCGCCGCGGAGAAGACCACCGGCCAGGCGGGCAAGGTGGCGCCCACCCCGTTGACCCAGCAGTCCTTCGGCCGCGTCCACGGCCAGTACTTCAACGAATACAAGGCCGGGATCGACAGCATCGGCGCGGCGATGAAGGGGTACGCGGGCCAGCTGACCCAGCTCGGCGGCGGCGTCGGCACGGCCGCGACGTCGTACTCCTCGAACGAAGAGCAGCAGGCGGCGGCCGCGAAGAAGGCGGGGGCGAACTGATGGCCAAGCCCACCCAGGCCGAGATCCAGGCCATGCTCGACGACCCGTACGTCACCGCGGGCACCAAGAACGACCTCCTGAGCTCGTTCATGTTCGGGAACACCGAGCAGGCCTACGCCAAGGCCAAGGCCGAACACGACTCGAACGCGCAGGCCGACAAGACGCAGAGCGATGCCACCGCGAAGGCGGAGAAGGATCTGCAGGCCCAGACGCCTCCCGCGGCCGGCGGTGTCGGCGTCACGAAGTCCGACGAGGTGCTCGACCTCGGCAACCCGGCGCTCGACTTCTTCGCGCAGTGGGCCGACCAGATCTGGAACAAGATGCCCGACTGCCCGGGCCCCATCGACCCCCAGAAGGACATCCGGGACAAGTTCCACGAGAACCGGGAAATCGACTTCCAGAAGTTCCTCGACGAGGTCGACGACATGACCAAGGCGCACGGGGTCGTCGACCAGACCCGCACCGACGCCACGAACTCGCTGAGCACGCTGTTCCACGACTGGAAGGGCCAGGGCGCCACGGCGGCCAAGGTCAAGTACGAGCAGCGCATCCAGCCCGACGCCCAGGAACTGCTGACGCAGATGGAGGGCATCGGGAAGCTCGTGCCCGAAACCATGACGCACATCTACACCGCGGTGAAGACCAAGGTCGACGAGGTGCTGAAGCTGCGTTCGGACACGGTTGCCACCGCACCCCTGTACATCGCGCGGCAGGTCGTCGAGGTCGCGAACGGCAAGGTCGACTCGAAGGACAAGCTGAAGGACATCGCGGGCTGGCTGGACTCGGTGTGCCCGGGCAACAACCTCCAGCAGCGGCTGGAGGACGACGACAAGGGCCTCAACGACGACAACAAGGAATACGCGATCGGCGCGGCGAAGCAGTGGCTCAAAGGTAGCTTCGCGGCCGATTTCGGGGGGCGTCACGACGCTTTCAACGCGCTGTGCAAGAACGCCACCGACACGATCAACCAGCACTTCCACACCCTGACGCGGTTCATGGCCGACTACACGAACCCGTTCCCCGACCCGGCGGCCGCGCCGAAACCCAGCAACGGCAACGGAACCGGCACAGGGACTGGAACCGGCACGGGGACCGGGACGGGCACGGGGACCGGGACGGGCACCGGTGGCGGCAGCGGCACCGGTGGGGGCGGCACCGGCGGCGGCGGTACGACGACGCCGTCGGCTTCCGTGCCACCGGCCACCCAGCCGGAGCACAAGCCCGGTGACGGCACCAACCCCATCACCGGCAAGCCGCTGGAAGTCAACCCGGACACCGGACAGCCCTACCCGATCGACCCCAAGACCGGCGCGGCGATCAAGGACGTCGACCACGAGAGCGTCACGGTCCAAAAGGGCGACAACAAGATCTCGATGACCGAGCCCGACCACGACGGCAAGATGGACGTCAAGGTCGACGACGGCAAGGGGCACCCGAAGGACTACAAGCTCGACTTCGACGACCCGAAGGGCGGCGAGGCCAAGGACGGCGCCGCCGGGGCCGACGGCAAGGACGGCAAGCACGGCGACTTCGGCCCGCAGGGCGCGAAGGACGGCAAGCCGGGGCCGGACGGCGCGTACCACCCGGGCCCGGATGGCAAGATCCACATCCAGGACGGCAACCTCAAGATCACCGCCGAGCGGCCGGACGGCCCCAACGGGCCCACTGTGGTGACGGTCGACGACGGCAAGGGTGAGCCGACCAAGTACACCCTCGACGACGAGAAGAGCGGCGACGCCAAGGCCGGCGGCCACGACCCGGCCGGCGGTCACGACAAGACCGGCGGCCACGACCCGGCCGGCGGTCACGACAAGACCGACGGTCACGACAAGGGCGCCGGGGCGGACAAGGGCGGCGACAAGGCCGGTCCGGTCGGCCTGGACGGCAAGCCGGAGAAGGTCACCACGATGCCGGCGACCGCCGACGGTCAGCCGGCTCCGGCGACCGCCGCCGCGACCGGCGGGTTCACCGCGCCTGGTGGCGTGGACGCCGGCGCCGTGACCGCCGAGGCGACCGCGGGCGGCGGCGGTACTGCAGCGGCCGGCGGTGGCGGCAGCGCCGCGGACGCGACCACGACGGCGGGGTTCGGGAACGCCATCACGGGCGAGAGCACCGCACTCGAACCGGGTGCCGCCACCGGGGCCACCGCGCCGGTGGCTTCGGCGGACGTCGGGCTCGGCGCCACGCCCACCGGGATGGACCACGCGATGGCGCCGGCGGGCGGCGCCTCGGCGGGCGGCTCGATGCCCGGCATGGGCATGATGGGCGGCATGATGGGCGGGACACCCGGCGGCGGCGGTGGAGGCGACCAGCAGCGCGGCCCGAGCCAGTACCGCGTCGAAGGCGCGGTCTTCGAGACCCGCGGGTCCGGCGGGCGGATCAGCGGATCGCTGGACGACGACGGCGACCGTTCAATCAGCTACGAGCGATGAGGGGTAGGCGCCGATGAGTGCTGCGGACAGGTTGGCGGCCGCGATGAACGCGCTGGCCATGGCCACCCGGGAACAGCAGGAACAGCGGGGGCTGCGCGAACGGCACGTCGAAGAGGGCAAGGCCGCGGCGATGGAGACGCTGAAGCGCGACGCGGCGGTGCACGCGCGCTACATCGAACGCATGCAGGAGCTGAACAAGCGGCAGCAGAAGTCCGGCGGCTGGCTGACCGAGAAGGCACTCGCCGACCGCGACCACCGGATGTCGTTCGGCCCCGAAGACGACGAAACGGCCCCAGCCGACGAGTTCGCGAGCTACGCGCGGCCGGAGCCGCGGCCCGAGGCGGCCCCGCCGCCTCCGCCGATCGCGCCGTCGGTGCCCGAGCGGCCCGAGCCGGCGCACGGCGCCGTGCCGGAGCCGCCGCCGTCGGCGGAACCCGCGCCGCCGGCACCCCGCCGCACGGGCCGCCACGCCCGCGTCGAGTCCTTCGACGACGACGACTTCTCGAACAACTCCTGGCTGGTCGACTGACCGTCCGCGTCAGTGCGCGGGTTCTTCCTCGCGCTCGATGGGGGCGCGCTTGACGTCCGCTTCGAGGAGGGGCCGGTACTTGTCGGTGCCGGTCAGGTGGGTGAGGAAGAACGCGGTGAACAGGGCCCGCGTGAGCTGCTGGGTCTTGCGGTGCGGCTTGCCGTGCATGATCAGCTGCGACCAGTGCTTGCCCTCGGTGACGCCCAGGTGGGTCGACTTGCCGAGGGTGCGCAGCTGGACGTCTTCGCCGCCCCAGGCGTCGGTGATGGCCTCGGCGTGCCCGACCTTGGGGGCGACGAGGTCCTCCTCGGCGGCGAGGTGCAGGCCGGGGACGGTGATGGCCTTGGCCGCCTCGGTGGCGGGCGGCATCGTCTGGGCGGCGGTGATGGTCGCGACGGCCTTGATCCGGGGGTTTTCGGACCGGGCGTCCTGAGCCGCGGCGAGGACGGCGGAGCCACCCCCGGTGGAGTGCCCGGCGAGGCCGAGCTTGGCGGGGTCGACGCTGATGCCGTCCGGCCCGAGCCGCACGGTGGTGACGACGTCGAGGGTGGTCAGCAGATCGGCGGCGAGCAGCCGGTGCGAGGGGAGCGGCCCCCGTTGGGTGGCGGGCGCGGCGGCGACGATGCCCCAGCTGGCGAGGTGGTGCAGCAGCTGCCGGTACCGATCGGGCGGCTGCAGCCACCCGTGCCCGAAGGCGATGGCGGGCAACCCGAGCCCGGCGCGTGGTGTGTAGACGACGCCGGGCAGCCCGACCAGGGCGAGGTTGCCCCGCAGGACCTCGTGCGGACCCGGGTGCGTCAACTCCGCGAGCAGCTGCTTGGGCTTGCTGGCCATGCCCGGAACCCTAGCGCCCGGCCGCTGGTGAGGCGCGCCCGCCGCCCGGCGCGCCGCCGCGGTGAGGAGCTTTTCGCGCGCCGGTGGGCTCGACCGCCCGGCGCGCCGCGACGCGAGCCGCCCGCTGCGGTGCTCGCCGCCTGCGGTGCTCGCCGCCTGGGCAGGCGTCGCCCGCTCGGGCGAGCACGGAGTCAGGAGACCGGCAGCTCGCGCCGCGACGCGAGCCGCCTGCTGCGGTGCTCGCCCCCTGCGGTGCTCACCTGCTGGGCGGGCGTCGCCCGCTGGGGCGGGCACGGAGTCAGGAGACCGGAAGCCGGAGAGCAGAACCGGCACTCCACCCAGCCCCCTCCCCCCCCCCACCCCGATCCGAAGCCAGAACACGGACGGCAACGCCGGGTCAAGGCATCTTTCCCGCCTTGACGCGGTGCTGCCGTCCGTAGTCACAATCGGGCGTCGGGGTGGCGGGTCAACGAGCACACACGTGTGGGTGACCCAGCATTGGTCCGGACCACCTCTCGCCCCATTCGCCCAGGTCAAGAGACCTTTCCGGACCCCGTCAACCCGCCAACCATCCCTCGTTAGGCTGGAGAGCGTGTGTGGAATCGTGGGATATGTCGGGCACCGCCCGGCTCTGGACGTCGTCCTCGGTGGGCTCCGGCGCATGGAGTACCGCGGGTACGACTCGGCCGGTGTCGCGGTCCTCGACGGCGCCGGCGCGCTGACCGTCGAGCGGAAGGCCGGCCGGCTGGCCAACCTGGAGGCCGAGCTCGACAAGGTCGGTCGCGAAAGCTTCACCGGTACCGCCGGCATGGGCCACACCCGCTGGGCCACCCACGGCGCGCCGATCGACCGCAACTCGCACCCGCACCGGGACGCCTCGCAGCGCGTCGCCGTCGTGCACAACGGCATCATCGAAAACTTCGCCACCCTCCGCGCCGAGCTGGAAGCCGACGGCGTCGAGATGGCCAGCGACACCGACAGCGAGACCGCCGCGCACCTCGTCGCCCGCGCCTACACCGAGGGCGACACCAAGGGGGACCTCCCCGCCAGCGTCGCCGCCGTCTGCCGGCGCCTCGAAGGCGCCTTCACCCTGGTCGTGACGCACGCCGACCAGCCGGACACCATCGTCGCCGCGCGGCGGTCGTCGCCGCTGGTCGTCGGGGTCGGGGAAGGCGAGCACTTCGTCGCCTCCGACGTCGCCGCCTTCATCGAGCACACCCGCGAGGCCGTCGAACTGGGCCAGGACCAGCTCGTCGTCATCACCCGCGAGGGCTACGAGGTCACCGACTTCCACGGCGACGCCGCCCAGGCCAAGCCGTTCACCGTGGACTGGGACCTCTCCGCCGCCGAAAAGGGCGGCCACGAGTACTTCATGCTCAAGGAGATCGAGGAGCAGCCGGAGGCGCTGGCCAACACGCTGCGCGGCCACTTCGAGTCCGGCCGCATCATCCTCGACGAGCAGCGCATCTCCGACCAGGACCTGCGCGACGTCGACAAGGTCTTCGTCGTCGCCTGCGGGTCGGCCTACCACTCCGGCCTGGTCGCGAAGTACGCCATCGAGCACTGGACGCGGCTGCCGGTCGAGGTCGAGCTGGCCTCGGAGTTCCGCTACCGCGACCCGGTCCTCGACCGGGACACGCTGGTCGTCGCCGTCTCCCAGTCCGGCGAGACGGCGGACACGCTCGAAGCCGTCCGGCACGCGCGCGAGCAGAAGGCGCGCGTCCTGGCCGTCTGCAACACCAACGGCGCGCAGATCCCGCGCGAGTCCGACGCGGTGCTCTACACCCACGCCGGGCCCGAAATCGGCGTCGCGTCGACCAAGGCGTTCCTCGCCCAGATCGCGGCGAACTACCTGGTCGGCCTGGCGCTGGCGCAGGCCCGCGGCACGAAGTACCCGGACGAGGTCGCCCGCGAGTTCGCCGAGCTGGAGGCCATGCCCGCGGCCGTCCAGAAGGTACTGTCCACTGTGGACCAGGTGCGCGACCTCGGCCGCCGGATCGCGGACTCGAAGGCGGTGCTGTTCCTCGGCCGCCACGTCGGCTTCCCGGTCGCCCTCGAAGGCGCGCTGAAGCTCAAGGAACTCGCGTACATGCACGCCGAGGGCTTCGCGGCCGGCGAGCTCAAGCACGGCCCGATCGCGCTGATCGAGGACGGCCTGCCGGTCGTCGTCGTGATGCCGTCGCCCAAGGGCCGCGCGGTGCTGCACTCCAAGCTCGTCTCGAACATCAGCGAGATCCAGGCCCGCGGCGCCCGCACGATCGTGATCGCCGAAGAGGGTGACGAGACCGTCCGGCCGTTCGCCGACGAGCTCATCGAGGTCCCCGCGGTGCCGACGCTGCTGCAGCCGCTGGTGTCCACGGTGCCGCTGCAGGTGCTGGCCGCGGAGATCGCCCGCGCCCGCGGGTACGACGTCGACAAGCCGCGTAACCTGGCGAAGTCCGTGACTGTCGAGTAGCGGGAGGCCTTCGCCGTGCAGGGAATCTGGACCACGGAACGGATTCGCGAGGCGGAGGCCAGGGCGTTCGCCGTCACGCCCGAAGGCGAGCTGATGCGCCGGGCGTCGTTCGGGTTGGCGGTGCAGATCGCCGACCTGCTCGAAGACCACACCGGCGGCGTTTCCGGCCGCCGGGTCGTGCTCCTGGTCGGCTCCGGGGACAACGGCGGCGACGCGCTCTGGGCGGGAGCCTTCCTCCGGAAGCGCGGGGTCGCCGTCACGGCGATCCTGCTCAAGCCCGAGAAGGCACACGCCAAGGGGCTGGCAGCGCTCAAGCGGGCCGGTGGCCGCGTAGTGTCCGCCGAGGACAGTCTACAGTGGATCAAACGGGCTGACGTCGTGGTCGACGGGATCGTCGGGATCTCCGGCAAAGGCGGCTTGCGTCCGGATGCGGCGAGGCTCGTCGAACTGGTCGAGGCACCGATCGTCGCCGTCGACCTGCCCAGCGGCGTCGACCCGGACACCGGCGCGGTCGACGGCCCCGCGGTGAAGGCGACTAAAACCGTCACGTTCGGCGCGCTCAAGCCGGTGCACGCGCTCGCGCCCGCCCACTGCGGTGAAGTCGTCCTGGTCGACATCGGCCTCGAGCTGGCCGAGCCGGACCTGCGAAGGCTCGACATCGTGGACGTCGCGGCGGCCTGGCCGATCCCGGGACCCGAGGACGACAAGTACACCCAGGGTGTCGTGGGCATCGCTGCGGGCTCGGCGACGTACCCGGGCGCGGCGGTGCTGGCCGCGGGCTCGGCGGTCCGCGCGACGGCGGGCATGGTCCGCTACGCCGGCCACGCGGCCGACGTCGTCCGGGCGCAGTGGCCGGAGATCATCGCGACGGGCACGGTCGCGGACGCCGGGCGCGTCCAGGCGTGGGCGGTCGGGCCGGGCATCGGCACGGGGTCGGAGGGTCGCGACGTCCTGCGGCACGTGCTGGGCCAGGGCGTCCCGGTGTGCGCGGACGCCGACGCGACGACGATCATCGCGAAGTCCCCGGACGTCCTGGACGCGCGCGACCCGGACACGCCGCTGGTCCTGACCCCGCACGCGGGCGAGTACGAGCGGCTGATGGGCCGCAAGCCGGGCGCGGACCGCGTGACGGCGGCGCGCGAAGCGGCGAAGAAGTACGACGCGGTGGTGCTGCTGAAGGGGCACGTCACGGTGATCGCGGCCCCGGACGGCCGGGTAGCGGTGAACACGCCCCGGGGCGCCTGGCTGGCGACGGCGGGCTCGGGCGACGTGCTGTCGGGCCTGGTGGGGTCCCTGCTGGCGGCGGGATTGGACCCGTGGCTGGCGGCGGCGATGGCGGCCCACGTGCACTCGCTGGCCGGGGCGATCGCGGCCCAGAACGCTCCGACGTCGGCATCCGGCCTGGTCCACGCGATCCCCGAGGCCATCCGGTCGATCCGCTCTCTAACGTCCTGAGAAGAGTTATCGAGTTCTCTGTTAACTCCGGGCGATAAATCTGGTAAGAATGCCGTGTGAGCGGCGGCACAGCATCATCGGGAGACCGGAAGACCCGGCCGTCCGATGCCGTCGTCGAACAGCGGCGGCAGGACATCCTCGACCACGTCATCGAGCACGGCGAAGCCCGCATCGACGACCTGACCTCGCGGTTCAAGGTCAGCCTGATGACCATGCACCGCGACCTCGACGACCTGGCCGAACGCCGCCTCCTGCGCAAGCTGCGCGGCAAGGTCGAGGCCTACCCGGCCCTCACCATCGAGACCGCCGCCCGCTTCCGCGACACGCTCCACCACGGCGAGAAAGACGCCCTGGGCGAAGCCGCCGCGAACCACGTGCAGCCCGGGCAGACCGTCTTCGTCGACGACTCCACGACCCTGCTGCCGCTGGTCAAGCGCCTCGCCGAGATCGACGCGCTCACCGTCGTCACCAACTCGCTGCACGCCGCGCGCCTGCTGGGCCCGAAGAACGACGTCGTGCTCGCCGGCGGCCGGTACTCGCCCGAGTACGACTCCTGCGCCGGCCCCGAGGTCCTCAACCTGCTCGACTCCATCCGCGCCGACGTGTCGTTCGTCTCGGTCACCGCCGTCGCGGTCGGGCGGCTCTTCCACCCCGACCGCGACTACGCCGAGCTCAAGAAGGCCGCCCTCCGCGTCGCGAACCAGAACGTCCTCGTCGTCGACCACTCGAAGTTCGGCCGGACCGCCACCTACGCGCACGGCGACGTCGGCGACTACGACCTGCTGATCACGGGCCAAGCCACGCCCACCGAGGAGATCGAGGCCGCGCTCAACGCGGGCACCACGATCGAGATCGTCGAACACGTCGCAGAGGGGCAGCCCTATGACAGCTGAGCTGGTCGCCGGCATCGACTCGTCCACGCAGTCGACCAAGGTCGTCGTGTGCGACGCCGAAACCGGCGAGATCGTCCGCACCGGCCGCGCGCCGCATCCGGAGGGCACCGAGGTCGACCCCGCCGCTTGGTGGGCTGCCTTCGGCGAGGCCACGAAGGGCCTGCTCGACGACGTCAAGGCCATCGGCGTCGGCGGTCAGCAGCACGGCATGGTCACCCTCGACGACGACGGCGAGGTCGTGCGGCCCGCGCTGCTGTGGAACGACACCCGCTCCGCGCGCTCGGCCCTCGACCTCATCGACGAGCTCGGCGGCCCGTCGGTCTGGGCCAAATCCGTCGGCTCGGTGCCGGTCGCGAGCTTCACCGTCACGAAGCTGCGCTGGCTGACCGACAACGAGCCCGAGCTCGCCGACCGCGTCGCCCGCGTGCTGCTCCCGCACGACTGGCTGACCTGGAAGCTCACCGGCGGTGACCCGGTCACCGACCGCGGCGACGCGTCCGGCACCGGCTACTTCTCGCCGTCCGACAACGCCTACCGCCTCGACGTCCTGAGCCACGCCTTCGGCGGCCGGACGCCGGAGCTGCCGACCGTGCTCGGCCCGGCCGACGCCGCCGGCCACACCTCGGATGGAGTGCTCGTCTCGGCGGGCACCGGCGACAACATGGCCGCCGCGCTCGGGCTGGAGCTCAAGCCCGGTGACGCCGTCGTCTCGCTCGGCACCAGCGGCACCGTGTTCGGCGTCGCCGAGACCGGCGCGGCCGATGTCAGCGGCGAGGTCGCCGGGTTCGCCGACGCCACCGGCCGCTTCCTCCCGCTGGCCTGCACGCTCAACGCCGCCCGCGTCCTCACCGCGACGGCGTCGATGCTCGGCGCGACGCTCAGCGAGTTCGACCGGCTCGCCCTGTCCGCCGAACCGGGCGCCGGGGGCCTGACCTTCCTGCCCTACCTGGACGGCGAGCGCACGCCGAACCTTCCCGGCGCGACCGGCTCCCTGAGCGGTCTGACCAGGAACAACATGACCCCGCAGAACCTCGCGCGCAGCGCCGTCGAAGGCATGCTCTGCGGCCTCGCCGCCGGCCTCGACGCCGTGCGCGCGCACGGGCTCGACGTTCAGCGCGTGCTGCTGATCGGCGGGGGCGCGCAGTCGGCCGCCGTTCGCGCGGTCGCGCCGCTGGTGTTCGGCCTTCCCGTGCAGCTGCCCGAAGTCGCCGAGTACGTCGCCATCGGGGCGGCGCGCCAGGCGGCCTGGGCCCTGGCTTCCAGCGCGGAACCCCCGTCCTGGCAGAAGAACCAGAAGCTCCGGCTCGAGCTGGACGAGCCGACCGAGGCGCAGCGCGCCGAGGGCCACCGGATCCAGCAGCGCCACCTCGAAGCCCGCGAAGCGGCGTACGGGGTCCGGCGGAATCTCGGAGAGGACTGACCGATGGCTTCCATCACCTACGACAAGGCGACCCGGCGCTACCCGGGTTCGGAGCGCCCCGCGGTCGACGCGCTGGACCTGGAGATCGCCGACGGCGAGTTCCTGGTGCTGGTCGGCCCGTCCGGCTGCGGCAAGTCGACCAGCCTGCGCATGCTCGCCGGCCTCGAGGACATCGACGACGGCGCCGTCTGGATCGGCGACCGCGATGTGACGCAGCTGCCGCCGCGCTCGCGCGACATCGCGATGGTGTTCCAGAACTACGCGCTGTACCCGCACATGACGGTCGCCCAGAACATGGGCTTCGCGCTGAAGATCGCCGGCCGCCCCGCGTCCGAGATCAAGCAGAAGGTCCTCGAGGCCGCGAAGCTGCTGGACATCGTGGACTACCTCGACCGCAAGCCGAAGGCGCTCTCCGGTGGTCAGCGCCAGCGCGTCGCGATGGGCCGCGCGATCGTCCGGGAGCCGCAGGTCTTCCTGATGGACGAGCCGCTGTCGAACCTCGACGCCAAGCTGCGCGTCTCGACGCGTACGCAGATCGCCGCGCTGCAGCGCCGCCTCGGCGTCACGACGGTGTACGTCACGCACGACCAGGTCGAGGCCATGACGATGGGCGACCGCGTCGCGGTGCTGTCGGACGGCCTGCTGCAGCAGTGCGACACCCCGCGCGCCCTGTACGACCGGCCCGCAAACGCTTTCGTCGCCGGGTTCATCGGCTCCCCGGCGATGAACCTCGTCACCGCGAAGCTGACGGCGGACGGCGCCGAGGTCGGTGGCGCGCGGGTGCCGCTGACCCGCGAGACCATCGCCGCGGCCGACGGCGACACCGTGACCCTCGGCTTCCGGCCGGAGGCCCTCGAGGTCGCCACCGGTGAAGGCACCCTGCCGATCAAGGTGGACCTGGTCGAGGAGCTCGGCTCGGACGCCTACGTCTACGGCAAGCTCGCCGAGACCGACGCGGCCGACAACAAGTCCAACGTCGTCGCCCGGGTCGACCCGCGCACGCCCCCCGCCATGGGCGACACGCTCAACCTGCGGATCCGCCCCGACGAGCTGCACGTGTTCTCCGCCACGTCCGGGCTGCGCCTGCCCTGACCTCGGGTCATGGGAAACTGGAGGCGTTATGTCCTCCAGTTTCCCCCGCGCCCAGGTCGACATCGACCTCGACGCGATCCGCCACAACCTCACCCTGCTGGGCGCCCGCGCGCCCGGCTCCGAAGTGATGGCCGTGGTCAAAGCCGACGCCTACGGCCACGGCGCGTTGCCGGTGGCGCGCGCCGCGGTCGAGGCCGGCGCCACCTGGCTGGGCACCTGCTCGCTCGGCGAAGCCCTCGCCCTGCGCGAGGCCGGGATCACCACCCGGCTGTTCAGCTGGCTGGACAGCCCGGACGTCGACTTCGCACCGGGCATCGAAGCCGGCGTCGACCTGGCGGCCAGCTCGCTGGGTGAGCTACGCCGCATCGCCGGTGCCGCTCCCGCGGGTACCCGGGCGCGTGTGCACCTCAAGATCGACACCGGGCTCTCGCGCAACGGCTGCCCGCCGGCCGCCTGGGCCGAGCTGGTCGAAGCGGCGGCCGCCGAACCGCGGGTCGAAGTCGTCGCCATCTGGTCCCACCTCGCGTGCGCGGACGAGCCGGACCACCCGGCGACCGACCTGCAGGCCAAGCGGTTCGCCGAGGCCTACGACGCCGCCCGCGCGGCCGGGCTGGACCCGAAGCGGCACCTGGCGAACTCCGCGGCCCTGCTCACCCGGCCGGACTTGCACTTCGACGTCGTCCGGCCCGGGATCGCGATGTACGGGCTGAACCCGGTGCCGCAGCCCGAAGACCTGCGCCCGGCCATGACGTTCCGGTCGGCGGTCACGCTCGTCAAGCGCGTCGAAGCCGGGGAGTCGGTGTCCTACGGGCACACCTGGACGGCTCCGCGCGACACGAACCTGGCGCTGGTGCCGGCCGGGTACGCCGACGGCGTGCCGCGGTCGCTGTCCGGCCGGATGGACGTCTGGCTCGGCGGACAGCGGCGGCCGGTCGCCGGGCGGGTCTGCATGGACCAGCTCGTCGTCGACTGCGGGGATTTCGAGCCGTCTGTGGGCGACGAAGTCGTCCTGTTCGGGGCGGGTGCGCAGGGCGAGCCGACCGCCCGCGAATGGGCCGACAAGCTGGGCACGATCGACTACGAGATCGTCACTTCGATGTACCGCCCGCGGGTGCGGCGCCGGTATCTGGGGGACCGCTCGTGACACCTTCACGACGACTGCTGGCCATCGCCGGCGGGGTCGGGGCCCTCGCCACGGGGACCGCCGCCGCCGCAATCGTCGCCGCGCAGCAGCGGCGGCACAGTGAGGATCCGTACGTGGACGAGCCGCTGGGGGAGCTGAAGCCCGACCGTGCGTCCACGGTCGCGGCCGAGGACGGCACGCCGCTTTCGGTCGAGGAGATCGACCCGGGGGACGGCGGAAAGCCCGAACTGACCGTCGTGGGGGTGCACGGCTTCGCGCTTTCGAAGCGTTGCTGGCACTTCCAGCGCCGTGACCTCGAGTCGCTTCGGCTGCCTCGCGTGCGTCAGGTGTACTACGACCACCGCGGCCACGGCTTGTCCGGCGCGGCGTCCGCGGGGAACTCGACGATCGAGCAACTGGCCCGCGACCTCGACGTCGTGCTGCGGTCGGTGGTGCCGGAGGGGCCCATCGTGCTGATGGGGCACTCGATGGGCGGCATGGTGATCATGGAGCTGGCCGCCGAGTTCCCCGAACTGTTCGAAGAACGGATCGAGGGCGTCGCCTTCATCGCGACCGCGGCGGGCGAAGTGGGCGCACGCGGGTTGCCGCGTTCGCTGCTCTCGAAGTACAACCCGCTGACGCGCGCCGCCGGCGGTCTCGCCGGGTGGCAGCCGGGGCTGGTCGAGTTCGTCCGCGCGGCGGGCGGGCAGCTGACGCGCCAGGCCGTGCGGCGGCTGGCGTTCGGCAGCCGCGACGTCGCGCCGCGGCTCGTCGACTTCATGCTCGAAATGCTGGAAGTGACGCCGGTGCTCGGGCTCGTTAACTTCGTCGACACCCTGGGCAGCCACAACCGCTACGCCGCGCTGGCCGGGCTGAAGCACGCGGAAGTGCTGGTCATCGGCGGCGATTCGGACCGGTTCACGCCGTTCTCGCACGCCGAGCGGATCGCGGCCGAGCTGCCCGACGCGGAGCTGGTCCGCGTCCGCGGCGCCGGCCACATGGTCCAGCTCGAGCAGCCCGAGCTGGTGAACAGCTATCTGATCGATCTCCTGCAACGCTGTTCCGGTGCGGACGGCGAATCCTCGTCCCGGCGAACCTGGTGGTGGCAGCGTTGAGTTTCGTGTTCCCGACCCCCGACGAAACGATGGACTTCGGACGGGTCCTCGGCCGTTCCCTGCGTGCGGGTGACCTGGTGCTGCTCGCGGGGCCGCTCGGCGCGGGCAAGACGACGCTGACCCGCGGCATCGCGGACGGCCTCGGCGTCGGCGGCCGCGTCAGCTCCCCGACGTTCGTGCTGGCCCGCGTCCACCCGGCGGGCGATCTTGGCGTGCCGTTGGTGCACGTCGACGCGTACCGCCTCGGCGGCGACCTGTCGCAGCTGGACGACCTGGACCTGGACACGGACCTGGAGCGCTCGGCGATCGTGGTCGAGTGGGGCGAGGGCTCGGCGGAGCGGCTGTCGGACGACTACCTGGTGGTCCGCCTGGACCGCCGCGAGGACGACGTCCGCGAGGTGACGCTGGAACCGCACGGCACCTGGGCCGACCGGGTTCCGGACCTGGTGCGGGCGTAGCGCCCGCACCAGGTAGCCGCTCTCAGCCGCCGTTGTACTGCTGGTAGGCAGGTGCCCGGAAGGTCCTGGTGCCGGCGCCCGCGATCTTGTCGACCGCGCGCAGGAACTTCGGCCCCATCTTCGCGCTGGCCTGCCGGACCGGGTGCGTAGCCCCGAAGTCCTCCGGGTTCGCCTGGCCGTGCGCGAACATCGAGTAGATCACCACCGGCTTGCCGGCGGCGTCGAACATGATCCCCGCCTCGTTGCGGCCGTCGTTCAGCCAGCCCGCCTTCGTGGCGATCCTCGCCCGGTCGGCGGACGACATCTCACGGCGGATTCCGTCGGTGAACGCCACCTGCGACCGCAGGATGGACAGCAGGTAGTCCGTCGACGCCGGGCTCAGCAAGGTGCCCGCGACCAGCGCCTTCAGCAGGTCGTGGGTCTCGCGCGGAGTGGTCTGGCCGAGGAAGTAGCGGTTCGGGTTGGCCACCGGCGTGACCTGGGTCTTGGGGAAGCCCTTGGCCACCAGGATCTGGTTGATCTCGGCCGCCGGAACGACGAGCCCCACCAGCCGGACGCACGTGTCGTCCGAGACCGTGAGGAACAGCGACAGGACGTGGCCCAGCGTGAACGCGCTCGGGTACGCCTTGTCCAGGATGATGATGCCGTCACCACCCGGCACGACGATGCTCGCCGGCACCTGGACCTGCTGGTCCAGCGTGAGCAGGCCACGGTCGATCTTGTCCATCAAGGTGACCGCGACAGCCACCTTGTTGACGCTGTACGCCTCGACGATCTCGTCGGACGCCACGTCGACGGCCGCCTGGTCGGCCACGCTGATGTAGGAGTTCCAGATGCCGCCTGCCTCAGCGGCCGCGGTGTCGTAGACGCGCTTCACCTTCTGCCTGGCCCGGTCCGGTGTGGCCGGGCTGGCCTCGATGTCTGCTTCCTGCGCGAACGCGGGAGAGCCGGTCAGAACGCTTCCGGCGACGACTGCGGTCCCCAAGCCGAACGCCGCTCGCCTGTTGAGTCGATACCCCATCGCAAGATCCAACCACGAATGGATGAACCCTCGTGAGTGAGAAACAGTGTTCTAACCCTGTTTCTCACTCACGACCGCGCGGGCCACCCCCAGGTCCACCAGGTCCTGGGGTCGCAGGTGCAGCTGGTTGGCGATGTCCGGCACCTCCGAAGCCGGGCGCTTGAGGATCGCCGCCGCGGCTTCCGGGGACGTCACCGAGAAGTAGGCGTCCGGTGCGACCCACGTCGACCCCGCCGCCGCGAACGCCAGCGCCCCACCCGAGCCGCCTTCGCCGATCACCAGCGTCGTCACCGGGACCGAGGCCGTCGCCACCGCCTCGAACATCTCCGCGATGGCGCCGCCCGCGCCCGCCTGCTCCGCCGCGGCGTCGTTGGCCGCGCCCGGGGTGTCGACCAGGGTCAGCACCGGGATGCCCAGGCGCGACGCCAGCCGCACCAGCCGGGCCGCCGTCCGGAAGCCCGACGGCAGCGTCGGCGTCCCGCACTGGGCCGCGTACGCGATCGTCCGTCCGTCGCGCCAGCCGAAGCCGCACGCGACACCGGGGTCCGCGCCGCCGACGCGGTCGCCGCTGATGTCCTCCCGCCAGTCGAAGTAGGCATCGAGGTACTCCGCCGCCCGCGCCCGCTTCGGCGAACGCGCTGCCTGAACCGCTTCCCAGCCCGTCGCAGGCAACGCGGCGGCCCGCAGCGCGGAAGGCGGCGGTGCCGCGGCCGACGAATGCGCGGTCAGCAGCCCCAGCCACCGTTCCAGCACTGTCCCGAGCTCGTCCGGCGCGACGACGGCATCGACCTGGCCCCAGCGGAAATGCGCCTCCGCGGTGTAGGCCTCCGGCGAGCCCGGCGGACGCACTCGCGAGCCCGCGAACCCGACCTGCGCTTCCGGCAGCGCGAGAACGACGTCGGCGCCCGCGCCGAGCGTCGCCCAGCCGCCGCCGGTGGTCGGGTCGCGCAGCACCGAGATCTGGGGGATGCCCACCGAACGCGTCAACGCCGACGCCCGCGCCACCCGCTGCAGCTGCATCAACGCGCGCATGCCCTGCTGCATGCGGCTGCCGCCGGTCGCGATCAGCGACACCACCGGCAGCCGCACGTCGCGGGCGTGCGCGAACGCCGCCTCGATCCGGTCGCCGGTGCGCTGGCCCAGCGACCCGCCGAGGAACCCGAACTCGAAGGCGATCAGCACGGCTTCGACGTCGCCGATCTTCGCCGTCCCGCAGACGACGGACTCCTTCTCGCCGGTGCGTTCTTCCGCGGCGGAACGCGCTTCCCGGTAACCCGGCCAGCCGATCGGGCCGTCGGCGTGCTCTTCGCGCAGCGGGGTGGCGAACTCCGTGAAGCCGTTGGCGATCGCGCCGACGACCTCGCGCGCCGGCAGCCTAGACACCGAGCGCTCGCTTCATGACCTTGCCCATGTCGTTGCGCGGCAACGCGTCCAGGTACCGGACGACCCGCGGGCGCTTGTGCGGCGCGAGCAGTTTGGCGACGTGGTCGGCGAGTTCCTCGGCCGCCGGTGGCTCGCCGGAGGGCACGACCCACGCGACGATCCGCTCGCCGAGGTCGTCGTCGGGCTCGCCGGTGACGGCGGCTTCGGCGACGCCGGGGTGTTCGAGCAGCGCGTTCTCGATCTCGCCCGCGCCGATCTTGTAGCCGCCGCTCTTGATCAGGTCGGTGGCCTTGCGCCCGACGATCTTCACGTACCCGTCGGCGTCGCGCGTGGCCATGTCGCCGGTGCGGAACCAGCCGCCGTCGAACGCGGCTTCGGTCGCGTCCGGGCGGTTGAGGTACTCGGTGAACAGGTTCGGCCCGCGCACCTGGATTTCGCCGACGGTCTCGACGTCCTCGGTCACTTCGCCGGCATCGCCGACCAGCCGCAGTTCGACGCCCCGCAGCGGGACGCCGACCGTGCCGGGCTTGCGTTCGCCGTCCGCGCGGACGCTCGTGTTCATCAGCGTCTCGGTCATGCCGTAGCGCTCGACGACCTGCTGGCCGGTCGCCGCGGTGATCCGCTGGTGGTCGTGCACCGGCAGCGCCGCGGACCCGGAAACCAGCAGCCGCGCGCCGCGAAGGGCGTCCGCCAGCGCGGGGTCCGTCCCGACTTCGCCGGCGATGCGGTGGTACATGGTCGGGACGCCGAACATCATCGTCGCGCCGGACGCCAGCTCGCGCGCGACGCCTTCGGTGGAGAACCGGCCGAGGTGGCGCACCGAGCCGCCGCGCCGCAGCGGGCCGAGGATGCCGAGGATCAGGCCGTGCACGTGGAACAGGGGAAGCGCGTGCACCAGTGTGTCCGCGTCTGTCCAGCCCCAAGCGTCTTCGAGGGCGTCGAGCGTGGTCGCGAGCGCGCGGCGGGGGAGGACGACGCCCTTCGGCGGCCCGGTGGTCCCCGACGTGTAGACGACCAGCGCGGGCGTCTCGGGGTCCGGCTCGTCCGGGAGCGGGGTGGCTTCGCCGGTCAGCGGGATGTCCCGCCGCGGCAGGCCGGCCAGCCCGGCGGGCAGCTCGACGCCGGGTTCGGCGAGCACCAGCTGGGGCTCGCTGTCGGCGAGGATGTGCGCGAGTTCGCGTTCGCCGATCTTCGGGTTGAGCGGCACGGCCGGGACGCCGGCCAGCAGCGCGGCGACGACGGCGACGCTGGTGTGGACGGTCGGGGTCGCCCAGACGGCGACGCGGCCGCGAGGCAGCTCCGCGGCGAGGTTGCCGGCGACGGCGGCGAGGTCGGCGTGGGACAGGACGTGGTCGCCGAAGCGCAGGGCCTCTTTGGCGGATCCGTCGGCGAGGGTGGGGAACAACGGGGCGGGCACCGCGGGGACCTCCCAGAGTCGGACTCCAACCGCACGTTACCGTGCGGATCCGTCCCCTGCAGCGAGGTGCCGAAGGCCCTGGTCGTAGGCTGGGACACCGTGTTGGTACTGGCGATCGATACCTCGACCCCGGCGGTGACCGCGGGCGTCGTCGCGGTGGACGACAGCGGGGTCGAGACGCGCGGAGACCGCGTCACGGTCGACCCCCGCGCCCACGGCGAACTGATCACGCCGCACGCGCTCGCGGCCGCCGAAGAAGCCGGCGTGACCTTCAAGGACCTCGACGCGATCGTCGTCGGCGTCGGCCCCGGGCCGTTCACCGGCCTGCGCGCCGGGATGGCCACCGCCGCCGCCCTCGGGCACGCGCTCGGCCTGCCGGTCTACCCGGTCTGCAGCCTCGACGCGCTCGCCGCCGACGTCCCCCCGGGCGAAAGCGCCTTCCTCGTCCTCACCGACGCGCGCCGACGCGAGGTCTACTGGGCGGCGTACGACGCCGCCGGGACCCGCACCGACGGCCCGCACGTCCAGCGCCCGGCCGACCTCGGGACCGACGTCAAGGTCGCGGCGGGCGACGGTGCCCTGCTGTACGCCGACGTGCTCCACGTCCGGCCGATCGAGCCGCGGTTCCCCTCGCCCGCCGGGCTGGTGAAGGCCGCGCGTGCCGCGTTGCTCGCGAAGGAAACGCCGGCGCCGCTGACGCCCCTGTACCTGCGCCGGCCCGACGCCGCCGAGCCCACCGCCCCGAAACGGGTGACCGTGCAGTGAGACTCGAGCCGCTGCGCCGCCGGGACATCGCCCGGTGCGTCGAGATCGAGCAGATCCTCTTCCCCGGCGACGACCCGTGGAGCTCCCGCGCGTTCCACTCCGAGCTGGACGCGGGCAACTTCTACCTGGCCGCGCGCCCGGACGAGACCGACGAGCTGCTCGGGTACGCCGGGCTGGCCGTCGTCGGGCGGCGCCGCGGCGAGTACGAGGCGACCGTGCACACCATCGGCGTCGCTCCCGAGTACCAGGGCCAGGGCATCGGCAAGGCGCTGCTGCGCGCGCTGCTGGAGCGGGCCGACGAGTTCGAGGCGCCGGTGTTCCTCGAGGTCCGCACGGACAACGAAACGGCTCTCGCGCTGTACGAGAGCCACGGCTTCGAACGGCTCGGCATCCGGAAGCGCTACTACCAGCCCTCCGGCGCCGACGCGTACACGATGGTCCGCCCTGCGCGGACGCGAGACGAGGTGGCGGGCTGATGTCACGCATCATCATGGGCATCGAGAGCTCGTGCGACGAGACCGGCGTCGGCCTGGTCCGCCTGCACGACGACGGCACGGTGGAGCTGCTCGCCGACGAGGTCGCCTCCAGCGTCGAGCAGCACGCCCGCTTCGGCGGCGTGGTGCCCGAGGTCGCGAGCCGCGCGCACCTGGAGGCGATGGTCCCGACGACCACGCGTGCCTTCGAGAAAGCCGGGCTCGGACTGACCGATGTGGACGCGATCGCGGTGACGGCCGGGCCGGGCCTGGCGGGCGCGCTGCTCGTCGGCGTCTCGGCGGCGAAGGCGTACGCGACGGCGCTGAGCGTGCCGCTCTACGGCGTCAACCACCTGGCCGGGCACATCGCGGTGGACACGCTGCAGCACGGGCCGCTGCCCACGCCGTGCCTCGCGCTGCTGGTGTCCGGCGGCCACACGCAGCTGCTGCGCGTCGACGACATCGCGTCGTCGATCACCGAGCTGGGGTCCACTGTGGACGATGCGGCCGGTGAGGCGTACGACAAGGTCGCGCGCGTGCTCGGCCTGCCCTACCCGGGCGGCCCGCCGATCGACAAGGCGGCGAAGAACGGCGACCCGGCGGCGATCGCGTTCCCGCGCGGCATGACGGGCCCGCGCGACGCGAAGAACGACTTTTCCTTCTCCGGCTTGAAGACCGCGGTCGCGCGCTGGGTCGAAGGCGCCGCCCGGCGCGGCGAGGAGATCCCGGTGGACGACGTCGCGGCGTCGTTCCAGGAGGCGGTCGCGGACGTGCTGACGATGAAGGCGGTCCGCGCGGCGAAGGAGCAGGGGATCGGCACCATCGTCATCTCGGGTGGCGTGGCGGCGAACTCGCGCTTGTCGTCGCTGGCCGCGGAACGCTGCGAGGCGGCGGGGATCGAGCTGCGGGTCCCGCGACCCCGGCTGTGCACGGACAACGGCGCGATGATCGCGGCCCTGGGCGCGCACGTGGTGGCGGCCAAGCGCCCGACGGCACCGCTGGACTTCAGCGCGAACCCGGCCCTCCCGGTGAACGTGGTCTCGCTCTGACCGCCGCGCCTCAGGAAGCCGCGGCGTGCTTGTGCGCCGGGGCGCCCACGCCCAGCAGCTCCTCGATCGCCGCTACCGCCAGCACCGCCGCATTGCCTTCGCCGTAAGGATTCCCGACCTGCGTCGGCTGCAGCTCGCCGTTCAGCAGCCGCGCCGCCGTGTCCGCGATGCGGGACGTGTCCGTTCCCACCAGCCACGCGCAGCCGGCCTCGACGACCTCGACCCGCTCGGTCACGTCCCGCAGGACCAGCACCGGCGTCCCGAACGTCGGGGCCTCTTCCTGGATCCCGCCCGAGTCCGTCAGCACCAGCGACGCCAACCGCAACGCGCGGACCAGGTCCGGGTACTCCAGCGGGTCCGTGACCGTCACCCGCGGCAGGCCGCCCAAGGCCGCCTCCACCTGGGTGCGGACCTGCGGGTTCGGGTGGGCCGGGAACAGCACCTGCACGTCCGGGTGCTCGGCCACGATCAGCTGCACCGCCGCCAGCGTCCGCTCCAGCGGCTCGCCCCACGACTCGCGCCGGTGGGACGTCACGAGCACCAGCCGCTCGTCCGCCTCCGCGATCTCCATCTCCAGCAACGCCAGCGCCGTGTCGCGCGCCGGGAGGTCGCGCGCCGCGATCTCCAGCACCGCGTCGACGACCGTGTTGCCCGTGACCGCGATCCGTTGCCGCGCAACGCCTTCCGCGCGCAGCTCGGCCGCCGCGCCGAGGGTCGGCGCCAGGTGCAGCGCCGCCAGCCGCGACACCATCTGCCGCGCGCCCTCCTCCGGGAAGGGCGCGGTGAGGTCGTGCGTGCGCAGCCCGGCTTCCAGGTGCACCACCGGGATGCCCAGCCAGAACGCGGCCAGCGCGCCGGCGAGCGTCGTCGTGGTGTCGCCCTGGACGACGAGCGCGGCCGGTGCGTGCCGGCGCAGGACGTCGTCGAGCGCGGGCAGCAGGCCCGCGACGAGCTCCGCCTGACCGCCGGTCACGCGCGGCGGCACGGCCAGCCACTCGTCCACGACCAGGCCGAACGGCGTCAGCGCCTGCTCGACCATGCCCGCGTGCTGCCCGCTGTGGACCAGGATCGGCCGCAACGCGGGGTGCGCTTCCATCGCCAGCGCCAGTGGCGCGAGCTTGAGCGCTTCCGGCCGCGTTCCGGCCAGCAACATCACATCCACCCCGCGGTGCCCCTTCTCCACATAGTCCAGTGTCCAGCAAATATCTCCCAGTGGGGCCGCCGGCGTGCGAGGGGCACACGCCGACGGCCCGTCACCTCAGTCCCGCGCCTGGGAGAGACGGCGGTTGCGGCGGTGGACGGCGATCAGCGCGATGGTCCCGAGCAGGACCAGGAGCACGCCGACGGCCAGCCACCACCCGACGTCGGCACCGGTGGCGGCGAGGGTGCCCACCCCGCCACCGGCCACGCCGACGCCCGCGCCCGGCATCTTGTACATGCGGGCCTCGCTCAGGCCCGCGCGGAGCGGCGGCGGTAGATGCGCGTGCCGACCGGCAGCGCGACGGCGCCGAGCAGCCCGAGCCCGATCCACAGACCGGCCCCGGACGCCAGCGGCATCGGCGGCGCGGCCGGGCCGCAGGTCGCCGACGACACGATCACGTCACCCGCGCCCAGCGAGCCGACGACCCCGCCGAGCAGCTTCACGTGGATGGCGTTGACCGTGAGGCTGCCGTCGTTGTTCTTGATCTGCTCGTTGAGGATGATCGTCGCGATGTTGATGCCGGCGATCCCGACCTTGACCTGGGTGTTCGGCGCGGGGTTGGCGTCGACGGTGCCGATGCTCCCGAGCTTCGCGTCGACCAGCGTGCTGCTGCCCTTGACGCCGGCTTGGGTCGCGGTGCACACGGCCTCGACGGTCTTGACGCCGACGGTGCCGAGCGCGGCCTTGAGCAGCGGCAGGCCGACGTCGGCGGTGGTCGCCTTCGCCGTGACCGCGCCGGAGTTGTCGTCGCGCTTGGCCTCGGTCGCGATCACGCCCGCGGTCAGGATGCCGGGCACAGCGGCGCTCGCCAGCGTGTTCGTCGTCGGGCCCGCGGTGTTCGCGGCCGCGAGCGGCCCGACGTGCACGGCGGGCTGGCCGAGCAGCGTCACGTCGACCTTCACGCCGTAGGCCGACCCGTCACCGGGCGCGGCCGACGCGGGCGCCGCGCCGGCGAGCACGAAGCTCGCCACGACCGCGGCGAGCAAGCCGCCGCGGCGCGCGAGGGAGCTGTTCATCAACTGGTCCTCCGAATTCGCTGAGTTTCCCTGGAGTTCGCGTGACGGCGGCGCGGATCGAACCGGTCTGCCTCGACTCGGCACGCGAATCGACTATCGCGAAGAGTGGCCCGAATAGCACAGGATATTTCTCGAATCACCGGATCGGGTATTCTGTGTCGCGGTTTCCGCTGGTCGCCACGACGTCACCCGTTCGGCCGAGCAAGTCGGCCGCGGAAACTGCCGAAAGGCGGTTCCAAACCACACCTCCGAGTGGAGCGGCCCGGCACTTGTGTTCTACGCTCGCCCCGGGGTCCGCAGCTGGAACGAAAACCGACACCGAGAGGACCGTCGTGGCCGTAGCGAGCGCTCCGAACGCCGGCATGGCAAGGTTTCCGCTGTTCATCGCGCTGGGCGCGCTGGCGGCCGCGGGGGTCGCGGTCGTGCTGGCCGAGCGGTTCTACCGTGAACTGGAAGTGCGCCTGGCCGGCGCGATCCTCGACGTCATCACTACATCGGGTGTTTATGTGGCTCCCGATCGAGAGTCTGTTTACTTTGGGTTGAGCAGCACTGCTCCGTTCGGGTTGAGAATGACTCCGGAATGCTCTTCGGCGTTCCTTCTGCTCCCGCTGCTCGTTGTGACCATGGCCATGCTGTATTTCCGGCCGTCGAATGCGAAGCGCCTGTTCTTTTCGCTCGGCATTTCCGCGCTCGTCGTCGTGCTGGTGAACCAGCTGCGCATTCTCACGATCGTCGGGCTGGTGCACTGGTTCGGCACCGACGAGGGCTACTACTGGGGCCACACGCTGCTCGGCTCGATGGTGAGCGTGTTCGGCGGCGCCGTCTCGATCGTCCTGTTCGTCTGGCTCGCCACCCGGAAGAAGAAGGCATGAGCGTCAAGGTCCTGCTGGCGATCACCCAGGCGTTCGCGCTCACGATGAGCGTGGCGTTCCTGGTGTACGTCGTCGTCATCGTCGTGCCGTACCTGCGCCGCAAGCCCGGCCCGGTCGGCGACCCGGCGGACTTCACGTGGCACTTCTTCGTGCCGTGCCGCGACGAGCAGACGGTCATCCGCGAGACGATCCGCTACCTGCGCACGACGTTCCGCAAGGCGCACGTCTGGGTCGTCGACGACGACTCGGAGGACCGCACCGCCCGCGTCGTCCGGATGCTGTGGCGGCGCCACGGCGGCTACGACCCGTACCTGCACCTGGTGCCGCGCGTGCGGCCCGAAGCCCGGACGGGCAAGGGCGACGCGCTCAACGCCGCCTACCGGGCCCTCAACGACTGGATGGGCCCGGACGCCTCGCGGGACGACGTCGTCGTGGTGGTCGTCGACGCCGACGGCCGCCCGGCCCCGAACTGCCTGGAGGTCTGCGCGGCCGACCACCTCTTCGGCGACGCGGGGATCGGCGCGGTCCAGCTGGACGTGTGGATGAGCAACGTCGGGACGCCGCCGCCGTCGCGCAATCCCGTGGGGCGCTGGTTCGGTCTCAAGCTCGCGCAGCTGCAGGACCTCGAGTTCCGGACGGCGATCGCGGCGATCCAGACGTCCCGCGGCTTCACCGGCACGATCTCCATGGGCGGCAACGGCCAGTTCACCCGGCTCACCGCCCTCGACTCCATCGCGGGCGAGCGCGAAGAGCCGTGGCGCGGCTCGCTGCTCGAGGACTTCGAGCTCGGCGTCCACCTGCTGACGGCGGGCTGGCGCACCGGGTTCACCCCGGACTCCCATGTGGCGCAGGAGGGTCTGTACAGCCTCCGCCGGTTCTTGGTGCAGCGCACGCGGTGGGGCCAGGGCACCATGCAGTGCGCCCGCTACCTGCGCCGGATCTGGGACTCGCCGCACGTCAGCACGCTCGGCGCCGCGGAGATGATGTACTACCTCGCCCAGCCGTGGCTGCAGCTGCTCGGCTCGCTGCTGTACCCGATCCCGTTCATCCTGCTGGTGGCGAGCACCGCGGGCGACCCGGCGCAGATGTGGGCGTGGTTCACCGGCGGCGCGTGGATCCTCTTCGCCATCTACGGCTCGTTCGGGCTGCTGCCGTTCCTCGTCTGGGGCCCGATCTACCAGCTGAAGTGCTTGCGCAGCGGCAACGTCCTGCGCGGCATCGGGCTCGGCTTCGCGTACGCGGCCTACATCTACACGTTCTACGTGACGTCGTGGCGCGCGCTGTTCCGGCTGGTCCGCGGCCGCAACGGCTGGGCGAAGACGCGTCGCAACACCGAGCAGGCGGGGGGCGCGAAGGTCGCGCTCGACGCGTGAGCTCTTACCTCCGGGGTGAGTTTCTGGTTAGGTTCTGACCATCCGGCACCTGAACCCTGGGGGTTTATGCCCATGTCCGCCCGTTTCCTCCCGAGATCGGCGGCGCTGATCGCCGCCGTCACGCTCTTGACCGGCCTGGCCGCCGCGCCGGCCCA
Organism: Amycolatopsis sp. NPDC114478; assembly: GCF_055633805.1. NCBI lineage: Bacteria > Bacillati > Actinomycetota > Actinomycetes > Pseudonocardiales > Pseudonocardiaceae > Amycolatopsis > Amycolatopsis sp. NPDC114478. The sequence goes on along the minus strand of NZ_JBVKDO010000003.1, from coordinate 212,347 downwards.
AGCCACCAGCCGCGACCAGCGGCAGCGGGACTTCGCCGCCGCCGCGAGCGAGTTCGGCGTCCCGGAGAACGTCCTGCTCGGCGTCTCCTACCTGGAGTCCCGCTGGGACTTCAACGCCGGCACGCCCAGCACGTCGGCCGGCTACGGCCCGATGCACCTCACCGACGTGCGCGAGGCCGGGGTGGCGACCAGCCACCACGACGAAGGCACCGAAGACCCGCGCGGCGACGACGCGCGCCCCGCGCTGCACCCGCAGGCCGGGCCCGCCGCGCCGCCGGCCGGGCTGCAGACCGTCGACGAAGCGGCGAAGCTCGTCGGCACCGACGCCGCGACCCTGCGCACCGACGCGACCCAGAACATCCGCGGCGGCGCGGCTCTGCTCGCGAAGTACCACGCCGGCCAGACCGACTGGTACGACGCCGTCGCGCGCTACAGCGGCTCCACCGGCGACGCCGCGCAGACGTTCGCCGACGAGGTCTACGAGACCATCAAGAGCGGCGTGTCCCGGACCACCGATGACGGCCAGCAGGTCACCCTCGCCGCGACCCCGGACGTGCGGGTTCCGGCGCACAACGGGAACCCGCCGGACGTCGAGTGCCCGCGGACCGTCGCCTGCGAGTCCGTCCCGGCGCCCTACCAGGAGCTGCCGAACAACGACTACGGCAACCACGACCTCGCGAACCGGCCCGAGAGCCAGAAGATCGACCACATCGTCATCCACGACACCGAGGGTTACTGGGACAGCGTCCTCAAGCTCGCCCAGGACCCGACGTACGTCAGCTGGCACTACACGGTCCGCTCCAGCGACGGCCTGATCGCGCAGCACGTGCCGACCAAGGACGTCGCCTGGCACGCCGGCAACTGGTACGTCAACGCGAAGTCCATCGGCATCGAGCACGAGGGCTTCGCGGCGAAGGGCACCTGGTACACCGAGGCGATGTACCGGTCTAGCGCGAAGCTCGTCGGCTACCTCGCGCGCAAGTACGGAATTCCGCTCGACCGCGCGCACATCATCGGCCACGACAACGTGCCGGGCACGGTCCCGTCGACGATCAAGGGCATGCACTGGGACCCGGGCCCCTACTGGGACTGGTCGCACTACTTCGACCTGCTGGGCGCGCCGCTCGGCTGGCCCGGCCTGCCCGGCTCGTCGCTGGTCACCATCGACCCGGACTTCGCGAAGAACCAGCTCGTGTTCACCGGCTGCGACAGCCCCGGAACGGCTTGCGCGCCAAGGAGTTCGGAGGCCGTGGTGCTGCACTCGGAGCCGAGTGAGTCTTCGCCGCTGCTGAAGGACGCCGGCCTGCACACCGACGGCTCACCGTCCACAATGGACGTTTCGGACGTCGGCAGCCGCGTCGCGACCGGGCAGCAGTACGCCGTCGCCGGCGTCAGCGGCGACTGGACGGCGATCTGGTACCTCGGGCAGAAGGGCTGGTTCCACAACCCGTACGGCGCTCGGGTGGCCAAGCCGGCGATCGGCTGGGTCGTGACGCCGAAGCCGGGTCTCGCGACGGTGCCGGTGTACGGGCGCGCGTACCCCGAACCGGAGGCCTACCCCGCGAACGTGCCGGTGCAGACCATCACGCCGCTGCCGTACACGCTGTCGGCGGGCCAGAAGTACTCGTCGGCCGGCACGGTCGGTTCGGAGTACTACTACGCGGTGACGTTCGACCCGGCCGGCCACGTCGTGGTCAAGGGCAAGCTCAAGTACGTCCAGATCCAGTTCGGGCACCGGATCGCGTTCGTCAAGGCGGACGACGTCCGGATCCTCCCGGCGTTCTAGCCCGGAGCGGCGCCGGCGAGGTTCCGCCCTCGCCGGCGCCGGCCCGGGTGCTCCGGCGTTCGACCAGGACGACGTCGCGCCACCGCCCGTGGTGCCGGCCGAGGCGCTGCCGGGTGCCGACCTCGCGGAACCCGGCCCGCACGTGCAGCTTCCGGCTCGCGGTGTTCTCCGGGAAGATCCCGCTCTGGATCGTCCAGATCCCGGCGTCTTCCGTTGAGGCGATCAACGCGGTCAACAGGGCCTGTCCGATCCCGCGGCCGCGGGTGTCCGGGTGGACGTAGACGCTGTGCTCGACGACCCCGGCGTAGACGCACCGGGACGACACCGCGGTGACCGCGGTCCAGCCGAGGACGTCTCCGGCGGGGCCGAGGGCGGTGAACCGGTGCGCCGGCAGGTGGGCGGCGTCCCAGTCGGCCCACTCGGGCGCGGTAGTTTCGAAACTCGCGTCCCCGGTGTCGAGTCCGGCCTGGAGGATCGCCAGGACCTGCCCGGCATGCGCGGCCGTCATCGGGACGACGCGGACCGGCGCCGGCCGGACGGCGCGGATGATCGCGGAGTGCAGCTTGGCGCCGACCTCGTGGGTGAACCGGACGTCGACGCCCGCCAGCCCGGCGTCGCGGAGCAACGCCCGGTACCGCTCGGCGGTGAGCGCGCTGCCGAGGCATTCGTCCGTGCCGGCCGCGCGTTCGGCGTCGGTGAGAGTGTCGGCGGCCAGGATGTCGGTGATCCCGAGGCGGCCGCCGGGTCGCAGGACGCGGGCGATCTCGGCGAACACGGCCGGCTTGTCGGGGGAGAGCGCGATGACGCAGTTGGAGATGACGACGTCGACCGACGCGTCCGGCAGCGGGATCCGTTCGATGGTGCCGTGGACGAACTCCGCGTTGGTGACGCCGGCCCGCTCGGCGTGGCGGCGGGCGAGGGTGAGCATGTCGTCGGTGACGTCGAGGCCGATGGCGCGGCCGGCCGGGCCGACCCGGCGGGCGGAGAGCAGGACGTCGAGCCCGCCGCCGGAACCGAGGTCGAGCACGGTTTCCCCGGGGCGCAGGTCGGCGACGGCCACCGGGTTGCCGCAGCCGAGGCTGGTCGCCGTCACTTCGGCAGGGGCGTCTTCGCCGGCGTAGTGGACGGCGCCGAGCCGCTCGGTGTCGGCGATGAGCCCGGCGCTTTCCCCGGCCAGCGCCCGGCGAGCGGCATCGGCGTAGCGGTCGAGGCTCACGGGCACACCTCCGCGAAGGTGACGGCGGCGCGCCCCATGACGACGTCGGCGGCGGTCGGGAAGCACGACACGCAACGCTGGTTGACCCGGTAGAGCCGGGCGGTGCCGCGCGGTTCGGCGAGCACGAACCGGGCCTCGGTGAGGATCTTCAGGTGGGCGGACACGGTGGACTGACCGACGTCGACCTGGTCGACGATCTGCCCGACGGTCATCGGGGAGCCGGTCGAGGCCAGCAGGTTGAGGATCTGCACCCGGGTCGGGTCGGCCAGGGCCCGGAACCACCCGGCGTACGTCTCGGCAGTAGCTCGGTCCAGCACAGCAGCCCCTTTCATCGTCCATCGACGATAAACGATGAAGGGTCAGGCGGCAACCAGCTCGGCGAGCAGGGCGCGGACCCGGCGGTCGATCTCGTCCCGGATCGGGCGGACGTGCTCGACGGACCGGCCGGCGGGGTCGTCGAGCTGCCAGTCGAGGTAGCGCTTGCCGGGGAAGACCGGGCACGCGTCGCCGCAGCCCATGGTGATCACGACGTCGGCGGCTTCGACCGCGTCGGTGGTCAGGCGCTTGGGGAACTCGCGGGAGACGTCGATCCCGAGCTCGGCCATGACCGCGACCACGGCCGGGTTGACCGCGTCCGCCGGCGCCGACCCGGCGGAGCGGACGGTGACGCGCCCGGCGGCGTGGTGGTCCAGCAGCGCGGCGGCCATCTGGGAGCGGCCGGCGTTGTGGACGCAGACGAACAGGACTTCGGGGGTGTTCACGGGGTGACCTCCACCGGGGAGCGGCGGCGCAGCGCCAGGGACACGTAGACGAGCGCGACGAGCACGGGGACTTCGATGAGCGGCCCGACGACCCCGGCCAGCGCCTGCCCGCTGGTCGCGCCGAACGTCGCGATGGCCACGGCGATGGCGAGCTCGAAGTTGTTGCCCGCCGCGGTGAACGCCAGCGTCGTCGTGCGCTCATAGGACAGGCCGACGGCTTTGCCGAACGCGTAGGACCCGGCCCACATCAGTCCGAAGTAGACCAGCAGCGGCACGGCGATCCGGACGACGTCCAGCGGCCGGGCGGTGATCTGGTCGCCTTGCAGGGCGAAGAGGACGACGATGGTGAACAGCAGCCCGTAGAGCGCGGCCGGGCCGATCTTCGGCAGGAACTTCGACTCGTACCAGGCGCGGCCCTTCGCGCGTTCGCCGAGACGGCGCGTCAGGTAGCCGGCCAGGAGCGGGATGCCGAGGAAGATGAGCACGCTCTTGGCGATCTGCCACCCGGAGACGGCGAGGCCGGCTTGCGGGAGGCCGAGCCACCCGGGCAGGACCGCGAGGTAGAACCACCCCAGGAGCCCGAACGCGAGGACCTGGAACACGGAGTTCAGCGCGACGAGCACGGCGGCTGCTTCGCGGTCGCCGCACGCGAGGTCGTTCCAGATGATGACCATCGCGATGCAGCGGGCGAGGCCGACGATGATCAGCCCGGTCCGGTACTCGGGCAGGTCGGGCAGCAGCAGCCAGGCCAGGGTGAACATCAGCGCCGGGCCGACCAGCCAGTTCAGCACCAGCGACGGCCACAGCAGCCGCCGGTCGCGGGTGACGGTGCCGAGCCGGTCGTAGCGGACCTTCGCCAGCACCGGGTACATCATGACCAGCAGCCCGAGCGCGATCGGCAACGAAATGCCGTCGACCTGCACCGCGGACAACGCCGTTTTCAAGCCGGGGCCGGCCAGGAGACCAGTGACCATCGCGGCCGCGATCCAGACGGGCAGGAACCTGTCCAAAGTGGACAGCCGCCCGACGACGGTGCCGCTCACGCCGGGACGATCTCGGCACCGGGGACGAGCACGGCCGAGAGCCGGGCCAGCACCTCGGGGTGGACGCGGTAGTAGACCCACGTGCCGCGCCGCTCGCCGGTGATCAGCCCGGACTCGCGCAGGACCTTCAGGTGGTGGGAGATGGTCGGGCCGGTCAGGTCGAAGGCGTCGGTCAGGTCGCACACGCACGCCTCGCCGCCGGCGTGGGAGGCGATCAGCGACAGCAGCCGCAGCCGGACGGGGTCCGCCATGGCCTTGAACAACTTCGACAGCTCCGCGGCCTGGTCTTCGCTCAAGGGCTCGCGGGCCAGCGGGGAGCAGCACGCGTCCATCGCGACGATCGGCAGCTGTTTCGGCATGTGTCTATCTTGACAGTCTTCTAAGTAGAGAGCAATCTAAGTGCCTGTTTCGATGAATGTCTATCCAAGGAGGATGGGATGTCACGGGTACAGCTCGCGCTGCGGGTCGGGGACCTCGAAGGGTCGATCGACTTCTACTCGAAGCTGTTCGGCACCGAGCCGGCCAAGCTCCGGCCGGGGTACGCCAACTTCGCCATCGCCGAGCCGACGCTCAAGCTCGTGCTCCTGGAGGGCGAGCCGGGCCAGGCGACGGTCATGGACCACCTCGGCGTCGAGGTCGAGTCGACCGACCAGGTCGGCGAGGCGAGCAAGCGGCTGACGGGCGAGGGGCTGGAGACGCTGACCGAGGACGACACGACGTGCTGCTACGCCGTCCAGGACAAGGTGTGGGTGCACGGGCCCGGCCAGGAGCCGTGGGAGGTGTACACCGTCAAGGCGGACTCGCAGGCGTTCGGGACCGACAGCGCGGCCCTCGCGGCCACGTGCTGCACGCCCGAGGCGGGCACGCCGGAGGGCTGCTGCTCCTAGTCGAGCGTCAGCTGGAGGCGGTGGAAGTCGAAGTGCCGCGTCGGGAACCGGTACACGTCGGCCAGGGTCATGTAGTCCTGGAAATACGGGTCCCACCGGGTCGGGTAGTGCATGCCGCGGGCGAGGTCGTCGTCCGTCTCCCGGTCCAGGCGGCGGTGCAGTGCGGCGATGGTCCGGTCGAACAGTGCTCGCATCCACCGCCTCGGCAGCAGCGTGCCGCCGAGCCGGGAGCCGGCGAAGTTGACCGCGTCGAAGGGGGTCGTTGCCGCGTTCAGCAGGTGGGCGTAGGTGCGGCTGGCGCTGTCGGGGAGGCGGCCGAAGAGCCGCACCAGCGTCGACAGGGCGCGGATGATCAGGTAGCCGAGCAGCATGTGGAAGAGGAGCTGGCGGTTGTTCCAGCGGGTGGCCATGGTGGGGCGCCGCAGGTCGTTTTCGGTCGCGGTGTCCAGTAGCTGGTGGAAGGTCCTGCGGGCCTGCTCCAGCTCCGCGTGAACGGCCGCCTTGTCCACGGTCGTAGTGTCCGCTGGTGGTGGTGGGAAGACCAGGGGGTCGCCTGTGTGGTGGCCGTCCCTCGCTGCCGAGCGTTCAACACCGTCCGACCGGCGTCAAGGGCGCCTTCGGCGTCGCTTCGCGATGAGCTTCGCTCACCCTTGACCCCGGCCGGCCGGTGCTGAGAGCGGCAGGGGCGAGGGGTGGGGGAGGTGTAGGGCCTTTGCGGCCCCTTCGTCGCGACGTCGGCCGGTGTGCTGGTGTGTCGTCGCCGGTCAGCGCGTTTTCGGGGGCGATTCACACGTCGGGGGCCACCCTCCTTGCACGACTGGCACTCACGTGGCTAGAGTGCTAATCGCACGGCCCGACAGCCCCGGCACCCGCGACGGCGGGGGTGGTAGAGCCGTAACCACATCCTGCCAACGCTTTCGACGACCGTGGAGGTCAACCCGGTGAGCGTGAACATCAAGCCGCTCGAGGACAAGATCGTTGTCCAGACGAGCGAGGCCGAGGAGACGACCGCTTCCGGCCTCGTCATCCCCGACACCGCCAAGGAGAAGCCCCAGGAGGGCAAGGTTCTGGCCGTGGGCCCGGGCCGGATCGACGACAAGGGCAACCGCGTCCCGCTGGACGTGAACGTCGGCGACGTCGTCATCTACTCGAAGTACGGCGGCACCGAGGTCAAGTACAACGGTGAGGACTACCTCATCCTGTCCGCCCGCGACGTGCTGGCCGTCATCAACTGACGTCCGCTCGCAGCGCATGACGCCCCGGGCCCCGCACAACGCCGGGGGACGGGGCGTTCTTGCGTCCGGAAACTTCGAAAGGTAAGCGGAACACGCTATGCCCAAGCAGATCAGTTTCGACGAGGACGCTCGTCGCGCGCTGGAGCGCGGGGTGAACAAGCTCGCCGACGCCGTCAAGGTCACCCTCGGCCCGCGCGGTCGCCACGTCGTGCTCGACAAGAAGTTCGGCGGCCCGACCATCACCCTCGACGGCGTGACCGTCGCCCGGGAGATCGAGCTCGACGACCCGTTCGAGAACCTCGGCGCGCAGCTCGCCAAGAGCGTCGCCACCAAGACCAACGACGTCGCCGGTGACGGCACCACGACCGCGACCGTGCTCGCGCAGTCGCTGGTCAAGGTCGGCCTGCGCAACGTCGCGGCCGGCGCCAACCCGACCTCGATCGGCCGCGGCATCGAGGCCGCCGCGGAGAAGGTCATCGAGGTCCTCAAGAGCAAGGCCACCCCGGTCAAGGGCCGCGAGAGCATCGCCCAGGTCGGCACCGTGACCTCGCGCGACGCCAACATCGGCGCCCTGCTCGGCGAAGCCGTCGAGAAGGTCGGCGAGGACGGCGTCATCACCATCGAGGAGTCGTCGACCCTGGCGACCGAGCTGGTGATCACCGAGGGCGTCCAGTTCGACAAGGGCTTCCTCTCGGCGCACTTCGCGACCAACCCGGAGGAGCAGAAGGCGATCCTCGAGGACGCCTACGTCCTGCTGCACCGCGAGAAGATCTCGGCGCTGGCCGACCTGCTCCCGGTGCTGGAGAAGGTCGTCGAGGCCAAGAAGCCGCTGCTCATCATCGCCGAGGACGTCGACGGCGAGGCGCTGTCCACCCTCGTGGTGAACTCGCTGCGCAAGACGATCACCGCCGTCGCGGTCAAGGCGCCGTTCTTCGGCGACCGCCGCAAGGCGTTCCTGGACGACCTCGCGGTCGTCACGGGCGGCGAGGTCATCTCCGCGGAGATCGGCCGCAAGCTGTCCGACGTCGACCTCGGCGCGCTGGGCAAGGCCCGCCGGATCGTCGTCACCAAGGACGACACCACGATCGTCGACGGCGCCGGCTCCAAGGACGCCATCGCCGGGCGGGTCGCGCAGATCCGCAAGGAGATCGAGACGACCGACTCCGACTGGGACCGCGAGAAGCTGCAGGAGCGGCTCGCGAAGCTCGGCGGCGGCGTCGCGGTCATCAAGGTCGGCGCGGCCACCGAGACCGAGCTGAACGAGCGCAAGCACCGCATCGAGGACGCCGTGGCTTCGACCAAGGCGGCCGTCGAGGAGGGCATCCTGCCCGGCGGCGGTTCGGCGCTGGTGCACGCGGTCAAGGAGCTCGAGGGCGGCCTGGGCCTGGAAGGCGACGAGGCCACCGGCGTGCGCATCGTGAAGGACGCGCTGTCGGCCCCGCTGTTCTGGATCGCGACCAACGCGGGCCACGAGGGCGCCGTCATCGTCAACAAGGTGCGCGAGCAGAGCTGGGGGCAGGGCTTCAACGCCGCCACCGGCGAGCTCACCGACCTGCTGGCCGCCGGCATCGTCGACCCGGTCAAGGTGACCCGGTCCGCGGTGGCGAACGCCGCCTCCATCGCCCGGCTGGTGCTGACCACGGAGTCGTCCGTGGTCGAGAAGCCGGCCGACGAGGAGCCCGCCGCGGCGGGCCACGGCCACTCGCACTGATTTCCGACGAGAGCGGGGCGGTACTCCTTCGGGAGTGCCGCCCCGCTCTCGTGTCCGGAAAGCACGGAGGGCGGCACCCCACCCGGTGCCGCCCTCCGAGGTCTGTGGGGCGCTCAGCCGCCGGACATGCTGAGCGCGCGTTTGTCGGACTTGATGAGGTGCTCGCGTTCCGACTCCGAGAGCCCGCCCCAGATGCCGTAGGGCTCGTGCACCGCCAGCGCGTGGCTGCGGCACATCTCGAGGACGGGGCAGCTCAGGCAGACCGCCTTCGCCCTGGCCTCCCGCCGTGCCCGCGCCGGGCCGCGCTCGCCGTCCGGGTGAAAGAAGGACGCGCTGTCCATCCCCCGGCACGACCCTTCGAGCTGCCAGTCCCACATGTCGGCGTTGGGTCCTGGGAGCCTGCGCGTGTCTGCCATCCTGACCGCCTCCGTCAATCGGTCGATGCCGCTAGCTGCTCTGCTGTGGTGCCGATACTCCATTCGGTGCAACGGCGGTAACGTTAGAAGCGCGCCAATAGTTGTTCAAGCGATTCGGTTCGATTCAGCCGTTAGGCATCCCCCGGATGTGTGAGCAGGGGTTTCGCCTCCGGTTGCCGACGCCGCGGTCTGCCTGGATATTGAGGCTCGTGGGAGCTGGGTCGGGCACCGAAGAACCCACCCTGCCGGTGGCCTCGGTCGCCCGCCGGCTCGGGGTCGCCCCGTCCACCCTCCGAACCTGGGACCGCCGCTACGGGCTCGGCCCGAGCAGGCACACCGACGGCCGCCACCGCCGCTACGGCACCTCCGACATCGGCCGGCTCGAACTGATGCAGCGCGCGCTGCTGAGCGGCGCGTCGACGGCCGAGGCGGCGCGCTACGCCCTCGAGCAGATGCCGCGCTCGGGGCCGCCGCAGCCGGAGGAGCCTTCGGAGCCCGCCGACGCGTCGGAGGCCGACGACGGCCTCGAGGTCCGCTCCCGCCTCGCCCGCCGCCTGAGCACGGCGGCGCTGGCGATGGACGTCGGCGCGGTCCAGCGCATGCTCGCGGACACGATCGCCGAGCTGGGCGTCCTCCCGGCGTGGACGGGCGTGATCGAGCCGGTGCTGTCGGCCCTGGGCGCCCGCTGGCGCGGCGCGAGCGCGGGGGCGGAGGTCGAGTACCTGCTGGCGGAGTGCGTGTTCGCGGCGCTGGTCCGCGCGACGCCGGTGCTCGACGAGCCGCGCAACACGCGTCCGGTGCTGCTGGGCTGCGTCCCGGAGGAACGCGACACGATGCCGATGTACGCGCTGGCGGCGTCCCTGGCCGGCCGCCGCATCGGGGCGCAGCTGTTCGGGGTCCCGCTGCCGGCGGAGGTCCTGGCGGTGGCGGTGCGCCGGAGCGCCCCGGCCGCGGTGGTGCTGTGGGCCCACCGGCGCGGGGTCGCGGACACGCGGCTGTTCGCGCGGGTGTCCCGGGGGAGGCAGCGCAGCCGGCTGTTCGCGTGCGGCCCCGGGTGGGACCCGGCGGGGCTGCCGGACAAGGTGGAGCTGCTGACGGACCTCCCGGGAGCGGCGGACCGCATCGAGCACGTCCTGGTCGGCGGGCGCGGGTGATCCGTCACTTCGATCATGTTTCTGTCGGTGGGACCCGCTAGAAAGGACGGGTGCACGAACCCGCCCTGAGGGCCGCCGCGTTCGGGGGCGATCCGCGGCCCGATCCCGCCGTCACGCGCGGGCCCGGCACCCCTCGGGAACGGCTGCTCGCCGCCATCGTGCTCGGCGCCCAGGGCCGGTACGCGGCCGCCGCGGCCCTCCTCGACCCCCTCCGGCGCGAGAACGACCCCGTCCACGCCTCCCTGGCCGCCAGCACCCTCGGGGCCCACCGGCGGCAGCTGGGCGGCCACCGCCAAGCCCGGGCCCTCGACGGCGAGGCCTTCGCCAAAGCCGCCGGCCTCCGAGCGAGTCCCGACCCCGATGGCCTCGACGCCGCCGGCGCGCGGGCGGACGCCCTGCTCGGGCTGGCCGCCGACAACCTCGCCCTGGGCCGGATCGCGGCCGCCCGGAGGCTCGCCCAGCGGGCCGAGGACCAGCACGCCGGGTGGCGGGCCTGCGTCCGCGGGGGCTGGGTCGGCGCCGAGATCGAGCTCGCCGCTGGTCAGGGCGCCGCCGCCGTGGCGCCCGCCGAGCGGGCTTTCGAAACCGCCGTCGGGCGGGGTGCGCGACGGCACGCCGTGAAATCCGGGATTGTGCTGGCCGTCGCACTGGGGGCCGCCGGGCGTCCCGATCACCGGAAGATTTCGGACGGGCTTGTCGGAAACGCAATGGCGACCGCCGAGGAATGCGAACTGCTTTCACTTTTGTGGCCGGCGGCGCTCGTCATGGCCGATCTGCGCCCAGGACACGCCGAGGAGTATCGATTCAGAATGGCAGAGGTGTTGCACGCAGTGTTACGAAGCGCAGATCCTTGCGGGAGGAGGATCGCGGGGGAATCGCCATGGGTCCCCGCCCCGGGTGGTTGAGCCGTCGGAATGGGGTGTTCCGGCATCCGGGCTAAGAAACTTCAAAAAAAGCCACCGGATCGTGTCAAGGTTCGGGCTAAAGCGTCCGATAGGGGAAGTGGAATGTCACCCGGCTGCAGGAAGGAAACCCCGTGACGACGGTCTTGATCTGCGACGACCGACGCAGTGTCCGTGAAGGGCTCACCCGAGTGATGTCCGCGGTCCCTGGGGTCAGTCGCATCGACTGCGTAGCGCACGGTGACGAGCTGCTGGCCCGGTACTCCCGTCAGCCCGTCGACGTCGTGCTGGTCGGAACGCAACGCGCGGTTCCGACAGGTGTCGAAGCCACCCGGCGGCTCGTCTCCGCGAACCCCCAGGCGAACGTCATCGTCTTCGGCGCCCCGGACGACGCGGGCAGCATCGCCGCCGCGATCGCCGGCGGTGCCCGCGGCTACCTCCGCTGGGACGCGTCCCGGCCGGAGCTGGTCGCCGCACTGGCCCACACCCTGGCGAGCACCTCGGTGCCCGCGCCCCGTCAGCCGTCCGACCCGGGCGTTCAGCTGACCGAGCGCGAGCTTCAGGTGCTCCGCGGGATGAGCCAGGGCAAGAGCAACGGCCAGATCGGCCGCGAGCTCTACCTGTCCGAGGACACGGTGAAGACCCACGCCCGGCGGCTGTTCCGCAAGCTCGGCGTGCGCGACCGCGCGCAGGCCGTGGCCCACGGCTTCCGCCGCGGCCTGGTCAGCTGACCCGTCGCTCTCCCCGTTCCTGACACGGCCGGTTTACAGGTGACGACGGGCCAGGGCACACCGCCCTGGCCCGTACCTGTGTGGTCCCCATCACACTCCGGCGCCCGCTCGGGCAGCCCCCGGGGCGGAACCCCGTCCCGGCACCCGTCCCTCCGACGGATCACGTACCCGTGACGCCGCTCGCTCGTTGAATCGGCGAAGTCGACCGCGGGTCTGCACGAAAATCCGTATTTCGGCGCCTCACGGGGCCGCGGCACGCCCGGGAGCACCGCGCGCGCCGCCCCGCCGGGGGCCGCAGGTACGGTAGCGGTCTCCGGTGCGCGGTGGAGGCGACCACGGGCCGGGTTCTTTGCCCACCTACACGTAACACTGGGACTGTTGTCTGCGATGGCCAATGTGGGGGATGGACTGGATGAACCGGTCGCCGCTGCTGTCGAGGGAGATCCCCAGGCAGTGGAGCGGCTGCTGGCTGCTATCCGTCCACTGGTAGTGCGGTATTGCCGCGCTCGGGTTGGCAGGCAGGAGCGATCGTTCGCTTCGGCGGACGACGTTGCGCAGGAGGTGTGTCTCGCGGTGCTAACGGCATTGCCCTCGTACCGCGACCAAGGCCGCCCGTTCCTGGCGTTCGTCTACGGGATCGCCCAGCACAAGGTGGCCGACGCGCACCGCGCGGCGGCGCGCAACCGGGCCGAACCGGTGGCCGAGATCCCCGACGAGATCGAAGGCGGGGTGGGCCCCGAGCAGCGGGCGCTGCAAGGTGAGCTGAACGAGCGGATGTCCCAGTTGTTGCAGGTGCTGCCGGACAAGCAGCGGGAGATCGTGGTGTTGCGCGTGGTCGTCGGTCTGTCGGCGGAGGAGACCGCGGACGCGGTCGGCTCCACGCCCGGCGCCGTCCGCGTCGCCCAGCACCGCGCCCTCGCGCGGCTGAGAAAGGTCCTGGCCGCGGAGGAGGTGATCTGAGTGACCGGTCACGAAAAGGGTTACGAGCCGGACGACGTCTTCGGCAGTGGGTTGTCGGGGTCGGAGGCGGAGTTCGCCGCCGACCTGTCGGCCGTCCAAGCCGATGACGCGCTGCTCGACGCCCTCGGTGGGTCCGACCCGGCGCTGGCCGACGGTCTGGGCGACCAGGAGCTCAACGCGTTGCTGGTGGCTTGGCGAAGAGACATCGACAGCGAGCCACTGGCCGAGCTGGTCGACGTCGACACCGCCGTGCGGACCGTCACCACCGCGAGTCTCGCGAAACAGCACGCCTCGAGCGGACGCCGCCGCAGGCTGCTCGTCCCGGTCGCCGTCGCCGCCGCCGTGCTGGCGATCGCGTTCACCGGTACCGGGCTGGCCGCGCGCTCCGCGCAACCGGGCGACACCCTCTGGGGCCTCGCGAAGGTCCTGTACTCCGATCACACCCGCTCGGTCGAGGCCGCCGCGAACGCGAAGCTCGACCTCGAGAAGGCGAACCTGGCCATCGCCGGCGGCAACCTCGCCGCCGCGCGCCAAGCCCTCGACGCCGCCCAGGCCGCGCTGTCGCAGGTCAGCGACGAGGACAACCGCGACCAGCTCATGGAGCAGCACCGGCAGCTCGCCGCGCAGCTGACCAACCCGGAAGCGCCGGTCCAAGGCCCGACCAAGACGACGCCGACCGTGGTGCCGCCCGGCGTCTCCTCGACGCCGGTGCCGCCGGCCGGCTCGGCGACGTCGATCCCGGGCAGCGGCAGCGGCACCACCAGCCTGCCGGGCACCGGGACGCCGACCCCGACGCCCCCGCCGCCGACCACCACCCCGGCGCCGCCGACCACCGACGCGCCGCCGCCGACCAGCACGGCCGCGAGCGGCAACGACCCCGGCACCAACACCGGGCGCAGCGAGTCTTCCGTCGGCGGGCAGAGCGCCCCCGGCAGCTAGTCCCCGCGAACGAAAAGGCCCTGGTGAGGAAACTCACCAGGGCCTTTTTCCGTGGAGATCAGTAGGCGCTTTCGTTGGCCGTCACGCCGTCGGCGAAGCCCCGGCAGTAGTCCCAGCTCACGTAGTCGCCGGGGTTCGGGTCGTAGGCCGGCTCGTGCGGGCGCATCCGCCCGTCGGCCAGCAGCTGCTCCAGGCTGGCCCGCAGCAGGTGCCAGTCGTGGTAGTGCGGTTCGTCGCACTCACCGCAGTCCACGACGATCCCGCGGACCCCGCGGGGCTCGAGGAGAGCCTGGTAGACGGCCAGATCGGAGAGGTCGGCCAGTAGCTCGGTGCGTTCGGAATCGCTGATCGGCTCGTCCAGCAGGTCCTCGGGGTCTCCGAATGCGCGGGCCGGGTCGTCCGGGTCGTCCGCGAACGGGTCTGGAGGCAGGACATCGTGCGCCACGGCCTGCACGGTACCGGGCGGCCCCGGCGGCTCGCCCACCACCCGGGGCGGGGGCGCGAGCCGGATATCATGAGGGGAAGGCTCCGAGTCGCCACAGCGACCCCGCTCACCCCGCGCCAGGAAGGCCCTTCACCCGCTATGACCAGCGACGGCATCACCGCCCCCGTTCCGGCCAAGTTCGCCATGCTCGGCCTGACTTTCGACGACGTGCTGCTGCTGCCGGCGGAATCGGACGTGGTCCCCAGCGCCGTCGACACGAGCACCCGGCTGACCCGGAACATCACACTCGGCATCCCGCTGGTTTCGGCGGCCATGGACACGGTCACCGAGGCGCGGATGGCGATCGCCATGGCCCGCCAGGGCGGCATCGGCGTACTCCAGCGCAACCTGCCGATCGACGAGCAGGCCGCCGCGGTCGAGGTGGTCAAGCGGTCCGAGGCCGGCATGGTCACCGACCCGGTCACCTGCGCTCCCGACGCCACGCTGGCCGAGGTCGACGCCCTGTGCGCGAAGTTCCGCATCTCCGGCGTGCCGGTCACCGACGCGTCCGGCGCGCTGGTGGGCATCATCACCAACCGCGACATGCGGTTCGAGGTCGACCACAGCCGGCCGGTCTCCGAGGTCATGACGAAGGCGCCGCTGGTCACCGCGCAGGTCGGCGTGTCCGCGGACGCCGCGCTGGGCCTGCTGCGCCGGCACAAGATCGAGAAGCTGCCGATCGTCGACGGCGCGGGCAAGCTGCGCGGGCTGATCACGGTCAAGGACTTCGTGAAGACCGAGCAGTACCCGAAGGCGACGAAGGACCCGGACGGCCGGCTCATCGTCGGTGCCGCGGTCGGCGTCGGCCCGGACGGCCACAAGCGCGCGATGGCGCTGGCCGACGCGGGCGTCGACGTCCTGATGGTCGACACCGCGCACGGGCACTCCCGAGCGGTCGTCGACACGGTCTCGCTGCTGAAGAAGGAGCTCGGCGACTCGGTCGACATCGTCGGCGGCAACGTCGCGACGCGGGCCGGCGCGCAGGCGCTGGTCGACGCGGGCGCGGACGGCGTCAAGGTCGGGGTCGGCCCGGGTTCGATCTGCACCACCCGGATCGTCGCGGGCGTCGGCGTCCCGCAGATCTCCGCGATCTTCGAGGCCGACCAGGCGTGCCGCCCGGCCGGCGTCCCGGTGATCGGCGACGGCGGCATCCAGTACTCGGGTGACATCGCGAAGGCGATCGCGTCCGGCGCGTCCACGGTGATGCTGGGCAGCCTGCTGGCCGGCACCGCCGAGTCGCCCGGTGACCTGATCCTGGTCAACGGCAAGCAGTTCAAGGTGTACCGCGGCATGGGCTCGCTCGGCGCGATGCAGTCGCGGGGCCAGGCGAAGTCGTACTCGAAGGACCGCTACGCCCAGGACGACGTGCTGAGCGAGGACAAGCTGGTCCCCGAGGGCATCGAGGGCCGGATCCCGTTCCGCGGGCCGCTGGCCAACGTCGTGCACCAGCTCGTCGGCGGCCTGCGCTCGGGCATGGGCTACGCGGGCGCGAACACGATCGCGGAGCTGCAGGAGGCCCAGCTGGTCCGGATCACCGCGGCCGGCCTCAAGGAGAGCCACCCGCACGACATCACGATGACCGTCGAGGCTCCCAACTACACGACCCGGTAGTCCGCCCTTTCGCACGTTCCGCTGTCGGTCATGGGCCGGGAAACTCGGCCCATGACCGGGACTCGTCGACGGATGATCGTGGCCGTGGTGACGGCTGCCCTGCTCGGCGCCGGTGGTGGCGTGGCCGCGTCGGCGGGTTCAGCCACTCCGCAGGCCGAAACGCAGTCGCCGGGTGAGCTGTGGAAGCGCACCGAGCTGTACTTCGGCACCGGCAAACCGGACGGGACCGAGGTCACCGACAAGGAGTTCGCCGCCTTCTCCGACCGGGAGATCACCGCGGCCTTCCCGGACGGCTTCACCCGCCTCGACGGCAGCGGCCAGTGGCGCGGCGCGTCCGGTGTGATCGTGCGGGAGCACACCCACGTGATCGTCCTGCTCTACCCGTTCGCCGACCGGGACGCCGAGCGGGAGATCGAAGGGCTGCGCGCCGACTACGAAAAGCAGTTCCAGCAGGAGTCGGTACTGCGTTCGGACTCCGTGGAGAAGGTCTCTTTCTGAGTTCTCGTGACCTAGCGTGCTTACGGTAATCGGTCTATCGCCTTGCGTGCCCGTCGTAGTGTGCACTGGAGGGCATGACGGTCGGCGGCTTCACCCGCGTGCTGCGCAAGGTGTTCTTCACGGCCGTCGCGCTCGTCTCGCTGTTCCTCGGCGGCGTCGTCTGCCTCATGTGCCAGGTGCTGGCCGGCCGCGACGCGCCCACCTACCGCGCCGAAGGGCACGTCGTGTCCCACGAGCGGGGCGCGCTCCCGGTCGGCGGGGACGAGGACGCCGTCAGCCACACGATCGCGGTCGACGCCGGGCATCGGCTCTACCGGATCACCGCCGTGGGCCCCGGCCTCGACCTGCCCGCCGGGCAGCCGGTCGCGCTCGACGTCTCGACGGCGGACGGCAGCATCGCCTACCTGCTCGCCGGCGGCGCCGTGATCGACCTGCGGCCCGGCGTGGTGCGGCCGGTGCTGCTGATCTGCGCGGCGCTGCTCGCGCTGGGCGCGGTGTACTTCGGCGCGGTTCGGCTGAACGTCTACCCGCCGGTGGCGACGTGGCTGGCCCTGGCGCTGGGCGCGCTGCTGGCGCCGGTCGCCGTCTTCGTGCGGGTCTGACCGCCGCTGGTCCGACCCCCGTGCGCAGGTCACCCACGCGGACTAGCGACAATGGGGCACGGCAGATTGTCGTCGTCGGAGGAGGCTTCACGTGCGGGACCTGGTCGAGATCGGGATGGGCCGCACCGCGCGGCGGGCGTATGACCTCGACGACGTCGAGATCGTGCCGTCGCGGCGGACCCGGTCGTCTTCGGTGGTGTCCACCTCCTGGCAGATCGACGCCTACCGCTTCGACCTGCCGCTCGTCACGCACCCGACGGACGCGATCGTCTCGCCCGGCACCGCGGTCGCCGTCGGCGAGCTGGGCGGCTTGGGCGTGCTCAACGCCGAAGGCCTCTGGGCGCGGCACGCGAACGTCGAGGACGCCATCTTCCAGCTGGTCCGCGCGGCCGAGGACCTCGAGGACCCGACCGCGGTCGGCCGCGTGCTGCAGGAGCTGCACGCCGCGCCGATCCGGCTCGACCTGCTGACCGAAGCCATCAAGACGGTCCGCGAGTCCGGCGTCACGGTGGCCGCGCGCGTCAGCCCGCAGCACGCCGCCGAGCTGACCCCGGACCTGATCGCGGCCGGCGTCGAGATCCTCGTCGTGCAGGGCACGATCATCTCCGCCGAGCACGTCCAGCGCGACGCCGAGCCGCTGAACCTCAAGGAGTTCATCGGCCGCCTCGACGTCCCGGTGATCGCCGGCGGCGTCAGCGACTACCGCACGGCGATGCACCTCATGCGCACCGGCGCCGCCGGCGTCATCGTCGGCCACGGCTACACGCCCGGCGTCACCAGCACCGACCGCGTGCTCGGGATCGGCGTCCCGATGGCGACGGCGATCATCGACGCCGCGGCCGCCCGCCGCGACTACCTCGACGAGACCGGCGGCCGGTACGTGCACGTGCTCGCCGACGGCGGCATGACGGTGTCGGGCGACATCGCGAAGGCCATCGCGTGCGGCGCGGACGCCGTGATGCTCGGCTCCCCGCTGGCCGCCGCGTCGGACGCGCCCGGGCAGGGCCTGTACTGGACGGCGGCGGCCGCGCACCCGTCGCTGCCGCGCTCGCGCGTGGCGGCCGGGCCGGACTACGCCGTCGACCTCAAGACCCTGCTGTTCGGGCCGTCGTCCGACGCGGAAGGCGTCGTGAACCTCTTCGGGGCGCTTCGCCGGGCGATGGCGAAGACGGGCTACTCGGACCTCAAGGAGTTCCAGCGAGTGGGCCTCACCGTCCGGCGGTGAGGTGGTCGAGGAACGCGGTGAACGCGGTCGCGGAGTAGACGAGGACCGGGCGGGGCACCGGCTGTTTGGTGTCCCGCACCCCGACAATGCCGGGACCTGCGCCGATTTCGACGCAGGCGTTCTCCTCGAAGTGGCTGTGGCTCGACTTGCGCCAACCGGTGAGCGTTCGTGGGCTCATCGTGGTGCCTCCAGGGATCGTGTCCCGCTCAGCGGTGATTCGCCGACGTGGACATCGAGCACCCAGATAAATACCCACCGTTGTCCTCGGACAAGCGTCCAGAAGGGTGACTGACCAGTAACTTACCTCTGGTCAGAACCTGGACCCCGGGTTACGCTCCAGGTGTGACTGCCAGTAACACCACCACCAGTGCGGGTGGCCCCGACTACGACGTCGTCGTGGTGGGGTCGGGGTTCGGCGGCAGCGTCGCGGCGCTGCGGCTCACCGAGAAGGGCTACCGCGTAGCCGTCGTCGAAGCCGGACGCAGGTTCGCCGACGACGAGTTCGCGAAGACGTCGTGGGACCTCAAGCGCTACCTGTGGGCACCGCAGGTCGGCTGCTACGGGATCCAGCGCATCCACATGCTCAACGACGTCATGGTGCTGGCCGGGGCTGGTGTCGGCGGCGGTTCGCTCGTCTACGCGAACACGCTGTACCGGCCGCTCAAGCCGTTCTACCGCGACCGGCAGTGGTCCCACATCACCGACTGGGAGGCCGAGCTCGCGCCGCACTACGACCAGGCGAGCCGGATGCTCGGCGTGGTGACGAACCCGTCGATCACGCCTTCGGACGTCGTGATGCGCGACGTCGCCAAGGACATGGGCGTCGCCGATTCGTTCCACCCGACGCCCGTCGGCGTCTACTTCGGCAAGCCCGGGGCGAAGGCGGCCGACCCGTACTTCGGCGGGGCCGGGCCCGAGCGCGTCGGCTGCACCGAATGCGGCGCGTGCATGACCGGCTGCCGCGTCGGGGCGAAGAACACGCTGGTCAAGAACTACCTGTACCTGGCCGAGCAGGACGGCGCGAAGGTCATCCCGCTGACGACGGTGACTTCCGTGCGGCCGATCGACGGCGGCTACGAAGTCAGCCTGAAGAAGACCGGGACGACCTCGAAGAAGTTCCGGACGACGATCACGGCCGAGAAGGTCGTCTTCGCCGCGGGCACCTGGGGCACGCAGAACCTGCTGCACAAGATGAAGGACACCGGCACGCTGCCCCGGCTGTCGCGCCGGCTGGGCGAGCTGACCCGGACGAACTCCGAGGCGATCATCGGCGCGGCCCGGACCGACGTCGACGAGAGCCGGAACTTCAGCCGCGGCGTCGCGATCACCTCGTCGATCCACCCCGACGAGAACACCCACATCGAGCCGGTGCGCTACGGCAAGGGCAGCAACGCGATGAGCCTGCTGCAGACGATCGCGACCGACGGCGCTTCGCCGGTCCCGCGGTGGCGGCAGGCCGTGAGCTTCATGGTCAAGCACCCGGTCCAGACGGCGAAGCTGCTCAACGGCTACCGCTGGAGCGAGCGCACGGTGATCCTGCTGGTGATGCAGAGCCTGGACAACTCGATCACGACGTACACGCGGCCCGGGCTGTTCGGCCGCCGCAAGTACACGTCGAAGCAGGGCCACGGCGAGCCGAACCCGAGCTTCATCCCGGCCGGGCACGAGGCGAACGAGCGCACGGCGGACCGCATCGGCGGCATCGCGGGCGGCACGTGGGGTGAGATCTTCGACATCCCGCTCACGGCCCACTTCATCGGCGGCGTCCCGATCGGCGCGTCCGCCGAGGAGGGCGTCATCGACCCGTACCACCGGGTGTTCGGCTACCCGGGCCTGTCGGTGGTGGACGGCGCGGCGATCACGGCGAACCTGGGCGTGAACCCGTCCCTGACGATCACGGCCCAGGCGGAGCGGGCGTTCTCGTTCTGGCCGAACAAGGGCGAGGCGGACCAGCGGCCTTCGCAGGACTCGTCGTACGTGCGGCTGGAGCCGGTGGCGCCGAAGAACCCGGCGGTGCCCGCCGACGCCCCGGCGGCCCTCCGGCGGTCCTAAGATCGGGGCCGTGACGGCATCCGAGAAGGCACACGCGCTGCTCGACGGGGTACGGAAGCTCGACGACGAATGGGCCAAGGTCATCGGCGGGCTCGGTGAGCCGGAGCTGCGCGCCCCCAGCGCGTTGCCCGGGTGGTCGCGCGCCCACGTCCTCGCGCACGTCGCCCGCAACGCCGATGGGCTGCAGAACCTCCTGACCTGGGCGAACACCGGGGTCGAGACGCCGATGTACGCGAGCGCCGAGGCTCGCGACGCCGACATCGAGGCCGGGTCGCAGCGCCCGGCCGCCGAGCTGCTCGCCGATTTCGTCGCCTCGGCGGGGCGCTTCGAGCAGTATGCCGCCGCAATGCCGGACGACGCTTGGGCGCGCGAAGCCCGCAACCGGCAGGGCGCGCCCGTCACCGGGACCGTCGTCGCGCGGATGCGGCTGTCCGAGCTCGCCATCCACCTCGCCGACCTCGACCGGGGCTACGACCTCGACCGCGTGCTCGGCCTGCTCGGACCGCTCGCCGATGACGTCGTCCAGCACGCGATCACGTCCCGGGCCGCGCACCTGCCGGCGTTGCGCCTGGTCGCGGAGGGCTCCGAGTGGACGATGGGCGCCGCTCCCGGCGCCACGGTCCGCGGCAGCAACGGCCAGCTGCTGGCCTGGCTGAGCGGCCGCTCCGACGGCGCGGCCCTCGACGGGGACGTCCCTCGCATCCCCGCTTGGGGCTGAACTGACTTCGATCGTCCTCCGTGTAGTGATCAGGGGGCGCGGAGGCTGGTGTCCAGCCCTAAACTGAGCCTCCCCCGCAGCGAGGAGTCCGATGTGGACAGCGTGAGCAGGCCGGCCCGGTGACCGGGCACCCCGCCGGACCGGCGCGCCTGGACCGCCGGGCGTTCCTCCGGATCACGGGCGTCTCGGCGGCCGGTGCCGTCGCGGCCGCGTGCGGTCCGGGGTCGCCCACGACGCCGGCGGCGTCGAGCACCCCCGCCGCCCCGGCGACGTCCGGGCCGCCCACCACCCGGCTGCCCACCGGGCCGCCGAACTGGGACGACCTGCGCGGCAAGCTGACCGGCAGCCTCCTGCGCCCGGGCACCGACGGCTACGACACCGCCAAGCGCGCCTTCAACCCGCTCTTCGACGGCAACAACCCGGTCGCGGTCGCGAAGGTGACGAGCGCCCAGGACGTGCAGACCTGCGTCCAGGCCGCCGCCGGGCGCCTCACGCTCGCCGCGCGCAGCGGCGGCCACAGCTACGCCGGCTACTCCGTCCCCGAAAGCGGCCTGGTTGTCGACGTCTCCGGGATGAACAAGGTGGAGATCCAGGGCACCCAGGCCGTGATCGGCGCGGGCGCGAAGCTGAAGGACGTCTACGCCGGGCTGGCGGCGGCCGGGCGCGCGCTGCCAGCCGGCTCCTGCCCGACGGTCGGGATCGCTGGGCTGACCCTCGGCGGCGGCATCGGCGTACTGGCCCGCAAGTACGGCCTGACCTGCGACCACCTGAGCTCCGCGCAGGTCGTCACCGCCGACGGCAAGCTGGTGACGGCGTCGGCGACCTCCGAGCCCGACCTGTTCTGGGCGCTGCGCGGCGGGGGCGGCGGCAACTTCGGCATCGTCACCGAGTTCACCTTCGACACCGATCCGGCGCCGAACCTGACGGTGTTCTCGCTGCACTTCCCGGCCGGTTCCGCGACCGGCGTGTTCGGCGCGTGGCAGCAGTGGATCGCCGCGATGCCGCCGGAGCTGTGGGCGAACATCGTCATCTCCGGCGGCTCGCCGGTGCAGTGCCGGGTCGGCGGCTGCTACGTCGGGGCCCCCGCCGGGCTCAACACCCTGCTCAACAACCTCACCGCCAACGCCGGCGCGCGGCCGACCCAGCGCACGGTGAAGGCCCTCGACTACCTCGGCGCGATGAACTACTTCTCCGGCAGCTCGGCCCGGCAGTCGTTCGTGGCCTCGTCGCGGATCATCACCAGCCCGGTCGACCCGGCGAAGGTCGTCGCGCTCGCCGACAGCCGCGCGGGTATGGACCTGCTCATCGACGGCCTCGGCGGCAAGGTCGCCGAGCCGGCGAAGGACGCGACGGCGTTCTGGCACCGCGACGCGCTGGCGAGCGTCCAGATCTACGCGCCGGCGACGGCGAAGACCCGGCCGAAGGTGGCGGCGTCGGTGGAGGAGGTCGTCGCGGGCCTCGCGGCGGCCGGCGCGGGCGGCGGGTACGTCAACTACATCGACCCCACCCTGCCCGACTGGAAGGCCGCCTACTACGGCGACAACGCCAAGCGGCTGGGAGACGTCGCGAAGAAGTACGACCCCTTCAACGTCTTCCGGTTCGGGCAGGGTGTGGCCGCCTAGAGGTCGATGCCGGTGAAGACCGTGACGCGCTCCTCGGTCAGGTCGTGCATCGCCGCGAGGACACCCTCGCGGCCGACACCCGAGCCCTTGACGCCGCCGTAGGGCATCTGGTCGGCGCGGTAGGACGGGACGTCGCCGATGATCACCCCGCCGACCTCCAGCTCGGCCGACGCGTGGAACGCCAGCTGGACGTCGGTGGTGAACACGCCGGCCTGCAGGCCGTACGCGGAGTCGTTGACCGCGCGGAAGGCGTCGTCCACACCGTCCACAACGGACACCGCGAGCACCGGCCCGAAGATTTCCTCGGCCCACGCCTTGGTGTCCGCCGGGACGTCGGTGAGCAGCGTCGGGGCGACGGTCGCGCCGTCGCGGGTGCCGCCGGTGAGCACCTTCGCGCCCGCCGCGACGGCCTCGTCGACCCAGGCGAGGATCCGCTCGGCCGCGGCTTCGTCGACGACCGGGCCGACGTCGGTGGCGCGGTCGTACGGGTCGCCCGTCCGCTGCGCCTCGACGGCTTCCACGAGCGCGGGCACGAACTCGTCCGCGACGGCGGCGTCGACGATCACCCGCTGCACGGCGATGCAGGACTGCCCGGCCTGGTAGTTGCCGAAGGTGGCGATGCGGTGCGCGGCGCCTTCGGGGTCGGGCCAGTCGCGCAGCACGACGGCCGCCGCGTTGCCGCCGAGCTCCAGCACGACGTGCTTGCGCGGCGCGGCGTCCTTGAGCGACCAGCCGACCGGGCCCGAGCCGGTGAACGACACGACCGGCAGCCGCGGGTCGGCGACGAGCTTCTGCGTCTCCTCGTTTCCCAGTGGCAGCACGGAAAACGACCCGTCCGGCAGGTCCGTCTCGGCCAGGATCTCGCCGAGGATCAGCGACGACAACGGCGTCCGCGGCGCGGGCTTGACGATGATCGGCGCGCCGATCGCCAGTGCCGGCGCGACCTTGTGCGCCACCAGGTTGAGCGGGAAGTTGAACGGCGCGATACCGAGCACCGGCCCGCGCGGGACGCGGCGGGTCAGCGCGAGCCGGGCCTCGCCCGCCGGGTCGGTGTCGAGGCGCTGGACGTCGCCGCTGAAGCGGCGGGCTTCCTCGGCGGCGATGCGGAACACCGACACCGCGCGCTTGACCTCGGCTTCGGCCCACTTGAGCGGCTTGCCGTTCTCGGCGGTGATGACCTCGGCGATCTCCTCGGCGCGCCCGGCGAGCACGCGGGACACGTGCTCGAGCGCGCCGGCGCGGACGTGCGCGGGGGTGCCGCGCAGTTCCTTCGCGACCGACACCGCGGCGGCGACCGCGCGCTCGACCTGCTCCGGCCCCGGCACGGCGACCGTGGCGACCTCGCTGCCGTCGTACGGGTGGTGCACGACGAGGGTGGTGGCGCCCGGCTCCGGGCGGCCGGCGATCCAGGCGGGGCGCGGCTCGGGGGTGATCATGTCCATGCGTACCAACGTAATCCGAGTGGGGGACTCGTCGTGGGACCCCCACCCGGACGGGTCACGGCTTGATGAGCACCTTCAGCGCTTCGCGGTCGGCCATGGCGCGGTAGCCGTCGGGCACGCCCTCGATGTCGATCGTGCGGTCGAAGACGCGACCGGGCTGGTACTTGCCGTCGAGGACGTCCGGCAGCAGCTCCGGGATGTAGTGCCGCGCGGGCGCGACCCCGCCGGTGATGGTGACGTTGCGGCGGAAGACCCCAACGCCGATCGGACCGGTTTCGTACTGCGGCAGGCCGACCCGGCTGACCGCGCCGCCCGCACGCACGGCTCCGACGCCCATCTCGAAGGCGCCCAGCGTGCCGACGCACTCGAGGACGGCGTGCGTGCCGCGCCCGTTCGTCAGCTCGCGCACCTTCTCGACGCCTTCTTCGCCGCGCTCGGCGACGACGTCGGTCGCGCCGAACTCGCGGCCGAGGTCGGTCCGGGCCTGGTGCCGTCCCATCAGGATGATCCGGTCGGCGCCGAGCCGCTTCGCCGCGAGGACGGCCGAGAGCCCGACGGCGCCGTCGCCGATCACGGTGACGTTCTGGCCCTCGCTCACCCGCGCCTTTACGGCGGCGTGGTGGCCGGTCGAGAAGACGTCCGAGAGCGTCAGCAAGGACGCGAGCAGTTCGTCGTCCTCGGTGGGCGGGAGCTTGACGAGCGTGCCGTCGGCCTGCGGGACGCGCACGGCCTCGCCCTGACCGCCGTCGACGCCCTTCGCGCCCCAGCCGCCGCCGTGCAGGCACGACGTCTGCAGGCCCTCCCGGCAGAACTCGCAGGTGTTGTCCGACCAGACGAACGGGGCGACGGCGAGGTCGCCCTTCTTGACGCCTGCGACGTCGGCGCCGGTCTCCTCGACGATCCCGAGGAACTCGTGCCCGATCCGGCGCCCGTGCTCACGCGGCGGCATGTCGGCGTACGGCCAGAGGTCGCTGCCGCAGATGCAGGACCGCACCACCCGCAGCACGACGTCGGTCGGCTCCACCAGCTTGGGGTCCGGGACGGTCTCGACCCGCACGTCGCCGGCGCCGTAGATGAGTGTCGCTCGCATGCTGGGGCCTTCCCGTGGGGGTTCGTGACAAACGTCGGGGGTGCGACGCCGGTGGCGCGCCTAGATTTTCGTCCATGGCCCCGCGCACCGCATCCCGCAACCCGTTCGCGGCCCTCGCCCCGGTGACCCGCCACCCGTACCTGACCGCGGCGGTCTTCGCGGTGACGCTGGCGTGCGGGATCGCGCAGCTGGCGCACCCGCCGCTGTACGACGCGATGCACCGCGACGCGGCGCGCATCGACGCGGGCGAGTGGTACCGCCTGGTGACGGGCATGTTCTTCCAGGACGGCTGGGCGTTCGGCCTGACGTCGAACCTGGTTTGGCTGGCGGTGTTCGGCACGCTGGCCGAGCGCGTATTCGGCCGCGGCCGCTGGCTCGTCCTGTACTTCGGCTGCGGCCTGTTCGGCCAGGTCATGAGCTACCTGTGGCTCAACCCGGTCGGGGCGGGCAACTCGATGTGCGTCGTGGGCCTGATCGGTGGTCTGGCGGCGGTGGTGATGGTGGCTTCGCGCCGCTACGGCGTGGTGCTGCCGGTCCAGTTCCGGGTGCTGGCGTTCGCGCTGCCGGTGCTGGCCGTGGTCGACACGCTGGTGCACGACAACCACGGCCTGCCGCTGCTGCTGGGCCTGGCGCTCGGCTTCCTGCTCCTCCCGCGGGCCGGTCAGTCCGGGTAGCGGCCGCCGAGCCGGCACCAGTGCGCGACCAGGTGCGGCTGCGGCGGCACGGCGAGGAGGCCGGCGAGATCCGCCTCGGCCTGGCGGGCCGCTTCTTCGGTGCGTTCCCACTCCAGGTCTTCGTCCGCGGCGTCGCACTGCTCCGCCCGGGCGATCCGGTCGCAGCGCAGCTCGTCGGCCTTGCCCAGGTCCTCGGTGTGCCGGGCGTCGATGATGATCCCGCTGCCCGACTGAGCGCCGTAGCGGACGGCGATCCGCAGCAGGTCGTTGCTGAACGCGCGCGTCTCGGCGGGCACCCACGACAGCCGCTCCCAATCGGGCGGCGGCTGGTCGTCGGCGCGGCAGACCACGTACCCCGGCAAGTCACACCGGGTCAGGGCGCCTTGCGGGCGGAGTCGGTAGAGCATGCGCGGGTCCCCCTCGGAGCTGGCCTCGACACCCGGTGAATCGGGCCGGCAGTGACTCCGCGTTACAGATCACCGGTTGCGGTACAGATCTCGCAGCAGCAGGACCTCCGCGCAGTGGTGGATCATCTCGCGGTGGATGTGGAGCACCAGCGTCGCCATCGGGTACTCCGCGTACGGGCCCTCCGCCGGGCCGCACGGCTGGGCCAGCGCCTCTTCGTCGAGGGACTTCACTCCTTCGACCCACCGGGCGTAGTACTCGTCGAGCAGGGACAGCGCCTCCGCGGCCGTCCCCGGGTACGGGTAGTCGTCGTACGTCATCGGCGGCCCGCCGAAGTGCGACGCCGACCGCATGCCCAACACCCCGACCAGGACGTGGTTGAGCCGCCACGCGATCGTCGTGACCGGCGGCGGCGTCGGCTCGGGGAACGCGAAGTCGATGGTGAACGGGCCCGTGCCGGGCTCGTCGTCCGACTTGCGCGGCCGCACGGTCCAGCAGTCCGCGACGGGCTCCCAGAAGTACTCGTCGTCGGTGAGGCCCTCGAGCTTCGGGCGCGTGTGGACGTTCCAGTGGAAGTCGAGCTGGTCGGTCAGTTCCTTGGTCCAGTTCACAGCCATACCGGGGACCGTAGGGCCGATCGCGGACAGGGGCGGCCCTGAATCGGGGGTGACCGGGCCCACCTGGGACGATGGAGGGGATTCCCGCTTCTCGCCAGGAGGTCCTCAGGTGCCCAACCCCACCGGTCCGGTTCTCGTCGTGGACTTCGGGGCGCAGTACGCGCAGCTGATCGCCCGGCGCGTGCGCGAGGCGCAGATCTACTCCGAGGTCGTCCCGCACAGCGCGTCGACCGAAGAGATCCTCGCGAAGAACCCCGCGGCCATCATCCTTTCCGGCGGCCCGTCGAGCGTGTACGCCGAAGGCGCGCCGGGCATGGACCCGAAGCTCACCGAAGCGGGCGTGCCGATGTTCGGCATCTGCTACGGCCACCAGCTGCTGGCCAGCGCGCTCGGCGGCGTCGTCGAGCCGACCGGCGTGCGCGAGTTCGGCCGCACCGAGATCCGCGTCGCCGGCGACGGCGGCGTCCTGCACGCCGGCCTGCCCGCGCACCAGCCCGCGTGGATGAGCCACAACGACAGCGTCACCAAGGCACCGGAAGGCTCGGTCGTCACGGCGTCTTCGGACGGCGCCGAGGTCGCCGGCTTCGAGGACGTCGAGCGCCGCTTCGCGGGCGTCCAGTACCACCCGGAGGTCGCGCATTCGCCGCACGGCCAGGAGGTGCTGCGCCGGTTCCTGCGCGACATCGCCGGGATCGAACCGCAGTGGACGACGTCGTCGATCGTCGAGGAGCAGGTCCAGCGGATCAGCGACCAGGTCGGCGACGGCCGCGCGATCTGCGGCCTGTCCGGCGGGGTCGACTCGGCCGTCGCGGCGGCGCTGGTGCAGCGCGCCATCGGCGACCGGCTGACCTGCGTGTTCGTTGACCACGGCCTGCTGAGGGCCGGCGAGCGCACCCAGGTCGAGCAGGACTTCGTCTCCGCGACCGGGGTCAACCTCGTCACCATCGACGCGCGCGAACGCTTCCTCGACGCGCTGGCCGGCGTCACCGACCCGGAGCAGAAGCGCAAGATCATCGGCCGCGAGTTCATCCGCGTCTTCGAGCAGGCCGAGCGCGACCTCAAGGCGCAGGGTGACTACAAGTTCCTGGTCCAGGGCACGCTGTACCCGGACGTCGTCGAGTCCGGCGGCGGCGAGGGCACGGCCAACATCAAGAGCCACCACAACGTCGGCGGCCTGCCGGACGACCTGCAGTTCGAGCTGGTCGAGCCGCTGCGGCTGCTGTTCAAGGACGAGGTCCGCCGCGTCGGCCTGGAGCTGGGCCTGCCCGAGACGATCGTCCAGCGCCAGCCGTTCCCCGGCCCCGGCCTGGGCATCCGGATCATCGGCGCGGTCGACGCCGAGCGCCTCGAGACGCTGCGCGCGGCCGACCTGATCGCCCGCGAGGAGCTGACGGCCGCCGGGCTGGACCGCAGCATCTGGCAGTGCCCGGTGGTGCTGCTGGCGGACGTCCGCAGCGTCGGCGTCCAGGGCGACGGCCGGACCTACGGGCACCCGGTGGTGCTGCGCCCGGTGTCGTCCGAGGACGCGATGACCGCGGACTGGACGCGCCTGCCCTACGACGTCCTCGAGCGGATCTCCACCCGCATCACCAACGAGGTCGCGGAGGTCAACCGGGTCGTCCTGGACGTGACGTCCAAGCCGCCGGGCACGATCGAGTGGGAGTGAGTCCACTCCCAGACAGGACTCGAGGCCCCGGCGTGGGATCCGGGGCCTCGAGAGTTTTCGGTGCTAGCGGCGGCGTTTGCTGCCGAACGACGCGCCGAGCAGCAGCAGCCCCACGAGCACCGCGCCGCCGGCGATGACCCACCGGAAGTCGAACGGGGGCAGCCAGCTCGCGCCGTCCGAGAGGACGTAGGCGGAGATCAGCAGCGTCGCGATCCCGACGATCAGGGTGAAGACGTCCACGCCGCGCTTCGCGGGCTGGGTCTCCGTCGGGTTGTCGTAGGCGTAGGGGTTCTGGTCAGCCACGGCGCACCTCCACGTTGCCCACGCTGTTCTTGACGTGCAGGGTGATCTGCTGGCCGCCGGGGCCGTCGGTGCCGTAGTCGACGCCGGTCAGCGCGTCCTGGCTGATGCCGTCGGTCTGGTGGCCCAAGCAGTCCGTGTTGCCGGCGCCGGTGCGGCAGTCGTAGGTGACGTCGGCGGTGTCCGGCACGGTGATCGTGGTGTCGCCCGCGCCGTTGATCACGGTGGTGGTGATCGGCGAACCGGCGGGCAGCGCGGTCAGGTCGAGGTCGATGTTGCCCGCGGCGTGCTGGTAGAGCGGCTTCAGGGCGGTTACCGAGAGCGGAGTCTCGTGCAGGTCGCCCGCGCCGCCGCGGAAGTCGAAGTTCTCGAACGGCACGGTCGTCAGCACCATCCCGGCGATCGCCAGCGGCACGGCGAGCCCGATCAGGCCGCGGCCGCCGCGAGCGAACGCGCCGGTGACCAGGCCGATCCCGACGACGCCGAGCACCAGGCCGATGATGTGCTGCGCGGAGAACCAGGTCGCGCCGTTGAGGTTGGCCAGCACGCCACCGCCGGCGGTCAGCACGGCGAGCGCGAAGGTCGCGGAGCCCACCTTGGAGTTGCGGCGCCGTTCGGGCCGCCGGTCGCGGTGGTGCATCGGCGGCGCGGGCGGAGGCGGCGGCTGCGTCGACGGCGGGTCGGGCAGGTCCCAGCCGGCCGGGTCGGCGGCGAGCGGGTCCCAGCCGGGCTTCGCCTCGGGGGCGGCCGTGGCCGTGTCGGTCATGGTGAAGGCTCCGTTCCCGGTGAAGGCTCGAGTCCGCGGGACGACCGGCGCGGGCCGGTTCTCCTGGCCGCGGTTGCGGTGCAGCAGGTAGAGCGCGGTGGCGATGAGCGCGAAGCTGATGAGGGCCCCGCCGTCGAACCACGAGCCGCTGAAGGAGCCCCCGACGCTGACCACGGTGAGCACGCACAGCACGACGGCGAAGGCCGGCGACACCGACGACCGGCCGCGCCCGATCAGGCTCTCGAAGCCGGACATCTCGTCGCTCTCGCCCGGCAGGAAGAGCCACCCCAGCAGGTAGAAGGGAACGCCGAAGCCGCCGAAGATCGTCGCGACCACCAAGGCGACCCGCACGACAACGGGGTCGATCCCGTACCGGTACCCGATGGCCGCGGCGACGCCGGCGACCTTCCGCCCGGCGTGCGGCCGCCGAGGCCGGCTGACCCAGAAGTCCTTCACGGTCTCCTCGAAGCCGTTCAACGGACTCGGCTTCGGTGCCCGCGTCTCACTCGCACCACTCATACCGAAGAGCATGCGCGATCCGTGGTCGGCGGACATCCGGGATGGTCCCTGAGGTTTCCCGGAGAGGGTTTCGGGGGCGGTTGTGACAAGCGAGTTCCTGCTGAGTTGGCTTCGTGGCGGCAAACCCGGTCATCTCGCTCGCCGGCGGTGCCGCCGTGCTCGGCGTGACGATCTATGTGCTGGTGCTGTGGCAGCAGCGGCGGGCGCGCGAGGCCCGGGAAGCGTGGCAGCTCGACGTCGCCCGTTCACAGGAGATCGGGCGCAAGATCGTGCTCCAGGCGAAGCGCTTCAGCGGCACCCACAAGGTCGGCGGCCCTGACCTGCAGCGGTTCGGCGGTACCTGTTACACCGTGCACGGTCTCGCTGCCTGGGCGAGCCGGACCGGTCCGGCACCCTGGCACTGATCGGGCGTTCCGGGATTTTCCCCGATGCACCTCCGCACGGCCGCGTGTGACGATGGACGGCGTGCAGGATGCCCTCGACCACGTCGCCAGTGACCAGGTGACCGTTCCGGAGAAGCCCAAGATGTTCCGGCGCCGGTCCGGGCGGGCGATCGCCGGGGTTGCCGGGGGGCTCGCCGACCACCTCGGGGTGCCCGTCGTCTGGGTCCGGACCGCCTTCGCGCTGCTCGCCGCCCTCAACGGGGCCGGCCTGCTCGCCTACGGGCTCCTCTGGGTCTTCGTCCAGCAGCAGACCGACGAAACCGCCAAAGCTCCGACGTCGAAGGAACGCCAGCAGGCGTTCGGCCTGATCGCGCTGGGCGTCGGCCTCGCCGTCGCCAGCGGGACGCTCACCGGGTTCATCAGCGGCTGGGTCGCCGTGCCGCTCGCCGTCGCCATGCTCGGTCTCGCGGTCGTCTGGCGGGAGGCCGACGAGTCGCAGCGCCGCCGGTGGCGGGTCGGGGCCAAGGACGGCTTCGCGGGGGCGTTCCTCGGCGGGGGCGGCTGGTCGGCCGCGATCCGGATCGTCGCCGGCGTCGCGCTGGTGATCACCGGCATCACCGTCGTCGTGCTGCGCAGCGGCACGCTCGATCAGGTCCAGTTCGCCCTGATCGCGGTCCTCGCGACGCTGATCGGCGTCGCCGTCCTGACCATCCCGTTCTGGCTGCGGCTGGTCCGCGACCTGTCCGACGAGCGCAAGGCCCGCATCCGCACCGACGAACGCGCCGAGATCGCCGCCCACCTGCACGACTCCGTCCTGCAGACCCTGGCCCTGATCCAGAAGCAGAGCGAGCAGCCGCGCGAGGTGGCGCGGCTGGCGCGCAGCCAGGAGCGCGAGCTGCGCGGCTGGCTCTACGGCCCGAACGGCTACGGCAAGCCCGTCGAGACCGCCGAAGAAGCGACGGGCCAGCTGTCCGAAGCGCTCGCGACGGCGTGCGGCGAGGTCGAGGACACGTTCGCGATCTCCGTCGGCCAGGTCGTCGTCGGCGACGCCGAGCTGGACGACTCGCTGGTGGCGCTGGTCCAGGCCGCGCGCGAAGCGATCGTCAACGCCGCGAAGCACGCCGGCGTCGAGGAGGTCAGCGTCTTCGCCGAGGTCGAGCCGACGGCGGTGACGGTGTTCGTCCGCGACCGCGGCAAGGGCTTCGACCCCGACCTCGTCCCGGACGACCGCCACGGCCTCGCCGACTCGATCCGCGGCCGGATGACCCGCCACGGCGGCACGTGCAAGGTCCGCACCGCGCCGGGGGAGGGCACCGAAGTGCAGCTCGCCATGCCGGTGAAAGCGGGCAAGGGGGCAGCGTGAGGCGGCTATGCTCGACGACGTGACTGACACCCAGCGCGAACCGGTGAAGGTGTTCCTCGTCGACGACCACGCGCTGTTCCGCGCGGGGGTCCGCACCGAGCTCGACTCGATCACCGACGAGGTCCGCGTGGTCGGCGAGGCCGGGTCGGTGGCGGAGGCGGTGGCCGGGATCGCCCGGACCAAGCCCCAGGTGGTCCTGCTGGACGTCCACATGCCCGACGGCGGCGGCGCCGAGGTCCTGCGCCGGGTGCGCCCGGAGCTGCCGGACGTGGTGTTCTTGGCGCTGTCGGTCTCGGACGCGGCGGAGGACGTCATCGCGGTCATCCGAGCGGGCGCGCGCGGGTACGTCACGAAGACGATCTCGTCGAAGGAGCTGGTCCGCGCGGTGGTCCGCGTGGCCGACGGCGACGCGGTGTTCTCGCCGCGGCTGGCCGGGTTCGTCCTGGACGCGTTCGCGGACCGGCCCGGTTCCGCGCCGATCAACGACCCGGAGCTGGACCTCCTGACGCCGCGGGAGCGGGACGTCCTGCGGTTGCTCGCGCGGGGGTACGCCTACAAGGAGATCGCGTCCGAGCTGTTCATCTCGGTGAAGACCGTCGAGACGCACGTGTCGAGCGTCCTGCGGAAGACCCAGCTGTCGAACCGGTACGAGCTCTCCCGCTGGGCTTCCGACCGACGTCTCGTCTGACTCAGTCCGCCAGAGGAGCGAGAGGCCGGGGCGCGCGCCCGGTGGTGTCGTCACCAAGCCCATCCGCCTGGTCACCGGCCACGTCCAGGGCCCCTCGCTCCGGCTTCTGGAGGCGGGTCAGCGCGACCCCGCCGAGGACGACCACCATCCCCGCGATCACCCGCAGGTTCAGCTGCTCGCCCAGGAAGACCGCGCCCAGCAGCACTGACACCACCGGCAGCAGGTACCCGACGACCGAAGCCGCCACCGCGCCCTCGCTCGCCAGCAGCTGGTAGTTCAGCGCGAACGCGATCCCCGTTGACCCGATGCCCAGCACCAGCACCGCCAGCAGCGGCCCGGTCGAGACGTGCACCGGCGTCAGGCCGCCCACCGGCAGCGCCAGGACCAGCATCCCGCTGGCCAGCAGCATCTGCCCGGCCGAGATCGCGTACGGCGAGGACGTCGAAGAGGACAGGTACTTGCCTTCGTAGACGAACGCGAACCCGTAGCTCGCCGCCGCCGCGAGGCACGCCAGCGCGCCCCAGCTGAGCAGCCCCGACGCCTGCCAGGGCGCGAAGATCAGCAAGATCCCGCCGAGGCCGACCAGGAGCCCGGCCAGCCGCGTCCCGGTCATCCGCGATGACGTCCCCATCATCGGCGCCGCCAGCAGCACCCACAGCGGCGTCGTCGAGTTCAGCACCCCGGTGATCCCCGAGTCGACGGTCGTCTCGCCGATCGCGAACAGCAGGAAGGGCAGCGCGTTGTGGAAGAACGCCGCGACGGCCAGGTGGCCCCACACCCGCCCGTCGCGCGGCAGCCGCGTACGCCGCAGTCGGCACAGCACCAGCAGCATCGCCGCGCCGAGCACGAGCCGAGCCAGCACCAGCTGCACCGGCGAGAACATGCCCAGCCCCAGCTTGATCCAGAAGAAGCTCGAACCCCACATCAACGCCAGCGCGCCGATCCTCAGCAGGGTCTTCGTCTCGCCCACCCCAGTCCTCCTTCACCGATCAAGCGCCAGCTTCGCGCCGCCGAGACGTAAGGACAAGCGAAAATAACTGCAGGGACGCTTAAGCTCAGCTGTACGATCGGAGCCATGCTCGACGTCCGACGCATGCAGGTCCTCCGCGCCGTCATCACCAGCGGGTCGATCACCGCCGCGGCCCGCAACCTCGGCTACACGCCGTCCGCGATCAGCCAGCAGCTGTCGGCCCTGGAACGCGAAGCGGGCACCGAGCTGCTCGAACGCGTCGGCCGCGGCGTCCGCCCGACCCCCGCCGGTTCGCTGCTGTCCGAGCACGCCGAGAAGCTCAGCACCGAGCTCGCGAAGGCCGAGGCGGCGCTGACCGAGCTCAAGGAGGGCCGCACCGGCCGCGTCGCCATCCGCTACTTCGCGACGGCCGGCGCGTCCCTCGTCCCGCCCGCCATCGCCGCGGTCCGCCGCGAGCACCCCGGCGTCCGCCTCGACCTCAAGCTGGTCGAGCCGGACGACCCGATGGCCGACGTCGAAGCGGGCGACGCCGACGTCGCGATCACCGTCTTCCCGCGCAAGAAGCCGCCCGGCAAGGGCGTCGAGCTGGTGCACCTGCTCGACGACCCGTACCGCGCGGTGCTGCCGAAAACGCACCCATTGGCCCGCAAGCGCGTGCTCGACCTGACGGAGTTCGCCGAGGAGCCGTGGGTCGGCGTCGACGGCCTGCCGGGCATCTGCCGCGACATCCTCGACAGCGCCTGCGCGTCCGCCGGGTTCGCGCCGAACGTCGTGGTCGAGTCCGAGGACTACCAGACGGCGCAGGGGTTCGTCGCCGCCGGCATCGGCGTCGGGCTCATCCCGGAGCTGGGGCTCGGCGCCCAGCACCCGGGCGTGGTCGTCCGCCGGATCCGGAACCCGGAACCGGTCCGCGCGATCCACGCCGCGGTCGCGTCCCGAGCGTGGGGGCAGCCAGCCGTCCGGACGTTCCTGGAAGCCATGCGCGCGGCGACCGTGAAGGTCGCTTAGACGAAGAACAGCTCCGAGACGAGGATGCCGACCAGCACCGCCGCGAGGATCGCGGCCACGGTGATCAGCGTCTTCTTCGACACCGGCAGGTTCCACGCCTGCGCCGACGGCTGCGGCCCCGGTGCGGGCGGCGGCGCGTACTGCGTCGGCGGCGGGACCGGCTGCATCCGCTGGGTCTCCTCCGCCGAGGAGTAGCCCGGCGCGGCGACCGGGACCTGCTGCTGGAACTGCGGTCCCGACGGCGGCATCGGCGGCGCCGCGGGCGCCAGCCCCGGGTTGAACGGCGGAGCCGGCGGCGGCGGGAGCCCGGGCGCGGTCGGCGGGATGAACGCCGTCTCGCGGCCCTCGGTGATCGCGCTCAGCGAACGGACAGTGTCGGCCATCGTCGGCCGGGTCGTCGGGTCCGAGCGGAGCATCTTGCGCAGCGCCGCGGTCAGCACACCCGCGTTCTGCGCCGGTCGCTCGGACGACTGCCCGTCCTCCCCGAACGGCGGCACGCCCTCGACGGACGTGTACAGCGTCGCGCCGAGCGAGAAGACGTCGGCGGCCGGCGTCGGGGGCAGCCCGCGCGCGACCTCAGGCGCCACGTACGCCGCGTGCGGCCCGCCGCCGCTGATGCCGATGTCGGTGAGCTTGACGCCGCCGTCGTCGGCCAGCAGGACCGTGCCCGGCTCGAGCGTGCGGTGCACGAACCCGGCCGCGTGGATCGCGGCGAGCGCGTTGCCGAGCTGGATGCCCAGGTGCGCGGCCTGGTCGGGGGTGAGCCGGCCGTGCTCGGCGAGGAACGTCGCCATGCTGCGCGACGGGATGTACTCCATCACCAGCCAGACGTCCTGGCCGTCGGGAAGGACGTCGAACACCTTGATCGCGCTGGGGTGCTCGATCCGGGCCGCGTCCTTGCCCTCCTGCATGGCCCCCGCGCGCGCCTGCTCGGCGCGGTCGCCGGCGCCGACCGGGAGGTACATCCGCTTCATCGCGACGGTGCGGAACAGCCGCGTGTCGAACGCCAGCCACACGATGCCCGCGCGGCCACGGCCGATCGGCTGGTCCAGCCGGAACCGGCCGCCGACGATGGTGCCTTCGGAACTCAACACAAACCTCGGGGGATCAGGTACCGGCCGGGGAGGGAGACGGCGACGTAACGGATGGCGTTGTGGGCGTGGTGGGCGCCGTGGTGTCCGGGGTGGTCGTCTTCGGGGTCGTCTTCGGAGTCGTGGTCTTGTCCGGCTCGGTCGTCCGCGGCGTGGTCGTGTGCTTCGCCGAGGTCGTCTCCGAAACCGGGGGCGGCACGTCCGCCGTGCTGATCGGGTCGTCCGTCGTCGACGGCAGCGACGACGACGTCGCGACCGGCGCCGGCTTGCTGCTCGACGCCGGCGCCGCGGGGGCCTGCGGGTTGTTCGGGCTCAGCAGCCACACGGCGAGCGCGACCAGGCCCACGACCACGATGCCGCCGATGATGGCCGGGCGCTTCCAGGCGCCGGGCTTCTCGTCGTCGTCATCGACCGGGCTGGCCTGCGGACGCCGCGGCGGGGGCGGCGGGACCGGCTCGTCTTCGTAGTCGTCGTACTGGCCGTCCGCGTACGAGCCCTGGTCGTGCGGGGGCACCGGCACCGCGCGGGTCGCGGCGAGGCCGGGCGGGACGCCGCCGACGTACTGCTGGCGCTCGTCGGGGTAGCGGTCGTACCCGTCGTAGTCGTCCTCCGGGTAGCCGGTGCCCTCCGGGTAGTCGTCCTCGTCGTAGTACGGCACGGCCTGCGTCGGGGCCTGGCCGCCGTCGAGAAGACTGCCGGAGTGGCCCGCCGGGACCTCGTCGAACATCTGGGTGGCGTTCGGGTCGGCGACGGCCGCCGCGCCGAGCACGCCCGCGGCCGGCGCCATCATGGTCTCGTCCGCCGGGGCGCCCAGCGGCGTTTCGCCGCGGGCGACGGCCGCGAGCAGCTCCTCGCACTCTTCGGCGGTCGGCCGGTGCCGGACGTCCGGGTGCAGCAGCACGGCCAGCACGCTCGCCAGCGGGCCGGACTGGCGCGGCGGGATGATCTGCCCGGCCGCGACCGCGTGCAGCAGGCTCAGCGTGTTCTCCGACAGCCCGAACGGCGGCTGGCCCTCGCAGGCCGCGTACAGCGTCGAGCCGAGCGAGAAGACGTCGGACTCCGGTCCGGGGTCGCCGCCGATGGCGACCTCGGGAGCCAGGTAGGCGGGGGTGCCGGCGATCATCCCGGTCTTGGTGACGGTGACGTCGTCCTTGGCGCGCGAGATGCCGAAGTCGGTGATCTTCACGGTGCCGTTGCCGGCGAGCAGGATGTTGCCCGGCTTGATGTCGCGGTGCACGATGCCGACCGCGTGCGCCTCGCGCAGCGCCGCGGCGACCTGGGCGCCGATGCGCGCCACCTCGGTCGGCGGCAGCGTGCGGCGTTCCTGCAGCACGGCGGCCAGGCTGGTGGAGTTGAGGTACTCCATGATCAGGCACGGCTGGCCGTTGTCGTCGGTGACGACGTCGAAGACGGAGATCGCGTTCGGGTGGTGCAGCCGGGCCGCGATCCGGCCTTCGCGCATCGTCCGCTGCCGGGCGTCCTCTTTGTCGTGCTCGTCCAGGTGCGGTTGGAGCAGGAGCTGCTTGATGGCCACCGTGCGGCCCAGGACCTCGTCGTGCGCCTGCCAGACGGCCCCCATCGCGCCCGTGCCGATCCGGCCGACGATGCGGTACCGACCGGCGACCAGGCGACCCTCGTCGCTCACGCGACCTCCCTTTGGGCTCCGACTTCACCAGGGCGTGAGGATCGGTGCCTGGTGACGCGGCCACGCGCACGCCGCTTCGCTGGAGCGTATGCACATGTCGTGGGCTGTGTGCCGGCTTCACTGAGACCGGCCCGTGACAAGGCTAGGCGCTCACTCTGCGCACACGAATCCGGTACGGGCACTTGAACCACGGGTGAAGGGGTGATCGCCGAGGGCTACATGTACTGGGCCGAGACGAGCTCGGCTTCGGTGATCAGCCCGCCGCTGTCGGCGACCCGGAACAGCTGGGTCACGCGGACCAGGGCGCCGTCCGGCCGGTGCAGCGTCGCGACCGCCAGGATCGAGCCGTCCGGCTTGATCTGGGTGTCGGCCTCCTGCACGTCGATGGCGTCCATCGAGCTCCAGGTGCGGACCAGTTCGCCGGCCGCGCCGTCGGCCAGCGTCGGGCTCAGCAGCGCCAGCGCGCCCGACGAGTCCTTCGCGATGGCGGCGTAGAAGTCTTTGACGGCCTGGATCTTCCGGGCCGCGCTGCGCGCGTCGGCGGCCGTGTCCGGCACCGCTTGCACGGTGGCCGGCGCCGCTTCGGTACGCGGGCTCCCGCCGGTCGACTCCGACGCCGACGGCGCGCCACCGGAGTGCGTGCCGGGCGCGGGGGTGCTGGGCTGCTCCGGCGCGCCGCCGCCGGCCTGGTGCTGCGGGACGGCGAGGCCGCCGAGCTCCGCGGCACCGGTGAAGCCGGCGGGCGTGGACTGGCCGCCTTCGGACACGGCGCGGTGCGCGCTGGTCAGCATCGGCGCGGCGACCACCGCGCCGGCGACGAGCGCACCGGCGGCCACGAGCCCGGCCAGCTTGGCGCGGCGGACGAACCGGCTTTCGGGCTCGCCGTCGTCCTCGTCCCGCTCCGGCTCGCGGACGGGTTCCGGGCGCGGCGGCAGGAACTTCTGCGGATCGCGGAAGACCTGCTCGAGGTAGTCGCGGTCGGCGTCGCCGACGCCGTCGAGTATCTCGGCCGGGATGACGTCCTCGACGCGGACGGCGTTGGGTACCTCACGCCGTGTTCGCTGCCGATCAAGCACGAAAGTCCTCGCTCTGGGGTTCCGGGGACGGTCACTCGGCCGTTCGGCCGGGTTCCCGTTGGTCCGGGTGGCCGACTCGTGGCCGGTTCCGGACCCGCTGTGGTCAGGTAACCCTGTGCGGACGAGCATCACCAGGCTCTGTCGCCGGAATGCCGTCGCGACACGACGAGCGGCAGCATATGTCACCCACCCGGACCAGGGGTAACCGTTCGGCGCACCGCACGTGCATCGGAACGGGCGAACCGCACGTGCAGGGTTCGTTACTGGCCGTCAGCCGCGATCTTGTCGCCGTCCCCGAACGTCAGCGTCCGCTCCTCGATCGTCTTGGAACCGTCGGTGTGGGTGATCTCGACGGTGTTGACCGTGATGCCGCGCTGCTGGTCGACGCTGATCTTGCGGACCTCGAAGTAGGCGATGCCGGCGTAGCGCTCGGCGAGGGCCTGCGGGCCCTTGTCGTGCAGGTCACCGGTGGTGACCGCGGACGCCGCGGCGGGGTCGGTGGTGACGGTGTTGAAGAA
Source organism: Amycolatopsis sp. NPDC114478 (assembly GCF_055633805.1). Lineage (NCBI taxonomy): Bacteria > Bacillati > Actinomycetota > Actinomycetes > Pseudonocardiales > Pseudonocardiaceae > Amycolatopsis > Amycolatopsis sp. NPDC114478. The sequence goes on along the minus strand of NZ_JBVKDO010000003.1, from coordinate 173,573 downwards.
CTTCTCCGAGTTGTCGCCCATGGTCTGCGCGTCCGGCGGGAAGGAGTACCACCACGGCGGCTTGACCGGGGTTTCGCGCTGGGCGGGCGTGATCGGGGGCTTCTGCGGCCGCGCGCTCGTGCCCGGGGTGGCCGTGCCGGTCGTCCCCGGCGTGGTGCTGCTGTCGTCGGCGGGCGGCGGGACGGTGCCGTCCACGGGACCGGCGCCACCGCCGCTGGTCCGCCCGGCCGGCTGGTCCGGCCGCGACGAGGAGGAGTCCGGGCCCGCGGCGGAGCCACCCTCCCGGGACGTCGGCGCGGGTTCCCCGGTGGGGTCGATGACGGTGGGCGCCCCCTGGTAACCCGGCCACGCGCCCTGCACGGCCTGGTCATCCACCGGCTTCCCGACCAGGTAGGACCCGGCGAACAGCAGCCCGACGACCACGGCGCCGGACGCGCCGGTGGCGAACCAGGCCGCCTTCTTCCACGTCTTGGGCGGGGTGACGGACGCGGGCACCGACCCGATGGTGAAGCCGCCGAGCCCATCGATCGGAGGCGCGGCGTAGATGCGGACGTCGTCGTCCTCCTGGTCCGCGTCGCGCGGTTGCGGGGAGACCAGCGCGACGCGGGTGCGCCGCGCGGCCAGCTCGGCGACGGGCTCGGTCTCGTCCTCGTCCTCGTCGAGCGGGAGGTCGCCGTGCGAAGCGGGGAAGAGCGGAGGCGCGGGCCGCCGGTCGCGCGGCTGGGGCAGCGACGGCTGGGCCAGCGTGCCGGACACCGGCGGCTCGGGGAACGCCCCGGACCCCGGCTCCGCGAGGGGCAGGCACCCGGACACCTGCTGGGGGAGCGCTCCGGACATCGGCTGCCCGGGCGCGCGCACTCCGGCTTCCGGCTGCCGGTAGGGGAACGAGTCCGCCATCGGCTCGGCGAGCGCTCCGGATCCCGGCTGCTGGTGCGGGAACGAGTCCGCCATCGGCTGGGGGAGCGCTCCGGACCCCGCCTGCTGGTAGGGGAACGACCCGGTCGTCGGCTGGGAGCGTGCTCCGGACCCCGGCTGCTGGAACGGGAAAGAACCGGTCGTCGGCTGGGGGAGCGCTCCGGACTCCGGCTGCCGATAGGGGAACGAGTCCGACATCGGCTGAGAGGGCGCTCCGGACCCCGGCCGCCGGTAGGGGAACGACTGCGGCATCGGCTCGGCAAGCGCTCCGGACCCCGGCCGCGCGAAGGACCCGGATCCGGGAGCACCGCCCGACCTGGGGTGCGCCAGGGAGCCGGACATCGGCTGAGGCAGGGGCATCCCGCCCGGCCTCGGCTGCGCGAGGGGCAGCGACCCGGACACGGGCGGGTCGACCGGCGCCTGGCCGGCCGCGTGGCGCCGCCCCGCGCGGGTCGGGGGAAGCGGGGGCGTCCAGCTTTCCGTACCGCCGAGCCGGTGCCGCCCGGGATGGGCGGGCGCGCCGCCGCGTCCGTGGAACTCCGTGCCGTGGGTCATGTGGACTCGACCACCCGGCCGTACGTCTCTGATGCCGTTGGGGGGCAACAGAACCCGATCGGAGCATCCTCACGAGCGGAATCGCGTTCGGAATCCTGCGCAAATGCACGCGCATGCGAGACTGGGCGCGCGGGGCCAGTGCCCCCGCGCGTCCTGCGGGCTCCGCCCGACCCGAACGCAAGGGTCCTCACGGCGTCAACCCTAGGAGCATCCGGCGTAGAAAGTCCCGTCCAAACCTGCAAGTTGCACAGGTTTCACTCGGTCGGGCGCGACCGATCGGGGGAGGGTGACGCTGCGGAGTTTCACGCAGCGCCATCGGCCCAGTTCGAAGGGGTCAGCCTCCCGTGCGGTAACGGTCGCGCGTGGACTGCAGCGCCTTCGTCGCCACCACACCGCTACCCGCCGCGACGAGAATCGCCACGATGTCGAGCGTCGGTCCCCCGGCCGTGAGCAGCCAGGCGAACAACGACGCGGCGGTGGTACCGCCGGCGACGGCCCAGCGGCTGCGGACGTACTGCCCGACCGGCGCGCCACTGGCACCGCGTTTACCCGCCGCGTTGTTCAGCAGCGCCAGATACCCCACATGGCCCAGCGCGGCCAGCACGCTCGCGAGCGCGACGATGACGGCGATGAGGTTAACGAGCCAGTCCATGGCTCCAGTCTGCCCGCAGCGGACCCGCCGGTGCCTCCGGGAAGACCCGGAATTCGGGCAACCGTTACCGGCCGAGCCTGCCGCGGCCGAGGTTCAGCAGCGCCATGGCCAGCTGACGGCCGTCCGGGCCCAGCTCGCGGTACCGCGCGAGCACGTCCATCTCGCGGTTGTAGACGATCCGCGTCCCGCCGGCGGCCATCCGCGCGGCCCCGATCGTCTTGGACACCTCGACCCGGCGCTTCACCAGCCGCAGGATCTCCTTGTCCAGCCAGTCGATCTCCTCGCGGAGCGCCGCGATGTCGTCCCCGGCGGGCGTGTGCTCGGCGGGCTGGCCGTCGGCGTTCGTGGCTTGTGCGTTCATCGGGACCTCTCCGTCGAATCCCGGACCCGCCGGCCCCAGGTACGGCGACAGCCCCGGGTCCGTGGACTCCGGGGCTGGCGTGATGGCGGTTCGGGCACTACGCGATCACGGGAGCCGGAGTCCGGTTCCCGTAAAAAAATCGCTCTGCGTGGTGCCGCATGCGCTCAGTATGGCACAGCCGTGCCGGGGCGCTCCCGGAACGAGCGCACGCGGGCATGAACGAAGAGGCTCACCGCCAGCCAGAAGATCGGGAACGCGGGCCAGAAGAAGCCGGCACCCAGCACGGCCCACCGGACGACGATCACGACGGCGATCGCCACCACGACGGCGAGGTGCCGGCGCAGCGCTGCGTACTGCCGCAGCGCGGCGCGGGTGAGCGGGAAGCCGGGCCGGGGCGGCGCGGGCCGCGGCAGGTCGGCGGTCAGCTCGGCCAGCTCGTCGGTGAACTTGGCGGCGTAGACGTGGGTGAGGCGCTCTTCGACCTCTTCGAGGGTGAGCCGGCCTTCGGAGCCGGCGGTCTGGACGGCGGTGGCGACGCGTTCGCGTTCGGCGTCGGCGGCCCGGATGCGGGCGGTGCGGTTCTCTTCCATGTCAACCGATGCTCCGCGCGCCCGGCCCGGCGCGCGTCGGGCGCCAGGCGACATCTCCCGCTACGCCCGCCGCGGTAGACCGGGACCGGCAGAGCATGGGCCGGCGGACCCGCCGCGTCGGCACGCTCTGCCGCCCTCCTACCCGCCCGGGGTAGCGTGGACAGACGATGGACACCCTCTTCGATCTCCCCGCCGAGACCCCCGCGCGCAAGCCCGCTTCCGGCGGGCAGGCCGATCTGCTCGACGACCTGAACCCGTCCCAGCGCGAAGCCGTCACCCACGCCGGTGGCCCGCTGCTGGTGGTGGCGGGCGCGGGATCGGGCAAGACCCGGGTGCTGACCCGCCGGATCGCCTACCTGCTCGGGCAACGCCGCGTGCACCCCGGCGAGATCATGGCGATCACGTTCACCAACAAGGCGGCCGCGGAGATGCGCGAGCGCGTCGCGGCGCTCGTCGGGCGCCGCGCGAACGCGATGTGGGTGTCGACGTTCCACTCGATGTGCGTGCGGATCCTGCGCCGCGAGGCCAAGACCCTCGAGATGTCGTCGAACTTCTCCATCTACGACTCCGACGACACCAAGCGGCTCATCACGCTCGTGGCGCGGGACCTCGACATCGACCCGAAGCGCTACGCGGCCCGCACGCTCGCGGTGCACATCTCGAACCTGAAGAACGAGCTGACCGACCCGGAGACGGCGTCGGCGAACGCGGCCAACGACCTGGAGCGGCGCGTCGCCGAGGTCTACGTCGAGTACCAGCGCCGGCTTTCGCTGGCCAATGCGTTCGACTTCGACGACCTCATCATGCGCACGGTGTCGCTGCTGCAGGCGTTCCCGGACGTCGCCGAGTACTACCGGCGGCGGTTCCGCCACGTGCTGGTCGACGAGTACCAGGACACGAACCACGCGCAGTACACGCTGGTGCGCGAACTCGCCGGGACCGCGCCGAACGAGGCGGGCGTCGACCCGGCCGAGCTGGTCGTCGTCGGTGACGCGGACCAGTCGATCTACGCCTTCCGCGGCGCGACGATCCGCAACATCGAAGAGTTCGAGCGGGACTTCCCCAACGCGCACACCATCCTGCTGGAGCAGAACTACCGCTCCACGCAGACGATCCTGTCCGCGGCCAACGCCGTCATCGAGCGGAACCCGAACCGCCGCGCCAAGCGGCTGTGGACGGACTCGGGCGACGGCGAGAAGATCGTCGGCTACGTCGCGGACAACGACCACGACGAAGCCGCGTTCGTCGCGAACGAGATCGACGCGCTGGCGGAGAAGGGCGAAGCCGACTACTCCGACGTCGCCGTCTTCTACCGCACCAACAACCAATCGCGTGTCTTCGAAGAGATCTTCATCCGGCTCGGCCTGCCGTACAAGGTCGTCGGCGGCGTGCGGTTCTACGAGCGGCGCGAAGTCCGCGACATGATCGCGTACCTGCGCGTGCTGGCGAACCCGGACGACACGGTCAGCCTGCGGCGCGTGCTGAACGTGCCCAAGCGCGGCATCGGCGACCGCGCCGAAGCCGTCGTGGCGACGCACGCCGAGCGCGAGCGGATCTCGTTCGCCGCGGCGCTCCGGGACGTCACCGAAGACAAGGTGCCGCTGCTGAACCCGCGCTCGGTCAAGGCGATCAAGGGGTTCGTCGCGATGCTCGACGAGCTGGGCACGCTGGTGTCCGAGGGCGCCGAAGTGCACGACGTCCTCGAAGCCGTGCTGGAAAAGACCGGCTACCGCATCGAGCTCGAAGAGTCCGACGACCCGCAGGACCACACGCGCGTCGAGAACCTGGACGAGCTCGTCACGGTCGCGCGCGAGTTCACCGAGATCACCGCCGAGGTGGCCGCGGACGAAAACGCCGAGCTGGTCGTGGAACCCGGGGTGCCGGCACCGGGTTCGCTGCCCGCGTTCCTCGAGCGCGTGTCGCTGGTGGCGGACGCCGACTCGGTGCCTTCGCCCGACGGCGGCGAAGAAGGCGACGGCGGCGCGGGCGTGGTCACGCTGATGACCGTGCACACCGCGAAGGGCCTGGAGTACCCGGTGGTGTTCTGCACCGGTTGGGAGGACGGCGTTTTCCCGCACATGCGCGCGCTGGGCGACCCGGCCGAGCTGGCCGAGGAACGGCGGCTGGCGTACGTCGCGATCACGCGGGCGCGGCAGCGGCTGTACGTCTCGCGCGCGATCACGCGCTCGGCGTGGGGCCAGCCGTCGATGAACCCGGCTTCGCGGTTCCTGGACGAGCTGCCGGGCGACCTCGTCGACTGGCGGCGGCTGGAGCCCTCCAGCGCCGGGTTCGGGTTCGGTTCCGGGTCGCGTGGCGGCGGGACGCCGCGGGCGGCGACCACGTGGGGCGGCCGGCGGACCACGTCGCCGTCTTCGTCCTCCGGCACGCCGTCGTTCGGCAAGGGCTGGAAGGACACGGTGGCGCTGAAGCTGGACGTCGGCGACCGCGTCAGCCACGACAAGTACGGCCTGGGCACGGTGATCTCGTGCGACGGCGTCGGGCCGCGCGCCACGGCGACGATCGACTTCGGCGCGGCCGGCAAGGTCCGCCTGATGCTGATCGGCAGCGTCCCGATGGTGAAGCTGTAACACCCGTCCGAGTGAACCCGGCCCCGATCCCGGCGATCGCCCCCGGAATCGTCGTACCCCGCCGGTAGAACTGACCCCGTCATCGAACACGAGTTCGACGGAGGGGGAGACCGGTGTGGACCCGGTGCTGTTTCACCTGCTGGCCGAAGGGGTACAGAAATACCTGCGAGGAGTCCTGGGGTCGAGGGTTCCGGATCGGGGTCCGGGCCTTTCGGGGGCTTCAGGAAATCCTTCGCGTGCGGGAGCGGAGGCGTGCCGGCTGGCCGCCGCCTGGCGAGCGCTGCTCAGGCAGCACGAGCTGGGAGCTGACGGCCGATGTGTCACCTGCGGCCGGGGACGCCGCTGGACGACGCGTCGTGCCGCGCGTGTCCGCTCCGCGGGGGGCGCCGGGGGGAAGGTCGCCTGGGGCTGGCTGCCGGTGCGCAGGTCCGCGGAGCTGTGCACGGTGTGGCAGGTGGCGGTCGCGTACTTCATCCGGCGGTTGCCGGGCGGGCAGCGGTAGCCGTTTCCGGGCGCTCAGGGCGTTTGTGACGGCTTCGGCGAGGCTGAAGGTGATCTCGGGTGCCTTCGGGTTGCCGAAGCGGCCTGGTGCATCTCCGAGCGTGCTCGGTTCCCGTTCCGCTGTGGCCTGGACCATTCGGGCTTTGCTCGACCGGCAGGCTTCAGCTCGCGGCTTCGCGGCGCGTATGCGCGCTCGGCTGGGTGTGCTCGTTCGCCCGGCTGAGGGGCGTCGTCGGCCCTCAGGGGCGGATCACGGCTCTACGACGTGCTTTCCGCGTTTCGGCGCGGGGTATGGGGTGAACGGATCAGATCACGATGCCGCGCGCGGCGAGCCACGGGCGGGGGTCGATCTTCTTGGTGCCGTTCTGCCAGACCTCGAAGTGCAGGTGCGGGCCGGTGCTTTGGCCGCGGTTGCCGATCTCGGCGATCTGCTGGCCGCACTTGACCTTCTGGCCCTCCTTGACGGAGAAGCTGTTCATGTGGCCGTAGACCTGGATCGTGCCGTCGTCGAGCTGGACGCGGACCCAGAGGCCGAAGCCGCTGGCCGGGCCGGCCTCGATCACGGTGCCGTCGGAGGCGGCGTAGATCGGCGTGCCGATCGCGTTGGCGATGTCGATGCCGAGGTGGCTCGTGCCCCACCGGGCACCGAAGCCCGAGGTGAAGGTGCCGTGGGCCGGCAGGCAGGTCTTGGGGCGAGAGGCTTCGTCGGCGGCCTTCTTGGCGGCGTCGGCTTCGCGCTGCTCACGGGCCTGGGTGATAGAGGCGCTGTCGGAGAGCTTCGCGGCCTCGGCGGAGGCGTCGACGGCGTGGCCGGTCGGCAGGAGCTCGGGGGCGCCCCCGGAGCCCGCCCCTCCTGACGTGAACGAGGCGCTGGCGTCCTGGCTGTTGGCCAGGGGCGTCACGGCGGCGTCGGAGTCGGTGACCGTCTTGAGGGTCGAGCCCGCAGCGGCGGCGGCGAACGCACCAGCCGCGACGGCGGCGACCACGACACGGCCGCGCAGGGCCGAGGAGGGCGGGGCGATGCGGTGCGCACCCCGGACACGGACGACCGCACCTTCGAGTGCGTCCTTCAGTGCCGGGGAAGGAGCTTGGCCGCCGGGGGAGCGGTGTGAAGCCAAGACAGGGCCTTCCATCGTCGGGGAGCCGGGTCGAGGACTGTGGGCGGGGGAACCCGGTGAGCCAACCTCGGGGGTGGTTCGCTCGTCGTCCTACTTCGTGACCTGACTGTAATGGGGACCGGGGGACAGTAACGAAGGGGCACCGCTGTAGGCAAGATCTGCCCCCGGCGGCGGCCGAACGGGTGGACAAGATCTTGCGTCGACCTGTGGAAATTACCCAAAGTTAGAGAGGGTTTACTGCTTTGGTTGTGACTTGCCTTACAACCCTTGCGGGCGGTGATGGACCTACTGAGCCCCGGGTGGCGCCTGGAGACCGGAATAAGGGTTTGCCAGGGATGTTCAAGCATTTTCGACGCGCGAACCGCCCTCGGCAGGGCTGAGGGGCGCGGCCATCAGGGGTCGGGGCCGCAAGGAGAGCCGACCGTTCATCGACACACGCGAACCGTTCACCGACTCGCATGTGTAAGCGGCTCGGCAACGCCAGATTTGTCCGATTGACAAGCGCTCCGCGGTAGGCGGGTAGTCCCTCAGCGCTCGGCGCAATCCTCGCGCCGCCGACCCTGGCACCTCGCACCCGCAGCCGACGCCGGCTTCTCAAGTCTTCCGGACTCGCGACCCGCCCCCAGCGGGCCCACTCGGCGACTCGCGCCCCACTGGAGCCTCCCTCGCCGCCCGGGCTTGCTAGCGTCGCGGGCAATGCCCCCACGCTCAGAGCCCCCGGCCGGGGACACCCCCGGCTCCCCGGCTTCCCCGCATGACCCCGCGGCCACCCGTCCCACCGGCAAGCGGAAGCCTCCTCGCGCACAGGCTTCCCGGCAGGCCTCCACCGAAACCTCAGGTTCGCCAGAGGCAAAGGCCGCCCCGGACCCGGCAACCGCAAGCCGCCCCACGGCCGCCGATCCGGCAAACACTCAGGCCGCCGCGGACTCGGCCTCCGCAGGCGGCCGCCCTGCGGGTGCTGACTCGGCAAACATCCAGGCCGGCGGGGACTCGGCCTCCGCCGACGGCCGCCCTGCGGCCGCCGACTCGGCAACCACCCCGACCGGCGGGGATCCAGGCTCCGCCGGAGGCCGCCCTGGAGTCGCTGGCTCGGCAGCCACCCCGGTCAGCAGGGATTCGGCCTCTACCGGGGGGCGCCCGGCGGGCGCAGGCTCGGCAACCTCCGCAGCCAGCTCGGCGGGCTCCGCCCCCGCAACCACCGGAAGCCGCCCCCAGGACGCCAGCCCAACAGCCACCCGAACCCGCCCCCAGCGCGCCCCGGGTGACCAGCCCGAACCCCCTCCCACCTGGGCCGAGGACACCCCCAAACCGACCATCCCCCTCACCCTCACCGCCCTGGGCGCCGTCGCCCTCACCGCCGCGGCCATCGCCCACGTCTCCCCGGCCGCCGCCCCTGGGTTCACCAGCTGGCCCTGGCTCGCCCTCCTCGCACTCGCGCCCGTCGCAGCCGCCGCGGCCCTCGCCTCCAAGAGACCCGGCCTCGCCAACGGTCTCGTCCTCGGCCTCGCCGCCCTCGCCCCCGGACGGCTCGTCCTCGACCTGCAATTCGCCGTCAACGGCCCCCTCGCCATCCGCCCCGAGCTCTACTTCCCCGACCACTTCATCGGGGGCTCCGCCGTCGGCGCGGGGTTCTGGCTCCTCGTCGCCGGGCACCTGCTCACCGTTGCCGGCGGGGTCGCCGCCTGGCGGGCGAGCCGGAACGATGACGAACCCGAACGACGACGCTGGCGCCTGCTCGTCCCGCTTCTCGCCGTCACCGCGTCGGTCGGGCTGCTCACCGCTCCCGTCGGCTCCGACAACGGCTTCCTCCTCGCCCGGGCCGCCTTCGAAGGGCCCTGGCCCGCCCTCGGCGGCTACCTCCTCCTCGCCGCCGCGTTGCCGCTCGCCGCCGCCCTCGCGCTCGCCGCTCCCTCCGAAAGCACCGCGCGGGGCATGCTGCTCGGCCTCGGTGCCGGGGCCTTCGGGGTCGCCGTGCCGCCGGTTCTCAGCGGCCTCCTCCGAAATGACCTGCACGTCACCTGGGGACCCGTCCTCGCGCTCGGCGCGACCGCCCTCGTCGCCGGGCTCGCCTTCACCCGGCTCAGCGAAAAGCCGAAGGACGCCGAACGCGACGTCACCATCCCCGGCGTCTTCTGGTGGCGCCTGACGACCGGCGTGCTCGGCTTCGCCACCGCCGCGGCCGCCCTCGTCGGGACCTTCGCGCCGCAGGTCGCCGTCAGTGCACTCAACCCCGGGGCCACCGCTCCCAGCACCGCCGCCGCCGAAAGTCCCGCGCGGTGGTTCCTGCTCACCGCCGCCCTGGTCGTCGCCGTGGCCGCCGCGCTCACGCTCGTCCCGGTGACCGCGGCGAAGGCCCGGCCCGTGCTCGGCGTGACCTGGGCCGGGATCGTCCTGGCCGGCACCGCCGTCCTCAACACCGCGCTGACCGCCACCCAGGCCGGCAACCTCGCCGGCTTCGGCGGGGCGGACGTCGGCGCCACCCCGGTCTTCACCTACGACCTCGGCGCCGGCGCGGCCTGGACGTTCGCCGCGCTCGTGCTCGCCGCCCTGACCGCGCTCGCCGCCGTCGGGACCGGGGTCGTCGAACGCGAAGACGCCGGCGATGGCACCGCGAACGCGAGCGTGCTCACCCCGGTCGTGGCCGGGGCGGTGCTCGCCGTCGCCGGGTTCGGGCTGCCCGTCTTCAGCGTGCCCGGCTACGTCGCGCCCGGGCTCTGGTCGAACTTCGACACCCCTTCGTGGGGTCTGTGGACGACCGTCGCGGTCGTCGTCGGCGCGGCCGCGCTCGCCGTGCGGTCGCGACCGAAGCAAGCTGCCGCGCTGCTGACCGGCGCCGCCCTGCTCGCCGCGCTGCACGCCGCGGAGCTGCCCCTCGTCGGCGGCGCCCTCGGCGCCGCGAGCCCGTCGACCGGCTTCTGGGTCAGCCTCGCCGCCGCGGCCGCGCTGCTCGTCGCGGCCGGCATGTCCGCGGCCGGGGGCCGTCGTGAGCCGTGAGCGCCTCCGGGTGCTGCTCGTCGAGTTCGGGAAGCCCGACCCCGCCGCCGTCGCGCTGGGCCGCGTCCTGCGCGACGAAGGCATGGAAGTCGTCCACGCCGGACCCCTGGACACCCTCGATCAGCTCTGCAGCACGGCCGAGCAGGAGGACCCGGACGCCGTCGGCGTGCTCGGCGACGGGCCGCCGCCCGGGCTCGCCGAAGCCTTGAACGGTGTTCGCGTCTTCGCCGGCGAGGACCCCGGAAAAGCCGTGGAATGGTTGCGCGGTGGGCGGTCTCACACCTCGGGAACACCGTCTGACCGCGCACGGTGACCGACTTCACCGGATGCGGAGTCCCCTGCGTCTGCGCAGGTCGCTAACCTCGACTGGTCCGACAGCGCGGTCCGGTCGCGGACCACCTGCAGTGGCGTGTCGTCAGGAGACTGGAGTAGTGGACCTCTACGAGTACCAGGCGAGGGATCTCTTCGCCGCCCACGGAGTACCGGTTCTGCCGGGCTCGGTGGCTAGCACCCCCGAAGAAGCCAAGACCGCCGCGGAGCAGATCGGCAACCAGGTCGTCGTCAAGGCGCAGGTGAAGGTCGGCGGCCGCGGGAAGGCGGGCGGCGTCAAGCTGGCCCAGACGCCCGACGAGGCGAAGGAGAAGGCGGAAGCCATTCTCGGCCTCGACATCAAGGGCCACATCACGCGTCGCGTGCTCGTGGCCGAAGCTTCGGACATCGCGTCCGAGTACTACTTCTCCTTCCTGCTGGACCGCGCGAACCGCACGTTCCTGGCGATGGCGTCCTCCGAGGGCGGCATGGAGATCGAGCAGCTCGCGGTCGAGCGCCCCGACGCGCTCGCCAAGATCCCGGTCGACGCGATCGCCGGGGTCGACAAGGCGAAGGCGCTCGAGATCCTGAAGGCCGGCAACTTCCCGGCCGAGATCATCGACGAAGCCGCCGACGTCGTCGTGAAGCTCTGGGAGACCTTCGTCTCCGAGGACGCCACCCTCGTCGAGGTCAACCCGCTGGTCCGCGACCCGCAGGACAAGATCATCGCCCTCGACGGCAAGGTCACCCTCGACGAGAACGCGGACTTCCGCCAGCCGGGCCACGAGGCCCTCGTGGACAAGGACGCGGAGAACCCGCTCGAGGCGAAGGCCAAGGCCAAGAACCTCAACTACGTCAAGCTCGACGGCCAGGTCGGCATCATCGGCAACGGCGCGGGCCTGGTCATGTCCACTTTGGACGTCGTGGCGTACGCGGGCGAGAAGCACGGCGGCGTGAAGCCGGCGAACTTCCTCGACATCGGCGGCGGCGCGTCGGCCGAGGTCATGGCGGCCGGGCTGGACGTCATCCTCAACGACGCCGACGTGAAGAGCGTCTTCGTCAACGTCTTCGGCGGCATCACCGCCTGCGACGCGGTCGCGAACGGCATCGTCGAGGCCCTGAAGATCCTGGGCGACGAGGCCAGCAAGCCGCTGGTCGTCCGCTTGGACGGCAACAACGTCGTGGAGGGTCGCAAGATCCTGGCGGACGCGAACCACCCGCTGGTCACCGTGGTGGACACAATGGACAACGCGGCCGACAAGGCTGCCGAGCTCGCCGCGGCAGGTGCGTGAGATGTCGATCTTCATCAACGAGAACAGCAAGGTCATCGTCCAGGGGCTCACCGGCTCCGAGGGCATGAAGCACGCGACCAAGATGCTGAAGTCCGGCACGAACATCGTGGGTGGCGTCAACGCCCGCAAGGCCGGTCAGACGGTCACCATCGAGGGCAAGGACCTCACCGTGTTCGGCACGGTCGAGGAGGCCATCAAGGAGACCGGCGCCGACGTCTCGGTCATCTTCGTGCCGCCGAAGTTCGCGAAGGACGCGGTCCTCGAGGCGATCGACGCCGAGATCCCGCTGGCCGTCGTCATCACCGAGGGCATCCCGGTGCACGACTCGGCCTACTTCTGGGCGCACGCCGTCGCGAAGGGCAACAAGACCCGGATCATCGGCCCGAACTGCCCCGGCGTGATCAGCCCGGGCAAGTCGAACGCCGGCATCATCCCGGCCGACATCACCGAGGCCGGCGCCATCGGCCTCGTGTCGAAGTCGGGCACGCTGACCTACCAGATGATGTACGAGCTGCGCGACATCGGCTTCTCCACCGCCGTCGGCATCGGCGGTGACCCCATCATCGGGACCACCCACATCGACGCCCTCGCGGCGTTCGAGCAGGACCCCGAGACCAAGGTCATCGTGATGATCGGTGAGATCGGCGGCGACGCCGAAGAGCGCGCCGCGGCGTACATCAAGGAGAACGTGACGAAGCCGGTCGTCGGTTACGTCGCGGGCTTCACCGCGCCCGAGGGCAAGACCATGGGCCACGCGGGCGCCATCGTGTCGGGTTCCTCCGGCACGGCCGCCGCGAAGAAGGAGGCCCTCGAGGCCGCCGGCGTCAAGGTCGGCAAGACCCCGAGCGAGACCGCCGTCCTCGCGCGTGAGCTGTACAACAACCTCGGCTGAGTCCGAGGCGTAACTCCTGGTGAGGCCGGGCACCTACACGGGTGTCCGGCCTTACCTCGTTCAGGGACGAAACCTCCCGAGGTATTCACGCGTCTGATGGGTCGGCGGCGCCGGAGTGCGCTAGCGTTCTGCGCACACAAGCCGCCTTGTCTTCCCCGGGTGTCCTGGTACCCCGGAGTGCCGGTCGAACCGACAGGAGTGCATCCGATGACCTTCCCCAGCGGTGGGCCTGGCTACCCCCAGCAGGGTGGCGGCCAGCAGCCCCCCGGACCGCCGTCCAGTGGCCTCCCGGCGCAGCAGCCGCCGCCCCACTCGCACCAGGCGCCGTCGGGGGGTGCCGCGAACCTGACGCACAACCTGCCGCTGATGCTCGCGCTCGGCGTCGCGGTCTTCGGCCTCGTCCAGTACTTCCTGGGCTTCTCCGACACCGGTGACGTCGGCCTCGGCGGGGTCTTCCTGCTGGGCGGCGGTCTGCTCGCCGCGATGACGGCGCTGCCGAAGGGCCCGAAGACGCTGCCGTTCGCGGCGCTGTTCAGCGTCCTCGGCGCGCTCGAGGTCCTCGACCAGCTGATCGGGATGCAGACCTCGCCCGGCATCGTCACCGTCATCCTGATCCTGGGCATCCTGCAGATGGCCGCCGCGGTCGCCGCGCTGCTGATCGACCAGGGCGTGCTCAAGCCGCCGGCGGCGAAGCCCGCCGCCGCGCCCTACAGCGGCCAGTACGGCCAGCCCGGCCAGCAGCAGTACGGCCAGCCGGGGCAGCCGGGCCCGCAGGGGCAGCAGGGGCAGCAGGGTCAGCAGTTCGGCCAGCCGGGGCACGGGCCGGTCGCCCCGGGCGGCGAGGCGCCGTTCGGGCAGGGCCAGTACGGCTCGCCGAACCCGCCGTCGACCACGCCGCCGCCGGGGCAGCAGGCCACGACGTACGCCCCGCAGCAGGGCTCGTTCTTCCAGCAGCCGCCGTCGGACAACCCGGGCACGCCGCCCGGCGGGTTCGGCAAGTCGAACTGACGCGGTCCTTCGCAACACCCGCTGTGACGCAGAGTGTCACAGCGGGTGTTTTGCCCTCCGGGGGTTACTCGACCGGGTGGGTTAGCTTCCCCACTCCCGCCGCCGGCGGCGTGGCTCACCCGGTCGGACCAGCGCGGATGTCAGGGTGCGGATCATGGACCTGCTCACCGACTCCCCTGAGGAGCCGGTGAGCGACCTCGGACCCGACGTCGAACTCTCCCGGGCGGCGCGGGTGCGGGTGTTGCTCGCCGCCGCCCTCGGCCCGCTGGTCACCGGCTACGCCGCCGTCGCGACCGTGCTGACGCTGGTCACCCTCACCGCCGAACGCACCGTCTTCTCCGGCACCGGCGTGCTGCTGGCCGCCGGCCCCGGCTGGCTCGCCGCGCACCAGGTGCGCCTCGACCTCGGCGGCCACCCGATCGGCGTACTGCCGCTCCTGCCGACGCTGGGCTCGCTCGCGCTGGCAGCGAGGACGGCGTCCGGCGCCGCCACGCGCCTCGGCTGCCGGTCGCCCCGCGAAGCGCTGCCGGTGTTCGCCACGATCGCCCTCGCGCACGGGCTGTTCGGGCTGGTCGTCGCGCTCTTCGCGCAGGGCTCGCCGGTGACGGCCGACCCGCTGGTCGCGTTCGCCGTGCCCGGGCTGCTGGCCGCGCTGGCCGCGGGCGTGGGCGTCGTCTGGAACTGCGGGCTACCGGACGTCGTCGCCGAACGCCTCGACCCCCTCGCCCTGCGCGGCGTCCGGGCCGGCGCGCTCGGGCTCGCGGTACTGGTGGCCTGCGGCTGCGTCGTCTTCACCGTCGCGACCGCGCTGTCCTGGCGGACGGTCGCCGACATGTACGAGCCCGCGTTCGGCAGCAGCTTCGGGATGTTCCTGCTCTCCGTTCTGTACCTGCCCAACGCGGTCGCGGCCACGCTGTCGTTCGTCGCCGGACCGGGGTTCTCGATCGGTGACCTGACCGTCGGTATGTTCGGCTACCGCGCCGGCGCCGTGCCCGGCGTCCCGCTGCTCGGCGGCCTGCCCGAGCACCACGCGGCGTGGTGGCCGGCGCTGCTGGTGCTGCCCGCGGCGGCCGGCGCGCTGGTCGGCTGGTCGCTGCGCAAGGTGGACGCCGACCCGGCGCAGCGCATCCGCACGGTCGCGGTGGCCGGCGCGGTGGTCGCGCTCGGCTGCGTCCTGCTGGGCACCCTGTCCGGCGGACGGCTCGGCGACGGCCCGTTCGACCCGGTGAGCGTGCCGGTCGGCGTCGCGTCGGTCGTCGCGTTCTGCTGGATCGTCATCCCGGGCTCGTTCGTCGCGTTCTTCACCGGCGAGCACGAGCCGCCGGCGCCGCCGGAGGCCCTCGAGGACAACGAAGCCTTCGAGGACGCCGACGAGGTCGACGCCGAAGAAGCGGCCGAAGCCGTCGAGGAACTCGAAGCGTCCGAAGCGTCCGAAGCGTCCGAAGAGGACGAAGAAGCCGAAGAAGGCGAAGAGCCCGAAGAGGCCGAGGAACCCGCCGAGGACACGGAGTTCGACGCGGAAGCCGACGCCGAACTCGGTCTCGAAGACGTCCCGGCCGACGGCGAAGCTGTGACCGGAGGCACCGAGACCTGCGGCGACGTCGAGGCGGACGGGACCGACCGTTAGGGTTGTCGTGACCTGGTGAAGCGCCGTGCGCACCGGCTGCGCACCGCCCGCGGCAAGGAGCCCGCTCTGTCTCAACGGTTGGAGCTGCCCACCCCGGTGAAGCTCGTCGTCCTCGCGTCGGGCTCCGGCACCCTCCTGCAGGCGGTGCTGGACGCCACCGCGCGGTCCGGCTTCCCGGCCAAGGTCGTCGCCGTCGGCGCCGACCGCACCGGCATCGAGGCGCTGACCCGCGCCGAACGCGTGAGCATCCCGTCGTTCACGGTCCGCGTCGCCGACCACCCCGACCGCGCCGCCTGGGACAAGGCGCTGACCGAAGCCGTCGCGGCCTACCAGCCCGACCTGGTCGTCTCCGCGGGGTTCATGAAGATCCTCGGCGAGCAGTTCCTCGGCCGCTTCACGGTGATCAACACGCACCCGGCGCTGCTGCCGTCGTTCCCCGGGATGCACGCGGTCCGCGACGCCCTCGAAGCCGGCGTCAAGGTCACCGGCTCGACCGTGCACTTCGCGGACGCCGGGGTCGACACCGGGCCGATCATCGCCCAGGAAGCCGTCGTCGTGGAGCACGACGACACCGAAGACGTCCTGCACGAACGGATCAAGGCCGTCGAGCGCAGGCTGCTGGTGGAAACGATCGAGCGACTCGGCCGCGGCGGCTGCGCCGTGGACGGACGAAAGGTGACATTTCGTGAGCACTGACCTGGGACGGCGCCCGGTCCGCCGGGCGCTGATCGGCGTCTCGGACAAGGCGGGCCTGCTGGACCTCGCGACCGGCCTGCACGCGGCCGGCGTCGAGATCGTCTCCACGGGCGGCACGGCGAAGGTCATCGCCGACGCCGGTGTCCCGGTCACGCCGGTCGAAGAGGTCACCGGCTTCCCCGAGTCGCTCGACGGCCGCGTCAAGACGCTGCACCCGCGCGTGCACGCCGGCCTGCTCGCCGACCAGGGCAACCCCGACCACGTCGAGCAGCTGCGCAAGCTGGACATCGCGGCGTTCGACCTGCTGGTGGTCAACCTGTACCCGTTCGAGCAGACCGTCGCGTCGGGGGCGAGTCCCGAGGACTGCGTCGAGAACATCGACATCGGCGGCCCGGCCATGGTCCGCGGCGCGGCGAAGAACCACGGCAGCGTCGCGGTCGTCGTCGACCCGGCCCGTTAC
Source organism: Amycolatopsis sp. NPDC114478 (assembly GCF_055633805.1). Taxonomy (NCBI): domain Bacteria; kingdom Bacillati; phylum Actinomycetota; class Actinomycetes; order Pseudonocardiales; family Pseudonocardiaceae; genus Amycolatopsis; species Amycolatopsis sp. NPDC114478. The sequence continues at coordinate 157,015 of NZ_JBVKDO010000003.1, read as the reverse complement.
GCCTGGGTGCTCGAGCGCGTCGCCGACGGCGGCTTCGACCTGAACGACCGCAAGCGCCTCGCGGCCCAGGCGTACGCGCACACGGCGTCGTACGACATCGCCGTCGCGTCGTGGTTCTCCAACGTCTACGCGCCCGCGGACGACTCCGGCTTCCCCGAGTTCTCCGGCATCAGCTGGGAACGCGGCGAAGTGCTGCGTTACGGCGAGAACCCGCACCAGAAGGCCGCGCTGTACAAGGGACACCGGGCCGGCCTGGCGCACGCCGAGCAGCTGCACGGCAAGGCCATGTCCTACAACAACTACGTCGACACCGACGCCGCCCGTCGCGCCGCGTTCGACTTCGCCGAGCCCGCCGTCGCGATCATCAAGCACGCCAACCCGTGCGGCATCGCGGTCGGCACGGACATCGCCGAGGCGCACCGCAAGGCCCACGCGTGCGACCCGGTTTCGGCCTACGGCGGCGTCATCGCGACGAACCGGCCGGTCAGCCGCGAGGCCGCCGAGCAGATCGCCGAGGTCTTCACCGAGGTCGTCCTGGCGCCGGACTTCGACGCCGAAGCGCTGGAGATCCTGCAGCGCAAGAAGAACATCCGGCTGCTCAAGCTGCCGGAGATCGCGCACCCGGCCCCGATCGAGTTCCGCCAGATCTCCGGCGGCGTGCTCGTGCAGACCGTCGACGCGATCGACGCGCCGGGCGACGACCCGGCGTCGTGGACGCTGGCGACCGGCACCCCGGCCGACGAGCAGACCCTGCGCGACCTCGAGTTCGCGTGGCGCTCGCTGCGCGCGGTCAAGTCGAACGCGATCCTGCTCGCCGCGGACGGCGCGACCGTCGGCGTCGGCATGGGCCAGGTCAACCGCGTCGACTCGTCGCGGCTGGCGGTCTCGCGGGCGGGCGACCGGGCGAAGGGCTCGGTCGGCGCGTCGGACGCGTTCTTCCCGTTCCCGGACGGCCTGGAGGTGCTGATCGAGGCGGGCGTCCGCGCGGTCGTGCAGCCCGGCGGCTCGGTCCGCGACCCCGAGGTGATCGCGGCCGCGGAGAAGGCGGGCGTCACGATGTACCTGACGGGAACGCGCCACTTCGCGCACTGATCCCGCGCGCTTCGAGAGGGAGGGCTCGATGCAGCAACCACCGCCTTACGGACAGGGTCAGCCGGGCTACGGGCAGCAGGGGCCGCCGGGGTATCCCCAGCAGCCCGGCTACCCGCCGCCCGGGTACCCGCCGCAGCAAGGCCATCCCGGTTACCCGCCGCAGGGCTATCCCGGCTACGGGCCCGGCTACGGCGCGCCGATGCCGCCGCCGAAGAAAAAGCGGACCGGGTTGATCCTCGGGATCGTCGGCGCGGTGGTCGTGCTGCTCGGCGTGGGCATCCCGGGTGCGATCTTCGCGAGCGACTACTTCGCGAGCACCGGCGCGGCACCGTCGTCGTCGCCGGTGCCCGCCGAGTGCCAGGTCCCGGCCCAGACGCTGGAGAAGGCGGGCTTCCCGAGCTTCGCGGCGGGCGGCCCGGGCACCGCGAACCTGCCCGGTCTCAAGCAGGTCAACTGCGGCTGGAAGCCCGGCCCCGACGAGAACGTCCGCGACGCGACGTTGAGCGTCCGGGTCACGGCGTATTCCGGCGAGAACGCGCGCGAGGGGGCGAACCGCCTGTACCAGCCGATCAACCCGGCGGTGCCGCCGACCGAAGTGAAAGGCATCGGCGACAAGGCGACGCTGGTCCACCTGGTGACGCAGAGCGCGTTCAGCGGGTCGGAACTGCACGTCCTGAAGGGCACGACGGTGGTCGTCGTCGAGGTGTCCGGCTGGGACAAGGGGTTCTTCTCGAACTCCCCGATGCCGCAGCAGGAGACCGACGACGCGGCGAAGGCCGTCGGCGCGGAGGTCGTGAAGAAGCTGGGGCGCTAGGGCCTGTCCTCAAAGCCAGATGAGCAGGGTGGCCAGGTCGATCATGCTCCGGTAGGAGGTGGCGGTCTTGTCGAAGCGGGTGGCGATGGCACGGAACTGTTTGAGGCGGTTGAAGCAGCGTTCGACGATGTTTCGGCGTTTGTAGGCGGCGCGGTCGAAGGCCGGTGGGCGTCCACCGGCCCGGCCGCGGCGCAGCCGGTGGGCCTGCTGGTCCCGGCGTTCGGGAATCGTCGCCGGGATGTGCCGTCGGCGCAGATAGGTGCGGATGGCGCGGCTGGAGTAGCCCTTGTCGGCGAGCACCCGGCTCGGTCGGATCGCTGGTCGCCCGGGACCTGGGCGGCGGAACTCAATCCCGGCCATGACAGCGGTGAACTGGGTGCAGTCGTTGACGTTGCCGCCGGTCAGCACCACCGATAGGGGCCGTCCGTGGCCGTCGCAGGCGAGGTGGATCTTGGTGGTGAGTCCGCCCCGGGACCGGCCGATGGCATGATCATCTGGCTCGTTGTGCCCGCCGCAAGATCCGTTCGCCCCCCCGTGTGGGACGCCGTCCTTCGACGGGCGCCCGCAGCGTGCTGATGCGCCCGCACGATGCTGGAATCGACCGACACTTCCCGGTCGAGTTCGTCGATCGCCTCGGCGATCACCCGGACCTGCGCCACCAAGGCGGACAGGGTGCCGGTGCGTGACCAGCGCCAGAACCGGTTGTAGACCGTCTTCCACGGCCCATACCGTTCTGGCAGGTCCCGCCAGGCAACTCCCGTCCTGGCTTTGAACAGCATCCCGTTGATCACCCGACGGTCATCCACGCGCGGACGCCCCTTCGCGCCAGACGCCGGAAGCAACGGCTCGATCATTTGCCACTGCTCATCAGTCAGCTCGTGCCTACGCACCACAACCCAAGATCAAAGCAGACCACCCGCACCAGCTTTGAGGACAGGCCCTAGGGCCGGAAGAGCGCGTAGACCACTTCGTCGCGCCAACCGCCGTCGCGCCAGGTGACTTCGCGCAGCACGCCTTCGCGGTGGAAACCGGCTCGCTCCAGCGTTTTCTGCTCGGCGACGTTCCCGCCGCCGGTGAACGCCTCGAGCCGGTGGGCGCGGGTGACCGAGAACAGGTGCGCGACGAGCAGCCGGTGCGCCGTCAGGCCGATGCCCCGGCCGCGGTGTTCCGGCAGCAGCGTCAGGCCGATTTCGAAGCAGCCGCCCGCGGGCCCGCCGCGGTCGGCGGCCTCCCAGCTCGCCATGCCCGCGACGACGTCGTCCGCCGTCACGGCCAGCGCCGCGTCGTGAGGGCCGAGGTAGCCGTCTTCGGCCCAGCGACGCCGGCGTACCCGCGGGTCGGCGAACCCGGTCCACTGGTGCGTGCCCAGCACCGCCGGGTCCGTCGCGAACCGGTCCAGGACCGGCAGGTCCTCCTCGCGGAACGGCCGCAGCGCGACGTCGGTCACGCGGGGGCGGGCAGCGTCTTGCAGAGCGCGACCGGGAACTTCGGGTCCGCCGCCCGGATGTCCGCGCAGCCGGCCGTCTTGACCTGCGCGAACGACGTCCAGCCCGCGGCGCTCCAGCGGAAGGCCGCGCGGGCCGGCGGATCGGTCTGGCGCAGCAGGAGGTCGAGGACCAGCCAGTCCGGGTCGCAGGCGCGGGTGGTGCCCGCGCTGTCGGCGCCCGCCGCGGACACCGCGGCGCCGATCCACGCCGGGTCGCAGTGGTCGGCGGGCGGGGCGCAGGTGCCCTGGGGCGCGCAGTGGCCCCAGCCGGCGCCGAGCTTGTGCCAGGCGTTGCCGTTGTCGCCGTTGAGGATCACCGTGCGGTCCGCGACCGGCGACGACGTGGTGAGCTGCAGCTCGGCGGGCACCTTGTCCTGGCAGCCGCCCGCCGCGGGCCGCGTCGAGTAGACGACGTCGGCGCGCACGTCGGTCTTGGTCTCCACGACCTGCTCGATCCGCGGCTCCCGGACGCAGCCGGGGTCCTTGCCGGGCAGCGCGACCTGCACGAACAGGCTGACGTCGTCCTGGCCGGGCCGGATCCCGGTGACGTCGGCGCGGAACGAGCGCCACTCCGCGCCCATCGTCGTCGGCCCGGGGGCCGCCGCTTTCGCACCGGGCACCCCACCGCCCGCGGTGAGCACGACGGCCGCCACCGCACCCGCCGCGACCAGCGCTCCGGCGACCCACAGAACCGGCCGTTTGGTCATCGCCCACCCCCAGAAGTCCACCGGGGAATCTAGCCGACGCCGCAGCGTCAGGCGGGCAGACCGGGTTATTAGCGCTGTGTGACGTCTTTCTCGAGGTACACCGCGCCGCTGATGTGCCCGGCGGCGTCGGGCGCGTCGGTGAGCCGGTAGCCGGCGCGCTGGTAGAGCGTGATGTTCCGGGTGCTGCGGGCCCCGGTGAAGAGGGCGAACCGGCGCGCCTCGGCGGGCGCGTGCGCTTCGGCGTGCTCGAGCAGGCGCCGGCCGAGCCCGCGCCCGGCGAGGTCCGGCGCGACCATCAGCCGGCCCAGCTCCCAGCGGTCGCCTTCGAGCCGGGCCCGCACCGCGCCGACCAGCCGGTGGTCCTCCCGCAGGACCCACACCGACCACGTCTTCGTCCAGTCGCGGACGTCTTCGAGGGTTTCGTGCAGCGCGGGGATGTCGAGGGTGTCGTTGAGGACGGCCTCCTGGACCCAGCAGCAGCGTTGCAGGACGAGCAGTTCCGGGCAGTCTTCGGGCCGGGCTTCGGTGAGCTCCACGGCGTCTGTCTAGCGAGCGAGGTTCGGCGCGGGCAACTTCATTACCGTGGCGGGGTGACCGATCTTCTGCGCGCCGCGTTGGACGCCCCGGGTTTCGCGCCGCTGCCTTCGCGAGCGCGGGAGCTGCTGGAGACGCTGGGCGCGCCGCCGCGGCTGGCGGCGCACCTGCGCGCTGGGCCGCGGACCGGGTTCAGTTCGACGCCGAGGCGGTGCTGTTCGGCGCGGCCACGCACGACGTCGGGAAGGTGCTGCAACCCTCGGAGCTGTCCGGGCCGGGTTCGGCGCACGAGCCGGCCGGGCACGCGTTGCTGCTGGCGCACGGGGTTCCCGAGCGCCTGGCGCGGATCGCTTCGGAGGCCGACGCGCGCCTCGCGTTCCAGGGTTCGTACCCCACCAGTGGGTGACTTGACACCTCGGGTGGTTCGCGGTTGACTTGTCCACGTCGAACAAGTGTTCGACGTGGAACCGCCGCCTTCCCCGCGGCGAACGTGTGCCGTCGGTCGTGTTTTGGGAGAGGCCCGACCGCCGGCCTGGTCCGTTGTGGGGAGGTGCGTGCGGTGACCGCTGTGGTGGAGCCGCCGGTGGCCCGGCTGGCGGCCCTGCCGGGGGTCAGCACGGCGAGCCGGGTCGCGGCCCAGGCCGAGCGCGCGCGGGTGACGGGAAGGGTGCTCCCGGTCGCCCCGGCGCTGGCCGGGCTGCTGCCCGCCGCCGGGCTCCGGCGCGGGAGCACGGTGGCGGTCCACGGGGGAACGTCGCTGCTGCTCACGTTGCTGGCGGAAGCCACCGCGGCCGGATCGTGGGCGGCCGTGGTCGGCATGCCGTCGCTGGGGTTGGCGGCGGCGGCCGAGTACGGCGTGGACCTGAGCCGGGTGGCGCTGGTCCCGCGGCCGGGGGTGGAGCTCCCGGCGGTGGTAGCGGCCCTGCTCGACGGGGTCGACCTGGTGGCGGTCCATTCGGAGACGGTCCAGCCGGCGGTGGCGCGCCGGTTGTCCGCCCGGGCCAGGCATCGTGGGGCGGTGCTGCTGGCGTTCGGCGCGTGGCCGGCGGCGGACGTCGAGTTGTCGTGCCGGTTTTCGGCGTGGCGGGGGCTGGAGGGTGGCTACGGGCACTTGCGCGAGCGTGAGGTGACGGTGCGGGCCCGCGGCCGGGGGGCCGCGGCTCGTCCGGTGACGGCTTCGCTGGCGCTGCCCGGTCCTGCGGGTTCGGTAGCTGGCGCCGCCGCCTCCGCCGCCTCCGCCGGCTCGCTCGGGGCTGCTGGTCTCGCCGCCGGTGCTGCTGGTTCGCTCGGCGCTCCCGCTTCCACCGGCTCGCTCGGGGCTCCTGGCCTCGCCGCCGGTGCTGCTGGTTCGCTCGCCACCGCCGGCCTGGTCTCCGCTCCCATTGGCTCGCCCGGTGCCTCCGCTGCCGCAGCACCGCTTTCCGGCCGCGCCGCCTCGGCCGCCGCTTCCGGTTCGGCCGCGGGTTCGCTTTCCCGCTCCCTCCGCGGGGAGGCGACGGCATGACCGCAGTCAGTCCACTGTGGACAACATCGCCCGCTCCCGCGCGACTGGCACCGTGCCGCCCGCGCGGCCCCCTGCGCCCGGCACCGGGCCGCCTGCCCGAGGCCGCGCGCCTTCCACTCACGCACCCGAGCCACACCCGCACTCCTCGCGGGGAGGCCTCATGACCGTCCCCGCGCAACGGCGGTCCGGTGAGCTCGCCACCCGGATGCTCGTCCTCTGGTGTCCGGACTGGCCCGTCGCCGCCGCCGCGGCCGCCGGTGGCGTGCCCGTCACCACCCCCGCCGCCGTCTTCAGTGCCAACCGGGTCGTCGCGAGCAATGCCGCCGCCCGGCGCAACGGTGTCCGGCGGGGGCTGCGGCGGCGGGAAGCGCAGTCGAACTGTCCGGACCTGGCCGTCTTCGCCGTCGATGACGGCCGGGATGCCCGGCTCTTCGAAGCCGTCGCGCGGGCCGTCGAAGGGCTCGTCGTCGGGGTCGAGGTCGTGCGGCCCGGGCTCGTCGCCGTGCCCGTCGACGGTGCCGCCGGGTACTTCGGTGGCGAGCACGCCCTCGTCGAACGGCTCGTCGACGAGGTGTCCGCCGCGGCCGGCGTCGAATGCCAGGTCGGCGTCGCCGAGGGGCTCTTCGCCGCCACACTCGCCGCGCGGTGCGGGGAGTTCGTCGAACCCGGGCGCGTCGCCGAGTTCCTCGCGCCGCTGCCCGTCACCGAGCTCGACCAGCCCGGCGCCGACCGCGCGGAGCTCGTCGACCTGTTGCGGCGCCTCGGGTTGCGCACCCTCGGGGCCTTCGCGGAACTGCCGGAACGCGACGTCGTCAACCGGTTCGGCGCCGCCGGCGTGCTGGCCCACCGGCTGGCGCGGGGGCGGTCCGAACGGCCGCCGCTGCGACGGAGCCCGCCGCCCGAGCTGACGCTGACCGAGGAGTTCGACCCGGTCGTCGAGCGGGTCGACGTCGCCGCGTTCCTCGCCAAGGGCCTCGCCGCGCGGTTCTGCGCCGGGCTCGCCGGCCACGGCCTGGCCTGCACCCGGCTCGGCATCTACGCGGTCACCGAAGAGGGCGAACACCTCGGCCGCGCGTGGCGGTGCGCGGAACCGCTGACGCCCACCGGGGTCGCCGACCGCGTGCGCTGGCAGTTCGAGGGCTGGCTGCGCGCGGCACCAGGGCAGCGCCCGACGTCCGGCGTGGTGCGGCTGCGGCTGGAACCCGAGGAGGTCGTCGAGGGGCGTTCGCTGCAGCTCGACCTGTGGCGGAACGGCGGTTCCGAAGAGGAAGACGAGCGCGCGGCGCGGGCGTTCGTGCGCGTCCAGGGCCTGCTCGGGCCGGAGGGCGTGGTGACGCCGCTGCTCGACGGCGGCCGCGACCCGGCGGGCCGCGTCCGGCTGGTGCCGTGGGGCGACCAGCGCGAGCCGGTGACGCCCCCGGACGCGACGTGGCCCGGACGGCTGCCGGCGCCGTCCCCGGCGACGGTCCTCGACCGCCCGGTGCCGGCCCAGGTCTTCGACGCCGAGGGCAGCCCGGTCGGCATTTCGGCGCGCGACCAGCTGACGTCGGTCCCGCACGGCCTGAGCATCACCGGCGGCCCGCGGCGGGAGGTCGTGGGGTGGGCGGGCCCGTGGCCCCTGGCGGGCGACCGCCGAAGACCGGGCCCGCGGCGCGCGCGGGTGCAGCTGCTGCTCGCCGGCGAACCGGACGACCCGCCCGAGGCGGTGCTCCTGCACTGCGCGGGCACGGAAAATCCACTGTGGACGGTCGAGGGAGTGTACGACTGAGCATGGACGAGGACTACGCACGCAAGCTCCAGGCCTGGCTGAGCGCCGAACCGGAGGCAACCCCGCGCCGAGCGGAGGAGGAGCGCGAGTGGCTGCGCGAAGTGCCGGCGCCCCAGGCGGACCCGGACCGCTGGACGGTCCGCGGCCGGCTCCCGCAGGAGGAGGTTGTGGAGGAACTCGAGGAGGAGTGGGTGTGCCCGGTGATCGCGCTGCCGGTCCCGCGAGCATCGGAGGAGAACGGCTGCCGCATGAGCAGCCCCGACGACCGGCGCTCACGCAACCGCACGCCGCGCGGCAAAGCGGCCGATGAGCTGAGGTTCCGGAACGGGCGCGTGCCTGGCGAGGCCGCCACCGGGCAGCCCGGCATGAGCGAGGCTGGCGAGCGGCGGCCCTGGAGTCGGCGCTTGCCCAGCGAGGCTGCAGCTGATCAGCCCAGCGCGGGCGAAATCGGCGAGTGGCGCTCGCGAAACCAGCGCCTGCCCGGCGAAGCAATCACCGACCTGTCCGGTGTGAGTGAGGCTGGCGAGTTGAGGCCCGGGCGCCTGCCCGGCGAAGCGGCCACTGGCCCCATCACCGGCCAGCCCGGCATGAGCGAAGCCGAAGCCCGCAGCCGCTGGAACCATCCCAGCAACTGGCACCGTCGCCACCGCGCGGCGGGCCAGCAAACCGACCCCGACCAGCCCGGGAGCCACTAGATGGGCTGGAACAACCCACCCGTCCCCTGGAAGGACCTCGCCCGCACCCTCGCCGGCGGGGTTCCTCCCGGGGACCACGGCGACAGCCCCGCCTGGGGCCGGCGCCGGGAGGCCTACCGACGTCCCGGTGACCTCCCCACCCGGCGCAACGACGACGGCGGCGAGACCGTCCGCGTCCCCTACGCCGAACTGCACTGCCACTCCAACTTCAGCTTCCTCGACGGCGCCAGCCACCCCGAAGAGCTCGTCGAAGAAGCCGCGCGCCTCCAGCTCGACGCCATCGCCCTCACCGACCACGACGGCATGTACGGCGTCGTCCGCTTCGCCGAAGCCGCGCGGGAACTCGGCGTCAACACCGTCTTCGGCACCGAGCTCAGCTTCGGCCTCACCAATCCCCAGAACGGCGTCGCCGACCCCGAAGGCGAACACCTCCTGCTGCTCGCCCGCGGCGACCAGGGTTACCGGGCCCTCTGCCGCGCCATCACCGCCGGCCAGATCCACGAGAAGGCCGAAAAGGGGCGGCCGATCTACGACCTCGGTGCCGTCGCCGAAGAGGTCGCCGGGCAGTGCGTTGTCCTCACCGGCTGCCGCAAGGGCTCCGTGCGCTCCGCCCTCCTCAACCACGGCCCAAGAGCCGCCGCGGAGAAGCTGAACGACCTGATCGACCGCTTCGGCCACGACAACGTCTACGTCGAGCTCACCGACCACCGCCAGCCGCTCGACAGCACCCACAACGACGTCCTCACGAAACTTGCCGAGGAACTGCACCTCCCCACCGTCGCCACCACCGCCGCGCACTACGCCCGCCCGGAACGTGCCCCGCTCGCCGACGCCCTCGCCGCGATCCGCGCCCGCCGCGGCATCGACGAGCTGGAGGGCTGGCTCCCCGCGGCCGGGACGGCGTTCCTGCGCAGTGGCGCCGAAATGGAGGTCCTGTTCCGGCGCTACCCCGGGGCCGTCCGCCGCTCGGCCCTGCTGGGCATGGAATGCGCGTTCCCGCTCAAGCTGATCGCCCCGAAGCTGCCGCCCTTCGACGTACCAAAAGGCGAAACCGAAGCGACGTACCTCAGAAAACTCACCCGGAAAGGCGCTGAAGAACGCTTCAAAGGCAAGCCCCACGAGGAAAAAGCGCAAGAACAGATCGAGCACGAACTCGCGATCATCGAGCAGCTCGGCTTCCCCGGGTACTTCCTGATCGTCTGGGACATCGTCCGGTTCTGCAACGACCACAAAATCCTGTGCCAAGGCCGCGGCTCGGCCGCGAACTCGGCCGTCTGCTACGCGATCGGCATCACGAAGGTCGACTCGGTGGCCAACAAGCTGCTCTTCGAGCGCTTCCTCGCCCCGGACCGCGACGGCTACCCGGACATCGACCTCGACATCGAGTCCGACCGTCGCGAAGAGGCCATCCAGTACGTCTTCAAGAAACACGGCCGGCTCAGAACCGCGCAGGTCGCGAACGTCATCACCTACCGCGCCCGGTCCGCCGTCCGCGACGCCGCTCGCGCGCTCGGCTATTCGCCGGGCCAGCAGGACGCCTGGAGCAAGCAGATCGACCGCTGGGGTTCGTTGCGCAGCACCGAAAAGGACCACGACCACGACATCCCGGACGAGGTCGTCCAGCTCGCGTTCGCGCTCGAGGACTTCCCGCGGCACCTGGGCATCCACTCCGGCGGGATGGTCATGTGCCACGAGCCGGTGAGCCAGGTCGTTCCGGTCGAGTGGGCGCGGATGGAGAACCGCAGCGTCATCCAGTGGGAGAAGGAGGACTGCGCGGCCGCCGGGCTCGTCAAGTTCGACCTGCTCGGCCTCGGCATGCTCTCGGCGCTGCACTACATGCTCGACCTCGTCGAGGAGTACAAGGGCGAGAAGATCGACCTCGCCGAGCTGGACCTCACCGACCAGAACATCTACGGCATGCTCTGCCGCGCCGACGCGATCGGCGTGTTCCAGGTCGAAAGCCGCGCGCAGCTGGCCACTCTGCCCCGCCTCAAGCCCAAGAAGTTCTACGACCTCGCCGTCGAAGTCGCGCTGATCCGGCCCGGCCCGATCCAGGGTGGCTCGGTGCACCCGTACATCCGGCGCAAGCAGGGCGTCGAGGAGTGGGACTACGACCACCCGCTGCTGGCGACGGCCCTGGAAAAGACCCTCGGCGTGCCGCTGTTCCAGGAGCAGATGATGCAGATCGCCTTGGACGTCGCGAACTTCACCGCGGCGGAGGCCGACCAGCTGCGGCACGCGATGGGGTCGAAGCGGTCGGACCGGAAGATGGAACGGCTGCGGCAGCGGTTCCTCGAAGGCGCCGCCGCGAACGGTGTCGAAGACGAACTCGCGCAGAAGATCTTCTTGAAGCTCAAGGCGTTCGCGAACTTCGGCTTCCCGGAGAGCCACGCGCTGAGCTTCGCGCACCTCGTGTTCTCCAGTGCCTACTTCAAGCTCTACCACCCGGACGCGTTCCTGGCTGGCCTGCTGCGCGCGCAGCCGATGGGCTTCTACTCACCGCAGTCGCTGGTCGCCGACGCGCGGCGCCACGGCGTCACGGTGCACGGCCCCGACATCAACCGCAGCCTCCCGCACGCCACCCTCGAAGCCGGCCCCGGGAAGTTCCACGACGTGCGCACCGGGCTGAGCACCGTCCGGATGATCGGCGAGGACATCGCGAAGCGGATCGTGGCCGAGCGGCTCACGAACGGCGACTACTCCGACATGGCCGACGTCGCCCGCCGCGTGCGGCTGACGACCCCGCAGATCGAGGCGCTGGCCACGGCCGGTGCGTTCGCCGGGTTCGGCGGCGACCGGCGGCAGGCGCTGTGGACCGCGGGCGCCGTCGCCGGGGAACGTCCGGAGAAGCTGCCGGGCCTGGTGGGCACACAAGCCCCGACGCTGCCCGGCATGGACGGCCTGGACCTCGCGGCGGCGGACGTCTGGGCGACCGGGGTCTCGCCGGACAGTTACCCGACCGAGTTCATCCGCGACCGCCTCGATGCGCTCGGCGTCGTCCCGGCGAACGGCCTGGCCGACCTCGACGACGGCGCGCGCGTGCTGATCGGCGGCGCCGTCACGCACCGCCAGCGCCCGGCGACCGCGGGCGGGGTCACCTTCCTCAACATCGAGGACGAGACGGGGATGGTCAACGTGATCTGCACGCTCGGGCTGTGGCAGCGCTACCACCGCGTCGCGCGCGCCAGCCCGGCGCTGCTGATCCGCGGGGTGGTGGAGAAGGCCGACGGCGTGATCAGCGTGCTGGCCGACCGCGTCGAGGCGCTGCCGATGCGGATCAAGGCGAAGTCGCGCGACTTCAGGTGAGGGGGCGCCGGACGATCGTGATGATCTCCGGGCTCGCGCCGGTCACCGGCGTGCGGTCCCAGTCGCCGTACTGCTCATCGACGACCAAACCGGCTTCCTCGATGAACGTCGAAAGCGCCGGAACGTCGAGGAAGCGCAACGTGCTTTCGCTGTACTGCGTCGCGTCCCACTGAGGACTTTCGTACGTAGTCGTGAAGCTGACGTACCCGTTCTCGAAGGGCCCGGCGTCGTTCCACGACCGCACTCCGCCGGTTTCCCAGACGTGCGAAGGAGTCCAGCGCTCCCAGGCACGCCGTGCCGGATTGCGCGTCTCGAAGCCGAACCGGCCGCCCGGCTTCAGCGCGCGGTGGATCGCCGCGAACGCCGTGCGCAGCTCGTCGTCGGTCAGCAGCACCTGGAACGCGTGCCCGGTCATCACGGCGAAGTCGAACTCGCCCTCCCAGGACGCGGTCGACAAATCGCCGTGCACCCACTCGATGTCGTCCCGGCGGCGAGCCTGGACGAGCATGCCCTCGGCGGGGTCGAGCCCGACGAGCCGGCCTTCGTGGCCGGACTCGCGCGCCCAGTGCAGGAGGGACCCGGTGCCGCACCCGACGTCGAGGACGGACTCCGCGGCCATGATCATCGGCAGGTAGAACGCGAAGTCGCCGCTGCTCTCGCGCGGGTTCAGCGCGTCGTAGAGCGAGGCGAGGTACGGGTCGACGTAGTCGTGGTCGGGCACGGCGACACGGTAGTGAGCGGGCCGGGAAAGATCACGCGGTTTTCCGGGCCAGGCCGAGCAGTTCGGGCCGCGCGGCCAGCTCGCGCCAGTACGCGCCCGGGTCGGGCAGCAGCCGCCGCCGGTCCAGGTCCAGCAGGCCGGACACGCTGGCGACGTCGGCGACGAGCGTGCCGTCCGGCGCGTGGAACTCCTGCGTCACCCGGGACGAGTTCGCGGTGGAACCGCACGGTCGTCTCCAGGTTCACCGGGCCGATCCGGCGGTCTGGACGCACACCCAGCGCGCGTGGTCGGCGTAGGCGAGGTAGACCGGGCCGCGGACGTCGAGGTTGTCAGCGCGCACCGCGATGGTGACTCGGAACATGCGGACGATCCTGGCGCGCGGGCGGCGCGTGCGTCTGGAACTTTTCGGCCACGCGCACGAGCGAGGCGGGGGAGGAGCCGGAGAGGCGGCTGCATTCCCAGCCGAGGTGGGACTGGTCGGCGTACCCGAGTCCGGCGGCGACCCCGGCCAGCGACGTCCGGCCGGCCGCGAGGGGTTCCAGCAGGCGCAAGAACCGCTGGAACCGCCGGACGCGGTGCAGCTGCTTCGGGCCGGCGCCGACGGCGTGGAGGAAGTGCCGCCGCAGCGCGCGTTCGCTAGTGGACGGTTGCGGGCCGTCGGCACCCGTGTGGCACCCTGGGGCCCGTGCTGGAGACGGGGGAGGACTACCGCGAAGCGGTGTTGTCCGGGCAGTGGTGGGAAAAGCGCCGGTTCACCGGCTGCGACTTCACCGGCGCGGACCTGAGCGGGCTGCGGACGCGCGGCTGCACGTTCGACGACTGCGTGTTCGGCCGGGCCGACCTGTCCCGCTCGCGGCACGACGCCTCCGCGTTCCGCTCGTGCACCTTCGACCGCACGGTGCTCGTCGAAAGCCGCTGGACGTCGTGCTCGCTGCTCGGCTCGTCGTTCTCCGACAGCGGGTTCGGCGGGATCGCCCTCACCGAGTGCGACCTCTCGCTGGCGTCGCTCGCGAAGGCGCGGCTGCGCCGGCTGGGTCTGTCCGGGCTGCGGCTGCGCGAAGCCAACCTGACCGAGGCCGACCTCACCGGCGCCGACCTGCGCGGCAGCGACCTGACCGGCGCGCGCCTGCAGGGCACCAAGTTCGACGGCGCGGACCTGCGCGGCGCGCGACTCGACGCGAACGCCCTGGTCCAGGCCGATCTGCGGGGTGCCCAGGTCGACGTCGAGACCGCCATCGCCTTCGCCGCCGCGCACGGGCTCGTCATCCGCTGACACGACGAAGGCCCCGGCGGCGCCGGGGCCCTCGAAGCGGGACTCAGTCGATCGGGGGTTCGCCCGGGTCGAGCTCGATCAGGTCGCCCTCGGCCAGCAGCTCCTCGATCGACGCCGGCAGCAGGTACGCCGACCCGCCGCCCGGCTGGTTGAACCACGGGATCGCGACGCCGGCCAGCGTCTCCAGCGGCCGCTGCACGCGGTAGACGTGGTACGGCCGGTTCACCCACTCGGGCACCAGCGACCGCTCGGCGAACGGCGTGCCCGCCGCGTACGTCAGGTTGCCGTTCGGGCCGCCGAAGCGGTCCAGCTCGCTGCCCGCGGGCAGCTCGCGCAGCTCCTTGCCGCGGAACAACGTAAGCGGCGGCTCGCCGGCCAGCGGCCCGATCGGCCACTGCTGCTGGCCACCACCGCCCCCGCCGTTGACGGCCGGGCGGGCCGGCTCCTCACGACGCGGGGGCGCCGGCGGGACGGCCGGTGCGGGCGGCGGGACCAGCGGGGCACTCGGCGGCACCGGAGCGGCCAGGACGGTCGGCGCCGACGGCGGCTCGCGCCGGGGCGGCGCGGGAGCCGCGGGCGGCGGGCCGGCCTGCTGTTGCGCCAGCGGCGGCGGTCCGGCCGGGACCGGCGCGGGCGGGGCGGGCTGACGCGGCGGGGCCGGCGGCTCGTCGTCCTCGAGGTCGCCGAAGAGCTCCTCGGCGCTCGTGAACGCCGTCTGCTCCTGCGGCGGCACCGGTTCCGGCTTGCGGACCGGGTACGACCCGGTCGCGACCTCCGGCGACACCGTCGCGACGACCCGCTGCGGCGCCGGTTCCGGCTCGGGCTCGGGCTCGTGCTCCGGCTCCGGTTCGGGCACGTGGCCCTCCGGGTTGAGCAGCAGCTTGCCGAGCATGAACGCGGCCGCGTCCTCGGCGTCGCCGAACACCGCGGGGTTGCTGAGCTTGCCGTCGTACCAGCCGACGCGCCAGCCCTCGTCGACCTCCTCGACGCTCCAGCCGTGCTCGGCGGGCTCGCCCAGCTTGTAGCCGCTTTCGGGCACCTCGAGCTCGTCCAGCTTGGCCTGCAGGCCGGCGAGCACGGGGTGGTCCGGGGTCTCGCGGCGCAGCGCGCGGCGGCCCGAGCGGGGCGCAGCGGGCTCGGCCTGGGGCGCGGGGGCCGGCGGCTCCGGCACCGGCATGACGCCGGGCACCTCGGGCTGGGTGAGCATGGTCGGCGGGCCGGGGTCGAACGCCGGCTGCTCCTCGCGCCGCGGCGGCTGGAACCCGGCGTGCGCGGGCTCCTCCTGCCGGGGCCGGCCGGGCTCGAAGGCCGCGTGCGCGGGCTCGTCCGGCCGCGGCTGGAAGCCCGGCGGCTCCTCGTCGGCGTGGGCCTGGAAACCGGCGGGCTCCGGCGCGAACGCGGCCGGCTCGTCGTCCTCCCGGTGCGCGGCGTGCTCGTCCTCGCGGTGCTGGCCGGCGTCGAACGCGGGGTGCTCGTCGTCCTCGCCGTGCGCCGGCTCGGCCTCGTGCGGGGCGTCGAACGCGGCGCCGTCGTGCGGCTCCTCCTCGTGCCCGATCGGCTGGTCGGGGACGTACTCCGCGGTCTCTTCGAGGTCGGGCACCCGGCCCGGCTCCGGCGACGTGCCGTTCGAGCCCGCGGCGTGCTCGGGGTGCTCGTACTCCTCCTCGCCGTAGGAGTCCTCCTCGGCGAAGCGGTCTTCGAACTCCCGGTCGTCGTAGGCCTCCTCGGCGAACTCGGCCTCTTGCGGGTAACCGTGCTCCTCGGCCGGCGCCTCGGGGGCGTGGGCGGCGTCCACCGGCGCGGGCGGCTCCTGGTGCTGGGGCGGCGGCGCGACGATGCCCGGGGCCGGCGCGACCATGGTCGGCGGCGGGCCCTGGGGTGCCTGCTGCTGCGGCGGCGGGCCCTGCGGCGGCGGCCCGCCCGGACGCTGCGGCGGCGGCTGGTTGCCCCGGGTCAGGTACGCGCCGGCGGCCTGCAGCGTCGGCTCGTCGACCGGCGGCAGCGTGAAGCCGACCGCCCGGACGTGCTCGACCAGGTCCAGCTCCGGCGAGACGCCGTACTTGCGCAGGTAGAAGTTGACGGCGGCGGGCCAGATCCACTGGCCGTCGCTGTGGAAGGCGACCGGCACGGTGGCCTCGGGCGTCGCGGCGAGCCGGTCGATGTCGTAGCCGCGCTCGGTGACGACCAGCGGCGCGTGGTCCAGGTACTCCAGCAGCCGGTCCTGCTCCTCGACCTCGAGGTCGGGGCGGTTGATCACCGGGCGGCCGGCCGGGCCGATCGTGTCGAAGATCCGGGCGATCCGGAAGTGCGGACCCGGCTGCTCCGGGCCGAGCCCGGACATCCGCCGGATCAGCCACTCGGGCACGTTCTCCTCGGTGCGCGGGAACATCCGCAGCTCGTCGGAGTAGGCCTGCGGCGGCGGCGCGAGGTTCCACACCGGCTCGTCGCGGTTGTACTCGAGGTTGTAGCTGGACGGGTGGTCCAGCTGGTAGCGCGCGTTGAACCACGTTCCGCGGCCGTCGCGGTACATGCCCCCGCGCAGCCTGCCGAACAGGGTCGCGATGTCGTGGGTGGCGAGCCACTCGTGGGAGGTGCCGTCTTCGGTGACGATCTCGCCGGTCAGCTCGTGGTACCTCCCGACGGCTCGGTACTCCGCGGTGACCTTGCGCCAGTCGCGCGGGGCGGCACGGAGCAGAGCAAGTCCGATCTGCTTGACCAGGGTGTCCTGCTCGGTCGCGTTCAGCTGCGTCGTCGGTTGTGCCACCCGCACATTTTGACTGTTCGCGCGCGCGTGTGCACCCCGCATGTGGGTTTTGCCGCTCGCCGACCCGGCGGCACCCGGTCTGACCTCGCGTGATGCGAAGTGCGGTAGATCACAGCTTGATCGCGGCGAGCGTCGCGAGTGGACCGTGTGGGGTAGCGACCAGTCTACGGGCAGCGACCACCCACGCCTGGAAGCGACGCGCGGGGGTCGCTTTGCCAGAATGGGCCCCGTGACGGCGAAGATTCTCGACGGCAAGGCCACCAAGAACGCCATTTTCGCGGAGCTCGAGCCGCGCGTCGCGGCGCTGGCCGCGAAGGGGGTGACGCCGGGCCTGGGCACCGTCCTGGTCGGCGACGACCCCGGGTCGCATTCATACGTGCGGATGAAGCACGCGGACAGCGGCAAGATCGGGGTCAACTCGATCCGCCGCGACCTGCCGGCCGACATCACCCAGGAGAAGCTCGAAGCCGTCATCGACGAGCTGAACGCCGACCCGGCGTGCCACGGCTACATCGTCCAGCTGCCGCTGCCGAAGCACCTCGACGCGAACCGCGTCCTCGAGCGCATCGACCCGGAGAAAGACGCGGACGGCCTCGCGCCGGTCAGCCTGGGCCGCCTGGTCCTCGGCCAGCGGGGCGCGCTGCCGTGCACGCCGTACGGGATCATCGAGCTGCTCAAGCGCCACGGCGTCGAGCTGAACGGCGCGCGCGTCACGGTGGTCGGCCGCGGCATCACCGTCGGCCGGACGCTCGGCCTGCTGCTGACCCGCCGCAGCGAGAACGCCACCGTGACCCTCTGCCACACCGGCACCCGCGACCTCGCCGCCGAGGTCCGCCGGGCCGACATCGTGGTCGCCGCGGCTGGCGTGCCAGGGATCATCACGCCGGACATGGTGGCGCCGGGCGCGGCGGTGCTCGACGTCGGCGTGTCCCACGTGGACGGCAAGCTCACCGGCGATGTTCACCCGGACGTGGCCGAGGTGGCCGGCTGGATCTCGCCGAACCCGGGCGGCGTCGGCCCGATGACGCGGGCGATGCTCGTGAGCAACGTCGTCGAAGCGGCGGAGCGCTCGGTCCAGGGCCGATGACGATGACCGAGGACCGGCGGGACGTCGACGACCGCCGGAACAGGCAGTCCCGGTTCACCCAGCTCCCGTTCGCGGCGGTGCTGCTGGTGGTGGCCGTGGCCGCGCTGAGGATCGTCCAGTACCACTGGCGGGAGGGCGCGGCGCTGATCGGCGCCGCGCTCCTCCTCGCCGCGGTGCTGCGGGCGGTGCTGCCGACCGCCAGGGCCGGGCTGCTCGCGATCCGCGGCAAGGTCGTGGACATCGTGACCTACACCGGGCTGGCGGCAGCGGTGCTGTACGTGGCCTTGACGATCACCGGCGGCCCGTTCGCGTCTTCTTAGGACGCCATGGCGAGCTCACGCCGTTCGGCTTTCGCGTCGCGGCGGTCCAAGGTGCCGGAGACGATCGCCAGGCCGAGCCCGCGATCAACCAGCCCGCCGAGGTAGGCCCCTATTGAGCGCGGCGGCGATGGGTCGTAGACCGGGCCGAGCCCGAACGCCGAAAAGGCGCCACTTTCCCAGGGAAAGTGGCGCCTTTCGAGGCCTCTTAGGACGCCATGGCCAGCTCACGCCGTTCGGCGCGGGCGTCGCGGCGGTCCAAGGTGCCGGAGACGATCGCCAGGCTGAGCCCGAAGACCGCCAGCAGCGCACCGACCCAGTTCGGGGCGACCAGGCCGAGCCCGCCCGCGATCACCAGCCCGCCGAGGTACGCCCCGATCGAGTTGGCGATGTTGAACGCGGACTGGACGGCGGCCGACACCAGGGACGGAGTGCCGCCCGCCTTCTCCATGATCCGCGCCTGCATCATCGGGCCGATCATGAACCCGGCGACGCCGACGAAGAAGATCGTGATCGCCGCGCCGACCTTGCCCTGCGCCGTGATCGTGAAGATCCCGAGCACGCAGGCCAGCGACAGCAGCGCCGCGTACAGGCCCGGCATCAGCGCGCGGTCGGCCAGGCGGCCGCCGAGCAGGTTGCCGATCGTCATGCCGACGCCGGCCAGGGACAGCAGCAGCGTGACGTTCGACGGCGAGTAGCCGGCGACGTCGGTCAGCATCGGCGTGATGTAGGACAGGCAGGCGAACACGCCGCCGAGCCCGAACGTGACGATCGCCAGCGCCAGGTGCACCTGCGGCCGCTTGAACGCGCCGAGCTCACCCCGCAGCGACGCGTCGGCGGGCTTGCCCTGGTGGGGCACCAGCTTCGCGATGGCCGCAGCGGCGACCAGGCCGATCACGGCGACGACGCCGAAGGTGGCGCGCCAGCCGACCTGCTGGCCCAGCAGCGTCCCCAGCGGGACGCCGATGACGTTGGCCAGGGTCAGCCCCAGGAACATCATCGACACGGCCTTCGCGCGCTGGCCGGGTCCGACCAAACTGGACGCGACGACCGCGCCGGCGCCGAAGAACGCGCCGTGCGGCAGGCCGGCCAGGAACCGGAACGCGACGCCGAACTCCTGGTTGGGCGACAGCGCGAAGAGGGCGTTGCCCACCGTGAACAGGCCCATCATGGCCAGCAGCATGGTCTTGCGCGGCAGCCGGACGGCCACCGCGGTGAGCAGCGGGGCGCCGACGACGACGCCGAGGGCGTAGGCGGAGATGAGGTAGCCGGCGGTCGGGATGTCGACGCCGAAGTCGGCGGCCGCCTGGGGCAGCACGCCCATCATGACGAACTCGGTGGTCCCGATGCCGAAAGCTCCGATGGCGAGCGCGAGCAGCGCGACGGGCACGGCACTCCTTCCAGGTATGAGAAATCGATTACTTGGCCGATCTCGTGGCCGAGGTCACTGGATCGGTTCAGTGGAGGTTCAAAAGGAAAGGCAGCCGCATGGCCCCAGCGCCGTGAGCTGCCTACCGACAGTCCAACAAGCGAGCGGGGTCGTTGTCATCCCGATATCAGGTGACGATCCACACCGTAACGCCGTGATCAGCGCTGGGCGGCCAGGACGCCGTTCAGCAGGCCCGGGAACAGCGCGTCGAGATCGTTGCGGCGCAACGAGTTGAACCGGGTCGTCCCCTCCTGGCGGCCGGCCACGACCCCGGCCTGGCGCAGGATGCTCAGGTGGTGGGTGAGTGTGGACTTGGTCACCGGCACGGTCAGCCTGCCGCACGCGACCTCGTGGTCGACGGCCGCGAGCTGGCGCACGATCGCCAGTCGCACCGGGTCGGCGAGGGCGCGGAGCACGCCTTCGACGGTGATCTCGTCCGGCGTCGGGTGGACGATCGGCGGCAGCGTGACGGTCTTGGCCATGGACCCATTGTACGACGCCGATCGAAATTGTCGGAGTGGCGTAGTACGGTAGTCGTCGAACTACGACGTTCATCGAACCAATCGCCCGCTCCGCTTGGGGGACCCACCCATGTCCAACCCCTCGTCCTCGAGGATCTCGGTGCTGGCCTTCGGCGCGTTCGGCGTCGGGACCAGCGGCTACATCGTCGCCGGGCTGCTGCCCGCGCTGACCGGCGAGCTGCACGTCTCGGCGACCGCCGCGGCGCAGCTCGTCACGGCCTTCGCCATCGCGTACGCGGTCGGCTCGCCGATCTTCGCCGCCGTCACCGGCACCTGGGAACGCCGGACGCTGCTGGTCGCCGCGCTCGTCGTCACCGCCGCCGGCAACCTCTTCGCCGCGCTGGCGCCGGGCTACGGCACGCTCCTGCTGGCCCGGGTCGTGACCGCGATCGGCGCTGCGGTGTTCACCCCCGCGGCGAGCGCCGTCGCGGCCCAGCTGACCGCCCCGGAACGCCGGGGCCGCGCGATCGCGCTCGTGTTCGGCGGCTTGACCGTCGCGCTCATCTTCGGCGTACCGCTGGGCAGCCTCATTTCGCAGCACCTGGGCTACCGGACGGCGTTCGCGCTGGTCGCCGCGTTCTCGCTGGCGAGCGCGCTGGCCGTGCGGGTGGCGCTGCCGTCGGTCGCCGCGCCGCCGCGGGTCACCCTGGCCGAACGGTTCGCCGCCGGCCGCGACCCGCGCGTGCTCGTCATGCTGGCGGTGACGGTCCTCGGGTGCCTCGCCGCGTTCATGGTCTACACGTTCGTGTCGCCGCTGCTGGCCGCCACCGCGGGCCTGCACGGCACGGCGGTCACGGTGCTGCTCTTCTGCTACGGCGTCGGCGGCGCGATCGGCAACTTCGCCGGCGGCCGGGCGGCCGACCGCTGGGGTTCGCGCGCGCCGCTGCTCGTCGTGACGGCCGCGATCACCGTCGTCATGGCGCTGCTGCCGATCGCGACGGCGACCCCGATCACGGCCGGCGTCGCGCTGTTCGTGTGGGGCATGGCGACGTGGTCGTTCAGCCCGCCGGTGCAGCACCGGCTGATCGAGCTGGCCCCGGGCCACGCCGGCCTGGTGCTCTCGCTCAACGCGTCGGCGATCTACCTCGGCGTCGGCCTGTCCGGCGTGGTCGGGGGCGCGGTGCTCGACTCCGGCGGCCCGCTGGTCCTGCCCGAGGTCGCGGCCGCCCTGACGCTGCTCGCGCTGCTGCTCCTCAGCGCGGCGTGGGGGCGGGTCCGCGAGCCGGTCGCCGCTTAGTCGGCGTGGGCCTGGACTTCGCAGTCGGGCCCGGGGTAGACGAGTGCCTCGTGCCCGTCGGCGAACCGCACCAGGTAGGGCGGGGCGCCGTCGGGCCCGCGGACTTCGAGGATCTCGCCGCGCTGCTCGGCCGATCCGACGGTACGGCCGTGTACCTGGATTTCGTCTCCCACTCCTGCGTGCATGGCCTTCACCTCCGCGTCCAGGGTAGGAGCGCGGATCGCCCGGTGGTCCCGGCGAACGGGTTAGAATTTCCGCATGATCGATGAAATCGGAGGCGCCGCGCCTCGGCGCCGGTGAGCCCCGCGGTCCGGGTCCGCACGCCGAGCGAGCTGCGGAAGTTCCGGCGGAACAAGGCACATCCCTGCTGGGGCCACCTGGTGGCCGCCCCGCTCTGGCCGTTGCACGGCGCGAACCTCGGCACGCTGCTGCGCACGTGCGACGCGGTCGGCGCGTGCCTCGCGGTACCGCGGTTCCCGTGGGTCCCGGAGGCGTTGCGGCGCGGGAACACGTTGCGGCGCCCGGCATGCGTGCACTGGGTGCACGACCCGCCGGGCTGGCTGGCCCGCGAACGCGCGGCGGGCACACGGGTCGTCGGCGTCGAGCTGGCTGAGGAAGCGGTGCGGCTGGGGGACCTCCCGGCCGCCCGCGGCCGCACGATCGCCGTGCTCGGCCACGAGCAGACCGGGATTCCCCCGGAGGTGCTCGACCTTCTCGACACCGTCGTCGAAATCCCGATGGTGGGCACGGGCGCGAGCCTCAACGTCGCGGTGGCGGGCAGTCTGGTTCTCTACAAACTCGCTGGCCTGCTGTGAGAAGGTCGGAACGTGGTCGAACTGGTGGAGACGGTCGCGGGCCGCGGCGGCGAGCTGGTCCTGCGGCGCGACGGCGAAGCGCTCGAAGTGATCGAGAACGGCGTGTTCCTGATGGACACGCGCAACGGCGAGTCCGAGCGCCTCCTGGTGACCGGCGCGGTGACGACGGGAGCGGCGGTGCTGATCGGCGGCCTCGGCGTCGGCTTTTCGCTGCGCGCGGCCCTCGACGCGGGCGCGGGTTCGGTCGTGGTCGTCGAACGCGAGCCGGCGGTGATCGAGTGGAACCGCTCGGGTCCACTTCGGACGGTCCACGGCGACGCGCTCGCCGATCCGCGCGTGAGGGTGGTGGAGGCGGACCTGGTCACGTGGCTGGCCTCGCCGTCCGACCGGTTCGACGCGCTGTGCCTCGACATCGACAACGGTCCCGAGTGGACGGTCACGGAGGGCAATACCGCGCTGTATTCCGGTGCCGGGCTGTCCCGGCTGAAGGAGTTGCTGAACCCGGGAGGCGTGCTGGCGGTGTGGAGCGCGGGAGCGGCCCCGACGTTCGCCGCGCGGCTACGGGAGCACTTCGCTTCGGTGCGCGAGGTGGCGGTGGAAGTCCCGCGCGGCGAGCCGGACGTGCTGTGGTTCGCGCGGAACTAGCGGTCGCGGAGAACGCGGCCTGGTGCGACCTGGTCTGCGGGGGCCGGTTCGGCCGGCGGGCCTGGGCGAGCCGCACGCGAACGCCGGAGTACTACCCGGACGCCGTGACACTCACCCCGGACGCCACGGCCGCCGACGTCCTCCCCTTCGTCGACGGCTCGGCAGGCTGCTCGGTGAAGGACAGTTTCGCGACGCTGGCGCTGCCGGGCTTTTCCCTGCTGTTCGAGGCGATGTGGCTCGCGTGCGGCCCCGGCGTCCCCGAGCCGGGCTGGCGGCGCGCCGGTTCGCCGCTGGGGACGTCGGTGGCGGTGCTGTCCCGCGGCGAGAACGCAGTCGTGGCCCATCGCGGCGACGGCGTCGTCGGGCTGTCGAACTTCGCGGGCCCGGCCGACGGCTGGCCCGCCGCGGTCGCGGCGGTGGCGGCAGCGTTCCCCGGCCACCCAGTGGTCGGCTACGAACACGGCGACGCCCTGCGCGTCGCCTTGGACCACGGTGCCGAGCCGCTGGGCCCGCTGCGCGTCTGGGTCCGCTAGCCCGCGTTGGCCGCGGCCTTCGCCGCCTTCTTGAACGCCCGCACCTCGGCGAGCGTCTCGGCGCTGGTGACGTCGGCGATCGACCGGCGTGACCCGCGGTCGCCGTACGCGCCCGCTGCCTCGCGCCAGCCCTTCGGCTGGATGCCGCGCTGCTTGCCCAGCAGCGCCAGGAAGATCTTCGCCTTCTGCTCGCCGAAGCCCGGCAGGGCCCGTAGGCGCTTGAGGACCTCCGGCCCGTCCGGCTTCGGGCGCCCGTCGAGCCAGAGCCCCTCGGTGCGGCCGTCGTAGTTCTCGATGATGTGCTGCGCGAGCGCGTGCACGCGGCGGGCCATCGAGCCGCCGTAGCGGTGGATGGCCGGCGGCACCACGCACATCTCGACGAACTTCTCGACGTCGGTCACGGCGATCTTCGCGAGCGAGAAGCCGTCCATGCGGTCGGCGATCTTCCGCGGCCCGGCGAACGCGTGCTCCATCGGGAACTGCTGGTCGAGGAGCATGCCTACGAGCAGGGCGAACGGGTCGTCGTTGAGCAGCTTGTCGGCGGCCGGGTCGCCGGTCAGGTGCAGTTCGCGCAGCATGCGGTCATCTTGACACAACCGCCCGGCAGGTCAACGAGCTTTCGAGTACCGCGACGGCGTCGTCCCGAGGTAGCGCTTGAAGTGCCGCGTCAGGTGGGCCTGGTCGGTGAACCCGGTGACCGCCGCGACCTCCGCCGCCGGGGCGCCGGCGAGCAGCAGCCGGCGCGCGCGGTCGACGCGGCGGCCGGTCAGGTAGCGGTGCGGCGGCAGCCCGAACCGCGCCCCGAAGCAGCGGACCAGGTGCGCCGGATGCGCCCCCAGCGTCGACGCCGCTTCGGCGAGGGTCAGGGCGTCCGGTAGGCGAGCGTCGAGGAGGTCCCGCAGGTCGTCGGCCAGTCCGCGCTTCGGCTCGGGCGTCGCCGGGTGCCCCAGGTGGGTGCGCAGCCGGTCGGCCACCAGCGCGAGCCGGCTCTCGGCCTCCAGCGCGTCGCCGGGGTGGACGAGCGCCTCGTGCAGCTGGTGGATGCGGGTGCGCAGCACACCGTCGGCGACGCTCGGCTGGTCGACCGCCGCGCCGATCAGGTCCTCGCCCAGCACCGACGTGTCCAGGTAGAGCACGCGCTTGCGGAAGCCGTGGCTGGTGGCGGCGCGCCCGTCGTGCGCGACGTTCGGCGGCAGCAGCGTCACAGCCGGCCCGAGCGCGCCGTGGTGGTGGCGGTCGAGGTCGTAGCGGATGACGCCGTCGTCGACGATCAGCAGCGTCCAGGTGTCGTGCGTGTGCAGCGGGTAGGCGTGGGTGGTGAAGCGCGCGTGGAAGACCTCGGCGATCCCCGGGACCGCCGGCCGCCACGCTTCGACCTGCGCCATGTTTAGAACGTACAAGACGCGCGGGTGGCCGGCGGGCGAGTCTGTCCGGCATGAGTTCCTTCGACACGAAGATCGCCGTCCTGCTCCGCGACGACCTGGCGTCCTGGCAGCGGCTCAACGTCACCGCGTTCCTGGTGAGCGGAATCGCCCACGTGACGCCGGAGCTGATGGGCGAGCCCTACGAAGACGCCGACGGCACGGAGTACCTGCCGATGTTCGGCCAGCCGGTGATGGTGTTCAGCGGAACCGGGGACGTCCTGACGGCGGCGCACGCCCGGGCCCTGGGCCGCGGGCTGCGGATCTCGATCTTCACCGACGAGCTGTTCCACACGGGCAACGACGTCGACAACCGGGCGGCGGTCCGCGCGGTCGCGGGGGAGAAGCTGGCGCTGGCCGGGCTCGCGGTGCACGGCCCGAAGAACGCGGTGGACAAGATCCTCAAGGGCGCGTCGCTGCACCGCTGAGTAGAAACCCCCTGTCCGGACCTCGCCGACGCTGGCAGCATGATCGGCGGTGCCGCGGAGAGCGGCTCGGACTGGGGAGGTTCCGTGAAGTCACTTCGTCGTGCGTGCGTGGTCCTGACGGCGGCGGCCGGGCTGGGCGTGGCGCTCGTGCCGGTCGCTTCGGCAGACCCGGTGCAGACGGTCGATTACGTCGCGGAGGCAGGCTCGCACCCGTTGCACGGCACCGCGCACTACGCCGGGCCGGGCGACGAGGTCCGGGTATGGGTCAACGCGGGAGTCCTGAAGGTCGACGTCCAGTCCGGGTTCAGCGACCTGCGGGTCGAGATGAGCCCGCCGGCGGGCGAAACGCTGCACACCGGCACGTACACCGGCGCGCGCTACCGCTGGACCGAGGACCCGGCGACGGACACGCCGGGCTTCCTGGTGGTCAGCGGCGGCCTGGGCTGCGGCGACGTCTACGCGGACTTCACGGTGGACCGCCTGGACCGCGCGGCGGACGGCACGGTAACCGGCCTCGACGCGACGTTCGTCCAGCGCTGCGACAGCCCCGACGGCCCGGCCACCCGCGGCGAGGTCCACTTCACGGCCTGAGCCGCGCCACGGGGGCTGGAACACGCAGTTGCCGCACCACACGCGGGGCGCCTTCGCTGCTCCGGCCAGCCGCACGGCCTGCCACGGCTCGTCGTCGGCGTCGCGGCGTTCGAAGGTGACGCGGTTCGCCGCCGTCCGGCAGAAGACGCCGGTGGGTGAGGTCGCCAGCCGGCCTCGGCGCTGGAGGAACCAGCCGTCGGGATCGGCGGGCGTACCGGCGTCGCCGCCGAGGATCCGCCAGACCACGTCGGGCCCGAGCGCGGGCAGCTCGGCGAAGTCGAAGGTGCAAACGTTTGCGGACGGCGCGGGCACCACCGGCCGTCACCCGGATCCGCAGCGGCGCGAAGAACTCGATCGTGCGGCGGCCGTCGCGCTCCCACGACGTCGGCTCCTCCATGACGTGGTCGGCGACCGGCGGCTCGGCCAGTTCGAGGTCGGCCGGATCCGCCGTCAGCTCGAAGACTTCGACCACCGAGACGTCACCGGGCACGCGGCGGTAGTCCGCGTAGGCCTCCAGCCGCGCGGTGACCCCGCTCCCGCGCACGGCGACCTCCGTCAGATGGCCGTCGGCGAAGCGGTCCAGGTTCACGGCGCCGTGGCGTGCACCAGGAAGACGCTCCGGACCCGGTCGCCGCCGTCGACGGTGAATGTCCGGGCCGACACCTCGACGAATCCCGCCGACGCGGCCAGCGCGCCGGCCCCGGTCTCGTCCAGCGGGAACGACAGGTCCGCCGGCACGAACTCCGCGAACGGGCCGGACGGCTTGAACCGCGATCCCGACACGACCGAAAACGCCAGCCGCCCACCCGGCCGGAGCACCCTCAGCCAGTCCGCGAACGCGACCGCGCCCAGGAAGTGCAGCGAAGACGCGCACAGCACGACGTCGGCCGACCCGTCCGGTGAAGGCATCGGCACCGCGGGGCCGACCTGCCACGTGATCACGCCCGCCGGATCCAGCGAAGGCGCCTTCGCCTCGGCGCGGGCCACCATCGCCGGCGACAAGTCGACAGCCAGCACGCGCGAAGGCTTCAGCCGCAACGCCGCGTACGCCGCGAAACCCGTCCCGGTGGCGACGTCGAGAACGAGCCCCGGCGAGGCGGGCAGTGGCGAAACCAGCGCGTCGGCCACCAAAGCGTGAAAATCGTCTTGGTCGTAGTGCTCGGCGGTCTCGTCGAAGAAGGCGGCGCGGGTGTTGTCGGTCACCGACCCAACCTAGCGGGCGCCACCAGCGATTTTCAGCGGCCGACGGCCCGCGAAGCCCAGGTCGGTGCGGTGGTACCAGCCCAGCTCGCGGTCACCTTCGAGCCAGCACAGCAGCACGTCGGTGCCGTCGAGCTCGGCCGGGAAGTCGATCAGCAGCGGCGCGAACCCCTTGAGCTCGGCGCCGGTGTGCTGGACCGTCGTCATCAGGTCGTCGAGCCGCGCCTGCGCGGCCTTCCACTCGGGCAACCCGCCCAGCTCGGTAACCCGCCCGCCCGGGCGCAGTGACGCCGCGAGCTCAGCAGCGTCGGCCCGGACGCGCACCAGTTCGTCGAGGACCGGCCGCAGCCGCGCCAGTTCGTCGCGTGCCTCCGCGACGGTGAACAAACCCATCGCCCGATGATCCCACCGGCCCGGTTCAGGCCTCGCGGCGCCGCCGGACCAGCGCGTTGGCCAGTCCGCTGCCGACCAGCAGGAACCCGACGCCGAGCAGGCCGCCGATGAACAGGAAGTCCATGACGCCGTACGCGATGTCGCTCTTCGGCATCAGGTTGACCAGCTTGAAGCCCCACTTCGGCACGGCCATCGCGGCCACCCCGGGCAGCACGCCGTAGATCAGGCCGCCGAGGATCGGGCCGGCCGCCGACAGCGCGCCGAGCGCGGCGACGACCAGCAGCAGGATCGCCCCGCCGGCCAGCAGCGCGATGCCCAGCGGGTCGCGGTTGGTGCTCAGCGTCGCCTGGATCAGCTGCTGCTGGCGCAGCCCGCCCCAGCTCAGCAGCCCCAGCGCGACCGGGGTGAGCAGCAGCCCGCCCAGCGCGCTGACCAGGTGGGCGACGCCGCGGCGCGGCCGTTCGTCGAGCGCTTCCGTCGTGTCGTCGTAGTCCTCGTAGTCGTCTTCGTACTCGGCGTACCGATGGGTCGACATGGCCGTCACCTCCCGCATGATGAGTTCACGGGTCGCATCGTGCCTTGGTTCACCCCGTCGCGCGACGGTCGCTCGGCGAGCGGTCGGATCGGTCCAACGGCAGGTCGTGCCCGGTGACCCCGGCCACAATCGGCGGGGGGAGACTTGATACCGGCCACTACTGGAACCATCCAGGACGGTCAAGCAGTACGCTTGTACCGCTACCGGCGAGACTTAGAAGAAGAACGCGAAGATCCGCGGAAGGAGCACCGCTGCTCATGGCCAAGATCAAGGTCCAGGGCACCGTCGTCGAACTCGACGGCGATGAGATGACCCGCATCATCTGGCAGTTCATCAAGGACAAGCTGATCCACCCGTACCTGGACGTGAACCTGGACTACTACGACCTCGGCATCGAGGAGCGGGACCGCACCGACGACCAGGTCACGATCGACGCCGCGAACGCCATCAAGAGGCACGGCGTCGGCGTCAAGTGCGCCACGATCACCCCGGACGAGGCGCGCGTCGAAGAGTTCGGCCTCAAGAAGATGTGGCTGTCCCCGAACGGGACCATCCGCAACATCCTCGGCGGCGTGATCTTCCGCGAGCCCATCGTCATCCAGAACATCCCGCGGCTGGTGCCGACGTGGACGAAGCCGATCATCATCGGCCGCCACGCCCACGGCGACCAGTACAAGGCGACCAACTTCAAGGTCCCCGGCCCGGGCACGCTGACCATCAGCTACACCCCGGACGACGGCTCCGAGCCGATGGAGTTCGAGGTCGCGAAGTTCCCCGAGGGCGGCGGCGTCGCCATGGGGATGTACAACTTCAAGAAGTCGATCGAGGACTTCGCGCGCGCCTCGCTGCAGTACGGCCTCGACCGCGGCCTGCCGGTCTACCTCTCCACCAAGAACACCATCCTCAAGGCCTACGACGGCCAGTTCAAGGACGTGTTCGAGGAGATCTTCCAGAACGAGTTCAAGGCCGACTTCGACGCCAAGGGCATCTCCTACGAGCACCGCCTGATCGACGACATGGTCGCCGCGGCGATGAAGTGGGAGGGCGGCTACGTCTGGGCGTGCAAGAACTACGACGGTGACGTCCAGTCCGACACGGTCGCGCAGGGCTTCGGCTCGCTCGGCCTGATGACGTCGGTGCTGCGCACGCCGGATGGCAAGACCGTCGAGGCCGAGGCCGCGCACGGCACGGTCACCCGGCACTACCGCCAGCACCAGCAGGGCAAGCCGACGTCGACGAACCCGATCGCGTCGATCTACGCCTGGACCCGCGGCCTCGAGCACCGCGGCAAGCTGGACGGCAACCAGGAGCTGATCGGCTTCGCCAACAAGCTGGAGCAGGTCGTCGTCGAGACGGTCGAGGCCGGCCAGATGACGAAGGACCTCGCGCTGCTCATCAGCAAGGACCAGCCGTACCAGACGACCGAGGAGTTCCTCGCGACGCTGGACGACAACCTGGCGAAGAAGATCGCCCAGGGCTGAGTGCTTTCGGAGGGGCCCTCTTCCCGGTTCGCCGGGAAGAGGGCCTTTTTCGTGCACCGTGCGTCACCGGCGGGTGATGCGGACTGGCGCCTCCGGGTGGTTGCTGCGTCCGGCGCTGTCCGTGCGGGTAAAGGATTGCCTACCCTTGGCGGGGGACGGGGCTCGCGGTTGGAGGAAGGCATGTCGAAGAAGACTCTGATCATCTTGGGCGCCATCGTCCTGGTCGTCATCGTCTACGTGACGAACACGAACAAGCAGGCTTCGGGAGCGTCGGCGACCGGCTGCAAGGTGACGGTGACCGCAGACGTCCTCAACGCCCGCGAGACGGCCGACGGCAACGCGAAGGTCGTCGGCAAGTACCTGCGCGACGCCCAGTTCGACGCGCTGCCGGGCGTGCAGAACGGCTTCCGGAAGGTGGCCGACGACAAGTGGGTGGCCGCCGCGTTCACCGAGCCGGTCGCCGGATCCGCCTGCTGATCAGACTCCCAGCAGATCGGTGCCGAGGGTGATGACGCCACACACCGCGGCGGTCAGCCCCAGCACCCGCGCGCGCTTCGGGTCGCGTTTCGCGGCGGCCCGCCAGTAGAGGCCGATGCCGATCGCCAGCATCAGCAGTTCGACGACGGCCGAGACGGCGGGCAGCCGCCACAGCCCGAAGCCGAACGTGGGCAGGTCGCCGGCGTTGCCGGGCAGGATCGGCAGGTCGGCGCGGTGCACGACGAGGTCGAGCAGCCAGTGCGAGAAGACGACCCCGCCGAGGATCAACCCGGTTTCGCGGCCGAGCCAGTGTGCTGCCACCGCGCCGAAGAGCGCGGCGAGGACGAGCGCGCCGACGAGGGAGTGCGTGTAGTCGGCGTGGATGACGCCGCCGCCGTAGCCCGCGCCGTCGACCGTCTCGATGCCGCTGAGGTAGAGCGGCACGAAGACGACGTCGAGCCACGCGGTGGCGAGCATGAGCGTCCACACGGGAATGGCGGGCCGGCCGGCCTTGACGGCGGCGGCGAGCCCGAAGTGCCCGGCGATCATCGGCGGGTCTCCGTCCAGGGGAACCGGGCGTCGAGCACGCCGAGCCCGACGGTGAAGAGGAGGACGGCGAGGATGAAGCTCATTTCTGCTCCTGCTCCGAGTAGGTGGTCAGGCCTTGGACGAGGATGGTTTTGAGGACTTCGAAGCTCTGGTCGACGTCCTCGGGGCGGCCGAAGCCGCCGGAGGCTTCGAGCCCGGCGAATCCGTGCACGGCGGCGCGGAGGCAGCGGGTGGCGTGCACGACCTGGGCGTGGCCGAAGCCGTAGGGGCGAAGGACGGCGAAGACGACCTCGGCGACGGCGTGGGTGGCCTTGCTGAGTTCGGTGTCGGTCTCGTCGGGGGCGGTGGTGAGGGCGTGGGTGCGGTGCGGGTGGCGGCGCAGGTAGTCGCGGTAGGCGTCGGCGACGGCTCGGACGGCGTCCGCGCTTTCGCGCCCGGTGGCGGCTTTTTGCAGGGCCTCGGACATTTCCTGCACGACCCGGAGGTCGATCAGTCGGCGCAGGTCGGCGAGGTTCTTGACGTGCTTGTAGAGGGAGGGCGCGGCGACGTTGGCGCGCTCGGCGACCTTGGCGAGGGTGAGGGCTTCGGGCCCGGACGCGTCGATGATCTTGAGGGCCAGCTCGACCACGCCGTCGGGGGTCAGGCCGGCTCTAGGGGACATGGCGGCTACTTGGCATAGCTTTAAAGCTAATGCTCGTAGCTTGTGGGGTCAAGTTTTTGTCGGTGGTGGGTGTTAGAACTTCGGTAGGTCGGAAGTTGGGAGGTGGCCGACGCCCGGGGCCGGGCGACAACTGAATGCGGCATGGGTTCGAGGTGGTGTCGTCCGCGGGGTCTCCAGGGGGAGTTCCGCGGGCAGGGGCTACGGGGGCTGTGCGGCGGGGCCGGAGGGTTGGAGCCTGGGGAACGCAGCCGGACGGGGGTCCGGGCGCGAGGCGAGGATCCCTTCGGACCCGCCGGACTTCCGGGTGGCGCGGCTGTCGGCTGTTTCGCTGCGGGGCCAAGGGGATGGTCCGCGCGCGGGGGTGGGCAGCTCCGCGTGCGGACCGGCAAGCCGAGCCGAGCCGTCAAAGCTCGATCGTCAGGCCTTCCGCCGCGACCAGCACCTCGCCACCGAACTCGGCGCGTGCGTCCGCGGCCGCCGCCGCACGGTCGGTGCCAGGCCAAAAGTGCGTCAGCAGCAGCCGGCGCGCTCCGGCTGCGGTTGCCCACTCGCCCGCCTCCGCGGCCGTCATCAAGTACCGCGGCTCGTCCCCCGCGGGCGGCGTCCGGTAGGTGGCGTCGCAGATGAGCAGGTCCGCGTCGCGCCCCAGTTCGGCCAGCAACGGCGAAGGCCCCGTGTCACCCGTGTAAGCCACGGTCAACCCGGGCGCCACCAACCGCACGCCGAAGTTCGGCACGTGGTGTGGCAACGCGAACGTCGTCAGCCGAAACGGCCCGACCGAAGCAGCCGATGCCAAGTCTCGCACCTCGAACACCTCCGCCGGGTGCGGGCGCGGCTCCATCGCCGCGAGCCGGCCGACCGTGCCGGGCGTGCAGAACAACGGCAGCCGCGGACCGTCCCCGTAGTACGAGGCCCGCCCGAGCGCGCTCACGTCCGCGCAGTGGTCCGGGTGCTCGTGCGTCACCACCACCGCGTCCGGCAACCCGTGGCCGAACAGCCGCGAGGCGGCGCCGTACCCGAGGTCGAGGACGACGCGAAACCCGTTGTGCGACAACAAGAACCCCGCGCACGCCCGCCCGGGTTCGGGGAACGCGCCGCAGCTGCCGAGCACCGTCAGCTCACCCATGCCCGGCAGTCTGGCAGAGCGAACCGGTAGCGTGCGGGACGTGCTGACCGTCTCCACCGTGAACGTCAACGGACTCCGTGCCGCCGCCAAGAAGGGCTTCGTCGAGTGGCTCGCCACCACGAAGGCCGACGTCGTCGCCTGCCAGGAGGTGCGCGCCGAGGCGAGCCAGCTCCCGGCGGAGGTCGTCGAACCCGAAGGCTGGTTCTCGGTGCACGCCCCCTCGGCCGTCAAGGGGCGCAACGGCGTCGCCGTCTACAGCCGCGAAGAGCCCGAAGAAGTCCGGATCGGCTTCGGGGAACCCGAGTTCGAAGACAGCGGCCGCTACCTCGAAGTCCACTTCGCGAAGGTCGTCGTCGCCAGCCTGTACCTCCCCAGCGGTGACGTCGGCACCGAACGCCAGGACGAGAAGGAACGCTTCATGGCCGCGTTCCTGCCCTACCTCGTCGAGCTCCGCGCGAAGGCCGCCGCGGCCGGGCGCGAGGTCGTCGTCGTGGGGGACTGGAACATCGCCTACGACACCGTCGACCTCAAGAACTGGCGCGGCAACCGCAAGAACTCCGGCTTCCTCCCCGAGGAACGCGCCTGGCTCGGCCGCGTCTACACCGAGGCCGGCTACACCGACGTCCAGCGCCGCCTCGACCCCGAAGGCCCCGGCCCGTACACCTGGTGGTCCTACCGCGGCCAGGCGTTCGACAACGACTCCGGCTGGCGCATCGACTGCCAGCTCGTGACCCCCGGCCTCGCCGAGAAGGTCGTCGACGTCATCGTCGAGCGCGCCGCCGCCTACGACCAGCGCTGGTCCGACCACGCGCCGGTCACCGCCACCTACGACATCTAGGCCGCGCGGGCGGCGCGCCAGGTCGCGCTGTCCACGAAGTGGTTGTCGAAGCGGTCCTGCGACGCCAGGATCTCCGCCGGCGACGCCTCGCCCCGCCGGATCCGGTCGATCATCCGGAAGTACTCGAAGCGCTCCACGCCGGCCGTGAACACGATCAGCACGTCCGCGCCTGACCGTTCGGTCGCCCCGAACGCGTGATTCGTGTGCGGGGGCACGAACAGCATGTCACCCGTCCGCACCGTCACGACCTCGTCGCCGTTCAGGACCGCGAGCTCGCCGTCCAGCATGAAGAACATCTCGGCCGACGAGGTGTGGAAGTGCGGCGTCGCGCCGTCGCGCCCGCGGCCCAGCGAGGCGCGGTTCGTGCTCAGGTGCCCGCCGGTCTGGGAGACGTCGGCGAGCAGGGTCATCGTGTCGGGGGTCGAGCCGAGCTGCTCGGCTTCGTCGTGGCGGACCAGCAATGTCGTCATGCCGGTGATGGTTCCACGCCTGATAGTTCGCTGTCAAACTATCAGGCGGCGAATAGTGCTGGCGTCGAATAGAGTGGCGGCGTGACTGACGAAGACGCCGTCGACGCCGTCGTGTCGGCGTGGCACCGCGAACGCCCCGACCTCGACCTGGCCGCCATCGGCGTCGCCGGCCGGATGGGCCGGCTCGCGCTCGTGCTCGGCCCGGCGCAGGAGCGGGTGTTCGGTAAGTTCGGCCTGCAGCGCGGGGAGTTCGACGTCCTGGCCGCGCTCCGCCGGTCCGGGCGGCCGTACACGCTGATCCCGTCCGAGCTGTCCGCGACGCTGATGATGTCCCGCGCCGGCATGACGAGTCGCCTCGACCGCTTGGAGAAGGCCGGGTTCGTCGAGCGCACGCTGGACCCGAACGACCGCCGCAGCTTCCGCATCCGCTTGACGGCCAGTGGTTTCGACGCCGTCGACGCCGCGATGACCGAGCACACCGCGAACGTCTCCGAGCTGCTGTCGGGACTATCCAAAAAGGAACTAGACCTGCTCGACGACGTCCTGCGCAAGCTGCTCGGTCACCTCGATCCCCAGGCCTGACAACGAAAAAGGGCCTCCCCGAGTGGCCGGGGAGGCCCTTCTCGCCGCGCCCGGCTCAGCAGGACAGGTTGTCCCCGGTGGGGACCCCGAGGATCCCGGTGATCTGGGTGTACTTGTCGATCCGGCTCTGCACCTGGGCGGGGTTGCCGCCGTTGCACTCGATCGAGCCGTTGATGCTGCGGATGGTCTCGCCGAAGCCGCGCTGGTTGACCATCGCGTCGTGCGGCGTCATCGTGCCGGGGCCGGTCTGGGTGTTCCAGTACCAGAGGCCGGTCTTCCAGGCGACGGCCGCGTTCTGCTCGACCTGGTAGGGGTTGCCGAGCAGGTCGATGCCGAGCGCGTCGCCCGCGGCCTTGTAGTTGAAGTTCCAGCTGAGCTGGATCGGGCCGCGGCCGTAGTAGGCGGCTTGGCCGGCGGGGCAGCCGTAGGGCTGGCTCGCGTCGCAGTAGTGCGGGTAGTTCGCGGTGTTCTGCTCGACGACGTAGACGAGGCCGCCGGTCTCGTGGTTGACGTTCGCGAGGAACGCGGCGGCTTCCTGCTTCTTCACGGTGTCGTCGCCCGTGTTCGCGAAGCCAGGGTACGCGGACAGCGCGTCGGTCAGGCCGCTGTAAGTGTAGAAGCTGTTGCGGTTGGGGAAGATCTGGTCGAACTGGGCCTCGCTCACGACGAACGAGGCGTCCGCCGCGGCGGACGCGGTGGTGGCCGGGAGCACGACGGCGGCGCTCGCCGCGGCGAGCGCGCTCACCGCCACTCCGGCGCGCTTCAGGAACCGGGTGATCGACATTCGGAACTCCTCTTGGTCACGCCGGTCGTGCGCGGTCCGACCGAGCCGAATGGGCTACTCCAAGAGGTATAGACCAATCACTATCGAGTGAAAAGTTTTCCGGATAAGACGACGCGATCGGACCAGTCCGGACTGCGACGAATGGCAGAGGGTAAGCCGAATTTGCGATGAACGGGTGACAGGCGGCCGGACACGGATCGGCCACTCTCTACTTTGGGTATGAGCGTTCCGCCTCCCGCAACACCCGCTTGGGCGGTTGGAGTGAACCGTGGGGGTGGCGGGACCGTGTTCCCGGTTGGGCGCTAGTCTCGGCCCCCGAGTCGATCGGTACCGACAGGTCTTGACACGCTCGGTAGTTTTTTGACCAGTAGCACGCAGCGTCTCACTCGAATGGGTGAGCATTTAGGTAAGTCGCAGCGCTAGTCACTCGCGGGAGGCACTCCGGTGCGCAACCCAGGTCAAACCCTGATGCGGTCCTCGCTGCGCGGAATTCGCGCGGCGGCGGTGGTCGCGCTCGTCCCGGCCGCGCTGCTGCTGGCCGGCGGCGGGAACGCGTTCGCCGACGTGACGACCGCCCAGGCCGACACGAACGCGGAGAGCTTCGGCGTGCTCGGCCCGGTCGGGCTGGTCGCGGTGGCGCTCGGCATCGTCGGGATGACGCTGGGTGTGCTGCGCCAGCGCCGCAAGTCCCGGGTGGCGGAGGCGGCCCCGGCGGTCCCCGAGGCCCCGGGCCCGGTCACGGCGATGGCCGAGGCGGTCCTCGGCGAGCCTGACGCGACGCCGACCCGCCCGTTCCTCACGCAACGCCCGCACGCCTGACCCAGACGGGCGCCGGTTCGCCCGCACCCGAGCCCACGTGGCCCCAGCGGCGGCTGATGCCCCGCCGATTCGTCCGCTCCCGCGCACACCTGGGCTCGCTCCGGTCCCGGCGGCGGCTGGTGGCGCATCGGGTCGCCCGCACTCTGGGCGCTTGCAATAGCCGGTTGGCCCCGCTCCTCGCAGCACCCGCACACCTGAGCTGCTTCCGCGCCGGTGGTTGCCGATGCCCTTACCCGCGCGCCTGACTCACGCCGCGCCCTACGCGGCCGCCTGCGCGCTGCCGGCCGGTGCGCCGCGGTCCAGGCAAGTCCCGCTCACCCCTCGGCCTGGAAGAATCCCCAGCTCCAACCCCCTCCGCGCCCACCACCAGGCCCGGCCTGGAAGAATCCTCCCGTGTCCGAAGAGCAGACCGTTGCCACCGAACGTCGTCCGCGGGTCCTTTCGGGGATCCAACCCACCGCCGACTCGTTCCACCTCGGCAACTACCTCGGTGCGCTGCGCCAGTGGGTGCGGCTGCAGGACACGCACGAGCCGTTCTACTGCGTTGTCGACCTGCACGCCATCACCGTCGAGCAGGACCCGAAGGTGCTGCGGCAGCGCACCCGCGTCTCGGCCGCGCAGCTGCTCGCCATCGGCATCGACCCGGACCGCAGCGCTCTGTTCGTGCAGAGCCACGTCCCGGAGCACGCCCAGCTGAGCTGGGTCCTCGAATGCCAGACCGGCTTCGGCGAGGCCGGCCGGATGACGCAGTTCAAGGACAAGTCGGCCAAACAGGGCTCCGACCGCTCCAGCGTCGGCCTCTTCACCTACCCGATCCTGCAGGCCGCGGACATCCTGCTGTACCGCGCGGACGCCGTCCCGGTCGGCGAGGACCAGCGCCAGCACCTCGAGCTCACGCGCGACCTCGCGCAGCGCTTCAACAACCGGCTGGGCAAGACGTTCGTGGTGCCCGAGCCGTACATCATCAAGGACACGGCGAAGATCTACGACCTGCAGGAACCGACGGCCAAGATGAGCAAGTCGGCCTCCAGCGCCAACGGCATCGTCGAGCTGCTCGAAGATCCGAAGCGGTCGGCGAAGAAGATCCGTTCGGCGGTCACCGACACGGGCCGCGAGGTCAAGTTCGACCCGGAGAACAAGGCCGGCGTCTCGAACCTGCTGACGATCTACTCGGCCCTGACCGACCGGACGATCGCGGACCTCGAAGCGGCGTACGAAGGCAAGGGCTACGGCGACCTGAAGAAGGACCTCGGCGAGGTGTTCGTCGAGTGGGTCACGCCGATCCAGGACCGGGCGAAGTCCTATTTGGACGATGTCGCCGAGCTGGACAAGATCCTCGCCACGGGTGCTGAGCGGGCGCGCGAAGTGGCGTCGAAGACGCTGGCCAAGACGTACCAGCGGATCGGGTTCCTGCCGCCGGTGCGGTGAAGCTGATCCTGCTGAACGGCCCGCCGGGCAGCGGCAAGTCGACGCTGGCCCGGCGCTACGCCGACGACCACCCGCCGTCCGTGGCCCTGGACGTCGACCGCGTCCGGGCGATGGTCGGCGGCTGGCGAGCCAATCCGGGCGAGGCGGGGCTGCTGGCTCGAGAAATGGCCGTGGCGGCGGCGCGTACGCACCTGTCGGCGGGACACGACGTCGTGGTGCCGCAGCTGCTGGCCCGTCCGGGCTTCGCCGAGCGGCTCGAAGCGCTGGCAGACGAGACGGGCGCGAGCTTCCACGAGATCGTCCTGCTGCCGGGGCTCGAGGAAACGCGTAGGCGCTTTGCCGGGCGCGGGGAATCAGAAGTCGAGACGGCGCAACCGCTCACCGAGGAAGACCTGGCCACGGCGTACGACCGCGTGGCCGAGTACGCCTCGACGCGGCCACGGGCGGCGATCCTCGGCGGGGAGACCACCTACCAGGACTTGGTCGCTGCCCTGACCTGAGCCAAGTGCGGCCACCGCCGCCGACCCGAAAGCGGCCCCCGCCCTTCCCTTGGGGGGCGTCCCCAAGTCCAGTCTATCCGCGCCCACCGACGATTCGGGTTTCTGCAGCGCCGGACGAGCCGGTTGTGCACAACTGCCGACCGCTGTGGACAACCGGCGGCCGCGCCGGGATCGGGAGATCGCGATGGCCGCGGAGGCCGAGGCGGGCGCCTGATCCCGCCTCCCTCATCTGGCCCGCTCGCGTTGCGGGAGTCACGTGGCGTGGTTAGCGTTTCACGGTGGCGAACGAAGAAACGAAGGAAAAGCTCCTGCCGCGGCTGCGGCGGAAGTACCCGTGGCTCGATCACCTGATCCGGGCCAACGAGGCCTTCGGCGAGCGGTACGGCAACCACTACGCCGCCGCCATCACCTACTTCAGCGTGCTGTCCGTCTTCCCGCTGTTCATGGTCGCCTTCGCCGTGGTCGGGCTGGTCGTCAACCACGACAAGACGATCATCGACAAGATCACCAAAGGCATCAACGACTCCGTGCCTCAAGGTCTCCAGTCGCTCGTCTCCGGCATCGTCAACGGGGCGCTCGACTCCGGCAGCGGCATCGGCATCTTCGGCCTGCTCATCGCCCTCTACTCCGGCATCGGCTGGATGTCGAACCTCCGCGACGCGCTCACCGCGCAGTGGGGCCAGGAGAAGCAGCCGCAGCCGATCGTCAAGCAGACCCTCAAGGACTTCGTCGCGCTGATCGGCCTCGGTGTCGCGCTCATCGTCTCCTTCGCGCTGACCGCGGTCGGGGGCGGCGTCGGGCAGTTCCTGCTCGAACAGGTCGGGCTCGCCGACCAGAAGTGGGCGATCTACCTGCTGCGCGCCGGCACGATCGTGCTCGGCCTGCTCGCCAACACGCTCGTCTTCCTCTGGGTGATCGCGCGGCTGCCGCGGGAGCACGTCGCGCTGCGCAGTGCCATCAAGGGCTCGATCGTCGCCGCCGTCGGGTTCGTAGTCCTGCAGCAGGTCGGCTCGATCTACCTGGCCAGCGTCACGAAGTCGCCGTCGGCCGCGCTGTTCGGGCCGGTCATCGGCCTGCTCGTGTTCGCCAACCTCGTCTCGCGCTTCCTGCTGCTCATCACGGCGTGGACCGCGACGGCCAAGGAGAACCAGCGCACGGTCGTCGAGCCCCCGCCCCCGGTGCGGCTCGAGCAGAGCGTCACCGTGCAGCGCGGGCCCGGGCTCGGTGCCGTCGCCGGTGCGTTCAGCGCCGGGGCGCTGCTCGCGTGGCTCGGGGGCCGGCGCAAGTCTTGACACCGATCCACCCAGTAAAGAAACTGAACCGGTAAGAAATCTGAACCGGAGGTTTCATGCTGGACGCCGCCCGCGAGTGCGCCGACCTCGCCAAGTCCCTTGCCCCGGTCACCGAACAGCGGCGTGCCCTGCCGGCCGAGCTGGTCGCCAAGCTGACCGACGCCCAGCTCCTGCGCAGCGGCGTCCCCGCTCACTTGGGTGGCCCCGAAGCGCCGCCCGCGCTCAGCCTCGAAGCCGCGGAGACGGTCGCGCGCGGGGACGCCTCGGCCGGCTGGTGCGTCTCGATCGCCGTGACGAGCAGCCTGCTCTCGGCCTACGCCCCGCGGAAGTGCGCCGAGGAGGTCTTCGGTGACCCCAGGACCGTCGCCGCCGGCGTCTGGGCGCCGCGCGGCGTCGGGCGGAGGGTCGACGGCGGTTACGTCGTGTCCGGCCGCTGGGCGTTCTGCAGCGGCATCCCGCACTGCGACTGGCTCTTCGCCGGGTTCGTGCACGAAGGCGCGCTTTACGTCGCGGCGCTGCCGAAGGCCGAAATCGAGGTCCTCGACACCTGGCACACGAACGGCCTGCGCGGCACCGGCAGCCACGACTGCGTGGCCGACGAACTGTTCGTCCCCGAGCACCGCGTCTTCTCGGTCATGGGCGGCCCGCCCGCGGACGCCGTCGCGCTGCACCGGTTCCCGCTCTTCGGCTACTTCGCGCTGTCGGTCGCGGCCGCCGCGCTCGGCAACGCGCGTGGCGCGATCGACGACCTCGTCGAGCTCGCCTCGACGCGCAAGCCGCTCGGCTCCAGCCGGTCGCTGGCCGAGCGGTCGGCGACGCAGGCCGCCGTCGCGGAAGCCGAAGCCGCCCTGCGCGCGGCGCGCCTGCTCTACTACGCCAGCATCGACGACGCCTGGCAGGCCGCGCAGGGCACCGAGCCGGTGCCGGACGCGCTCAAGGTGGGCCTGCGCCTGGCCGCCACGCACGTCACGCGCACGGCCGCGAAGGTCGCCGAAAGCATGTACGACCTGGGCGGCGGCGCCGCGATCTACGAGACTTCGCCGCTGCAGCGCCGGTTCCGCGACGCCCACACCGCGACCGCGCACTTCCAGGTCAACCCGGCCAGCTTCGAACTGCCCGGGAAGCTCCTGCTGGGCGTCCCGACCCGCACGGAGCAGCTGTGACCGACTTGACGCACCGGTTCACGCACGACTCGGTCGGGCGCGCGCTCGACCTGGTCGGGGAGCGGTGGAGCCTGCTCATCCTGCGCGAAGCCTTCTTCGGCGTGCGCCGCTACGGCGAGTTCGCGCGCAACCTCTCGATCCCGCGCCCGACGCTGTCCGCGCGGCTCAAGACCCTCGTCGACGCCCGCGTGCTCGACCGCGTCGACCCCGTGCCCGAGTACGTGCTGACGCGAGCCGGGCGGGACCTCTTCGGCGCCGTCGTCACGCTCATGCAGTGGGGCGACGAGCACCTCGCCGGGCCGGACGGGCCGCCGATCCGGTTGCGGCACGACGACTGCGGCGAGATCGCCGGCACGTATGTCGCTTGTGGACACTGCGGCGGCGCGATCGCCACCGGCAACGTGACCCCGGAACCCGGGCCCGCGTTCCGCTAGTTCGCGGCCTTCTTGCGTTGGTGCCCGATGACGAACCCGCCGACGATGACGAGGAACACGATCAGCGTGATGATCCAGCCGGTGACGCCGAACGGGTCCTCCTTGGCGCCGGCCGCGGCCGAGGACGTCCCGCTGTTGCCGGTGCCGCTGTCGGCGAGCACGGACGGGTCGGTGCTGCCGGGCGTGGCCACCGGGGCCTGGTAGCTGATCTGGCCGACCGGCGCGGCGCGGTCGGCTTCCAGCGCGAAGCCGTAGTCGAGCAGCTTCGCCGCCTGGTCGACGACCTTCGTCGGCTTCTGCTCGGCGCGCAGCATCACGACCGCGAGCCGCTTGCCCTTCTGCTGCGCCGCGCCGACGTAGGTGTGGCGGGCGTCGTCGGTGAAGCCGGTCTTGCCGCCGAGGAAGCCCGGGTAGACGCCGAGCAGCTTGTTGTCGTTGAAGATCGGGATGGCCGGCTTGCCGCCGGTCGCCGGGATCTCGAAGTTCTTCGTCGAGACGACCCGCGCGAACTCCGGCTGCTTCATCGCGTAGTTGAAGATCAGGCTGAGGTCGTAGGCCGAGGTCGACATGCCCGGCCCGTCGAGCCCCGACGGCGTCGCGGTGCGCGTGTCGCGGGCGCCGATGCGGGCCGCCTGCACGTTCATCTTGGCGACTGCCGAGTCGACGCCGCCGAGCGCGGTGGCGAACGCGTGCGCGGCGTCGTTGCCCGAGTGCATCAGCAGGCCGTGCAGCAGCTGGTCGACGGTGTACTGGCCGCCGGCGACGAGGCCGACGCAGGTGCACTCCTGCTCGGCGTCCTCCTTCGTCGCGACAATCACCTGCTGCGGGTTCAGCTGGGTGACGACGACGAGCGCCAGCAGCGTCTTGATCAGCGACGCGGGCCGCTGGCGGGCGTGCGGGTCCTTCGCCGCGATGACCGCGCCGGTGTCGAGGTCCTGCACCAGCCACGACGCCGCGGTGTTGCCCTCCGGCGGGTTGAGCGAGCCCGCCGGGGTGATCAGGCCGCACTCGGCCATCCGCGGGCCGCCGACCGGGTCGGCGGGCACGGCCAGCGGCGGCGGGACGATTTTGCCGGGCGCGGGCTTCTCCGACGTGTCGACCGGGGCCGGCGGGGCCTGGTGGTTCGCGCACTGGCCCTGCTGCGGCGGCGCCGCGGCCGCGAGGGCCGGGGTGCTCAGGGCCAGGAGGGCGGCGGCGAGCGTCGTCGTGAAGACCTTGAGCGACCGGGAGACAGCGGAGTGCACCCACGCAATCTAGCGCCGAGGCGCGCGTCGCATACTCAGGGGCATGCGCATTTCGCGAGGCACCT
Source organism: Amycolatopsis sp. NPDC114478 (assembly GCF_055633805.1). NCBI lineage: Bacteria > Bacillati > Actinomycetota > Actinomycetes > Pseudonocardiales > Pseudonocardiaceae > Amycolatopsis > Amycolatopsis sp. NPDC114478. Next base: position 115,286 of record NZ_JBVKDO010000003.1, on the reverse strand, counting down.
CGCTGTTCCTGCTGGCCTTCGGCGTGTGGTCGTGGATCATCTGGATCACGTTCGCCAAGAACCTGTGGGACAGCGACCGGGCCTGGACCCCCGACGGCTCGCCCACGGCGTACTTCATCGTGCACGCGGTGCTGACGGTCGTGTCGTTCGTGCTCGGCACGATCATCGGCGTGCTGGGCTGGCGCGGGGTGCGGGCCTCTTCGCGGGTCCCCTCCTGACTTTGGTCGGTGGCGCGGTCCCCGGGGCCGGTTTAGGTTGACGCCACCGACTCTGGAGGTGGAATGTCCCGTTTACGCCGAATGGCGGCCCCGCTCGTGCTGGCCGTCGGGGGCGGCCTGTTCGCCGCGGCCCCGGCCGCCGAGGCCGCGCCGGTCGCGTGCGACACGACGAGCACGCCGTACACCTACGTCGTGACGTACCAGCCGGGCACGCGCGCGTCGACCGTCGATCGCGAGCTGGCCGCCAAGTGCGGCACGAAGGTGGCGTACTACGGCGAGATCGGCGTCGCGATCGCCAGCTCGCGCAACGCGGACTTCCAGCAGAAGATCGGCGTCTACCGGGCTTACTCGGGCGGCAAGGACGTGGCTTCGACGTCGGGTGCCACGGCTCGTTCACTCGGTGCGGTGAAGACGCTGGAGGACACGCGTTCGGTGGCCGCGGCGGGTGACCTGTCGGCGCAGCAGTGGGACATGAAGGCGATCCACGCGCCCGAGGCGAACAAGGTCTACCAGGGCAGCCGTTCGGTGACGGTCGGCGTGCTGGACTCGGGCATCGACGCGACCCACCCGGCCCTTCGCGCGGCCGTTTCTCCGGCGTCTTCGGCGGGCTGCGTGACGGGCGCGCCGCACCTCACACCGGCGTCGTGGGCGCCGACGACGTCCGACCACGGGACGCACGTGGCGGGCACGATCGCGGGCAAGGACCCGGCGGCGGGCTTCACGGGCATCGCGCCGGGCGTGCGCCTGGCGTCGGTGAAGGTGGTCAACGACGACGGCTACATCTTCCCGGAGTCGGCGGTGTGCGGGTTCGTCTGGGCCGCCCAGCACGGCTTCCAGGTGACGAACAACAGCTACTACATCGACCCGGGGATGTTCTTCTGCTCCCGCGAGCCGGGCGACGCGGCGGCGTATGAGGCGGTCCGCCGCGCGATCGAGTTCTCGACGCGCCACGGGGTCCTGAACGTATCGGCGGCGGGCAACTCGGGCTTCGACACGACAACGCAGACGACGGACCCGAACCGGCCGCACCCGGTGGACTCGTCGTGCGGAATCCTCCCGAAGGCGATCGACGGCGTCGTGACGGTGTCGTCGGTGGGGTACGCGGGCACGAAGTCGTCGTTCAGCAACTACGGCTCAATCGACGTCACGGCACCGGGCGGGGACTTCTCGCAGCTGCCGCCGGACGGCGCGGGCCCCGCGTGCCCGCTGTCGACGACGGTGTTCGGCGGCCCGTACGGCTCGAAGTGCGGAACATCAATGGCCTCACCGCACGCGGCGGGGGTCGCGGCGCTGCTGGCGTCCCGCTTCCGCGGGGCACCGCCGTCGTTCATCGCCCGGTTGCTGGAAGGTGAGGCCGACGTGGTGAAGTGCGCGTCGACGGAGACGGAGTGCACAGGGCCGGCGAAGAACAACTCGTACTACGGCCACGGCCTGGTCAACGCCCTGGACGCGGTGCGCTGACGCAACGCCAATAGAGGAGCTGGGTGGTCATCCCGTCGCCTGAGGCCGTCAAATCACTTTGAGCCGGGCCCGCAACAGAGAGACCAACGCAAGGAAGCATGCCAGGCTTGCGGGCCCGGCTCAAAGTGATAGGCCTCGTTCAGGCGACGGGATGACCACCCCGCGGCCCACCTCGAAAAGGTGACGAGACTCGGGAAGCCCAGGTCATCCCGGAGCCTGCCCGTCCGGCGAGGACATGCTTTTTCTTTGAAGCCGCGGCAGAGGTCTTCCGCGTGCCGTTAAGCCGCGGCAGAGGTCTTCCGCGGCTTAGCGGGTCCGACCTCCCCCGCCCCTCCGGTGGGATTTTCAGTCGGCGCTCGGGTTTGTCAAGGCGGGAAAGCGTGCCTTGACAAACCCGAGCGCCGACTGAACTGACGGCTGGGATGAGGGGCGGGGGAGGTCTGGTGACCTCGTGGTCTTGTTGCCTTGCCGGCCGCCTGTTGTGGAAACTCAGACGCGCTTGAAGAGCAGCGCTCGCTTCACTTCCTGGATCGCCTTCGTCACCTGGATCCCGCGGGGGCAGGCGTCGGTGCAGTTGAACGTCGTGCGGCAGCGCCACACGCCTTCACCATCGTTCAGAATGTCCAGGCGCTCCTCGGCTCCCTCGTCGCGGGAGTCGAAGATGAAGCGGTGGGCGTTCACGATCGCCGCCGGGCCGAAGTACGAGCCGTCGTTCCAGTACACCGGGCAGGACGATGTGCAGCACGCGCACAGGATGCACTTCGTCGTGTCGTCGAAGCGGTCGCGGTCCGCCTGGGACTGGATTCGCTCGCGCGTCGGCTCGTTGCCGTACGTGATCAGGTACGGCTTGATCGCGCGGTACGCCTCGAAGAACGGGTCCATGTCGACGTAGAGGTCCTTCAACGTCGTCAGGCCCTTGATCGGGGCGATCGTGATCGTGGTCTTCTTGCCGTCCTTCTCCAGCAGGTCCTTCATCAGGACCTTGCACGCCAGGCGGTTGATGCCGTTGATCTGCATCGCGTCGGACCCGCACACGCCGTGGGCGCACGAGCGGCGGAACGAGAACGTCCCGTCGATGTAGTCCTTGACGTAGAACAGCAGGTTGAGCAGCCGGTCGGTGCGCTGCGCCGGGACGTCGTAGGACTCCCAGTGCGGCTCCGAGTCCACCTCCGGGTTGAACCGGAGGATCTTCAGCGTGACCGTGATGGGCGTGTGCTCGTCCGAAGCGGAAGAGGCAGGAGCTTCAGCAACGCTAGTCATCAGTACTTCCGCTCCATCGGCTCGTAGCGGGTGAAGGTGACCGGCTTGTAGTCCAGCCGGATGTCGGACGACAGACCCGAGCCCTGCTTGTAGGCCATGGTGTGCCGCATGAAGTTCGTGTCGTCGCGGGTCGGGTAGTCCTCGCGGGCGTGGCCGCCGCGGGACTCCTTGCGCGCCAGCGCGCCCACCACGAGCACCTCGGCCAGCTCCAGCAGGAAGCCCAGCTCGACGGCCTCGAGCAGGTCGGTGTTGTACCGCTTGCCCTTGTCCGCCACGGTGATCCGCTGGTAACGCGCCTTCAGCGCCTGGACGTCGGTCAGCGCCTGCTTCAGCGTGTCCTCGGTCCGGTACACCGACGCGTGCGAGTCCATCGTCTGCTGCATTTCCTTGCGGATGTCGGCGACGCGCTCGTCGCCGTGCTCCGACAGCAGGCCCGCGAGCTGCTCCTCGACCAGCTTGGTCGGGTTCTCCGGCAGCTCGACGTGCTCGTGCGCCAGCGCGTACTCCGCGGCCGCGATGCCGGCGCGGCGGCCGAACACGTTGATGTCGAGCAGCGAGTTCGTGCCGAGGCGGTTCGAACCGTGCACGGACACGCACGCGACCTCGCCCGCCGCGTACAGGCCGGGGATGACGTTCTCGTTGTCCCGCAACGCTTCGCCGTGCACGTTGGTCGGGATCCCGCCCATCACGTAGTGGCAGGTCGGGAACACCGGCACCGGCTCCTTGACCGGGTCGACGCCCAGGTAGGTGCGGGAGAACTCGGTGATGTCCGGCAGCTTGGTCTCGAGGACCTCGACCGGCAGGTGCGTGACGTCGAGGACGACGTAGTCCTTGTTCGGGCCGCACCCGCGGCCCTGCAGCACTTCCTGCACCATCGAGCGCGCCACGATGTCGCGCGGCGCGAGGTCCTTGATGGTGGGGGCGTAGCGCTCCATGAACCGCTCGCCGTCGGCGTTGCGCAGGATCCCGCCCTCGCCGCGGACGGCTTCGGAGATCAGGATGCCCAGCCCGGCCAGACCGGTCGGGTGGAACTGGAAGAACTCCATGTCCTCCAGCGGCAGGCCCTTGCGGAAGATGATGCCGAGGCCGTCACCGGTGAGGGTGTGCGCGTTCGACGTCGTCTTGAAGATCTTGCCCGCGCCGCCGGTGGCGAACACGATCGACTTCGCCTGGAAGACGTGCAGCTCGCCGGTGGCCAGCTCGTAGGCGACGACGCCGGAGGCGACCGGGTTGCCGTCCTCGTCCTCGGACAGGACCAGGTCGAGCACGTAGAACTCGTTGAAGAACTCCGTGCCGTACTTGACGCAGTTCTGGTACAGCGTCTGCAGGATCATGTGGCCGGTGCGGTCCGCGGCGTAGCAGGCGCGGCGCACCGCGGCCTTGCCGTGGTCACGCGTGTGCCCGCCGAAGCGGCGCTGGTCGATCTTGCCTTCGGGCGTCCGGTTGAACGGCAGGCCCATCTTCTCCAGGTCGAGCACCGCGTCGATGGCCTCCTTGGCCATGATCTCCGCGGCGTCCTGGTCGACGAGGTAGTCGCCGCCCTTGACCGTGTCGAAGGTGTGCCACTCCCAGTTGTCCTCTTCGACGTTCGCCAGCGCGGCGCACATGCCGCCCTGGGCCGCGCCGGTGTGGGACCGGGTCGGGTAGAGCTTGGTGAGGACCGCGGTGCGGGCGCGCTGGCCGGACTCGATGGCCGCGCGCATGCCGGCGCCACCGGCGCCGACGATCACCACGTCGTACTTGTGGAACTGCATGAAAAAGTCTCCGAGTTCGACGCAGTTGTCAGTTCGCGGGCATGTTCGGGTCGAAGGTGAAGATCACCATCGTGCCGACGCCCAGGATCAGCGCCATGGACACGTACAGCAGGATCTTCAGCCAGAACCGCGTGCTGTCCTTGCGCGCGTAGTCGTCGATGATGGTGCGCAGGCCGTTGCCGCCGTGGATCTCGGCGAGCCAGAGCATGGCCAGGTCCCAGAACTGCCAGAACGGCGAGGCCCAGCGGCCGGCGACGAAGCCCCAGTTGATCCGGTGCACACCGCCGTCGAGGATGTTCATGATCAGCAGGTGCCCGAGCACCAGGATGATCAGCGCGAGGCCGGAGATCCGCATGAACAGCCAGCTGTAGAGCTCGAAGTTGCTCCGGCGGGCGGCGGGGCGCTTCGGCGCGCGGGGGTTCGCGAGGGCGAGGTCGGCCATGTCAGTTACCCCCGAAGAGCGTTTCGACGGTGCGCTTCAGCATGAAGAACGCACCGGGGACCATCACGACGACCCAGACCACGCCGATGACCCACAGCATCGCCTTCTGCAGCTTCGGGCCCTTCGACCAGAAGTCGACCAGCATGACGCGGATGCCGTTGAGGGCGTGGAACAGCACCGCGCCGACGAGGCCGACCTCCAGGAGGTTCACGATCGGCGTCTTGTAGGTCTCGATGACCTGGTCGTAGGTGTTCGGCGACACGCGCACCAGCGCGGTGTCGAGCACGTGGACGAACAGGAAGAAGAATGTGAGCACGCCGGTGATGCGGTGCAGCACCCAGGACCACATGCCGGGGTCACCCCGGTAGAAGGTCCCCTGCCGGCGTGAGGCACCCGCCCGATCGCTCGCGCCTGCCTCGGGGGCAGTGCTCGCCGTGGTGGACATCGGTGAACGGCCTCCAACGTCTGACTATGTGCCCGGTGGCCGTGAGGTCCGCAGTCGCCGTGAAACGGCGGCAGTGCCGAGATCAACGTCATCGAGCCTGGATGAATCGGATGCTAGACCCGCACCCGGCACCCGGCTCACCTCCGGGTTCCTGTCTGTGATGGACCAGACACCGGTACCGGCGCACCGCCACCCGGTGGTGTGGCGCAGCGCACTCGGCCGCGCGGAGGTCCCGATCACCGGAAACGCTGTAGGTCTGACCTCTGAGAAATCTCATATCTGATGCACTACGCCAAAAGGCTGGCTGAGTCCGTCAATCATTGACCAACTTGCGCGCTGTTCTTACTGTCGCTCGCACAGACATCGGACCTTTCACGATGGGGTGACGTTCTGGTGAGACGACTCGGCCTGGTGATCGCCGTCGCGGCGCTGCTGCCCGTGGTGGCGGTCACTCCCGCGCAAGCGCTGCCGGACGGACTGGCGATGACGCCGCCGATGGGCTTCAACAACTGGAACACCACCGGGTGCGCCGTCGACGAGCAGCTCATCCGCGACACCGCCGACCTCTTCGTCGACAAAGGACTCAAAGCCGCCGGTTACCAGTATGTAAATGTCGACGACTGCTGGGCCGAGCCGGCGCGGGACGCCGAAGGACGCATGCAGGCGAACAAGGCGCGCTTCCCCAGCGGCATCAAGGCGCTCGCCGACTACGTCCACTCGAAGGGCCTCAAGTTCGGCATCTACACGAGCGCGGGCACGCTGACCTGCGCGAAGACCCAGCCCGGCGCGTTGGACCACGAAGACGTCGACGCGCAGACGTTCGCGGACTGGGGTGTCGACTACCTCAAGTACGACAACTGCAACAACCAGGGCCGTCCCGCGCTCGAGCGCTACACGAAGATGCGCGACGCGCTGAAAAAGACCGGTCGCCCGATCGTGTACTCGCTTTGCGAGTGGGGCGAGAACAAGCCGTGGACGTGGGGCGCGGACGTCGGCCACCTGTGGCGGACCACCGGTGACATCAAGGACAACTGGGCCAAGATGCTCCAGATCCTCAAGGCGAACGCGCCGCTCGCGCCGTACGCCGGGCCCGGCCACTGGAACGATCCCGACATGCTCGAGGTCGGCAACGGCGGCATGACGACCGACGAGTACAAGTCGCACTTCTCGCTGTGGGCGATGATGGCCGCGCCGCTGCTCATCGGCGCCGACCTGCGCAAGGTGTCCCCGGCGAACTTCGACGTCCTGCGCAACACCGAGGTCATCGCGCTCGACCAGGACCCGCGCGGGGTCCAGGCGCGCGTGCTGTCCAACCAGGACGGTCACTGGGTCTTCGCCAAGCCCCTCGCCAACCGCGACGTCGCGGTCGCCCTCTTCAACGAGACGACCTCGAGCGCCGCGATCGGCACGACCGCCGCGGCCGCCGGCCTCCCGAAGGCCCTCGGCTACACCGCGCGCGACCTCTGGGCCCGCCGCGACCTCCAGACCGCCGGACGGCTCTCCGCGGTCGTCCCGCCGCACGCGACCGTGGTCTACCGAGTCCACGCCGGTGGCGCGTGGCTGCGCGCCGAACCGCTGGTCAGCACCGGCCTCGAGCTGGCCGCGCCCGTCCCCGGCGTCCCGGGGGAGATCACGCCCGCCGGGAAACCCTTCGAGGTGACGGTGTCCGCGACCGACGAGGCCCGCGTCCCGGTGTTCGACCCGCGCGTCACGCTCACCGCGCCCGCCGGCTGGCGGGTCGAGCAACTGGCCCGGCCTCGGGAGTTCGTGCTGGGCACCGGCGACACCGCCGCCGGGCGCTGGCGCGTGACCCCGCCGTCCGGCACCGAAGGCACGACAGCGGTTCTGCGCGGCGGCGTCACGTACCTGGCGCTCGGCTTCGGGCAGCGGAGCTGGGCCGGCGAGCAGGCGCTGACCGTGCCGGTGGCGCCGCCCGCCGCGCCGGCCTGGGCGAGCGACCTGCGCTGGGCGGCCGAGAAGAACGGCTACGGCCCGGTCGAACGCGACATGTCCAACGGCGGAATCCCGGCCGGCGACGGCAAGCCGCTGACGATCAACGGCGTGGTCTACCCCAAGGGGCTCGGGGCCCACGCACCCAGCGAAGTCGTCTTCTACCTGGGCGGGCGCTGCACGGCGTTCACCGCCGACGTCGGCGTCGACGACGAACGCGAGGCGACGAACAAGCAGGGCTCGACGACGTTCGAGGTCTACGCCGATGCCACGATGGCGGCCTCGACGGGCCTGCGGACCTGGCAGGACCCGGCGCTGCCCCTGGTGGCCGACTTGCACGGGGCCCAGTACCTGCGGCTGGTCGTCACCGACGGCGGCGACGGCAACTCCTACGACCGCGCCGACTGGGCCGCCGCCCGGCTCACCTGCGCCTGAGTGCCCGCTCCGGCTCGGTGGCGCGATCTCGTCGGCCGTGGGACCGACTTCCGGCGCCGGAGCGGGGAGCGCGACCCGGTCTGCCTCGCAGCCCGGATTCGCCACTCAACACGGGTTGTCACGCGTTCTCGGGGCGCCGGTCCCCTTGGCCGCCGGTCGCCCGGTGCGGCCGCGCAAACCCACCGTCAAGCACCGTCCACCGCCCGGAAGCGGGCCGCCGCGCGGCTCACCTGCGCCTGAACCGCTGTCATCTCACAGAGTGACCGGGCTGGCCCAACTTTCGGTCAGCCCGGCACGCTGAGTGACACAAAGTGGCATTTAGGCCGTCCCAGGGCGCGGCCGCCCGGCGAAAGTAGCGCCGAACGGGTCCTCATGATCACGTTCGGTGTCCAGTTCGTCGCGCGCAAGGCTCCTGAGTAAACGTTTGTGTTACGTAGCGTGCCGTTCCTATGGCGCATTCCTGTCCGTTGGGTACGGTCTGGCGGTCGACCCGGCAGTGGGCCGGGTCGTGCCCTGATCGTCCGCTGGATCAGCGGGGAGGGAGAAACACGTTGCGTCGCATGCGTGGAACCGCGCTGGCCGCCGTGGCCATGGCCGGGGTGCTCACCCTGGCCGGGTGCGCCAAGGACTCCGGCGGTGGTAACAGCTCGAACAACACCGCGGCTTCGTCGGGTGGCGGCTCGGACTGCGTCACCGCGCAGAAGCCGCCCGCGGCCCCCGCGGCGTCGAGCAGCACGGCCGCGGCCGGTGGCAAGGTGGACGGCAGCAAGCTGAAGATCGGCCTGGCCTTCGACGTCGGCGGCCGGGGTGACGCGTCGTTCAACGACGCCGCCGCCGCGGGCACCGACAAGGCGAAGTCCGACCTCGGCGTGACGACGGTGAACGAGAGCACCGCGTCCGCCAGCGAGGCCGAGTCGGCCAAGCAGCAGCGCCTCGACCAGATGGCTTCGCAGGGCCTGAACCCGATCGTCGCGGTCGGCTTCGCCTACGCCGACGCGGTCAAGGCCGTCGCGGCCAAGTACCCGAACACCAAGTTCGCGATCGTCGACGACGACTCGATCACGCTCCCGAACGTGACGCCGCTGGTCTTCGCCGAAGAGCAGGGCTCGTTCCTGGCCGGCGTCGCCGCCGCGTACAAGAGCAAGAGCTGCCACGTCGGCTTCGTCGGCGGCGTCAACACCCCGCTGATCCAGAAGTTCGAGGCGGGCTTCCTGCAGGGCGCGAAGACGGTTTCGTCCAAGATCAAGATCGAGGACGAGTACCTCACCCCGGCCGGCGACTTCTCCGGGTTCCAGGACCCGCCGAAGGGCAACGCCAAGGCCGCGGCCGAGATCGCCAAGGGCGCGGACGTCATCTACCACGCCGCCGGCGCCTCGGGTAAGGGCGTGTTCGACGCCGCCAAGGCGGGCAACGCGCTGGCCATCGGCGTCGACTCCGACCAGTACAACCAGAAGACCGTCGCCGCCGACAAGGACGTCATCATCACGTCCATGCTCAAGCGCGTCGACGTCGCGGTGTTCGACTACATCCAGGCCGTCGCCAAGGGTGACCTGAGCGTGCTGCCGAAGCGGTTCGACCTCAAGGTCGACGGCGTCGGCTACGCCACCTCCGGTGGCAAGGTCGACGACATCAAGGACGTCCTCGACGGGTACAAGGCCCAGATCATCTCGGGCGCGATCTCCGTTTCGGACAAGCCGCAGAAGTAGCTCACAACGTGTCCGGGGCTCGGAGGAATTCTCCTCCGGGCCCCTCACGCGTTCCAGAGATATGGAATCCTCCCGCCCATGAGCACAGCCGAGGCCCCGGCCGAGGCCGTCCCCGACCGGGGCGTCCCCGCCGTCCAGCTGACCGGGATCACCAAACGGTTCCCGGGCGTGGTGGCCAACTCCGACGTCAACCTCACCGTCGCCGCGGGCGAGGTGCACGCCATCTGTGGCGAAAACGGCGCCGGCAAGTCCACCCTGATGAAGATCCTCTACGGCATGCAGCCGCCGGACGAGGGCACGATCGCGATCAACGGCACCGAGGTGAAACTGCGCAACCCGCAGGACGCCATCCGCGCCGGCATCGGCATGGTGCACCAGCACTTCATGCTCGCCGACAACCTCACCGTCGGCGAGAACGTCTTCCTCGGCGCCGAGGCCCTGCACGGCATCGGCCGCGCGGCCCGCGCCCGGCTGGCCGAGCTCGCCGAGCGGACCGGGCTGCACGCCAAGCCCGACACGCTGCTCGAAGAACTGGGCGTCGCCGACCGCCAGCGCGTCGAGATCGTCAAGGTGCTCTACCGCGGGGCGAAGATCATCATCCTGGACGAGCCGACCGCGGTCCTCGTGCCGCAGGAGGTCGACGCGCTGTTCGCGACCGTCCGGGAGATGAAGGCCGACGGCTACACCTTCCTCTTCATCTCGCACAAGCTCGACGAGGTCCGCGCGATCGCCGACACCGTCACGGTCATCCGGCGCGGCACCACCGTCGGCACCGCGGACCCGAAGACCATCACCTCGCGCCAGCTCGCGGAGATGATGGTCGGGTCGGAGCTGCCCAGCCCGGAGACCCGCGAGTCCACGGTCACCGACCGGGACGTGCTGCGGCTGACCGGCCTGACGCTCGGCGCCGAAGGCTCGGACCGCAACGCGCTCGACGACGTCACCTTCACCGTGCACGCGGGCGAGGTGCTCGGCGTCGCCGGCGTCGAGGGCAACGGCCAGACCGAGCTCGTCGAGACGATCATGGGCATGCGCAAGCCGTCCGGCGGCACGATCGAACTGGTCGACGCCGAAGGCAAGGCGCGTGACCTTACCAAGGCGGGCACGCTGGCGCGTCGCGAAGCCGGCATCGGCTACATCGCCGAGGACCGCACGCGGCACAGCCTGCTGCTCACGCAACCGTTGTGGGTCAACCGGATCCTCGGTTACCAGACTCGCGAGCCGGTCTCCAAGGGCCAGCTGCTCGACATCGCCGGCGCCCGCGCCGACACCGAGCGGATCGTGCGCGAGTACGACGTCCGCACGCCGGGGATCGACGTCCCGGCCGCGGCGCTTTCGGGCGGCAACCAGCAGAAGCTGATCGTCGGGCGGGAGCTGTCCGGCGACCCGGTGCTGCTCATCGCGTCGCACCCGACCCGCGGTGTCGACGTCGGCGCGCAGGCCCTGATCTGGGAGCAGATCCGCCAGGCCCGGGCGGCGGGCCTCGCTGTGCTGCTGATCTCCGCCGACCTCGACGAGCTGATCGGCCTGTCCGACACGATCCGGGTCATGCTGCGCGGGCGCCTCGTCAGCGAGGCCGACCCCGCCACCGTGACGCCGCAGGAACTGGGTTCGGCGATGACCGGCGCCGGAGAGGGTGACGAAGAATGACCTCCTGGCGCACGAAACTGCTGCCGCCGCTGCTGGCGATCGTCTTCGCCGTGCTGCTGTCGGCGATCGCGCTGATCATCTCCGGGGCCGACCCGCTGCAGGCGTACGGCACGATGATCGGCCAGATGTTCAAGGGCTCCACCGCGGTCGACACGGTGAACCTGGCGACCGTCTACTACCTGTCCGGGCTCGCGGTGGCCATCGGCTTCCAGATGAACCTCTTCAACATCGGTGTCGAAGGCCAGTACCGCTTCGCCGCCGTCGTCGCCGCCATCGCCGGCGGTGCCATGAAGCTGCCGCCGGTCATCCACGTCATCGCGATCCTGGTGGTCGCGGTCGTGGCGGGCATGGCCTACGCGGCGGTCCCGGCGATCCTCAAGGTGACCCGCGGGGTCAGCGAGGTCATCTCGACGATCATGCTCAACGCGATCGTCGCCGGCATCATCGCGTTCCTCATCAACGCCGACCAGTTCGGCGTGCAGCGCGGCAACAACATCGGCACCCGCGTGATCGAGCCGTCCGGCCGGATCCCGGGCATCCCGCTCGGCTCGGGCACGCTGTTCGGGTTCGTCGTCATCGCCGCGCTCATCGGCGGCGCGTACTGGTTCATGCTCAACCGCACGCGGTTCGGCTTCGAGCTCAAGGCGTCCGGCGAGTCCACCACCGCCGCGGCCGCGGGCGGCGTCAGCGCCAAGAAGATGACGCTGATCGCGATGCTGCTCTCCGGTGGTGTCGCCGGCCTGGTCGCGATGCCGGAGCTGCTCGGCCGCGACTACAGCTACGGCATCACCGCGACCCAGATGTACGGCTTCACCGGCATCGCCGTCGCGCTGCTCGGCCGCAACCACCCCGGCGGCATCGCGCTCGGCGCGCTGCTGTGGGCGTTCCTCGACACCTCCGCGGTGTCGCTGGAGCAGATCAACGTGTCCAAGGAGATCGCGACGATCATGCAGGGCATCATCGTGCTGTCGGTCGTCGTGGCGTACGAAGTCGTGCGCCGGGCCGACCTCGCGGCCGAACAACGCAAGGTGGGCCGCGCGCTCGGCGGCAACGGCCGCAAGGGCGCTTCGGTCGCCGAAGGAGGTGCGGTCTGATGGCCGTCACCGACTTCACCCGGCCGGAACCGGGTGCCGGCACGACGATGCCGGTGCACCGCAAGCGGTCCCGGGTCCCCGGCTGGCTGCGCGGCGTGATCTGGGCCGTGATCGCGATCGCCGTCATCTCGACGGCGTCGTACTCCACCGGCGTCTCCGCGCTGACGTCGTCCAACACCGCGTCGACGGCGTTGCGCCTGGCGCTGCCGATCCTGCTCTGCGCGCTGGGCGGCCTCTGGGCCGAACGCGCGGGCGTGGTCAACATCGGTCTCGAGGGCATGATGATCCTCGGGACCTGGGGCGCCGCCTGGGGTTCGTACTACGGCGGCGTGTGGTCCGGCCTGCTGGCCGCGCTGCTGTTCGGTGCCCTGGGCGGGCTGCTGCACGCGGTGGCGACGGTGACGTTCAACGTCAACCACATCGTCTCCGGCGTCGCGATCAACCTGCTCGGCCTGGGTGTCACGAAGTACCTGGCGAACCTGATCTTCGCGCCGATCTCCGGCAACCCGCGGCAGTCGCCGCCGGTGCCGAAGTTCGACACCTACTCGGCGACGTTCCTTTCGGACTGGCTGGGCGATCTGGAGAAGCAGCAGCGCGTCGGGATCTCCGACGTCGCCGGCATCCTGCGCGGCCTGGTCACCGAGGTGGCGCCGCTGACGGTGATCGCGATCATCCTGGTGCCGGTGAGCTTCTGGGTCCTGTGGAAGACGCGCTTCGGCCTGCGGCTGCGCTCGTGCGGCGAGAACCCGGTCGCCGCGGAGTCCCTCGGCGTCAACGTCTACCTGCACAAGTACGTGGCCGTGATCATCTCGGGCGCGTTCGCCGGCATGGGTGGCGCTTCGCTGGTGCTGCTGCGCGGCGGCGCGGACTACCTGGAGAACCAGACGAACGGCCGCGGGTACATCGGTCTCGCGGCGATGATCTTCGGCAACTGGCGGCCGGGCGGCCTGCTCGGCGGCGCGGCGCTGTTCGGCTACGCGGACGGCCTGCAGCTCGCCGGCGGCGGCGAAGCGGTGCTCGCGCTGCTGTACGGCGCGGTGATCCTGGTCGCCGTGATCGTCGTCGTGCAGCTGTTCCGTCGTCAGTGGATCGCGGCGGGGCTCGGCGTCGTCGGCGCCGGCGTGCTGTACGCGATCTACTGGTCGAACGACACGCTGCCGTCCGACCTGATCCCGTACACCGCGCACTTCGTGACGCTGATCGTGCTGGCGGTGGCTTCGCAGCGGCTGCGGCCGCCGAAAGCCGACGGCCAGCCGTACCGGCGGGGTGAGGACTGAGTGTCTACTGTGGACTGGGACGCGCTGCGCGCGCAGGCCATCGAGGCTGCTTCCCATGCGTACGCGCCTTATTCGGGCCTGCACGTCGGGGTCGCGGGGATCGTCGACGACGGACGTGTGGTCACCGGGTGCAACGTCGAGAACGCGTCCTACGGCCTCGGGCTGTGCGCGGAGTGCACGATGGCCGGGCAGCTGCGGCTGTCCGGCGGGGGTCGTCTCGTCGCGGTGGCGTGTCGCAGCGGCGCCGGTGACCTGCTGATGCCGTGCGGGCGCTGCCGCCAGATCCTGTTCGAGCTGGGCGGTTCTGCTTGCCTGGTGGACACGCCGAGCGGCATCCTGCCGATGTCGGACGTGCTGCCGGACGCCTTCGGCCCGGACGACCTGCCGTGAGCGGGTTCGCGGCGGTCGACGTCATCCGGACCAAGCGCGACGGCGGTCGGTTGACCGACGAGCAGATCGACTGGGTCGTCGACGCCTACACCCACGGTGTCGTCGCCGAAGAGCAGATGTCGGCGCTGGCCATGGCGATCTTCCTGAACGGGATGTCCGCCGCCGAGATCTCGCGGTGGACGCACGCGATGATCTCCTCCGGCGAGCGGCTGTCGCTTTCGGTCTCCCGGCCGACGGTCGACAAGCACTCCACCGGCGGGGTCGGCGACAAGATCACGCTGCCGCTGGCGCCGCTGGTGGCGGCGTGCGGCGCGGCGGTGCCGCAGCTGTCCGGGCGCGGGCTCGGCCACACCGGCGGCACGCTCGACAAGCTGGAGTCGATCCCGGGCTGGCGCGCTTCGCTGTCCACCGCGGAAATCCAGGCGCAGCTGGAGGACGTCGGCGCGGTGGTCTGCGCGGCGACGTCCGGGCTCGCGCCGGCGGACAAGAAGCTGTACGCGCTGCGGGACGTCACGTCCACTGTGGAGTCGATCCCGCTGATCGCCAGCTCGATCATGAGCAAGAAGATCGCCGAAGGGGCGTCCGGGCTGGTCCTGGACGTGAAGTTCGGGTCGGGCGCGTTCATGAAGTCGCTTTCCCAGGCACGCGAGCTGGCTTCGACGCTGACGTCGATCGGCCGCGACCACGGCGTCCCGACGACGGCGTTGCTGACCGACATGAACGTCCCGCTGGGCCGGGCGGTCGGCAACGCGGTGGAGGTCGCGGAGTCGGTTTCCGTTCTGCAGGGCGGCGGCCCTTCGGACGTCGTCGAGCTGACTCTCGCCCTGGCGCGGGAGATGCTGGCCCTCGCCGGTCTCGACGTGGACCCGGCGGCGGTGCTGGCTTCGGGCGAGGCGTACGAGACGTGGTGCCGGATGATCTCCGCCCAGGGCGGCGACCCGGCGGCGCCGCTGCCGACGCCTTCGCACGTCCACACGGTCGTTGCTCCGGTTTCGGGCGTGCTGGCTTCGCTGGACGCGTACGCGGTGGGTGTCGCGGCGTGGCGGCTGGGCGCGGGCCGGGCCCGCAAGGAGGACCCCGTCCAGGCCGCGGCGGGCGTGCTGTGCCTGGCCAAGCCCGGCGACGCGGTGTCGGAGGGCGACCCGCTGCTGGAGCTGCACACGGACACCCCGGACGTGGTCCCGGCGGCCCTGTCCGCTCTCGAGGGTGGCTTCACGATCGCTTCGTCGGCACCCGAGCCGGGCCCGATCGTCGTGGAGACCATCCGCGGCTAGCTGGGCTGTGATGATCGTCGCGAAGGTGATCACCCGCCCGAGTGGCATCTGAAGTATGAAGAAGGCCCCCGCCGGATCCCGGCGGGGGCCTTCTGCACAGTGAGTCCTACTCCGTGGCTTCTTCGGAGCCTTCGCCCGTCTTGCCCTTCACGTCCGCGGCCTTCGGCGCCCGGCCGTTGCGCGAGCTGCGACGCGGCTGGCGCGGGGCCGGCGGGGGCGGGGAGATCTGCTGGACCGCCGGACCGCCGCCGAGCATCAGCTCCGCGAAGGTCGCCATCGCCTCGTCGAGCTGGCCGCCGATGCGGCGGACGCTCTCGTCGTTGCTCCTGCGGACCAGCGTGTCCACCGAGTCGGTGTCCGGCTGCTTGGACAGCGTGCCCTCGACCTTGGCCAGGCCGCTCTTGACCGCGCCGTCGAGGTCGCCGAGGCTCGACAGGAAGCCGTCCTCCACCTTGTCGAGGCGGCCGGCCAGCTCGTCGAGGCGGGTGGTGACCGTCTCGAGCCGGTTGCCGAGGTTCTCCAGGCGGTCCGAGGCGTCGATCATCTCGCCGGTTTCGGTCAGCGCCGTCTTGAGTGCCTCGGTGTTCGCGCCGATCCGCTCCTTGGTGGCGCGGTCCAGCTCGTCGACCTTCGCGCGCAGCTCGTGGTCGGCGGTGTCGACGCGCTCGCGCAGCGTCGACTCGGCCTGCTCGATCCGCTCGCGGACCGGGCCGTGCACCGACTGCGGCAGCGAGTCGAGCTTCGCGTCCTGCTTGTCGAGGTGGCCGCCCAGCTCGTCGAGCCGGCGGTGGATGTTCTGGAGCTTGTCCTCGAGCCCGTCCATCCGCCCGGCGACGCCCTCGAACCGCGCGGCGACCCCGTCGAGGCGGCCGTCGAGCTGCGCGAAGGGCTTGGCGAGCTTGTCGACGATGCTCTCGACCGCGCGGGTCAGCGCGGCGATCGCGTTGTCCTGGGCCTCGAGGCGCGACATCGTCTCGTCGAGGCGCTCGGCCAGGACGCTGACCTCGGTGCGGTCGGGCATCTCGGAGAGCCGCTTGCGGACCGCGCCCAGCGAGTCCACCGGCGCGAGGCGGGCGTAGATGTCGTCGAGCGCGTCGAAGATCTGCTGCTGCTCGCTCTCACGCACTTCGGCCGCGCGCACCAGCATGTTGCGCATCCGGTCGAAGGACGGGGCGGCAATGTGGTTGTCAGTGGTCACTGCTGTGTGTCCTTCGTCGGCGGGGAAATGGAGGGACGTGCCACGAAGCTTATCGATTGCAAAAATTGCTGTCTGTATGGCCCCCGTGAAGAGCCTATTGCGGAGGCTGCCCCCGGATGGCCGATTCGTCACATGATCGTCAACGCTGAGGGTTAGCCCGAGCCTGAGACTTACGGCCATGTAGGGGAATGACAACGAGGTTACCGTTGGGGGATGCCTGACGAAAGCCCTGTTCTGACCAGCGAGACACTCCGCCGCGCGCCCAAGGTCCTCCTGCACGACCACCTGGACGGCGGCCTCCGCCCGGCCACCGTCGCCGAGCTCGCCGACGCCACCGGTTATGCCGGTCTGCCCACCACCGACCCGGCCGAGCTGGGCACCTGGTTCCGCCGGGCGGCCGACTCCGGCTCACTCGTTTCCTACCTCGAGACCTTCGCGCACACGTGCGGAGTGATGCAAACGGAGGAAGCGCTGGTCAGGGTCGCGGCGGAGGCAGTGGAGGACCTGGCCGCCGACGGCGTCGTCTACGCCGAGGTGCGCTACGCACCGGAGTTGTTCGTCGAACGCGGTCTGTCACTCGATGCGGTGGTCGAGGCCGTCCAGGCGGGGTTCACGGAGGGCACTCGCCGCGTGGCCGCGAACGGCGGCAGCATCCGCGTCGGGACGTTGCTCTGCGCGATGCGCCAGCACGCCCGCGCCCTCGAGATCGCGAACCTGGCCGTCCGCTACCGCGACGCCGGCGTGGTCGGGTTCGACATCGCCGGCCCCGAAGACGGATTCCCGCCGACCCGCAATCTCGACGCTTTCGAGTATTTGCGCCAGAACAATGCGCATTTCACCATTCACGCGGGAGAAGCGTTCGGTCTGCCGTCCATTTGGGAGGCGATTCAGCACTGCGGAGCCGAACGGCTCGGGCACGGCGTGCGGATCGTCGAGGACGTCAAGACCGACGCGGACGGCACGGTCCACCTTGGACGGTTGGCCGCGTACGTCCGCGACCGTCGCATCCCGCTGGAGATCTGCCCGTCGTCGAACGTCCAAACAGGCACCGTCCGCTCGATCGCCGAGCACCCGCTCGCCCTGCTCAAGCGGCTGCGCTTCCGGGTGACCGTGAACACGGACAACCGGCTGATGAGCGGATGCACGATGACCAGCGAATTCACCACTCTGCACGAGACCTTCGGGTACGACCTCGACGACTTCCGGTGGTTCACGATCAACGCGATGAAATCCGCGTTCATCGATTTCGACGCCCGGCTCGCGCTGATCGACGACGTCATCAAGCCCGGGTACGCCGCGCTGCGCTGACCCGCCCGCTAAGGACCGCAAGCCGCTTGCGGTCCTTAGCCATGCCAACTATCGTTCACTATATAGGAAGTTGTTCTCAAATAGTGAGACGGTGGGGACGATGGCGCAGGTCGCGAAGGGTCCGGTCGAGCAGCTGCACGCGAGTTCCCGTCGGTGGCTCATCCTCGCGCTCGGCCTCGCCGCGCAGACCGCGAGCTGCTCGTTCCTCTACGGCATCCCGTTCCTGGTCCCGGCCATGCGCGACGCGGAGGGGCTGACGCTGGCGGAGGCCGGCACGGTCGTCGCGGCGCCGAGCATCGGTCTCCTGTTCACCCTGATCGTGTGGGGCGCGGCTGCGGACCGTTACGGAGAGCGTCTGATCATGGCCCTCGGACTGGGGGCCTCGGGGTTACTCCTGGTGTACGCCGGGGTAGGAACTCACCCGGTCGGGCTGCTCTTTGGGGTGTTCTTGGCGGCGGGTGCGTGTACGGCTTCGGTGAACGCGGCGAGCGGTCGCGTTGTGATGGGCTGGTTCGCGAAGTCCGAGCGCGGCGTGGCGATGGGGATCCGCCAGACGGCCCAGCCGCTCGGCGTGGGTGTCGCGGCGCTCGGGCTGCCGCCGCTGGCCGCGCACTTCGGGTTCCGCGCGGCGGTGCTGCTGCCGGCCGGGCTGGCGATCGTCGTCGCGCTGCTGGTGGCGTGGCTGGTGACGGACCCGCCCCGGCCGCCGCGGCCGGCTTCGGGGGAGAAGCCGACTTCGCCGTACCGGCACGCGACGCTGTGGCGCGTCCACGGCGCGAGCGCGCTGCTGGTGGTGCCGCAGTTCGCGGTATCGGCGTTCGCGCCGGCGTACCTGGTGGCGGTGCAGCACTGGAGCCCCCTGTCCGCGGGCTGGTTCCTGGCGGTGGTCCAGGTGCTGGGCGCGGCGGGCCGGCTCGGGTCGGGCTGGTGGTCCGACCGCGTCGGCAGCCGGCTGCGGCCGATGCGTCAGCTGGCGGTGCTGAGCTGCCTGGTCATGCTGCTGGTGGCGGTGGGGGACGCGACGGGGCTGTGGCTGGTGCTGCTGGCGCTGGCCTTGGCGGGGATCATCACGGTGGCGGACAACGGCCTGGGCTTCACGGCATCGGCGGAGCTGGCGGGCCTGGCGTGGTCGGGCCGCGCGATGGGGACGCAGAACACGGGCCAGAACATCGCGGCCTCGCTGACGCCGCCGCTGCTGGGCCTGGTGATCGGCGACAGCCGGTACGCGCTGGCGTTCTGCGTGGCGGCGGTGTTCCCGGCGCTGGCGGTGCTGGTGGTCCCGGTCCGGGCGGAGCCCGCTTCGGAGGAGTGACACCCGCTCCGGGCGGCGTTGAGGTCAGGCGCGGCCACTCGGGCGCGCTGGGGTCGCCCTGACCCTCCGCCTGCACCCCGGACACGACGAAGGCCGCCTCCCCAACCACGGGAGGCGGCCTTCGTGAGCCGAAAGGTCAAGCCACCGTCAGGCGGTTCTCGAAACCCTCGACGAGCTTGCGCCACGCGCTCTGCTCCGCGTCGAACGGCGCCGACGGCTCGAGGCGCGTCGGGTCCGGGCGGAGCACGAACGACACCAGCCAGCCCAGGCTCTCGTTGCCCGCCAGCGCCGTCTCGGCCGAGTCGTCGCCCGCCCAGTCCGCCGCGTCCGTGATCAGCTCGACCGCCAGCTCCAGCTGCGTCGGGTCGATCGACTCCGGGCCCTCCGCGATGTCCGCGTCCAGGCCCGTCAGCACGTACGTGTTCTCCGGGTCGACCTCGATCTCGAGCTCGCCGGCCGTCGCCTTGGCCAGGACTTCGTCCCACGTGGACACGTCCGCGAGGTCCGTGTCGGCGAGGTCCTTGCCGTCGGCCAGCGCGCGGACCAGGGCCTTCTCCGACGTGAACACGTCGATCTCGCCCTCGCTGCCCAGGAACACCGGGGTGTCGTCCAGGTAGCAGCGCAGCGTGTAGTACTCCGCGCCGGACGTGATGATCTTGATCGGGTCGATGCCCACCTCGGCCCAGAAGCCGACCGGGCCCTCTTCTTCTTCCTCGTCGTCTTCGGAAGCCGAGTCCAAAGCCTCGAGGTCCTCTTCACCCTCGGCGCCGGCCTCGGCCTCCGCGGACTCCTCGTGGAACGCCGCCAGCTCCTCGGCCGTCTGCTCGAGGACCTTCTCGTCGACGTCCGGCACCGTCACCAGCCCGTCGATCGCGTCCAGGACGGTGTCCCACTTCGTCGACACCGTCTCGGACAGGTCGTTCCACACCTGGACGCCGACGCTCCCGGTGAACGGGAGGGTGCCCTGGTCCAGCAGCGAGAAGCCTTCGGTCGAGTCGAGGATCTCGTGCACCTCTTCGAGGTCGCAGACGTCCGCGAGCGACCGCACGATGCCGACGATCTCCGCCAGCTCGGCGATGTGCCAGACGTCCGGCTCCTCGGCGACGAGCTCGGGCACGCCGACGAGGTCGTACGTGTGGTCCTCGTCCGGGATCAGCTCCGGCACGTTCAGCGACGGCACGGCGTCCCACGCCGGGTGGTCGATCAGGTCGTGCCGCTCCGACGTGCGGACGAAGGCGGCCAGGTGCGCGGCGTCCGGGAAGGCGTACAGGTCGTCCTCGTCGCCGAGGAACGCTTCCCACTCCTCGCCGTCTTCCCGCCAGCGCGGGGCCCACAGGGTGACGACGTCGCCCTGCGGCAGCCCGAGTTCGATCGGGATGATGTCCTGTGCCATTCCTAAGCCCTCCGGTGTACCGCCCGTGTGCGCGCGACACCGTATCTCCCGGTCGAAGCGCGGTAACGCGAAGCCTACGGGTTTACCACTCGCGATGCGATCGCCCCTGCCGACTTTGCGACGAGCGGATGGCACGATGGACGTCTGATGACACTCACCGACCTCCTGCCTGCGGATCCCGACCCCGACGCCCTGTTCGAAGCCTTCACGACCTGGACGGCCGACCGGGGCATCGAGCTGTACCCGGCGCAGGAGGAGGCGGTGATGGAGATCGTCTCCGGATCGAACGTCATCCTCTCGACGCCGACCGGCTCCGGGAAGAGCCTCGTCGCCGTCGGCGCGCACTTCACCGCGCTCGCCCAGGGCCGCCGCAGCTACTACACCGCGCCCATCAAAGCCCTCGTCTCGGAGAAGTTCTTCCAGCTCATCGAGATCTTCGGGGCCGACAACGTCGGGATGATGACGGGTGACTCCAGCGTCAACCCGGACGCCCCGATCATCTGCTGCACGGCCGAAATCCTGGCGAACATCGCGTTGCGGTTCGGTGCCGAGGCGCCCGTCGGGCAGGTCGTCGCCGACGAGTTCCACTTCTACTCCGAGCCCGACCGCGGCTGGGCGTGGCAGGTGCCGCTGCTGGAACTGCCGAAGGCCCAGTTCGTCCTGATGTCGGCGACCTTGGGCGACGTGTCCTTCTTCGAGAAGGACCTGACGCGCCGCACCGGCAAGCCGACCGCCGTCGTCACGTCGGCGCAGCGCCCGGTGCCGCTGACCTTCCGGTACGCGCTCACGCCGCTGCACGAGACGATGTCCGAGCTGCTCAACGGCGGCCAGGCACCCGTCTACGTCGTGCACTTCTCGCAGGCCGCGGCCATCGAGCGGGCGCAGACGCTGATGAGCATCAACGTCACGACGAAGGCCGAGAAGGAGTCCATCGCCGAGCTGATCGGCGACTTCCGCTTCTCCGCCGGCTTCGGCAAGACGCTCTCGCGGCTGGTCCGCCACGGCATCGGCGTCCACCACGCCGGCATGCTGCCCAAGTACCGGCGGCTGGTCGAGACCTTGGCCCAGTCCGGGCTGCTCAAGGTGATCTGCGGGACCGACACCCTCGGCGTCGGCATCAACGTACCCATCAGGACGGTGGTCTTCTCCGCGCTGACCAAGTACGACGGCGTCCGCCAGCGCCATCTCAAGGCGCGCGAGTTCCACCAGATCGCCGGCCGTGCCGGGCGGGCGGGCTACGACACCGACGGCTACGTCGTCGTGCAGGCACCCGACCACGTCGTCGAGAACGCGAAGGCACTGGAGAAGGCGGGCGACGACCCGAAGAAGAAAAAGAAGATCGTCCGGAAGAAGGCCCCGGAGGGGTTCGTCAACTGGACCGAGAGCACGTTCGACCGGCTCATCGCGGCCGACCCCGAGCCGCTGACGTCGAGCTTCAAGGTCACGCACTCGATGCTGCTGAACGTGATCTCGCGGCCGGGCAACGCGTTCGACTCGATGCGCCACCTGCTGGAGGACAACCACGAGGACCGCGCGTCGCAGCGCAAGCTCATCCTGCGCGCCATCGCGATCTACCGCGCGCTGCTCGCCGCCGGCGTCGTCGAACGACTGTCCGAACCGGACGAGCAGGGCCGGATCATCCGCCTCACCGTCGACCTGCAGTTCGACTTCGCGCTCAACCAGCCGCTTTCGCCGTTCGCGCTGGCGGCGATCGAGCTGTTCGACCTCGAGTCGCCGAGCTACGCGCTCGACGTCGTATCCACTGTGGAATCCACTGTGGACAACCCGCGACCGGTGCTGTCGCAGCAGCAGTTCAAGGCGCGCGGCGAGGCCGTGAACGCGATGAAGTCCGAGGGCATCGAGTACGACGAACGGATGGCGCTGCTCGAGAACGTCACGTACCCGAAGCCGCTGGAGGAGCTGCTGCAGGGCGCGTTCCACAGCTACCGGCAGGGCCACCCGTGGGTCGACGACTACGAGCTCTCGCCGAAGTCGGTCGTGCGCGACATGTACGAGCGCGCGATGAACTTCGTCGAGTACATCGGGTTCTACCAGCTCGCGCGGTCGGAAGGCCTGGTGCTGCGCTACCTCGCCGACGTCTACGACGCGCTGCGCCACACGGTGCCCGACGAGGCGAAGACCGAGTCGCTGCAGGATCTCATCGAGTGGCTCGGCGAGCTCGTCCGGCAGGTCGACTCGAGTCTGCTGGACGAGTGGGAAGCGCTGCGGCACCCGACGGAAGAGGGTCCGCCGTCGCACCAGCCGCCTTCGACGCCGTCGGGCGTGACGCGCAACGAGCGCGCGTTCCGCGTCCTGGTGCGCAACGAGCTGTTCCGCCGGGTCGAGCTGTTCGCGCGGCGGGCGTGGTCGGTGCTCGGCGAGCTGGACGCGGCGTCCGGTTGGGACGCCGACGCGTGGCAAGACGCGATCGAGGACTACTTCGAGGAGTACGACGCGCTCGGCACCGGCCCGGACGCGCGCGGCCCGAAGCTGCTGATGATCGACCAGCAGCCGGACGTCTGGAAGGTCCGCCAGATCTTCGACGACCCGGCGGGCGACCACGACTGGGGCATCAGCGCGGAGGTCGACCTGGCGGCGTCCGACGAGGCGGGGATGGCCGTGGTGCGCGTGACGGAGGTGGGCGCACTGACCGTTGCGGATTCCTGACTGGTCAGTCATCGTGATCCCATGGTGGCGACAGTGCGGGAGCACCGCATCGGCGACGTGCGCTGGACGATCGTCCGAGGTCCCCGGGAAGCCGCTTTCCACGCGCTGGGCGCGCACGCCGCGGCGGACATCCGGACCGTTTTGGACGGTCTGCCGTCGTGGCCGGTCGTGTCACGGGCCCGGCGGTCGCCGGTGCTGTTCCGCGCGATCGAATCGGCGTCGCAGGTCGAGCACCCGGACGCGTACGCCGAGCTGACGGCGCTGGCGGCGGGCGCGGGAGTGCCGTTCGACGACCTGCTGCTGGCCAACCTGCGCGGCGACTTGGGCGAGGGTGACGGGACGGGCTGCACGGACCTGGCGTTCGCGCCTTCGCTGCTCGGCCACAACGAGGACGGCGCCCCGATGTTCGACGGGATCGGCCGCCTGCTGACGCTGTTGATCGACGGCGAGCCGGGCGTGTGCGTCTGGTGGTACCCGGGGTTCCTGCCGTCGAACACGTTCACGCTGACGACGCACGGGCTGGTGTGGGGGATCGACAGCGTGAGCGTGGTGAAGCCATCGCCGTGCGCGGGCCGCCACTTCGTGGCGCGCTCGGCGCAGCGCGCGTCCGGGTTGGCGGAGGCGGTGTCGCTCCTGCGTTCGCGTCCTTCCGCGGGTGGGTTCGCCTATACGATGGGTCAGATTGGTTCGCCTTCGGTGACGGTGGTCGAGACGGCGGGGCACGAGACCGCCGTGACCACTGTGGACAGTGGGTTTGCTTGGCACACCAACCATTTCCGTCGGTTGTCGCCCTCGTTGGATGCGGCTTCCGAGGAGAGCTTGGCTCGCGCCGAGGTGTGTGCGCACCTGGATCCGATCGCTCCGGACGCGAAGTGGCTGGTTTCGGCGTTGACTCAGGATGTGCGGCGGGACGCCGTCGGCGGTGATCCGCTGATGACGTTGAGCACGGTGGTGACGGATTTGGCCTCGGCAGAGGTGACGGTGGTCCCGCGCGGCGGGGCGCCGTTGCGCGCCCGTGCGGCGGATCTGGCGTCGGGAAATGTCGAAGCGGTGGGCTGAATCGCCCGGCGCCGGTCTCGCGCGAGTTATCCACATCGGGTTCGGTTGTCCACAGATTCGGCTGGTCACCCTTTTGTGCAGGTCAGAGCCGATAGACTGGACTAGGGACGTCCCCCCAGAGGAGGGCGGGGGCGCGCTCGTGCGGCGTCGGCGGCATCGACGGGAGCGTCCGGCTGGCAGGCGCGGACGCCACCGCCATCGAGTACGGCCTCTGCCCCCTCAAGCCATCGGCGTCAGGATCGCCTGGGCGTCTTCGCCCGCGAACCACAGCCCGATGACGAACGCGGCCGTGGCCTCCAGCAGAGCCGCGCGGTCCAAGCCGCCCGCGGGCACCGGCTTCGCGCCGATGTCGCGGACCAGTGTGCTCACCGCGTCCAGCGCCGAAGGGTCGTCGCCGCACAGCGGGACCGATAGTGGGCGGCCGTCGAACACTGGTGGCGTCATCCGCCAGACGTCCACGTGGGCCAGGTTGAACGCCTTAACCACGTTGGCCTCCGTCACGATCCGCGAGGCCACCGGGGCGCCGGTCAGGGCCGGGTCGTTGGTGCAGTCCACCAGGACCTTTCCGGCCAGCGGCCCGGCCTTAGCGAGCACCTCGCCGATCGCCGCCGCGGGGATGGCGAGGAGGACCACCTCGGCGAACGCGGCCACCTCGCGCCACGTTCCCGTCTTGCGGCCCGCCACCCTGATTTCGTGGCCCGCGCGCGCCCACTGGGTGCCGAGCGCGTCCGCCATCGCGCCGGTGCCGAAGATCCCGATCCGCATGCCGCCTCCTTGTGCTTGGCTGTCCAGCACGACGGTAGGAACCCGGGAAGGAACCGAACGGTAACCATGGACTTCCTCGCCGACTGCCGGACGCGGCTCGCGTTCGACCTGGTCGCCAACACGTGGAACCCGGTGGTGCTCTGGGCACTGCGCGACGGCCCGCGCCGGCACGTCGACCTGCGGCGAGCCATCGGCGGAATCAGCGCGAAGGTGCTCACGGAAACCCTGCGGCGCCTGGAGTTCGACGGGCTCGTCGAGCGCCGCGAAGGCGCGTACGCGCTCACGGCGTTGGGTTCAAGTTTCCTGGAGCCGATCGAGGGCTTCGGACGGTGGGCTGCCGAGCACGGCGACGACGTCGTCGCCGCTCAAGACCGAGCACGATCAGCGTGACCAATGACAACGCCGGTGGAGTACGGAAACCGGCCGCCCGTACTCCCGCGGTTGTCACGAAGGCGGGTTCTTCGCCGCCAACGCCAGCAACGGCACCGCCGCCGCCGCGTCGGTGATCAGCGTTGACACCATTCCCGACCTCAGGACCGCGTCCACCGCCGCCGCCTTCGGGCGGCTGTAGCCCAGCGCGATCACCTCCGGCACCGCCATCAGCTCCTCGTGGCTGATCGCCAGCACATGATGAGCCAACCCGGTCGACAAAGCGTTCCCCGAAGCATCGAACAACCGCGCTGCCACCTCCGCCGTCGCCCCGCGGGCCGCGATTGCCGCTCGCTCGGCTTCGTCCAGCGCGTCGTACACCGTCGACTCGCCCGGCTGCCACGCGCCGATGCTGACCACCGCCTTGGTCAGCGACCGGAACTGGCCGAACGTCTCCGCGATGCCCGGCTGCCGCCGCAACGTCTCCGTCGTGCGGCGGTCCGGCAGCACCAACGGCCCGAAGATCGGGTACGCGTCGCCGCCGGACACCGAGGTCACGCGGCTGACCGTCTCGACCGACCGGCCGCGCATGTCCATCCCCGCCTGCACCCCGCACAGCTGGACGATCGGGCACCGCGGCAACGACCGGATCGCCTCGGTCATCGCGTTCACCGACCGGGCCCACGACAGGCCGATCACGTCCGACGGCGTCGCGATCTCCTCCAGCAGCCGGGCTGCCAGCGTCCCGATCTTGGCCCGGACGACCTCCCGCGGCTCGCGCTCGGTTGAGCGTTCGAGCACGAGTGCCTGCTTCAGGCCGTACGCCGAGCGCACCTCGTCCGACAACGCCAGGTCCACCGGCGCCGGCAGCGAGAACTCCACCCTGACCAGCCCGGACTCCATGGCCGTGTCGAGCATCCGGGCCACCTTGAACCGGCTGACGCCGAACTCGTCGGCGATCTCCAGCTTGGAGCGTCCCTGCACGTAGAAGCGCCGGGCGACGGTGGCGAGCAGCATCGCTTCCGTGAGCGAGGCACCCTTGCGAGAAGCGCTCATCTGAGCACTATAGCGCGAAATCTGCCCGAAAGGTTGACGTAACACCGAGGTCAGTCCTGTAATGCCTTTACGTGTTCTCGACGCCATAGGTCAACGCCGCTCATATGAGCGCGAGAAAGGGGCTAGGCATGCGTGCCGCCATCGTCGACCGGCCCGGTGAGATCAGGGTCGGCGAGGTGCCCGATCCGAAACCCGCGGAACGTCAGGTCGTCGTCAAGGTCGGAGCGTGCGGAATCTGCGGGACCGACCTGCACATCGCGGACGGGCACTTCCCGCCCACCCCGTACCCCATCGTCCCCGGGCACGAGTTCGCCGGGGAAATCGTCGAGCTCGGCGCGGACGTGCCGGGCGAGTGGAAGGTCGGCGACCGCGTGGCCGTCGACCCGTCGCTGTTCTGCGGCTACTGCGGCCCGTGCCGCGCCGGCCACGGCAACCTCTGCGCGAACTGGGGTGCCACCGGCGACACCGTCAACGGCGCCTTCGCCGAGTACGTCGCCGTTCCGTCGTCCACCTGCTACCGCATGCCCGACTCGATGACCTGGGAACAGGGCGCGCTGGTCGAGCCCGTCTCCTGCGCGGTGCACGGCGTGCGCCGCGTCGGGGTCGAAGCCGGCGAGCGCTTCCTCGTGGTCGGCGCCGGCACCATGGGCCTGATCATGCAGCAGCTGCTGCAGCGCTCCGGCGCGCAGGTCACGGTGGTCGACCGCAACGAAGCCCGCCTGCCACGGGCGAAAAGCCTCGGTGCCGTCGCCACCGCGAAGGACGTCAGCGACCTGAACGGCGAGAAGTTCGACGTCGCCGTCGACGCCACCGGCGCCGCGCCCGCCATCGAAGCGGCCTTCGACTCGATCCGCCGCGGCGGCCGGCTGCTCGTCTTCGGCGTCGCACCGGCCGAAGCCCGCGTCGCGCTTTCGCCGTTCCGCATCTACAACGACGAGATCACCATCGTCGGCTCGATGGCCGTGCTGCACAGCTTCGGCACCGCGCTCGACCTCGTCGCCTCCGGTGCGATCGACACGGATTCGCTGCTCACGGACACGCTGCCGCTGGAGCAGTACCCCGAGGCGCTGGCCAAGATGCGCAGCGGCTCGGGCCTCAAGGTGCAGGTACTCCCGGGAGGCGGCCGTGCGTAAGCTCCTCACCCTCTTCGCCGCGACATCGCTGCTGGTCACCGGCTGCGCGGGCGCCGGCTCGATCGGCACCGGTAACTCGACGCTCGTCATCGCGATCGTGTCCAACCCGCAGATGAAGGACGCGATCTCGCTCGCGCCGGAGTTCGAGAAGGCCACCGGCATCAACCTGAAGTTCGTTTCGCTGCCGGAAAACCAGGCCCGCGCGAAGATCACCGCGTCGACCGCCACCGAGGGCGGCGAGTTCGACGTCGTCATGATCAGCAACTACGAGGCCCCGCAGTGGGCGGCCAACGGCTGGCTCGAGAACCTCGAACCGCACATGGCGGCCACCCAGGGCTACGACGAAGGCGACTTCATCCCCAGCATCAAGCAGTCGCTGTCGTACCAGAACCAGATGTACGCGGTGCCGTTCTACGGCGAGTCGTCGTTCCTGGCCTACCGCAAGGACCTCTTCGACAAGGCCGGGATCACCATGCCGGCCAAGCCGACGTGGCAGCAGATCGCCGACTTCGCCGCGAAGCTGGACGACAAGGCCGCCGGCGTCAGCGGCATCTGCCTGCGCGGCAAGCCCGGCTGGGGCGAGAGCCTCGCGCCGTTCACGACCGTGGCCAACACCTTCGGCGCGCAGTGGTTCGACAAGGACTGGAACGCCAAGCTGACGTCGCCGGAGTTCACGCAAGCCGCGAACTTCTACGTCAACCTCATCCGCGAGCACGGCGAGGTCGGCGCCTCCAGCGCCGGGTTCTCCGAGTGCGGCACGCGCTACACCCAGGGCCAGGCCGCGATGTGGTACGACGCGACGGTCATGGCGGGCACCAACGAGGACCCGTCGAGCAGCAAGATCGTCGGCAAGTCCGGGTACGCGCCCGCGCCGGTCGTCAAGACGCAGGCCAGCGGCTGGCTCTACACCTGGGCCCTGGGCATCCCGAAGGTCGCCAAGGACAAGGACGCGGCCTGGAAGTTCATGGCCTGGATGACCGACAAGGCGTACGTGCAGAAGGTCGGCCAGACCTACGGCTGGAACCGCGTCCCGCCGGGCGTGCGCCAGTCGACGTACGACATCCCCGATTACGCGAAGGCCGCGGCGGCCTACGCGAAGCCGACGCTCGACGGCATCGCGGACGCGAACCAGCAGAAGGCCATGGCGAACCCGGTGCCCTACCCCGGCATCCAGTTCGTCGGCATCCCCGAGTTCCAGGACCTGGGCACCCGGGTGAGCCAGCAGCTCTCGGCGGCGATCGCCGGCCGCGAATCGGTGGCCGACGCCCTGAAGCAGTCCCAGGACTACGCCCAGACGGTGGGCGACTCCTACAAGGCGGTGCAGTGATGTCCACGCTCTCCGTAGACACGCCCCAGTCCCACACGCACGCGAAGGTCGAGGAGAAGAAAGGCCTGAGCACCGCGGCCAAGCGGCGGCTGCCGCTGCTGCCCGCGCTGATCTTCGTCATCGCGGTGACGCAGCTGCCGTTCCTGCTCACCGTGTTCTACTCGTTCCAGTCGTGGAACCTGGTCCGGCCGGGCTCCCGGCATTTCGTCGGCCTGAACAACTACATCGACGTCTTCAGTGACACGACGTTCCTGGTCGCGCTGCTCAACACCGTCGTGCTGACGGTGGTGTGCGTGCTGGTCGCGCTGCTGCTCGGCCTCGGCCTGGCGATCCTGCTCGACCGGAAGTTCTTCGGCCGCGGTGTCGTCCGGACGCTGCTGATCACGCCGTTCCTGATCCTGCCGGCGGCCGGCGCGCTGCTGTGGAAGACCACGGTGTTCGACCCGACGTACGGGCTGCTGCACTTCGTCTTCGGCACCGACACCGACTGGCTTTCGGAGTTCCCGCTGGCCTCGGTGATGGCCCAGATCGTGTGGCAGTGGACGCCGTTCATGATGCTGCTCATCCTCGCCGGCCTGCAGAGCCAGTCCAAAGAGGTCCTCGAAGCGGCCTCTGTGGACGGTGCCAGCCGGTGGCGGACGTTCGCGTCCATCACGCTGCCGCACCTGTCCCGGTTCCTGCAGCTGGCGACGCTGCTGGGCGCGATCTACATCGTGAACAGCTTCGACGCCATCTTCCTGATGACCCAGGGCGGGCCGGGCACGGCCAGCACGAACCTGCCGTACTACATCTACCAGCGCGCGTTCGAGGGCTTCGACGTCGGCCAGTCGTCGGCGATGGGCGTGATCGTGGTGATCCTGACGATGATCGTCGCGACCTTCGCGCTGCGCCTGATGTTCCGCACCTTCTCCGTGAGCGGAGGGATCAAATGACCACGGCCGTCGCGGCACGTCCCCGCAAGAAGCAGTACGGCAAGGGCTCGCTGACCCTGGCGACCTGGGTGCTGGCGATCCTGTTCGTCTTCCCGCTGCTGTGGATGATCCTCACGGCGTTCAAGCAGGAGGCGGACGCCTACACCGACCCGCCGAAGCTGCTGTTCACCCCGACGTTCGACCAGATCTCCAACGTCCTGAACGGCGGGTTCCTGCCCTACGTGTCGAACTCGGCGTTCGTCACGATCCTCTCGACGATCCTGGTGCTGCTCTTCGGCGTCCCGGCGGCGTACGCGCTGTCGCTGGCGCCGGTGAAGGGCACGTCGAACGCGCTGGCTTCTTCCTCTCGACGAAGATGCTGCCGATCGTGGCGGCGATCATCCCGCTGTACATCATCTCCCAGAACACCGAGCTGCTGGACACGGTGTGGGCGCTGGTCATCCTCTACACGTCGATGAACCTGCCGCTGGCCATCTGGATGATGCGGTCGTTCTTCCTCGAGGTGCCGCACGAGATGATCGAGGCGGGCCGGATCGACGGCGCGAACCTGCCGACGCTGCTGCGAAAGATCATCATGCCGGTGGTGGCGCCCGGGATCGCGGCGACCGCGCTGATCTGCGTCATCTTCTCCTGGACCGAGTTCTTCTACGCGGTCAACCTGACGGCGGCGCGAGCCGGCACCGTGCCGGTGTTCCTCGTCGGGTTCATCACCAGTGAGGGTCTGTACTGGGCCCAGCTTTCCGCCGCCGCGCTGCTGGCCTCGCTGCCGGTGATGATCGTCGGCTGGATCGCGCAGAACCACCTCGTCCGGGGTCTCTCGATGGGAGCGGTGAAGTAGTCATGGCAGCTGTCAGTTACGAGCAGGCGTCGCGGATCTATCCTGGCTCCCCGCCGGTGAAGGCGGTCGACAAGTTCGACCTCACGGTGCCGGACGGTGAGTTCCTGGTGCTGGTCGGGCCGTCGGGGTCCGGGAAGTCGACGGCGCTGCGGATGCTCGCCGGGCTGGAGGACATCGACGAGGGCGCCATCCACATCGGCGACCGGGACGTCACGCACCTGCCGCCGAAGGACCGGGACATCGCGATGGTGTTCCAGTCCTACGCGCTGTACCCGCACATGACGGTGGCCGAGAACATGGGCTTCGCGCTGAAGCTGCGTGGACTGTCCAAAGCGGACATAGACGCGAAGGTGGCCGAAGCGGCGCGCCTGCTGGATCTCTCGAAGTTCCTGGACCGCAAACCGAAGGCGCTGTCCGGTGGGCAGCGGCAGCGCGTCGCGATGGGCCGCGCGATCGTGCGCGAGCCCAGCGTGTTCCTGATGGACGAGCCACTGTCCAACTTGGACGCGAAGCTGCGCGTGGAGACCCGGGCGAACATCGCCCAGCTGCAGCGGCGCCTGGGCACGACGACCATCTACGTCACGCACGACCAGGTCGAGGCGATGACGATGGGCGACCGGGTGGCGGTGCTTCGCGACGGAGTCCTGCAGCAGTGCGCGTCGCCGCGGGAGCTGTACGAAAACCCGACGAACTCGTTCGTGGCGGGCTTCATCGGCTCACCGGCGATGAACCTGGCGACGCTGCCGCTGACCGAGGGCGGCGTCCGGCTGGGCGACGTCGTGCTGCCGCTGCCGCGCTCGGTGCTTTCGGCCGCCGGCGACCTGCGCGAGGTCGTCTTCGGCGTCCGGCCGGAATCGCTGGAGCTGGTCTCCGAAGGCGGCTTCGAGCTGGTGGTCGAGCTGGTGGAGGAACTGGGCGCGGACGCGTACCTGCACGGCAAGGTGGGCGACGACCGGTTCGTCGTCCGGGTGGACGGCCGCACGCCGCCGCGGATGGGCGACAACGTCCGGGTCGGGCTGCGCGGCGAAGGCGAGACCCACGCCTTCCACCCGGAGACCACGCTCCGCCTGTCCTGAAAGAAGGCCACGGCCACCTCGCGGCAACCCCTTACCCGCGAGGTGGCCGTTCCCCGTCACTCCTGCAGGGAGAGAGCCTGGCTGGGGCACACGTGCACCGCTTCGCGGGCCTTCTCGACCAGGTCGCCCTCGGGCTGGTCGTCGAGGACGATGACCGTGCCGTCGTCCTCGCTCTGGTCGAACAGCGCGGGCTCGGTGAGCACGCACTGCCCGGCGCCGACGCACTTCCCGGTGTCCGCGATGATCTTCATGGTCCTTCTTTCCTGTGGTGGGATGGCAGTCCGATCTCTACCAGGTCACCGGCAGCCGGTACAGGCCGTAGATGTTCGCGTCGTCCTTGAACGGCAGGTCGTCGACGTCCGCGGCCAGGGCCAGCGTCGGGATGCGGCGGAAGAGCGTGTCGAACACGATCTGCAGCTCCATCCGGGCCAGGTTCTGGCCGAGGCACTGGTGCGGGCCGAAGCCGAATGCCACGTGGTGGCGGGCGCCGCGCTCGATGTCCAGCTCGTCGGCGTTCTCGAACGCGCGCGGGTCGCGGTTCGCCGCGTAGCCCAGCGCCAGCACGCCTTCGCCGGCCTTGATCAGCTGCCCGCCGACCTCGACGTCCTCGACGCACAGGCGCGCGGTGGCCGCGTCGACGATCGTCCAGTAGCGCAGCATCTCCTCGACGGCGTCGAGCGTCTTGCCCGGGTCGGCCTGGATCGCCGCGAGCTGCTCCGGGTTCTGCAGGAACGCCACGGTGGACAGCGAGATCATGTTCGCCGTCGTCTCGTGCCCGGCGACGAGCAGCAGGAAGCCCGTCGCGGCCAGCGACTCCCGTCGGTAGGTGCCGTCCTCGCGGAGCTTGACGATCTGCCGGCCGAGCAGGTCGTCCGGCGGGTTCGCCTCCTTCTTCGCGATGAGGTCGGCCATGTAACCGCGGATGGTGTCGAAGGCCGCCCGGCGCTCCTCGGGCGAGGTCGTCCGCTTGATCAGCTTGGCCGTGTGCTCCTGGAAGAAGCCGTGGTCGGCGTACGGGACGCCGAGCATCTCGCAGATCACCAGCGACGGCACCGGCAGCGACAGCGCCTCGACCAGGTCACCCGGCTTCGGCCCGGCCAGCAGCGCGTCGATCTGCCCGTCCACGATCTCCTGGATCCGCGGCCGCAGCGCCTCCATCCGGCGGACGGTGAACTCGCCGAGCACGGCCTTGCGGGCCGGCCCGTGCTCAGGCGCGTCCATGGTGATCATGGTGCGCTCGTCGCCCTTCCGCCGGAACCCGCCCTTGACCAGCTGCGGGAAGTCCGGGTGCTGCCGGTCGGCGCTGAACCGGCGGTCGTTCAGCACGGTCCGGACGTCCTCGTGCCGGGTGACCACCCAGGCCCAGCCGCCGTCGGGCAGCCCGACCTTCGAGACCGCCTCCTCTTCGCGGATCTCCTCGTACGCCGGCGGCGGCGCGAACGGGCAGGTGCGGGTCATCGGGAACTCGTGCTTTTCGACGGTGGTCATGACTTCCCCCTTCACCAGGTCACGGGCAGGCAGTAAAGACCGAAGATCTGCGAGTCGTGCTTGTACGGGAGCTGGTCGACGGGCGCGGCCAGCTTCAGCTCCGGGATGCGGCGGAAGAGCGTGTCGAACACGATCTGCAGCTCCATCCGGGCCAGGTTCTGCCCGAGGCACTGGTGCGGGCCGAAGCCGAACGCGACGTGGTGGCGCGCGCCGCGCTCGAGGTCGAGCTGGTCGGCGTCCTCGAACGCCGTTTCGTCGCGGTTGCCGGAGTAGCTCAGGCCCAGGACGCCCTCGCCCTCGCGGATCAGCTGGCCGCCGATCTCGACGTCCTCGGTGGCGACGCGCGAGGTCGCGAACTCGGCGATCGTGAAGTACCGCAGCAGCTCCTCGACGGCGTCGAGCGTCTTGTCCGGGTCGTTCTTGATGATCGCCAGCTGGTCCGGGTTCTCCAGCAGCGCGACCGTGCCGAGCGAAATCATGTTCGCCGTCGTCTCGTGGCCGGCGAGCAGCAGGAGGAACGCGAGCGAGACGAGCGAGTCGTGGTCGACGTCGCCGTGCTCCTCGCGCTGCTTGCGGACCTGGCGGCCGAGCAGGTCGTCGGTCGGCTCGGCCTCCTTGGCGCTGACCAGCTGGTCGAGGTAGCCCTGCATCTCCTCGACGGCCTGGATGCGCGCCTCCTGCGTCACCTCCCGGTTCAGCAGGGTGGAGCTGCGGGACTGGAAGAACTCGTGGTCGGCGTACGGGACGCCGAGCTGCTCGCAGATGACCAGCGACGGCACCGGCAGGCTGAGCGCGGAGACGAGGTCGGCGGGCTTCGGGCCGGCCAGGATCGCGTCGATGTGCTCGTCGACGATCTGCTGGATCCGCGGCTGCAGCGCCTTCATGCGCTTGACGGTGAACTCGCCGACGACCTCGCGGCGGGCGGTGGTGTGCTCCGGCGCGTCCATGTTGATCAGCGACGCGGTGAAGCGGCGGCGCTGCGGCCGGCCCTGCTTCGTCAGGATCGGGAAGCCCGGGTTGAACCGGTTCGAGCTGAACCGCGGGTCGGTCAGCATCTGCCGCACCTCTTCCAGGCGCGTGATGGCCCAGGCCTCCGAGCCGTCGGGCAGGCCGACGCGCTGGACCGGGCCCGCTTCGCGCAGCTTTTCGTACGCCGGCGGCGGGGCGAACGGGCAGCTGCGGACGAGCGGGAAGACGTCGCCCTGGGTGGTGGGTTCGGCGACTTCGGTCATTTCGGGCCCCCTAAAACGGACGTAAAGTATGCGGAGGATTACATTCCGGTTCCAGGTCCAAGGTACCGAAGCGGAAGGAAGTCGTCCACTAGCTAACGGGTGACCCGATGTGGATCCGGTGTGTGGCCGCTTGACCATGCGAGAATCAGGCCGCGCGATTCAGCGGAAGGCGAACGGCATGACGGCAGACCCCGAGACCACCCTGCGGGCGGACGCGCGCCGCAACCGCGACCAGATCCTGGCCGCCGCGAAGTCCATCTTCGCCGTCTCCGGGCCCGAGGTGCCGATGGAGGAGATCGCCCGCGCGGCCGGCGTCGGCGTCGGGACGCTCTACCGCCGGTTCCCGGACCGGGACGCGCTGGTGCGCGCGGTCGCGATGGACAACTTCGAGCGGGTGCTGATCGACGCCCGGGCGATCGCCGCCGAGGAGACGTCGTCGTGGCGCGCGCTCGAGCGGCTCCTGCGGCAGTCGGTCGAGCTGCAGCTGAGCGTCCAGCTGGCGATGGTGTCGCACCGGGCGCTGGCCATCCTCAAGCACGATCCGGAGGTCCGCCGGCTGCGGGACGAGATCCTGGTGGTCATGGACGAGTTCGTCGACGGGGCGCAGGCCGAGGGCAAGCTCCGCCCGGACGTCGGCTCGGGGGACATCGCGATCCTGTTCGCGACGCTGCTGCGGCAGATGCGCGCGAAGTCGCCGGAGGTCGCGGAGATGGCGGCCCGCCGGTGCGTCGGCATCATGATCGACGGCCTCAGCGCGCGGCCGGGCACCGAGCTGCCGGGCCGCCCGATCACGTCGCACGACCTGGACCCCGCGGAAGACCACGCCTGATTCCCGCTTTTTCGTGTTAGGGTTCCGCCTCGTTCTGCCGAATTGTGGTCATGGGCGGGAAAAATGCGACGAAGAATGCCGGCCTGGTTGTTGGCGATTCCCTTTCTGGCGGTCGCGGGCTGCGGTTCCGGGCCGGTCGCCGGCGCGGCCGCTCCCGTATCGACACCGGCGTCCCCTTCGCCGAGTTCGTCCGTCGCGCCCCCGACGTCGGTCCCGGTCTCGGCCACGCCGTCTTCCCGTGCGGTGGTACCGACTCCGACCCCGCCGTCGACGACACCGGTGCGCGGCTGCCGGAGCCCGGAGTTCTCGACGTCGGAGGCCGACGGCGGCTGGTCGGACGGCGGCTACTACGTCCACAACAACATGTGGAACACGGCCGAGGCGGGCCCGGAAACGCTGCGCGCGTGCGCGTACGACAACTGGTACGTCGAATCCAGCCAACCGGACTCGACGTCGGTGAAAACCTATCCGAACGTCCACAAGGACATAAACGACCAGAAGGGGAAACCGTTCAACGACTATTCGGTGATCCGCTCGACGTTCGCCGGCCGCGGCCCGGGCGTGGGCATCTACGACGTGGCGTACGACCTGTGGCTGAACGGCGTCGGCGACGGCAAGGGCGTCAGCGAGCTGATGGTGTGGACGGAGAACCTGAAGCAGCAGCCATCGGGCGACAAGCTGGCGACGTACACGGCGGGCGGTCTTTCGTACGACGTGTGGGCGGACGACAGCGGGTACGTGGCGTTCGTGTCCCGGTCGACGCAGTACTCGGGCAGCATCGACCTGCAGGCGATGATCGCGTGGGCGATCGGGAAGGGGCTGGTCCCGCCGAACCCGACGGTGAACCAGATCGGTTACGGGATCGAGTTCTGCTCGACGGGTGGCGGGAAGGCGCGGTTCACACTGACGGACTTCTCGGTGACGATGAGCTGAGGCGGTAGGCCCGGCGTACGGAGAACGACGTCACGCCGGCGGCGATGACGGTGAGCGCGGCGACGACGAAGGCCGTGACCACGGTGCTCGCCGTGAGCGGCGCGGTGCCGCCGCGCCCGCCGGCACCGACGACGATCAGGCAGCCGAAAGCATCGGTCACGATCGCGAACCACCACATCGCCAGCACGAGGTTGCGCACGCCGGTGACGAACGACGGCGTCAGCTGCCTGGCAAGCGCACGCGAACGGGCCATGAGCGCGCCCACACCGGCGAGGAGCAGCGCGAATCCGCCGGCGCCGAGGAAGATCAGCCCGAAGTAGACGAGCGGATGGGTCCGCGCGGGCGCGGCGACGCCGAGCCACGCCAGGGCGATCCAGTCCGCCAAGGCCAGGATCACGGCCATGGCACCCGCGGCCGGTCTTGGCGGCCAAGAGGTGCTCACTGCATCACGTGCCAATCCGACTTGTCCTGCATGACCCCGAGTTCCGAGATCGCGGGCCCCGCGGGTCGACCGCCAGTTCACCGGGCGTGCTTCCGTCGTGGAGCTTGCGCAGCACGTCGGTCAATTCGCTCTCGATCTCCGTGGTCGCGCCGTCGAGCGCGCGGGGGTCGAGGGATCTGCGCCAGTCGCGGGCGAGCCGGACCGCGGCGATCGCCGCGTCCGCCGTGACGAGTACTTCGACTACTCCGTCCGGATCGCTCCCGGACAGCGTCGGCTCGTCCTCCGGCGGCGCCTCGGGTGTCGGCGCCGCCGGTTCGTCGTCCCAGTCCTTGTACTCTTCGAAACCCCATCGCGGTTGATCGGCCACCAGCTTCCCTCTCGTGTCGCTGTGTGATCGAGAGGTTACCAATAGTCCGAATGGCTGTCTTGGTTACTGCTTTCAGACGCCCAGCGGGTGCCAGACCGTCTTGGCCTCCAGGTACCGCCGCAGGCGGGTCATGTCCGGCGCCGCCGTCCAGTCCGGTTCGGCCGCCGGGACCGTCAGCACCCTCTTCACCGTGTTCGCCGCTTCGCGGGCCAACTCCGGCCGGTCGTCCGGGGACGCTCCCGTCGGGTCCAGCGCATTGACGTCCCCGTGGGACGCCAGCCACGGGCCCAGCTCCGCGGCCCGTCCCGTCAGGATGTTCGCCACTCCACCCGGGACGTCCGACGTCGCCAGGACTTCCGACAGCGTGATCGCCGGCAGCGGGCGCTCCGCGCTCGACACCACCACCGCCGTCGAACCCGTGGCCAGGACCGGGGCCAGCACCTCGACCAAACCCAGCAACGACGAGGACTGCGGGGCGAGGACGCCCACCACGCCCGTCGGTTCCGGGACCGTGAACGAGAAGTACGGGCCCGCCACCGGGTTCGCCGCGCCGAGGACCGTCGCGATCTTGTCCGTCCAGCCCGCGTACCAGACCCAGCGGTCGATCGCCGCGTCCGCAATGGACTCGGCCTTCCTCGTCGCCAGACCCTCCGAAGCGGACACTTCCGCGACGAACTGGTCGCGGCGGCCCTCCAGGACCTCGGCCACCCGGTAGAGCACCTGGCCGCGGTTGTACGCCGTCGCCGCGGCCCAGCCCGGGAAGGCCTTGCGGGCCGCGACCACCGCGTCCCGGACGTCCTTGCGGGACGCGTGGGCCGCGTTCGCGAGGAACTTTCCCTTCGCGTCCGTCACCGGGTAGACCCGGCCGGACTCCGAACGGGGGAACTTGCCGCCGATGTACAGCTTGTACGTCTTCGCGACGGAAATCCGGTCAGACATTCAGGTACGCCTCCAGCCCGGTGCGGCCGCCTTCGCGCCCGAAGCCGGATTCCTGGTAGCCGCCGAACGGGGCGGCGGGGTCGAAGCGGTTGAAGGTGTTGGCCCAGACCACGCCGGCGCGCAGCTGGTTCGCCATCCACAGGATCCGGGAGCCCTTTTCGGTCCAGATCCCGGCGGAAAGCCCGTACGGCGTGTTGTTCGCCTTCGCGACGGCCTCGTCCGGCGTGCGGAACGTCAGCACCGACAGCACCGGGCCGAAGATCTCCTCGCGCGCGATCCGCATCGACTGGTGGACGTTCGCGAACACCGTCGGGGCGAAGAAGAACCCGCGGTCCGGGACCGGGCACGGGCTGGTCCAGCGCTCCGCGCCTTCGGCGTCACCCGCCTCGACGAGCCCGCGGATCTTCGCCAGCTGCTCGGCGGAGTTGATCGCGCCGATGTCGGTGTTCTTGTCCAGCGGGTCGCCGATGCGCAGCGTCGAGACGCGGTGGTGCAGCTTCTCCAGCACCTCTTCGGCGATGGACTCCTGCACCAGCAGGCGCGAGCCCGCGCAGCAGACATGGCCCTGGTTGAAGAAGATGCCGTTGACGATGCCCTCGACGGCCTGGTCGAGCGGCGCGTCTTCGAACACGACGTTCGCCGCCTTGCCGCCCAGTTCG
The DNA here is from genome assembly GCF_055633805.1 of Amycolatopsis sp. NPDC114478. Lineage (NCBI taxonomy): Bacteria > Bacillati > Actinomycetota > Actinomycetes > Pseudonocardiales > Pseudonocardiaceae > Amycolatopsis > Amycolatopsis sp. NPDC114478. The sequence goes on along the minus strand of NZ_JBVKDO010000003.1, from coordinate 76,608 downwards.
AGGGTCAGCTTCTTCGGCGTGCCCGCGACCTGGCGCTGGATCGCCTTTCCGACCTCGGTGGAGCCGGTGAAGGCGATCTTGTCGATGCCGGCGTGCTCCACGATGGACGCGCCGATGTCGCCGGCGCCCGGCAGGATGTTCACCACGCCCGGCGGCAGCTCGGCCTGCTGGCAGATCTCCGCGAAGACCAGCGCGGTCAACGGCGTCGTCTCGGCCGGCTTCAGCACGACCGTGTTGCCGGTGGCCAGCGCGGGCGCGATCTTCCAGGCCAGCATCAGCAGCGGGAAGTTCCACGGGATGATCTGGCCCGCGACACCGAGGGGCTGCGGGTTCGGGCCGTAGCCCGCGTACTCCAGCTTGTCCGCCCAGCCGGCGTGGTAGAAGAAGTGCGCCGCGGCCGTCGGGACGTCGGAGTCGCGCGACTCCTTGATCGGCTTGCCGTTGTCGAGGCTTTCCAGCACGGCCAGCTCGCGCGAGCGCTCCTGGATCAGCCGCGCGATGCGGAAGAGGTACTTGGCGCGCTCGGTGCCCGGCATCTTCGACCAGACCGAGTCGTACGCCTTGCGCGCGGTCTTGACCGCGGTGTCCACATCGGACTTCGACGCGGTGCCGACCTCGGCGAGGATCTCTTCGGTGGCCGGGTTGATCGTCTTGAGCGGCTCACCCGAGCCGTCGACGAACGCGCCGTTGATGAACGGCTTGTAGTGGTCCTTGAGGTTCGCGATGGCGCGCGACTCCGGCGCCGGTGCGTACTCGAAAACTGGCATCAGTCCACCGTCACGTAGTCGGGGCCGCTGTAGTGGCCGTCCACCTGGGTGCGGCGCTGCAGCAGCAGGTCGTTGAGCAGGCTGGACGCGCCGAAGCGGAAGAGGTCCGGGGTCAGCCACTGCTCGCCGGCGACCTCGTGCACGGCGACCAGGTACTTGATCGCGTCCTTCGTGGTCCGGATGCCGCCCGCGGGCTTGACGCCGCGCAGCTCGCCGGTGCGGACGTGCCAGTCGCGGACGGCCTGCAGCATGATGTGCGTGACCGGCAGCGTCGCGGCGGGGGAGACCTTGCCGGTGGACGTCTTGATGAAGTCCCCGCCGGCCAGCAGCGCCAGCCACGACGCGCGGCGCACGTTGTCGTACGTCGCCAGCTCGCCGGTCTCGAGGATGACCTTCAGGTGGGCGTCGCCGCAGGCGGCTTTGATGGCCTGGATCTCGTCGAAGACGTCCATATAACGGCCCTCGAGGAAGGCGCCGCGGTCGATCACCATGTCGACTTCGTGCGCGCCCGCGTCGACGGCGATCTTCGTGTCGGCCAGCTTGATCTCGCGGCTGGTGCGTCCGGCGGGGAAGCCGGTGGCAACGCTCGCGACGTGGACGCCGCTCTTGCCGAGCGCTTCGACGGCCGTCGCGACCATGTCCGGGTACACGCAGACGGCGGCGACGCGCGGGGTGTCCTGCCGTTCGGGATCCGGGCGGACGGCCTTGGCGGCGAGCGCCCGGACCTTGCCCCGGGTGTCGGCGCCCTCCAGCGTGGTCAGGTCGACCATGGAGATGGCGGTGTCGATGGCCCACCGCTTGGCGTCCTTCTTGATGCTGCGCGTGCCGAGGCCCGCCGCGCGCTGCTCGACGCCGACCTGGTCGACACCGGGCAGCCCGAGCAGGAAGCGGCGCAGGCTCGCGTCATCGCGAGTCGCGTCCACCAGCGGTGCCGGGGTGGCCGGCGCCGCTGACGTGCTGGTCGTGGCTGTCATGCGCCTGAGTCTAGGCGGCGGGTCCGGCACCGCGAGCCCCCGTTGGTTGTGACGCTGGGTGCGTGACGCGTCACAACGCCGAGGTCAGGCCCCTTCGATCTGCGGCGGCTCGTCCCGCTTCGCGGGCTTCCGGTACACGACCACGCCGCCCCAGAAGCCGAGCCCGTTGATCTTCACCGTCGGTGCCGTCGGCGGGGCCGGTGGCGCCCCGGACTTGTCCTCCAGGACGAACCCGCCCATGAACCCGATGCCCGTCACGTCGACGTTGATGTCGTCCGGGACCGTGATCTGGATGCCGCCCATGATCGCGATCGCCGTGATCGTGCTGTGGCGGTCGGCGAAGCGGGCCTGGCGCAGGTCGATCTCCGTGCCGCCCCAGAACGCGAAGCTCGTGTGCTGCGGGGGCAGGACCCAGCTGCCCTTGCGGACCGCGCCGGACATCACGCCGATCGACACCGGGCTGCCCGGGTGGCCGCCGATGCGCTGGTCGGGGAAGCCCAGGGCGCGCGTGGTCGCCGGCTCGACCGCCCCCGACGTCGACGGCAGGTCCTCCGTCACGGGTTTGAGCTCGCCGACCGTCTTCGCCGCGTACACCGTCGAAAGGCGTTCTTCCAGCTCGTTGACCGTGATCCGCCCTTCCGAGAGGGCGTTGTGCAGCACCTGGGCGACGCGTTCGCGGTCCGCGTCGGAAGCCCGCATCTGGTCGGGCGTCAGTTCGCTCACCCGGCGGAGCTTAGCGGCGAAAACCACCCACCGTGTCCACCTTCAGGAGGACACTGACCCCTATGGTCGAGTTTCCGGACGGAACCCGCGTAAGGGGGCGAGGTCTCGCCCGCCCGCGACCCGACGAACCCGAGCCGGACTTCGGGCTCTACCTGGGCACCAGCCGGCTGCGGCGCAAGCACGGCGGGGGCATCACCTGGCCGCACGAATGGGTCACCTGGCCCGACTTCCTGCTGCCGACGAACCCAACAGAAGCCCGCCGCCAGATCAAGGCCCTTCACGAAAAAGCGCAGACCGAGACCGTCGAAGTCGCCTGCTACGGCGGTGCGGGCCGGACCGGCACGGTGATGGCCTGCCTGGCGATCCTCTCCGGCGTCCCCGCGGACCAAGCCGTCGCCTGGACCCGAGAGCACTACCACGAACGCGCCGTCGAAACGCCCTGGCAGCGCGGCTGGGTGAAGAGCTTCGCGAAACGGCTAGATTGACCCGCATGGATGTGCACGTCGTCGATCACCCCCTCGCGAAGGCCCGGCTCTCCACGATGCGCGACGCGCGCACCGACAGCGCCGCGTTCCGGGCCGCGCTGCACGAGCTGACCGTCATGCTGGTCTACGAAGCCACGCGCGACGTGCCGGTCAAGACCGAGCGGATCCACACGCCGGTCGCGCGCACCGAGGGCTACACGCTGGCCAAGCCGCCGCTGCTCGTCCCGGTGCTGCGCGCCGGGCTCGGCATGGCCGACCAGGCGCACAAGCTGATCCCGGACGCGCAGATGGGCTTCGTCGGCCTCGCGCGCGACGAGGAGACGCTGAAGCCGACGCCGTACCTGGAGTCGCTGCCGGAGTCGCTCGCCGACCGGCCGGTCATGGTGCTCGACCCGATGCTCGCCACCGGCGGCTCGATGGAGTACACGATCCGGCTGCTCACCGACCGCGGCGCCGACGACGTCACGGCCATCTGCGCGCTAGCCGCGCCGGAAGGCCTGGCGCACCTCGAAAAGACCGGCCTGCCGGTCCGCGTGGTCACCGCGAGCATCGACGAGCGCCTCAACGACTCGGGGTTCATCGTCCCGGGTCTCGGCGACGCCGGTGACCGCCAGTACGGCGCCGTCTGAGCCTTGCCGGTACTCAAGTGGCGGTGGGTCGCCGCCGCGGGCGCCGCGGTCGCGGTCGTCACGGCCGGGCTGCTGTGGTTGCTGCTGGGCTGGTCCGGGACGCCGGACGCGCCGGTGCGCATCGACGCCGTCAAGACGGCGTTCGGCATCGGCGCCGGCGCGGGCGGCGTCTTCGCGCTGTGGCTGGCGGCGCGCCGCCAGCGCACGATGGAGCTGCAGCTCGCCGAGACGACCCGCGTCGCGGGCGTGACCGAACGCGACCTCGAAGAGCGGCGGGTCACCGAGCTGTACACGAAGGCCGTCGAGCAGCTCGGCAACGACAAGGCACCCGTGCGGCTCGGCGGGCTGTACGCGCTGGAGCGGCTCGGGCAGGACAACCCGAAGCAGCGCCAGACGATCGTGAACGTGCTCTGCGCGTACCTGCGGATGCCGTTCAAGGCCCCGGACTTCGGGCTCAAGGGCAGCGCGGCCCGCGACCTGGCCGACGACCCCGGGGACAGTGAACTGCTCGTCCGGCTGGCCGTGCAGGAGCTGCTCAAGACGCACCTGACCCAGGACGCGGCGGGCTACTGGCCGGGGATGTCGATCGACCTGCAGCGAGCCACGCTCGTCGACTTCCGGCTGAGCGGCTGCACCCTGGCCGCCGCCGACTTCAGCCGCGCGCATTTCGTCGGTCAGCTCCACATCCGCGGCACGCGCTTCACCCGCCAGGTGGGGTTCTACGGCACGGAGTTCCGCGACATCGTGAACTTCGACCGGTCGGTCTTCGAGGAAGGCGCTTTCTTCTCCCGGGCGCACTTCGCCGGCAACGTCCGCTTCACCCGGATCCGCTCTGGGGGCCGGTTCGAGTTTTCGCGCACGATCTTCGAGGAGGGCGCCGACTTCGAAGGCGGCGAACACGCGGAACTCGATCTCGCGGACGCTCAGTTCGGTACCAGGTAGAGGTCCTGCTTCCCGAGCGTCGGCGCGTCGAGCGTCCAATGGGCGAGCGCGTCCGGCGGCGGGCTCGGCAGGCGCCGCAGGACCAGGTCGGGCCGCCGCGGCCGGACGTCGAAGTCGAAGAACGCGTAGTCGACGCGTAGCGCCGCGCGCACCCAGCGGTTCCCCGCCCCGCGGGCTTCGATGGCCGCGGGGAGCAGGCCGCGGTCGGCGAAGACGTCGACGATCGCGCACTCGCACTTGTACGCCAGCACGCCGATTTCGCCGGCGCTGCCGATCACCCGGCCACCGGCCAGACCACGCAGGTCGCGGCCGATCTCGGCATAGCGAGTCGTCGACGCGTAGTTCGACGTCAGCGGCGCGAACTCCCGTGACGAGCCCGCGTATGCGACCACGGAAGCGGCCACCACCGCGAGGACGGCTCCGGTCGCGACGCGGTGAGAAGCCGCCCACGCGCAGGCGCACACCGTCGCCGCGGTGATCACCGGCCCGTAGTACCAGTGGTAAGGCGGAACGTTCAGCAGCACGTACGCGCCGTAGTAGAGCGCGCCGCCCAAGGCCAGCGACCTGAACGGCCGCAGCCGGAACGCGAACGGCACCACCGCGAGCGGCAGGAACGACAACACGGTCGTCCACCAGGCGGTCCGGGCGTAGAAGAGCGGGCCGTTGCCGAAATCCCAGTCGCCCCAAGCACGTTGCGCGCCCTGCAGCGTCTTGATCACGACCGTGTCGGGCACCGCAGCGCCGAGCACGACCCAGCTGAACACGAACCACGGCAGCGCCACCAGGACGGCGGCGAGCACCGCCCGGCCGGAGCGCACGGAGAAGCCCAAGACGACCGCGAAGATCAGCAGGTCGAGCCGGACGAGCGCGAGCGCGCCCGCGGCGAGCCCGAAGGCGAGCGGACGCCGTTCGGCCGCGAACACCGTCACCCACCCGAGCACCGCCGAGCCGAGCGCGACCTCCAGCCCGATCGACGACAGCAGCAGCGGGTTCACGGTCAGCGCCGCGAACGTGAGCGCCGGGAACCAGCGCGGCAGCGCCGTGCCGAGCCGTCGCAGGGCCAGGACCAGCGCGACCTGGCTCAGTACGTACAGCACTCCGGCCGCGAAGACGGCGTCCCGCACCACGAACGTCAAGGCCGCCAAGGCGAGGACGTTCGCCGGGGACGTCGCGGAGTTCGACGTCGCGTCGGCCAGCAATCCCCAGTGCCCGTGGAACGCGAGGTTGCGCGCGTACGCGAGCGTGATGAACGTGTCGTCGATGAGGTGCTGGCGGCCCAGCGCGAACACCAGCGCCGACACGCACGCGACGGCCGCGGGCAGCCGCAGGCGAAGGTTGTCCGTGGTCCGGACCTGCTCCATGATCACGACCGGAAGTGGCCGCCGGGTCCGCGGGAGTTGCGCGCAACATCCCGGCCGGTGCCGGCCACTGAGGGGTGTGACCAGCCATGCGACGGGGGCGCCGGTGGACGATCGGGTCCTGTGGGACCGGGCCGCGGGCGGCGATGAGACGGCCTTCGGCGAACTCTTCGAGCGGCACGCCGAAGCCGTCTGGAACCACGCTTACCGGTTGACCGGGTCGTGGAGCGCCGCCGAGGACCTCACCTCGAACACGTTCCTCACCGCCTGGCGCCGTCGCGCCGACGTGACGCTGGTGCGCGACAGCGCCCTGCCGTGGCTCTACACGGTGGCCGGCAACGCCGCCCGCGACGAGCACCGCGGCGCGAGACGGCGGCTGCGGCTGCTCCGGAAGATCCCCGACCCGCCGGTGGTGTCCGACCACGCCGACGCGGTCGCCGAACGGCTCGACGGCGAGGAGCGGCTGCGCGAGATCGTCGAAGCCGTGCGGGCGCTGCCGAAAGCGCAGCGCGCGGTCGTCGAGCTGTGCCTGCTCGGCGACCTGAGCGTCGCCGACGCGGCCGCGGCGCTGGCCGTCGCCGAGGTCACCGTCCGCGCCCACCTGTCCCGGGCCCGCGCACGCCTGCGCACGCTGCTGAAGGAGGCAGAGAAATGAGCGACGACCTCGGTCTCCCGCCGCGGCGCGCGCTGCCGGACGACGTCCGCGACCGGCTGCGCGTCGAAGTCCGCCAAGGCATCGGGAAGCGCCGGCCGCCCCGCGTCTGGTACGCCGCCGCGGCCGCGGTGCTCGTCCTGGCCGCGGGCGCGGTCGTCGCGACGCGGCAGCTGCGGCAGCCCGCCGAGGTTCCGCCCGCGGTCACCGGCGGCCTGACGCTCGACGTCCGGCTCGCGACGACGGCGCTGGATCGCTGCTGGGCGGCGGTCCAGGCCGCCGGCAAGACGGACCGGGTGCCGCCGCGCGAGGAGTGGGTCCCGCTGTTCACTGAGGTCCTGGCGGCGGACTCGATGGTCGCGGCGACCGCGGCGGGCAAACCGATGTTCTGCGAGACGACCGAGACGACCGTGACGCTGTCGGACCCGGCGGCCACGCCCGCGTACGCGCCGGGCACACGCACCGGGCTGCTGCTGCGCAGCCCGACCGGGCTGGTCGGCGGGGTGCTCGACCCGGCCTGGCCGAAGGCGAGCCTCGCCGTCACGACGCCCCGGGGCTCGAGCGGGAACGAGCTCGAGGCCTCGCCGGTCAGCCGCCAGTTCGCGGCGTTCACCCGCGTCGGGCCCGGCCCGGCCCGGATCGCGCTCGCCGACGTCGGCGCCGGAACGCCCCGGCAGGTGGACCTGCCGGGCGCGCCGGCGCCCCTGCTCGCGGTGACCGACCGACCGGAGCCGGCCGACCGCACCTCACCGGCGGGCCGGGTGCTGGGGGACTGCCTCGCCGACGCCGACGAGGTGGTCCCGGACGCCGCGGCCTACCGGCCCGGGCCGCTCCTGCAGGACGACGACTACCAAGTCGTCACGGGCCGCCGGGGTGACCGGGTGATCGTCTGCACGCGGGAGCCGGACTACCAGCACCCCGGGCAGACCCAGGCCCGCGTGTACCCGGACTTCGTCGAGAACCGGCAGGCCCCCGCGCGGGTCCTCGGGGTGAGCACGCTCGGCGCCGGCGAATCGGGCGCTCCGGCGGGGAAGGCCCGCAACCCGGTCGTCGTGGCGCTGCCCGCGACGGCGACCGGGGCGGCCCTGGACTTCGGCCCGGGGAGCGAAGCCGACGTGGTGGTCGTCGACGGCATGGCGCTGGCCTGGCGCCCGGCCGGCGTCGCCGTGACCCCGGACGCGACCTTCCACGTCCGCGCGCGTGACGCGCTCGGCCGGACCGTCTACGACGGGTCGTTGCGGCTGCTCTGAGGGCGCAGCCAGCCGGAGGCGTTCGCGCGCAGGGCCGTTTCGTAGGAGCCCGTGACGTCGAACTCCTCCGGCAGGTTGCCGGTCAGCTCGAGGGAGACGAGCCCGTGCACGACGGCCCAGCAGCCGACCGCGACCGTCTCCGGCGGGACGTCGAGGAAGACGCCGTCGGCGATCGCGCGGCGGATGATCGCCTCCAGCGGCTCGAGCGTCTTGCGGGCGAGCTTCTCGGCGTCTTCGTTGGGCTCGAACCCGGGCACCGACCTGGTGAACATGATCCCGTAGAGGTTCGGGTCGGCCAGCGCGCTGGCGCGGTAGGCGCTGCCGAGCGCGACGAGGTCCTCGACCGCGTCACCGGTCAGCGCGGTGCCGGCCATGCGGGCGCCGAAGCGGCGGAAGCCTTCGGTGTAGAGCGCGTTCACCAGATCGGGCTTGCTGCCGAAGAGGGAGTACACGGCGGTGGTCGACGTCCCGGCGTCGGCGGCCAGCTTCCGCAGCGAAAGCGCCTTCGGCCCGTCGGCCGCGATGAGCTCACCGGCGCGGTCGAGGAGCTTCAGCCGGAGAGCTTCGTCGTGTGTCCGTGGTCGAGCCATCTACGCAGCGTAGTGCAACACTGTTATTTATGGCTAGAGTGAAGAGTTGACCTGGAGTGCACTCCAGGTCGTAGTGTCGGCTCATGAGCTACTCGATAGCGGAAGCCGCGCGACGTAGCGGACTGTCGATCGACACTCTCCGGTACTACGAGCGCATCAAACTGCTCGACCCGCCCGCCCGGGACACCGCGGGCCGCCGGGCGTACTCCGACGACGACCTCAACTGGCTGGGGTTCCTGACCAAGCTGCGCACCACCGGGATGCCCATCAAGAGCATGCGCGAGTACGCGTCGCTGCGCCGCCACGGCGTGGCCAGCGCGGGCCGCCGCAAGGCCCTGCTGGTGGAGCAGCGCCGGTCGGTCGCCGAGCGGATCGCCGAGCTGCAGGGGTGCCTCGACATCCTCGACTACAAGATCGACAACTACGCCCAGGTCGAGCGCAACGTGCTCGGCGTGGAACCCGGCAGGGAGGAGATTTCCGCGTGAAGACCAGGAAGCTCGGCGGTCTGGAGGTCGGCGCGCAGGGGCTCGGCTGCATGGGGATGAGCCAGGCCTACGGCGTCCGCGACAACGACGACGAGTCGATCGCGACGGTCCACCGGGCTCTCGACCTCGGCGTCACGCTGCTCGACACCGCGAACGTCTACGGCGCCGGCGCCAACGAGGAGCTGGTCGGCCGCGCGATCGCCGGCCGCCGCGACGAGGTCGTGCTCGCGACGAAGTTCGGCATCGTGTGGACCGACGGCGCGATGGGCGCCCGCGGGGACGCCGCCTACGTGAAGCAGTGCTGCGACGAGTCGCTGCGCCGGCTCGGCGTCGACCACATCGACCTGTACTACCAGCACCGCGTCGACCCGGACACGCCGATCGAGGAGACCTGGGGCGCGCTGGCTTCGCTGGTGGAGGCCGGGAAGATCCGGTACGCCGGGATTTCCGAGGCGAGCGCGGCGACGATCCGCGCCGCGCACGCGGTGCACCCGGTGACGGCGCTGCAGAGCGAGTGGTCGCTGTGGACCCGCGGCATCGAGGGCGAAATCCTCGACACGTGCCGCGAGCTGGGCATCGGCGTGGTGCCGTTCTCGCCGCTGGGCCGCGGGTTCCTGACGGGCGCGGTGAAGTCGGTCGCGGACCTGCCCGAGGACGACATGCGCCGCGGCCTGCCCCGGTTCGCCGAGGACAACTTCGCCCGCAACATGGCGATCGTCGACGCGCTGCGCAAGCTGGCCGAGGAGAAGGGCGTCACGGCGGGGCAGCTGGCGCTCGCGTGGGTGCAGTCCCAGGGCGACGACGTCGTCCCGATCCCGGGGACCAAGCGCCGCAAGTACCTGGAGGAGAACGTCGCGGCGGCGTCGCTGGAGCTGACGGCGGACGACCTGGCGGCCATCGCGGCGGCGGCTCCCGCGGACGCGATCGCGGGGGAGCGCTACCCGGAACGCCTGGCCCGCGCGGCCGGGAAGTAACGCGCTTCTGAGCCTTTTCTGAGATCTCCGGAGCAGGCTCGGCGCCGATCAAGGTCGGTGCCGAGCCTCAGGAGGTCGTGGTGGAGGAAGTGCTCGATTATCTGGTCGTCGGGGCGGGGCCCGCGGGGGTGCAGCTGGGACAGCACCTCGGCCACGCCGGGCACCGGTACCTCGTGCTGGAGGCCGGGTCCGCGCCCGGCCACTTCTTCGAGACCTTCCCCCGGCACCGGACTCTCATCTCCATCAACAAGAAGCACACCGGGTACGCCGACCCGGAGCTGCGCATGCGGATGGACTGGAACTCGATCCTGGCCGAAGGGGACGCCGAGCCGGTCGTCTTCACCGACTACAGCGAGAAGCTCTTCCCGGACGCCCCGGACTTCCTGCGCTACATCGCCGACTACGCGGCGAAGCACGAAGTCGACGTCCGCTACGACACCCGGGTGACGCGCATCCGCCGGGACCCGGAAAGCGCTCTCTTCGTTCTCACTGCGGGTGACGAAGAGTTCCAGGCGCGACGGCTGGTCATGGCCACCGGCGTCACCAAGCCGTACCTCCCGCAGTTCCCCGGCGTCGAGCTGATCGACCAGTACGTGGACGTCGACGTCGACCCGAAGAGCTTCACCGACCAGCGCGTTCTCGTGCTGGGCAAGGGAAACTCGGCGTTCGAGACCGCGGACAACCTCATCGAGACGGCCGCGGTCGTGCACGTCGGCGGTCCGCGGCCGGTGAAGCTCGCCTGGCGCACCCACTTCGTCGGCCACCTGCGCGCCTACAACGCCGGCATCCTCGACATGTACCAGCTCAAGCTCCAGCACGCGATCCTCGACGGCGACGTCCGCGAGGTCCGCAAGGGCGCCGACGGCTACCACGTCAAGTTCGCCTTCGCCCGCGCCGACGAGGTCATCAAGGAGATCCGCTACGACCGCGTGATCGGCTGCACCGGCTTCCGCTTCGACGCGTCGCTGTTCGACGAGGACTGCCGCCCGCAGCTCACCATCAACGACCGCTTCCCGGCGCAGACGCCGGACTGGGAGTCGGTCAACGTGCCCGGCCTCTACTTCGCCGGCACCATCACGCAGGTCCGCGACTTCAAGAAGGCCACTAGCGCGTTCATCCACGGCTTCCGCTACGGCGTCCGCGCGCTGACCAAGGTCCTGAACGAGCGTCACCACGACAGGCCGTGGCCGAGCACCGAGCTGCCCGCCAAACCGGACGCGCTGACCGACGCCGTGATCACCCGGATCAACCGGACTTCCGCGCTGTACCAGCAGTTCGGCTTCCTCGGCGACGTCCTGGTCGTCGACGGCGACACCGCCCGCTACCTCGAAGAGGTGCCGGTCGACCGCGTTCTGGCCGATCCTCCGGACGACGCCTACGTCGTCACCCTCGACTACGGGCCCGACCACGACAAGATCGACCCGTTCGACTTCGTCGCGCGCGCCGCCCAGGACCAGGCCAACGACACCGGCGAAGGCCACTACCTGCACCCGATCGTCCGGCACTACCGCCGCGGCGAGCTGGTCGCGACCCACCACGTCACCGAGAACCTCGAGAACGAGTGGGACAAAGAGGTGCACGTCGAGCCGCTGACCGCGTTCTTCACCCGGGAGCTGTGATGCGGACGATCGCGGAGTTCGAGGCGGCGGCCCGGCAGCGCCTCGACCCGGTGCACTACGACTACTTCGCCGGCGGCGCGCAGGACGAGATCACCGTGGCGGAGAACGAAACGGCGTTCAAGAAGCTGCGGCTGCTGCCCCGCGTCCTGCGCGGCAGCGACAAGCGGGACCTCAGCATCGAGCTGCTCGGGACACCGTCGTCGATGCCGATCCTCGTCGCGCCCACGGCGTTCCACCGGCTCGCGCACGCCGACGGCGAACTGGCGACGGCGCGGGCGGCGGCCCGCGCGGGCACGATCATGATCGTCAGCATGGCCGCCACCACGGCGATCGAGGACATCGCCGCGGCGGCGCGCGAGGTCGCGCCGGACCCGGGCCTGTGGTTCCAGCTCTACCTGCAGCCGGACCTGGAGTTCACCGAGGCGATCGTGCGCCGCGCCGAAAACGCCGGGGTCAAGGCGTTCGTCGTGACCGTCGACTCGCCGGTGCTCGGCCGCCGCGAGCGCGACGACCGCAACGACTTCCACGACCTGCCGCCGGGGCTGGTCGTGGAGAACCTCCGCAACCTGGGGGAGAACCGCAGCGGCGGCAACGCCAGCCACGTCCGCGAGATCGTCATGTCGGCCGGGCTGAACTGGGACCACATCGCGTGGCTGCGGTCGAAAACCAAACTCCCGGTGCTGATCAAGGGCGTGCTGCACGCAGAGGACGCGCGGCTCGCGGTGCACCACGGCGTCGCCGGGGTCGTCGTGTCCAACCACGGCGGCCGCCAGCTCGACACCGTGCCCGCCACGATCGATGTCCTCCCCGAGATCGCGGCGGCGGTCGGCGGGGCGATCCCGGTGCTGCTCGACGGCGGGATCCGCCGCGGCACCGACGTCGTCAAGGCCCTGGCCCTCGGCGCGGACGCGGTCGGCGTCGGCCGCCCGGTCGTGTGGGGCCTGGCCGCGGGCGGGCGCGAAGGCGTCACGCGGGTCCTGGACCTGCTGCGCGACGACTTCGACCAGGCCCTCGCGATGTGCGGCGGCCGAACCCCGGCCGACCTGACCCCGGACCAGGTGCGGCGATGATCGGGAAAGCACTCGCCGCCGCCGCGGTGGCGACCGCGCCCGCCTGGCTGCCCGCCCGGGTCGTCGCGCTGCGGATGAAGATCTTCGCGCTGGTCAACGGCCAGGACGCGGTGACGATCCCGGGGGAGCAGGTCGGCCCCGCGGACTTCAAGCGCGTCTACGCCGATCCGGCGGCGAACGGCCGCAGCCGCGGCGCCGCGCTGTCCGACCTGTTCTGGTACTGGCTCGCGCCCGGACCCCAGGTGCACCAGGAGCACCTGGAAGCCGGGCCGCGCTACGACGAGGTCGCCAAGTGCACCCGGCACATCCTCGTCCGGTCCAAAAAGGACTCCGAAGAGCTGGCCCGGCGCGTGGCCGCGCACGTCCTCGACGGCGTCCGGCCCGGGCTCGTCCGGTTCCGCGACGAGATGATGCCGATCTGGGCCGAGCTGTACTACGAGCTGGTGTTCGAGGAACCGTGCCCGCCCGAGGCGCGCGACCTCATCGTCGGGCACGCCGACGACGTCGTCTCGGCCCTGAAGTGCGTGCGGCCGCGCAACATGCGCCGCCGGGCCCGGCTCACGAAGTACCTGCGGCGGCGCCTCGCCGACGTCCCGCACCCGCTGCCGCAGTCCCTGACGCCGGAGGAGCAGGCGTTCTACCTGCAGGGGACGTTCTTCAACACCGCCGTCGTGCAGATGTCGGAGGCGATGGCGCACCTGCTGATGATCATCGCGCAGCGGCCGGAGGTCCAACGGCGGCTCGCCGAAAACCCGGACGACGAGGCCTACCTCGACCGCGTCATCGACGACGGCCTGCGCGAGTTCCCGCTGTTCGGCATCGCGCACCGGATCTCCACCGCGGACATCGAGCTCGAGCACCTGACGATCCCGGCGGGGACGGTGCTGTGCTTCAGCTACCCGGGTTACGCCGCACAGTCCGGAAAAGACGATTTCATCCCGTTCGGCGTCGCGCAGAACCGGGCCTGCCCGGCCCGCGGGCTGGCCCCGCCCACCATGCGCGTCGTGACGCGCGAGGTGCTGCGCCGGTTCAGCCTCGCCTCGACGGCCGGGCACACGCGCTCGATCCCGAACCGCGGCCCGGCGCTGCTCACCCCGCGCGGCGCGCGCACCCGGCGAGCGCCGCTGGCGTGGCTCGCGGTCCGCGACCGCTGGGAAGACGTCTGGCGCAGCTTCGCCCAGCTCCTGTTCGGCACGTACATGGTCCTCGACGCCCGTCGCCAAGCCTTGTGCACCACCTACTTCGCCGGAGGTAACTCATGACCCCGTCCGAGGCGGCACCCACGTTCTTCCTCGCCGTCGCGGTCATCCTCGTGGTGTGCCGGCTCGTCTGCGTGGTCGCGGTGCGGCTGGGTCAGCCACCGGTGGTCGGCGAGATGATCTCCGGCGTGCTGCTCGGCCCGTCCCTGCTGGGGCTGGTCCTCCCGGGCGTGCAGACGGCGCTGTTCCCGGACGGCATCCGCCCGCTGCTCTACGTCGGCGGCCAGATCGGCCTGGTCATCTACATGTTCGGCGCGGGGTACGAGTTCAGCCTCCGCAGCATCCGCGGCTCCGCGAAGTCGGTCGGCGCGATCTCGGCCGCGGGCACGGTGGTGCCGCTCGCGCTCGGTGTCGGCGTCGCCGTGTTCGGCTCGACCTGGGCCGGCATCGGCAAGGACGGCGTCTCGCTCGCGACGTCGGCGGCGTTCGTCGGGGTCGCGCTGGCCATCACCGCGTTCCCGATGCTCGCCCGGATCATCACCGAACGCGGTCTCGGCGGCACCCGGTTCGGCTCGCTCGCGCTGGCCTGCGGTGCCCTCGACGACGTCCTGGCGTGGGTCCTGCTGGCCGTCGTGCTGGGCATGCACGCGGACTCGGCCGGCCCGGTCGCGCTGGCCGTGGGCGGCGGCCTGCTGTTCGCGTTGCTGCTCGTGCTCGTCGGCCGCCGGGTGCTCGCCAAGGCGATGGGCAGTGACCGGATCTCCCCCGACCAGAAGATGCTGATCACGGCGTTGACGCTGTTCGCGGCCGCCTGGTTCACCGACATCATCGGGCTGTACGCGGTGTTCGGCGCCTTCTGCGTCGGCATCGTGTTCCCCCGCGTGCCCGCCGCGGACGCCGTGCTCGCGAAGATCATGCCGATCGGGCGGATCGTGTTCCTCCCGCTGTTCTTCACCTATTCCGGCCTGAACACCCGGTTCGCGCTGCTCGCCGACCCGAAGCTGCTCGCGTTCGCGGTGTTGTGCGTGGTCGTCGCGATCGTCGGCAAGCTCGGAGCCTGCTGGGGCGCGGCGCGGCTGGCGGGGGAGTCGCAGCCGGTGGCGTTGCGCGTCGGCACATTGATCAACGCCCGCGGGCTGATGCAGCTGATCGCCCTCAACGTCGGGCTCGCCGCCGGCATCGTCTCGCCGGCGTTGTTCACGGTGCTGGTGCTCGTCGCGCTGGTCACCACGATCATGACCGCGCCGGTGCTCGCCTGGCTCGACCGGCGCGATACCCGCAAGGGGAGCAATGAAGTGCTCCTGATGGCGGAACCGGTGCCGGTGACCGGGAAAAGTTGACTGTTCAATTTCGGAAAATCACTGCCAGTATGGATGCGTGCACGATGGGGCAACTAAACCGCGAGTGCTCCTGGTCGAGGACGACCGGGAACTGGCGGGCATGCTCGCCGAGCTGCTCGCGGACGAAGGCTACGAAACCGACGCGGCGCACGACGGGCAGCGGGGCCTGCACCTCGGGCTCACCGGGCACTACGACGTGATGATCATCGACCGCCGGCTCCCGGTGCTGGACGGGCTCGAGCTGCTGCGGCAGCTGCGGGCCCGCGCGGTGACCACGCGCGTGCTGGTGCTCTCGGCGCTGGGCGAGCTGGCCGACCGCGTGGGCGGGCTCGACGCCGGCGCGGACGACTACCTCGTCAAGCCGTTCGAGGCCGACGAACTGCTGGCTCGCCTGCGCGCGCTCGGACGCCGTGACCTCGAGGGCGCGGAGTGCCTGCCGCTCGGCGCGGCGGCGCTCGACCTGCAGCGGCACGAGGTCGTGCTGCCGCGCGGCGAGCGGATCACGTTGTCCGGGCGGGAGTTCGAGCTGCTGCGGACGCTGGCGCAGCGGCCGAAGGCGATCCACCCGCGCGCGGCGCTGCGGGGATCCGTCTTCGCCGACTCGACCGGGGAGTCCATTGTGGACACGTATGTCTACTACCTGCGGCGCAAGCTCGGCCGCGACGTCGTCCGGACCGTGCACGGCCTCGGCTACCAGATCGGCGCGGTATGAACCCCGACCCGGAGGAGCGGGCCCTGCGGCGGGCGCGGTGGGCGATCACCGCGCAGATCGCCGTGGTGGTGTCGTTGCTGGTGGCCGTCGCGGGCGGGATCGCCTACGCGATGCTGCTGTCGCGCCAGCACGCCGAGGCCGACCGCACGCTGGCCCGGACGGTCGAGCTGGGACCGGCGGAGACCCCGCCCGGCTGCGTCTGGCTGTTCACCCCCGCCCTGCACGCGCCCGCGGGCCGGCCGCCGGCCGGGATGCCGATCGCGGCGCTGGCCGCGACGGTGCCCGCGGCCGGCGACGTCCACACGGAACGGCGTTCGATCGGCGGCATGACGTACACGATCCGCGTCGAGAACCGCGGTGGCGTCGTCTCGCAGGCGTTCTTCGAGGAGCTGTACCAGATCCAGGACCGCTCGTCGCTGGTGTCCGGGCTGGTGGTCGCGGAAGTGCTCGCCCTGCTGGCCGCGGTCCTGTGCGGCCGGGTGCTGGCCTGCCGGGCGATCCGGCCGCTGGCCGACGCGCTGCGCCGGCAGCGGACGTTCGTCGCGGACGCGTCCCACGAGCTGCGCGCCCCGCTGACCCGCCTGCACACGCGGGCGCAGCTGCTGGCCCGGCGCGCGTCCGGCCGCGACGCGGACGACCTCGACCAGCTCGTCCGCGGCACGCGGGAGCTCGGCGAAGTCGTCGAGGACCTGCTGCTGTCGGCGCGGGCGTGCGACCGGCAATCGCTGGAGCTGGTGGAACTGGGGTCGCTCGCGGAGGAGGCCGTCGCGGCGGAAGCGGACCGCGCGGGGGAGGGCCGGGTCCGGCTGGCGGTGACGCGCGAGCGGCGGCCGTACGTGGTCCAGGGCGTCCCGACGGCGTTGCGACGCGTGCTGTCCGCCTTGCTGGACAACGCATTGGGCCACACCCCGCCGGGCGGGTCGATCGAGGTGTGGCTGGGCGTCCCGGACGAAGAGCACGTGGAGCTGCGGGTCCGCGACACGGGAGTCGGCTTCCCGGCGGCCGACGCGGACCGCATCTTCGAGCGTTTCGCCCGCGGGTCCGACGGCGACGGCCGCCGGTTCGGCCTGGGGCTGGCACTGGTCCGCGAAGTGGTGACGGGCCACGGTGGCACGATCGCGGCGGCGGGCCGCCCGGGCGCGGGCGCGACGTTCACGCTCCGGCTGCGCCGCGCCGGCGAGGTCAGCCCGTGAAGCCCAGAGCGAAGCGGATTTCCCGCGCCAGCGCCGGATCGAGCTGATCGCAGAGGACCTCCATTTCCGCTCGCCAGCCGGCCGGCGGTCGGGTGTACATGCCGGTCACGTGCTGGCGCCAGGAGCAGACGTCCTGGTGGGCCTCGGCGGCCAGCTCCGGGTCCGCCAGCAGGACGAGGTCGGTGTGCAGGCGCACCCAGGTGTCGCGGTCGCGCAGCAGGGCCGCGGCCGCCCGTCGCGTGTGGACGGGGCGGTTCGCTGCCAGCAGTTCCCGGAGCGTGGTGACCTCGATGAACTTGCCGCGCAGGAACTCCACCACCTGGCGGGTCACGGCGGGGGAGGGGTCGGTCAGCAGCGGCAGCACCGCGGTCGACTCCGGCGCGATCCGGCGCAGGCCGCGCACGGCCGTCCGCCGGATCCGGGGACGCTCGTCGGTGAGGTGCCGGTCCAGCAGGGCGGTGTCTTCGGCCGTGCCGGTCTCGCCGAGCCCAGCGAGCACGCCGAAGGACACGGGCATCGCGCGGTAGTGCTCGGCCGGATCACCCCCGGCCTTGAGCACCAGGGCCTGCGCCATCGAGCGGACGGCCGAAGACCGGTCGGCCAGGTACTCCTCCGCCCGGCCGGTCATGGTGAGGGCGCGCATCCGGATCTTCGGCACCCCGTCCGTCAGCAACTCCTCGACGCATTCGCCGCGGTCGAGCAGCGCGTTGCCCGCGATGGCGCGGACCGCGAAGTCCTCGTCGCGCGTGGCAATGTCGAGCAGTCGCTCACGCGAAAGGAGACCGAGCGCCTCGCGGTGAGCCCAGCGACGGGTCTCCCGGTCTTCGAGGCCCAGCGCGGCGTCGAGCAGCTCCGGCAAGTTTTCGTGGAACAGGGCGGTCATCCAGTCGTCGACCTCGCGCCGCCGCAGGACGCCGATCAACGGCAGCATCGCGCGCAGCGACGACTCGTCCACTTTGGACAGCACCGCTCCTCGCGCCGCTTCCCGCACCGGCCGGACCCAGTCGACGCAGCGGATCAGCAGCAGCGGCAGCGCTTCGGGATCGGTGCTGTCCGCCAGCAGCTTCACCGCCGCTTCGCGCATCCGGCCGTTCGCGTGGCAAGCGGCTTCGGCCCGGTCCGCCCGCGAGCGGATCGGGTGCTCGCGGGCAGGATGGCTGTACCAGCGCTGGTTGGTCCACCACGCTCGCCGCACGGCCGTGTCGAACTCCGCCCAGCGCCGCACGTCACCGGCGGCGAAGGCATCGAGGTCGGGCATCTCGGCATCGAACACCCCCTCAGCGTGCCAGGGGCGTCGAGCCGGTTTTCAGCTCAGCAGGGCCCGCACCGCCGCGGGGGCGTCCGCGATCGCGACCGGGTTCTGCTCGCGGGTCGCGAGGGAGCGGACCGTCACGTTCCCGGCCGCCCAGTCGTCCTGGCCGATGATCACGACCGCGGCCGCGCCGGCCTTGTCCGCGCGGGTCAGCTCCTTGCCCAGCTTGCGGTGCTCGATCGGCGTCGACGTCCGCAGGCCCGCACCGCGCAGGGACGCCGCCACCGAGCGGGCCGCGTCCGAGAGGTCCTCGGTCACCGGGATCACCATGACGTCGACCTCGCTGCGCGGGGCCGGGGTCAGGCCGTGCGTGTCGAGGAAGTCCATCAGCGTGACGTCGCCCATGCCGAACCCGATGCCCGGGATCTGCTGCGGCGTGAACATCGACGCGAGGTCGCTGTAGCGGCCGCCGCCGAACAGCGCGCGGCGGTTCTCCGGCGAGGTGTCGAAGACCTCGAACACGGTCGACGTGTAGTACGCCAGCCCGCGCACGATGATCGGCTCGTACTTCACCAGCTCCTTGGCGCCGCTGTTCAGCACCTTGACCAGGTTCGACTGCTCGCGCACCTCGGCCGGGATCTCCTCGAGCAGCGCCTCACCCATGTCGAGCGTCTCGGCCAGCTTCTCGAACTGCTTGTCCGACAGCCCGATCTCACCGGCGCTCTCGGCCAGCTTCTCGCGCGGGTACTTCTCCCACCGGTCGACGAGCGCGAACACCTGGGCCAGGTGGTCCTCGGAGACGCCGGCGACGTCGGTCAGCGCCGACGTCAGCAGGTTCCGGTCGTTGACGCGCAGCACGAACATGTCCGGCGTCGCGCCCAGCGAGGCCATCATGTCGTGCACCAGCTCGAAGATCTCGATCTCGCAGTTGGCGCTGTCCGAGCCGAAGATGTCGGCGTTGATCTGCCAGTGCTCCCGGACGCGGCCGCGCTGCGGCGCCTCGTACCGGTGGCAGTTCGGGTGGCTGTACCACCGGACGGGGAACGACAGCGACTTAGCGCTCCCGGCGATCATCCGCGCGACCGACGGCGTCATCTCGGGGCGCAGCGCGAGGCGCCGCCCGCCCTTGTCGGTGAGGGTGTAGAGCTGCTTGTCGGCGAGCTCCTGACCCGATTTCCGCTCGTAGATCTCGGCGGATTCGAGGATCGGGCCGTCGTAGCGGACGAAGCCGCGGCGCTCCAGGACGTCGTAGAGATGACCGAACACCTGGGTACGCACGGACATTTCGGCGGGCAGGAAGTCCCGGGTCCCCTTGTAGGGCGCGGTCGGCAGGTATTCAGGCACGTCACCAGCTTAACGACCGGTTCAGGCGACGCCGTAGGCGGTGATGAGGACGGCGGCGGCGAGCAGCACGGCGCCGACGCTGGTGACGCGCCCGCCTCGCCGGCCCTGGTTGGGGAGCAGGTGCAGGAAGAAGCCGCCGGACTGGGCGAGGATCCCGAAGAGCAGCAGGAAGCAGGCGACCCAGAGGGTGGTGCCGGAGAGGTCGGTCCGGCTGAGGATCTGGAGCGCGACCAGGGCGAGGACGAGCAGAACGCCGGCGTGCGCGTGCCCGGCGCGGAACATCGCGCGCTGGTGTTCGGTGAGTTTCCGCTCGCGCAGGACGCCCATCAGGGCGTAGCCGCCGTACATGACGGTGGGCAGCGAGACCAGGGTGATCACGGTGAAGAGCTGGGTGGGTCCGTGCATCGGGGGCTCCTTGTCGGGGTGGTGAGGATACCGTAACACTGTTTTAAAACGGTGTCACCGAAGTTGGCATTCCCCGGTTGGGGAAGTGGCCGGGTGGGAGTTTGCCGTGGGGGTGGTCGGGGGTGGGGGTGGCTCGCGGTGGGTGGGGTGGTTTGGGGCCCGGGTGGGTGAACGCGGGCGGTGCGAACGGTCCGTTCGTGCGGTGGGGAGGGGAGCGAGTGGCCCCTTCGGGCTGTAGGGAAGGGAGCGAGTGGCCCTTTCGCGCCGCGCGGACCGGAGCGAGCGGTCCTTTCGCGCCGCGTGCCCGGCGTGAGTGGTCCGTTCGTGCCGCGCGGAGGGGAGCGAGTGGCCCTTTCGCGCCGCAACCCCGACGCGAGCGGTCCTTTTGCGCCGTCCGGAGGGGAGCGAGTGGTCCTTTCGCGCTGCGAGTCCCCCGTGAGCGGTCCGTCCCGGCCGGAGGGAAGGGAGCGAGTGGCCCCCTCGCGCCGCAGGGAAGGGAGCGAGTGGTCCTTTCGCGCCGCGCGCCCGGCGCGAGCGGTCCGTTCGCGCCGCCCGGAGGGGAGCGAGCGGTCCTTTCGCGCCGCCCGGAGGGGAGCGACCGGTCCTTTCGCGCCGCGAACCCCGC
Source organism: Amycolatopsis sp. NPDC114478 (assembly GCF_055633805.1). Lineage (NCBI taxonomy): Bacteria > Bacillati > Actinomycetota > Actinomycetes > Pseudonocardiales > Pseudonocardiaceae > Amycolatopsis > Amycolatopsis sp. NPDC114478. The sequence continues at coordinate 56,020 of NZ_JBVKDO010000003.1, read as the reverse complement.
GCGAAGCAGCCCGTTCGCGCCCCAGCCTTAAGCGATAAGCCCCTGAGCCATCACCAGCACCGGATTCCGCAGCGAGGCGAGCGAAGCGAGCGGATCCCCCTCGACAACCAGCACATCCGCCGCCAACCCGGCCTCGAGCCGCCCGGTCACGGCAGCCAACCCCAACCCGGCCGCCGAATCGCAAGTGGCGATCTCCAAGATCCGCCGCCGCGAAAACCCGAGCCACTCGTACAGCTCCAAAGCCCCCACCGGATCGTCGAACACCGACCCCGGCAACCCCGCGTCCGTCCCCGCGAGCAGCCGGACCCCGTGCTCCTCCAGCCACGGCAACCGCCCGTACATCGCCTCGGCCGCTTCGTCCCCCAGCTTCTCGACGATCACCCGCCAGTTGCGGCTGCTCGTCGAACACGCCGAAATCCCCGACTCGGCCATCCGCGCGGCCACCGCGGAACGCCGGTCGAACGATCGCGGCCCCGTCAGGAAACTGCAGTGCTCGACCGTCGACACCCCGGCCTCGACCGCCGCCTCGATCGCGTCCGCGCCGTGGGCGTGGGCCGCCACCGGTAAACCGTGGGACACCGCGTGGGACACCACCACCGACAACTCGCGCGCGGAGAACTGGGACTCCCACATGTCCGCGCCGCCCTCGGTGATCTGGCCGCCGCTGGCCATCACCTTGATCACGTCCGCGCCCGCCGCCGCGTTCGCGTCGATCAACGCGCGGATCGACTCGTCGGACGTCACCTCGCCGCCGAAGAAGTGGCAGTGCCCGCGCGGCACCGTGATCGGCGGGCCCGACACCAGCAGCCGCGGCGCGGCCGATCCCGCGAACGACCGCCGGACTGCCGCGCCCAGGTGGTCGCGGTCGCCGAGGTCCCGTACCGTCGTCACGCCGCTGCGCAGCATCGACGACAGCCGGGAACGCGCGTCCTCCACGGAAGTACCGGCCTGGAAGTGCGCCAGCATCTCCCGCGACGCGTCGAAAGCCAGGTGCACGTGGACGTTGAACAGCCCCGCCATGGCCGTCGCGGTGGGGAAGTCGTACCGGGCCGCGTCCGGCGCGGCCTGGGGCAGCACCTCCGCACGCGGGCCGGCCGCCACGAGCACGCCGTCGCGGACCAGCACCGCGCCGTCGAGCACCGGCGCCGAGGGCCGCGGCAGCACGCGACCGGCCGTGATCACCGTGTCCACGTCACGACTCCATCGCGGCCGACAGCGCCAGCAGCGGCCGGACGTCGGATTCGATGTCGTCCGCCGGCGCGGGCAGGACCTGCTTGGCGTGGCCGTCGCTCTCCTCGCCCGCCGCGTGCCGGGCCAGCGCCGTCTTCAACGCGGCCGCCGCGGCGCCGGGATCGGTCGCGACGACGTCGCCGAAACCCGCGTCCAGGTACGGCGACAGCTGCACCAGGCCGTCCCGGATCTCGATCACCCGGCGGTAGTGGACGCGGTGGATGCTGCGCGGCGACAGCCGTTCGCCACGCCGGCGCGGCGGGGTCCGCAGCACGATGCTGGGGAACGCCTGGACCAGGACCGTCCACAAGGGACCGAGCGCCTCGTGCTCACGGCGGTGCTGACGACGCCGCCGCAAGGCGGAAACCCGCGCCCGCACACCGGGGTAGGTGACGCCGAGCAGGAACAGCATCCCGCCGACGATCACGAACGGCACCCCGAGCAGCAGCAGAACCTTGACGACCGGGCCGAACAGCCACGCGACCACGATGTACAGCGCGCGGAAGATGCTGCCGATCGCCGCGCAGGCCATGCCGACCGCGCTCAGCCGCAGGCCGATCCGCAGGTGCCGGTCGGCCACCCGCAGGTAGCGCACGATCCACGCCGTGCACGCGATCAGGCCGTAGATCAGGTACAGCCCGGCGCCCAGGTAGAACACCGCGATCCCGCTGTCGTGGATCGTCGCCGGCCCGAGCGCCTGCCCGCGCAGCTCCGGCGGTGTCAGCGCCATCGAGACGACCATCAGCGTGATCGCCGCGGCCAGCGGCACCAGCTCGACCGCCACCCGCCGGTAGCGCCGCGGGCCCAGTGCCGAGCCGAGGAAGAAGATGACCAGCGCGCACACCGCGCACGCCAGCAGCGCGTTGTTGGCGACGCGCGCCGCGCCGCGGCCGAAGACCGCGTCGATGTCGTCGGACACGATCTGCTGCTGCAGCAGGAACGCCGCGGCGAACCCGGCGACGCACGCGGTGACGGCCCAGTTCGGCACCGTCGGCGCGCGCTGCACCTGGTAGATCCGCCACGCGAGCGCGACGGCGAACAGCACCATCGCGATCAGGTTCACGGGGCTGAAAAGTGTGCTCACAACCACCCTTGGTGATCGCCGAGCGCCCCCTGGATCCGGCGGAGATCCCGGTCCGCAGCGCGCCGCGGGATCGTGTAGTTCAGGACCGACGCCCACTCGAGGATGATGGTGGCGACGGTCTCGGCTTCCCACTCGTGCGCGTCATCGTAGGACGACCGCCGCAGTGCGCGGTGTACTGCATCCGGGTCAAGATCCGGAACCGGCCCGCGCAGGAAGTCGGCGGGCTCGGCGTCGCCGTGCGGGTGGTGGTCGGCCAGCATGTGGCCGAGCTCGTGCAGGATGATGTGGTCCTGGTGGGATTTCGTGGTTTCGGCCTGGTAGAAAATGTAATCCGCCGAAGAGGTGGCGATCCAGCACCCGAACGGGCCGGGCACCTCCAGCGGGTAGGCCATCAGCCGGATCGGCTTGCCCCGTTGTTCGCCCAGCCGCGCGCAGAGCACTTCGACGTCGAGCGGCGGGCCGATGTCGAGCTGCTTCAGCAGTTTGCGGCAGCGGCGGCGCAGCTCCCGTTCCTTCATCGCGCGGCGTCCTCCGGGTTGCGGCCTTCGCGTTCGGCCCGTTCGTAGCGCTCCACCAGCTCCAGCAGGTCCATCACCTGCCGGCGCCCCTGCGGGGAGAGCTCCTGCGCCCGCATCGCCATCAGCTGCGCTTCCCCGGCCAGGGGCGCGGCTGCCTCTTCGTCGAAGAAGTACGTGACGGGCACCCCGAACAGCTTCGCCAAGGCCTCGACGTAGTGGATCTTCGGGTTGACGCGCTTGCCCGTGGCCAGCTGCTGCAGGTAGGCGGGCGACATCGCCGGCCCACCCGCCCGCTCGACCGCCGCCGAGATCTCCCGGTAGCTGTGCGGCGCGCGCCCGTCCAGCCGAGCCGCCTCGATCAGGGCGCTCAGCCGTTCCGCGAAAGTGCGTTCCCGTGCCATACCCGCCCCCTAGGTTTCCACCGTGAAAATTCTAGCCGGGAAACCACTGTACGCACATGTTGACAGCTATCGTATGCAGTGGTTTACAGTTGGCACGCCTCTCGTCTTGCTCTCCGTACCCTGGGGGTGTACGGAACCGCAAGACGAGAGGCTGTCGTGTCTTCTCGACTCGTCATGATCGCGCGGGTGTAGTACGCTTCAGCTTGCCAAGGTCGAACGCCCTAGCGGCGATCCCTTGGTCACGGCCTGTTGCCGGAGGTCGACCCCCAGGGCTTCCGGTGACAGGCCCCTTACTTTTCAGGACCCCGAGCTTCAGGACATCACCGTGGCGGCCACCGTGCCGCCCAGCTCGGTGCACGCTTCGAGGGTCCGCTTGTCCGGCTCGCCCGTGCTGATCACCGGCTCCGCCACCTTCTCCCAGGCCAAGCCCGTCGTGATGGCCAGCAGCTGGCGTTCGGTTCCCGACGTGTCACTGCCGCCGTGGATCCAGTACCCGAACGGGCGACCTCGCGTCGCGTCCAGGCACGGGTAGTAGACGGTGTCGAAGAAGTGCTTCAGCGCACCGCTCATGCTGCCCAGGTTCGCCGGCGTGCCCAGCAGGTAGCCGTCCGCCTCGAGGACGTCGGGGACGGTCGCCGCGAGCGCCGCGCGGCGGACCACCTCCACGCCCTCGATGTCCGGGTGCGTCGCGCCCGCCAGCACCGCCTCGAACAGCGCCTGCGTCGACGGCGAGGGCGTGTGGTGCACGATCAGCAGCCTGGGCATCAGGCGAGCAGCTCCTCGACGGCCGTCCGCAACGCGCTCAGCCGCGTGTTCGCGGCCTCGCGGGCTTCCGCGAGCGAAGCCGTCACCGGCGCCACGACCTGCAGGTACGCCTTCAGCTTCGGCTCGGTCCCGGACGGGCGGACGACCACGCGCACGCCGTCGCCGGTCAGGCGCAGCACGTCCGCGTCCGGCAGCAGGTCTTCGAGCGTGACGGCGACCCCGCCCAGCTCGGCCGGCGGCGTCTCCCGCACCTTCGCCATCAGCTGCCCGCGGACGGCGAGGTCGGTGACCCGCAAGGAAACCTGGTCGGTGAGGTGGACGCCGTGGCGCTCGGCCAGCTCGTCCAGGACGTCGAGCGGCGTGCGGCCCTGCGCCTTCAGCCGCGCGGTGTAGCCGGCGGCCAGCGTCGCGGCGGCGATGCCGTCCTTGTCCCGGACGAAGCCCGGGTTGACGCACAGGCCGAGTGCTTCTTCGTAGGCGAAGACCAGGCCTTCGCCGGCGCGGACCAGCCACTTGAACCCGGTCAGCGTCTCGGCGTAGCGGGCGCCTTCGGCCTTCGCGATCTCGCCGAGCATCGACGACGACACGATCGTCGTCGCGACCAGCGGGTCCGGCAGCACCGTGCGGTCCACTGTGGACAGGACGTACGAGCCGAGCAGGACGCCGGTTTCGTCGCCGCGCAGCATCCGCCACCCGCCGTCCCGCTCGCGCACGCCCAGCGCGCAGCGGTCGGCGTCCGGGTCGAGCGCGATCGCCAGGTCGGCGTCCACTTCGGACGCCAGCGCCAGCAGCAGGTCGGTCGCCCCCGGCTCCTCCGGGTTCGGGAACGACACGGTCGGGAAGTCCGGGTCCGGCGCGGCCTGGTCGTCCACGAGGTGCAGGTCGGTGAACCCGGCCCGCTCGAACGCGGCGCGCAGCGTGTCGGCGCCGACGCCGTGCAACGCCGTCGCGGCCACGCGCACCGCGCGCTCGGCGCCCATCGGCAGCGTCGCGACCTCGTCGAGGTACCGGTCGAGCAGGTCGACGACCTCGGCGCCGGGCGCCCGCGGCACGCTCACCGCGGCGGGCGCGGCCTGGATGGCCCGCTCGATCTCGCCGTCGGACGGCGGGACGATCTGGCCGCCGGTCGCGTCGTAGAGCTTGTACCCGTTGTCGGCGGGCGGGTTGTGCGACGCGGTGATCTGGATGCCGGCCACCGCGCCGAGGCGTCCGACGGCGAACGCGAGCACCGGCGTCGGCAGCGGCTTCGGGAACACCTTGACGTCGAACCCGGCCGCGGCGAGGACCTCGGCGGCCGCGGTCGCGAAGGCTTCCGAGCCGTGCCGCGCGTCCCGGCCGACGACGACCAGCGCGCCGGCGTGCCCGTGTGCCTTCAGCCACTCCGCGACCCCGGCGGTGGTCCGCGTGACGACGGCGACGTTCATCCCGTTCGGCCCGGCGCGCACCGGCCCGCGCAGTCCCGCGGTGCCGAACTCGAGGGGCCCGGCCATCCGGTCGGCCAGGTCGGCGGCCGCGCCGGCGTCGCCGCCCATCGCCTTGGCGAGGACGTTCTGCAGCTCGGCGCGCGCGTCGTCGTCCGGGTCGTCGGCGATCCAGCGGAAGGCGGCGTCGCGCAAGGTGGAATCCATCGTCACCGCGCCAGCCTACGGGCTAGGGTCGGGGGAGTGCGCTTGCTCTTCACCTCACTAGGGTCCTTCGGTCACACGTTCCCGCTCGTCCCGCTGGCGGTCGCCGCGCGCGACGCGGGCCACGACGTCGTCTTCGCCACCTCGGAAGACTTCCTGCCACAGCTGACGAAAGCCGGCCTGGACACGGCGGCCGCCGGGCTCGCCATCCGCGACGCGTTCGGGCAGGCCTTCGCCGGGTCCGGGCCGCCCGGGCCGCGGCGCCCGCCGGGCGAGATCCCGCCGGAGGTGCTCGGGCCGATCGTCGCGAAGGTGTTCGGCGAGCTCATGCCGAAGCGGTTCGTCGCCGACCTGCTGCCGCTGTTTTCGCGGTTCCGGCCCGACCTCGTCGTCAGCGAGTCCGGCAACTCGGGCGGCGCGTTCGCCGCGATGAAGGCCGGGATCCCGGTGGTGGCGCACGGGTTCGGCCGCGTGTCGAGCGACGACCCGATGGTGACGCGGATCCGCGACGCGATCCGCTCGCACGCTTCGGAACTGGGCATCACCGTTGGGGAGGACCTGGCGTTCGGCGGGCCGTTCATCGACATCTGCCCGGAATCGGTGCAGGAGGCGGGTTTCCTGGCGCGCACGACGCGCGTCCCGCTGCGGCCGGTGGGCTGGAGCGAGCCGGGCGAGCTGCCGGCCGGGGTGCTGGACCGCTCGCGGCCGCTGGTGTACCTGACGCTGGGCACCGCGATGGGCCACGCGGGCGTGCTGGGCGAGGCGATCGCCGGACTGTCCGGTTTGGACGTCGACGTCCTGGTCGCGACGGGCCCGACGGTCGCCCCGGCGGCGCTCGGCGAGGTCCCGGCCAACGTCCGGCTCGAGGCGTGGGTCCCGCAGGCGGCGCTGCTCCCGCACGTCGACCTGGTGGTCCACCACGGCGGCAGCGGCACGACGCTCGGTGCGTTCGGCGCGGGCCTCCCGCAGCTGCTGCTGCCGCAGGGAGCGGACCAGTTCAGCAACGCGGACGCGGTCCTCGCGGCCGGTGTCGGCGACCGCCTCTTGGCCGCCGAGGTCTCCGCCGAAGCGGTGGCCGCGAAAGCCCGTCACCTGCTCACGGACTCCTCGGTCCGCGACGCGGTTCGCACCTTGGCCGGGGAAGTCGCGGCGATGCCATCCCCGGCCGAGGTGGCCGCCCAGCTCCCGGCCCTCAGGCGCGGGTGACCAGCTCGCGCAGCAGGGAACCCATCCGGGTGGCCGCCGCGCGGCCGGCTTCGAGGACTTCCTGGTGGTTCAGCGGCTCGCCCGTCATGCCCGCCGCCAGGTTCGTCACCAGCGACAGCCCGAACACCTCGACGCCGGCCGCGCGGGCCGCGATCGCCTCCAGGACCGTCGACATGCCGACCAGGTCCGCGCCCAGCGTGCGCAGCATGTGGATTTCGGCCGGCGTCTCGAAGTGCGGCCCGGTCAGGCCCGCGTAGACGCCCTCCTCGAGCGACGGGTCGATCTCCTTCGCGATCCCGCGCAGCCGCGCCGAGTACAGGTCCGTCAGGTCGACGAAGTTCGCGCCCACGATCGGCGACCGGGCCGTCAGGTTCAGGTGGTCGGAGATCAGCACCGGCTGGCCGACGTGGAACCCCTCGCGCAGCCCGCCGGCCGCGTTCGTCAGCAGCACCGAGCGGACGCCGGCCGCCGCGGCGGTGCGCACGTTGTGCACCACCCGGTCGACGCCCTTGCCCTCGTAGAAGTGCGTCCGCCCCAGCATCACCAGGACGTTCTTGTCGCCGATCTTCAAGGAACGGATGGTGCCGCCGTGGCCCACCGCGCCGGGCGTGGTGAAGCCGGGGAGCTCGGCGAACGGGATCTCCGTCTCGTACTCCCCGATGACGTCCGCCGCCGGGCGCCAGCCCGATCCCAGGACCACCGCGATGTCGTGCGCGTCCACGCCGGTGCGCTTGGCGATGGCGGCCGCGGCCTCGTGTTCACTCATGCGAGGGAGCGTATCCGGACGGCTCTCACCACGAGGAACACCACCAGGCCGAACGGCGAGAGGAAGATCGTCAGCACCAGGATCGGGCTGACGATCCACGGCGAAATCCCCCGCGCCCGGCCTTCGAAGTACATCCACCGCGCGATGAAGAGGTCGAACGCGATGAGGTGCGCCCAGACGAGCCCGGCGCCCCACGGCGTGCCCAGCAGCGTCTGCAGCACGCCGAGGTCGGGCCGCAGCATCGCCCGCCCCCACTCGCCGAAGTGCGGCAGCACGAGCGCGAAGTAGCAGGCCAGCGGCAACAGCGGCACCCACGGCGACGCCATGACCCGCGGCGTCCACCGCCAGGCCGGCGCCAGGACCATCAGCGCCCAGAACGGCACGGCCAGCGGGAACGCGAGGTCGAAGAAGAGGGTCATCGGACGCGCACCGCGGCCCACGAGCCCAGCCCGACGGCCGCGACGAGCAGCGCGAACGCTCCCAGCGTCGCCGCGTCCGGGTGCACGATCGACTGCGCCCGCAGGGCCTGCCACGTCACCAGTGCCGTCAGCCCGGCGTACCCGGCCGCGCCGATCAGCACGAGCCGCGTGCGGACGACGTCGTCGCGCAGCCGGGCGAACCGCGGGGCCAGCGCCGCGAGCGCGATCGCCAGCAGCGGCAGGAACTGCAGCGCGTGCATCCCGACGAAGTGCGGGATCCGCAGGTCGCCCGCCACCGTGCTCCAGCCGAGGATCGGCAGGCCCGGACCGCCGTCGGCGAGCCCGACGGTGTGCGCGCCGACCATGTCCGGCTTGCCACCGGCCTGCCACCGCGCGAGCTGCTGCGCGGTCGGCACCGTCATCAGGATGCCCAGCGAGATCCCCACGAGCGACAGCGCGGCGCCGGCGCGCACGGCCCAGAAGCTCGCCCGGTCTTCGAGCTTGGTGAACATGACCAGGACGGTCAGCAGGAGCGTGGCGACCCACAGGCCCATGATCATCTTGCCCATGACGTTGTAGATCAAGGCGTCCTGTGGCGTCGCGTTGTTGAAGTGGCTCGCCCGGCCGCGGGCCGCCTGGAAGACCAGCAGGACGTACTCGGCGGCGAAGATCAGGACCAGGAAGTTCGTCAGCCAGGACGCCGTGCGCCGGAACCGCGGCAGCAGCGAGACGAGCCAGCTCCAGGTGGCGAAGTAGAGCGCGCCGGACACCGCGAACTTGAACGGCTTCGCCCAGATCGGGGCGCCGGCCAAGGTCCGCTGGTCGACGAGCAGCGCGGCGACGCACAGCACCGCCACCACCCCCAGGGTGGCGGCCGCGATCGCGGACGGGCGGTGCCACCCGCGCGTTCTGCTCCGGACGTCGGCAAGGATGGTCATGGTTCCTCCCAGAATGGATAGTCAAGCTCTCCGTTATGGGAAGCTAAACTATCCATGCTGAAAAGTCTTCAGGGTTGCCCCGGAGGCGAACCCCGGGATCGGAGCGGATGCGCATGCGGATGGCCGAACTGAGCGCCGAGTCGGGGGTGCCGGTCGCGACCGTCAAGTACTACCTGCGCGAAGGGCTGCTCCCGCCGGGCGAGCGCACCAGCCCCAACCAGGCGCGGTACTCCGCGGCGCACGTCCAGCGCCTCCGGCTGGTCAAGGCGCTCACCGAGGTCGGCGGGCTGCCGTTGGCGTCGGTGGGGGCCGTCCTCGCCGCGATCGACGGCGACGCGACCCCGCACGAGACGATGGGCGTCGTCCAGGACGAGCTGGCCGGGCCGCCGCCGAAGGTGTCCGAAGAAGCCGCCGAGTGGGCGACCGGCCTGCTGCACGGCCTGGCCGACCGCCACGGCTGGAAGTGGCACGGGACGGAGGACCACACGGTCGGCAACCTGATCGCCGCGCTGGCCACGGCGAAGGAGCTGGGGCACGAGAAACTCGCCGACCGCCTCGACGAGTACTTCGCGCTGGCGATGCGCGTCGCGGAGCTGGACGTCGAGGTCGTGACGGGCCTGACGTCGTTCGACAAGATCATCGAGGCCGGCCTGGTCGCGACGGTCCTGGGCGACCGGATCTTCACCGGCCTGCGCCACCTCGCGCAGGAGTCCGTGTCCCGCGAGGTGCTGAACCGGGCGCCCTAGTCGGAGACCTGCAGCGTCTTCGCCACGGGCTCGAAGACGTCGTGCTGGCCCGCGCTCTCCTGCGGGGCCGGCACCGTCACCGACAGGATCCACAGGCTCGTCCCGGCCTGGACCATCTTCATGAACGTCACGAGGGTGCCCCCGCTGCCGTCGCCCTGGGGGAGCGCGCCGTCCTCGGCCAGGCGGTAGGTCAGCGTCTCGGTCTTGTCCGGCTGGGGCCAGGGCCCGTACAGCGCGAACGAGTCGCTCGGGTAGGACTGCCGCAGCCAGGTGACGTAGTCGTCGTAGCCGTCGGTCTTTTCGAAGTACTTCGCCAGCCGCTCCAGGCGCAGCGACCGGCGCCCGTCCGGCGAGACGTACTGCACGACCAGGCTCAGTCCGAACCTGGAGTTGTGCGGGGCGACGAACTTCTGCCAGCCCTGCGGCACGTCGAGGGCGTACTGGCCGCCGTCGTTGGTGATGTAGCTGCCGTTGCCGATCTGGTGGACCAGGGTCGGCGGCGGCACCTCCGTCGGCCCGTTCGACGTGGCCGCCGGCTCGGCGGCCGGGGGCAGCAGCGACTGCCCGCCGACCGTCCTGGCCAGCGCGAACCCGCCGCCCGCGGCCAGCAGGAAGAGCAGGATCGCCACGGCGACGAGCACGGCCGTCGCCCGCGCGGTGCGCCGCCCGGTCCGCGGCGGCGCGACGAACAGCGTCGCCGGCTCCGGCGAGGGCGAAGGTGACGGCATCGGGGAAGGGGACGGCGCCGACGTCGGCGGCCGCAGGAACGGCAGCGGACCGGGGTCCGTGGCGAGCTCGCTGCTCGACTCCTCGGACTTCTTCCCCGCCTTCTCGGGCAGGACGGTCTTGATCACCTGCGTGTCGGTCGCGTCCGGCTGCGCGGACGTCTTCTTCCCGTCCGGGGTGCGGAACAGCTCGGGCCCGAACAGGTCGAGCGGCGTCTTCGTCTGCAGCGGGTAGAGCCGGTACCGGACCTCGCGCAGGGTGATCCGGTCGCCCGGCTCCTTCTTCATCAACGCCGTGATGACGTCGGCCAGCGGCCCGGCCTTCGGCTTGGGCACCTTGCCGTTGACGACCTTGCCGACGGTTTCCAGGGGGTCGCCGTCGGCGTCGTACGGCGGCGCGCCCTCGACCGCGGCGAACAGCGTCGCGCCGAGGCCCCAGAGGTCGGCGGCGGGGACGACCGCGCCGCCGGAGGCGACCTCGGGCGCGATGTAGGCGGGGGAGCCGAGCATGATCCCGGTGCGGGTCATGGTCGCCTCGGAGACGTTGCGGGCGATGCCGAAGTCGGTCAGCTTGATCCGGCCGTCGCTGGCGACCAGGACGTTGCCCGGCTTGACGTCGCGGTGGGTGATGCCGGCGGAGTGCGCGGCCTCCAGTGCCGACGCGACGGCGATGCCGACGGCGGCGGCCTGCTCGACGGTCAGCGGCCCGTGGTCGCGCAGGATGTGCGCCAGGCTGCGCGAGGGCAGCAGCTCCATGACCACGAACGGCTGGTCGTTCTCGCGGGCGACGTCGTGCAGGATGATCACGTTCGGGTGGGACAGCACGGCGATGGCGCGCGCCTCGCGCAGCGTCCGCTCCCGCAGCTCGTCCGCCTGCGACGCCGGGATGCCCGGCGGCACCTTCATCTCCTTGACGGCCACCTGGCGGTGCAGGAACTCGTCGTAGGCCGACCAGACGGTGCCCATCGACCCGGAGCCGAGCACCGAACGCAGCCGGTAGCGACCGGCGACCACTCGTGTCTCTTCGCTGGAGGGGGGCACCCCCTGATTGTGTCGTACCCGAACCACCCCTGACCGCATAGGGGCGCGACTAGAGTCACAGGTCCGACGCGGCCCGTGCCTCTACCATCACTGGGTATGACTGAAGTGGCCGGTCCGGAGTCAGTGCCGATCTCCGAGCTCGACCTCGCGGCCGAGTTCCCCCAGGCGACGCGCGAGCAGTGGCAGGAGCTTGTCGCCGGTGTCCTGCGCAAGAGCGGCAGGCTCCCCGAAGACCCCGCAGACTTCACGGGCGCCCCGGAGAGCAAGCTCGTCACGCGGACCTACGACGGCATCGAGATCCAGCCGCTGTACACGGCCGAGGACGCGCCGGGCGACGCCGGCTTCCCCGGTTTGCCGCCCTACGTGCGCGGCGCGCGGCCGGACGGCCAGGTGAGCACCGGCTGGGACGTCCGGGCCCGGTTCGCCGGCGACGACGCCCGCGCGGTCAACCAGGCGATCCTCGCCGACCTCGAAGGCGGTGTGACGTCGATCTGGCTCGCGGTGCCACCCGCATCGCTGGCCGACGCGCTCAACGAGGTCTACCTCGACCTGGCGCCCGTCGTCCTGGACGCCGGTGCCGACTTCGAAGCCGCCGCCGACGCGTTGTTCGAGCTGTTCGCCGAACGCGAGATCCCGGCGAGCGAGGCCACCGCGGTGCTGGGCGCCGACCCGATCGGGCTCGCGGCGCGCACCGGCTCGCCCGCCGACCTCGGACCGGCTGCCGCGCTCGCCGCGCGTGTCGCCGCGAAGTACCCGAAGGTGCGCACGATCGTCGCCGACGGCCTGCCGTTCCACGAGGCCGGCGGTTCGGACGCGCAGGAGCTGGGCGCGCTCGTCGCCGCCGGTGTCACCTACCTGCGTTCGCTGACGGACGCGGGTCTCGACGTCGAGGCCGCGGCCGGGCAGCTGGAATTCCGGATCGCCGCGACCGCCGACCAGTTCTCGACCATCGCCAAGCTGCGCGCGGCCCGCCGCCTGTGGGCGCGCGTCGCCGAGGTGTGCGGCTTCTCCGCGCCGATGCGCCAGCACGCCGTGACGTCGCCGGCGATGCTGACCCGGCGCGACCCGTGGGTCAACATGCTGCGCACGACGGTCGCCTGCTTCGGCGCGGGCGTCGGCGGCGCGGACGCGGTCACCGTGCTGCCGTTCGACGCGGCGATCGGCAAGCCCGACGCCTTCTCCGCGCGGATCGCCCGCAACACCCACGCGGTGCTGCTGGAGGAGTCCAAGCTGGCGGGCGTGGTCGACCCGGCGGGCGGCTCCTGGTACGTCGAGAAGCTCACCGACGACCTCGCGCACGCGGCCTGGGCCGAGTTCACCGCCATCGAGGGCGCGGGCGGCCTGGCCGACGAACTCGCGTCCGGCGCGCTGGCCGGACGGCTCGCCGAGACGTGGGAGAAGCGGTCCAAGCGGATCGCCACCCGCCGCGACCCGCTCACCGGCGTCAGCGAGTTCCCGAACCTGGCGGAGAAACCGGTGGTCCGGACGCCGCTGGAGTCCCCTGTGGACGGTGGGCTGCCGCGGCACCGGTACGCCGAAGGCTTCGAGACGCTTCGCGACGCTTCGGATGCGTACCTCGCCGAGCACGGCGAACGGCCGAAGATCTTCCTCGCCACGCTGGGCCCGGTCGCCGCGCACACCACGCGAGCCGGCTTCGCCGCCAACCTCTTCCAGGCGGGCGGGCTCGAAGCCGTCAACCCGGGCGCGACCGACGACCTGCCGGGCGCGTTCCGCGCGTCCGGCGCGAAGATCGCCTGCCTCTGCGGCACCGACGACGCCTACGCGGCGCAGGCGGCCGAGGTCGCGAAGTCGCTCGGCGCCGACTACGTACTACTGGCGGGCAAGGGTACCTACGACGGAGTGGACGCCAACGTCTTCGCCGGCTGCGACGCCCTCGACGTCCTGAACGGCCTGCACGCCAAGCTGGGAGTTTCCCGATGAGCATCCCGAACTTCGCCGGTCTCGACCTCGGCACGCCATCGCCGGGCGACCGGGACACCTGGGCCAAGGCCGTCCAGGAAGCCACCGGCAAGGGCCCCGACGCCCTGGCCTGGGAGACGCCCGAAGGCATCGGCGTCAAGCCGGTCTACACCGCCGACGACCTGTCCGATGTGGACTTCCTGAGCACGTACCCCGGGATCGCGCCCTTCCTGCGCGGCCCGTACCCGACCATGTACGTCAACCAGCCCTGGACCATCCGCCAGTACGCCGGGTTCTCCACCGCCGAGGAGTCCAACGCCTTCTACCGGCGCAACCTCGCGGCCGGCCAGAAGGGCCTGTCGGTCGCCTTCGACCTGGCCACCCACCGCGGCTACGACTCCGACCACCCGCGCGTCTCGGGCGACGTCGGCATGGCGGGCGTCGCGATCGACTCGATCTACGACATGCGCCAGCTCTTCGACGGCATCCCGCTCGACAAGATGTCGGTGTCCATGACGATGAACGGCGCCGTGCTGCCGGTGCTCGCGCTGTACGTGGTCGCGGCCGAGGAGCAGGGGGTGAAGCCGGAACAGCTCGCGGGGACCATCCAGAACGACATCCTCAAGGAGTTCATGGTCCGCAACACCTACATCTACCCGCCGCAGCCGTCGATGCGGATCATCTCCGACATCTTCTCCTTCACTTCGCAGCACATGCCGAAGTACAACTCGATCTCCATCTCCGGCTACCACATGCAGGAAGCCGGGGCGACCGCCGACCTCGAGCTGGCGTACACGCTTGCCGACGGTGTCGAGTACCTCCGCTCGGGCGTCGACGCCGGGCTGGGCGTCGACAAGTTCGCGCCGCGGCTGTCGTTCTTCTGGGCGATCGGCATGAACTTCTTCATGGAGGTCGCGAAGCTGCGCGCGGCACGCCTGCTGTGGGCGAAGCTCGTGAAGGGCTTCGACCCTCAGAACTCGAAGTCACTCTCACTGCGTACGCACTCCCAGACGTCCGGCTGGTCGCTGACCGCGCAGGACGTCTACAACAACGTCGTGCGCACCTGCGTCGAGGCGATGGCCGCGACCCAGGGGCACACGCAGTCGCTGCACACCAACGCCCTCGACGAGGCCCTCGCGCTCCCGACAGACTTCTCCGCGCGGATCGCGCGCAACACGCAGCTGCTGCTGCAGCAGGAGTCCGGCACGACGCGCGTGATCGACCCGTGGGGCGGCAGCACCTTCGTCGAGAAGCTGACCTACGACCTCGCGCGCAAGGCGTGGGGCCACATCAGCGAGGTCGAGCAGGCCGGCGGCATGGCCAAGGCGATCGACGCGGGCATCCCCAAGCTGCGCATCGAAGAAGCCGCCGCGCGGACCCAGGCACGGATCGACTCCGGCCGCCAGCCCGTCATCGGCGTCAACAAGTACCAGGTCACGAGCGACGAGGACATCGAAGTCCTCAAGGTCGACAACGCCGGCGTCCGCACGCAGCAGCTGGAAAAGCTGCGGCGGCTGCGGGAAGAGCGCGACGGCCAGGCGACCGAGGACGCGCTGCGGCGGCTCACCGAAGGCGCCGGCAACGGCGGCAACCTCCTGGCACTGGCGATCGACGCGGCCCGCGCGAAGGCCACGGTCGGCGAGATCTCCGACGCGCTGGAGAAGATCTGGGGCCGCCACTCCGGGCAGATCCGGACGATTTCGGGCGTCTACCGCGAAGAGGTGGGTAAGTCGCAGAACGTCGAGAAGGCCCGCGCGCTGGTCGAAGAGTTCGCCGCGGAGGAGGGCCGCCGGCCGCGGATCCTCGTCGCGAAGATGGGCCAGGACGGCCACGACCGCGGCCAGAAGGTGATCGCCACCGGCTTCGCCGACATCGGCTTCGACGTCGACGTCGGCCCGCTGTTCTCCACCCCGGCCGAGGTCGCGCGGCAGGCGATCGAGGCGGACGTGCACGTCGTCGGGGTGTCCTCGTTGGCCGCGGGGCATCTCTCGCTGGTGCCCGCGCTGCGCCACGAGCTCGCCGAGCTGGGCCGCGAGGACATCATGGTCGTCGTCGGCGGGGTCATCCCGCCGCAGGACTACCCGGCGCTGCGCGAGGCCGGCGCGGCCGCGATCTTCGGCCCCGGCACGGTGCTCGCGGACGCCGCCATCGACCTGCTCGGCCAGCTGACGGCGCAGGAGTCCTGACCCTTGCCGCGCAAGATCGACGTCACCGCCTATGCCAAGGGCGTGCTGGCGGGCGACCGCGGGACGCTGTCGAAGGCGATCACGCTGGTCGAGTCGCAGCGGGAGGACCACCGAGCGCTGGCGCAGGAACTGCTGGTCGAGCTGCTGCCGTCGTCGGGCGGCGCGCGGCGCGTCGGGATCACCGGCGTGCCCGGTGTCGGCAAGTCGACATTCATCGACCAGCTGGGCACCGACCTGACCGCGGCCGGGCACCGCGTCGCCGTGCTGGCGGTCGACCCGTCGTCGACGCGCACCGGCGGCTCGATCCTCGGCGACAAGACCCGGATGGCGCGCCTCGCGGTCGACGAACGGGCGTTCATCCGCCCGTCGCCGACGTCCGGGACGCTCGGCGGCGTCGCGCGGGCCACGCGCGAGACGATCGTGCTGATGGAAGCCGCCGGCTACGACACCGTCCTGGTCGAGACCGTCGGGGTGGGACAGTCCGAAGTGACCGTCGCGAACATGGTCGACTGCTTCCTGTTCCTGACGCTCGCGCGCACGGGTGACCAGCTGCAGGGCATCAAGAAGGGTGTGCTGGAGCTCGCCGACGTCATCGCCGTCAACAAGGCCGACGGCGACCACGAACGGGACGCCAAGCGGGCGGCGCGGGAGCTGTCCGGCGCGCTGCGGATGATCTACGGGCCCGAAGCGTCGTGGACGCCGCCGGTGCTCACCTGCAGCGGCCTGCACAACCTGCGGCTGGACGAGGTCTGGGGCGCGATCGAGCGGCACCGCGAGACGCTCACGGCGTCCGGCGAGCTCGACGCGCGCCGCCGGCAGCAGCAGGTCGACTGGACGTGGGCGATGGTGCGCGAACAGCTGCTGAGTCGCCTGGCGGCGCATCCGGACGTGCGAACGGTCGTTCCCGACGTCGAACGGGCGGTGCGGGACGGTGAGCTGACGGCTACCCTCGGTGCTCAGCGGATCCTCGACGCGTTCGGTCCACCGCGTGGGGGCTGACGCGCCGGGCGTTCCGCGGGAGAATGCCTGGTCGAGGCGAAGGGATGACATGGCGAAGCTGCGGGGTCTGGTCCTGGCCGGCGTGCTGGGCGCGGTGCTGTTCACCGCGTCGCCGGCGTACGCCGGACCGGTGCGTTCCCACGACACGGTGGCCGTGGCGGTGGCGCACGCGCCCGCCGCGCCGGTCCTGGCGCAGACCCAGCCGCCCGGCCCGGTCCTCGACCCGGCCCAGACCGACAAGGCGAACAGCGAGAAGACGAAGAACAAGCTGATCGCGGGCGTGGTCGCCGTCGCTTTGCTCGGCATCGTGATCTGGGGCCGGCGGATCCGTTCGAAGAAGGCGAAGAGCTCCTGACGCGTTCGGGTGTGCCGAAGTACTGCACACCGTTCAACGCAGATCCGGTACCGGCCATCTAGGACGGCCGTTTTCGAGGCGCGCGTTGCCGCCTGCATGGTGCACGATCGTCTGCAAATGCGTACGACAGATCGATCGGCACGTTGCGTGACCCCAGCCGCTGCCCGGGTTACCCGTGTTGCGGGAGGAGGTGCGGCGTGACGGTGTTGGACTCACGACCGGACGTTCCAGGCGACCCCCATGGGCGCATCATCAACCCCATGGAGGGGTCCGAGGCGCTCATTTCCGAAGCGGGCGTAAGCATGGCTCCCGTGGAGGACCTTGGTGCGGGCCGCGGCCCGTTCTGGCTCGACGACTGGCTGCGCGCGAACGCGACCGACGTGCTGGCCTGGCGTCGGCACATCCACGCGCACCCGGAGCTGTCGCGCCACGAGTTCGCGACCACGGAACTGGTCGTCACGCTGCTGCGCTCGGTCGGGCTCAAGCCGTGGGTGCTGCCCGGCGGCACCGGCGTCGTCTGCGACATCGGCAGCGGCGAGCGGTGCGTGGCGCTTCGCGCGGACATGGATGCGCTGCCGCTCACCGAGGCGACCGGGCTGCCCTACTCGTCGACCGTCGAGGGCGCGGCCCACATGTGCGGCCACGACGCCCACACGGCGATCCTGCTGGGTGCGGCCCGCGCCTTGGCCGGCGCGCCGGAGCTGCCCGGCCGCGTGCGGCTGGTCTTCCAGCACGCCGAGGAGGTCATGCCCGGCGGCGCGCTGGACATGATCGCGGCCGGCGCGCTGGACGGCGTCGAGCGGATCTACGGCCTGCACGTCGACCCGCGGCTCGAGGTCGGCAAGATCGGCATGCGCGTCGGCGCCCTGACGTCGGCCGCGGACCTGATCGAGCTGCGCCTGACCTCGCCGGGCGGGCACACGTCCCGGCCGCACCTGACGGCCGACCTGGTCCACGCGCTGGGCTCGGTGATCACCGGGCTGCCCGCGCTGCTCTCGCGGCGGGTCGACCCGCGCTCGGGCACGGTCCTGGTCTGGGGCGCGGTCCACGCGGGCCAGGCGGCCAACGCCGTCCCGCAGGACGGCGTCCTGCGCGGCACCCTGCGCACCGCGGACCACGAGGTCTGGACCGCGCTGGAGCCGCTGGTGGCGTCGTCGGTGGAGTCCCTGCTGGCGCCCTTGGGCGTCGGCTTCTCGCTGGACTACCGCCGCGGGGTCCCGCCGGTGGTGTCCGACGCGGACTCGACGGCCCTGATGCGCGCGGGCGCGGAAGCGGCGCTCGGCGAGGGCGCGGTCGCGCCGACGGAGCAGTCCTCCGGCGGCGAGGACTTCGGCTGGTACCTGGAGCACGTCCAGGGCGCTTTCGCCCGATTGGGTGTCTGGCCCGGCGCGCCGGACCCCCAGTCCGACATTCACCGCCCCACGTTCGTCCTCGACGAGCGAGCCCTGCTCTGCGGGGTCCGGACCCTGGTCCACACCGCTTTGACCTCCCTCGCCTGAGCGGAGTTGTCCACAGCTTTTCCCGGTTGTCCACAGGTCGTGAAATGGCCCTTCCCCTGATCGGGGGAGGGCCGTTTTGCGTGTCCGCGATCATGGCGGCAAACTGGACGACGGCCTGGCTCCGGGAGCCCGGTCTACCTGCGCTTTTCCTTGTGCGACAACGTGAATCGGGTTCGCGTGAGGGCGCGGGAAAACGGGCGCGACGGTTCGGGGCCACGTGGTCGCGGGGGTGCTGGTGCGGTCCGGCAGCGGGCCGTGGTAGCGCTCAGGTGGCCGAGTTGTCCACAGGGTGTGGAGTCAGCCGGTGATGCCCGAACAGGGGCGCGTCCGCAGGTCGTCGACGTAGTCGGCGGGCGCACCGGCGGCTTCCGCGGCGTCGGCCAGGACCCCCAGGTAGCGGGCCGAGGGCAGGCCGCCCTCGTAGGCGTCCAGGACGTACAGCCAGGCCAGCGCCGAGCCGTCCATCGTCTGGACCCGCAGCCGGATCTTCGAGTGGATCCCGAGCTCGCCGCCTTCCCAGCGGTCCAGCCCGGTCTCGTCGAGCGGCGTCACGTCGTACAACACGACGAAGACCCGGGAAGCCGGGTCCTCGACGATCGTCGCCAGGGCACCTTCCCAGCCGAGGTCCTCGCCGCCGAAGGTCAGGCGCCACCCCTCCAGCCAGCCGGTGCCGGCCATCGGAGAGTGCGGCGCGCGCTCCAGCATCTGGGCGGGCTCCATGTTCGATCCGTACGCGGCATACAACGGCACGCCCGACAGCGTAGCGACACCTGGCTGACCCGAGTGGACGCACTCGCCGTGTTCGCCCACTTCAGTGTCCGGTCACCTTCGCCGCGTACGGTGAGAGCACCGCACGGACAGCCTTGAGGAGGACCCAGGTGACCAGGATCGTGATCATGGGCGGGGGCCCGGCCGGCTACGAAGCCGCGCTGGTCGCGGCTCAGCACGGAGCCGACGTCACGATCGTCGAGCGGGACGGCCTGGGCGGCGCCTGCGTCCTCTACGACTGCGTTCCTTCGAAGACGTTCATCGCGAGCTCCGGCGCCCTGGCGAAGATGCACGACCTCGGCGAGCTCGGCATCAACACCGACTTGGCCGACACCAGCGTCGACCTCCCGACCGTGCACGGCCGGGTGAAGGGCCTCGCGCTGGCCCAGTCCGCCGACATCCGCGCCCGCGTCCAGCGCGAAGGCGTCCGCGTCGTCATCGGCGAAGCCCGCTTCTGCGACGAAGAGCCCGGCCTCGCGACCCACAAGGTCGCCGTCACGACGTCCGAGGGCACCGAGAAGCTGCCCGCCGACGTCGTCCTGATCGCCACCGGGGCCACCCCGCGCGTCCTGCCCGGCGCGGTGCCCGACGGCGAGCGCATCCTCGACTGGCGTCAGCTCTACGAGCTCCAGGAGCTGCCGGAGCACCTCGCCGTGATCGGCTCGGGCGTCACCGGCGCCGAGTTCGCGTCCGCCTACACCGAAATGGGCGTCAAGGTCACCGTCGTCTCCAGCCGCGACCGCGTCCTCCCGCACGAGGACGCCGACGCCGCCGCGGTGCTCGAGGAGGTCTTCTCGCAGCGCGGCACGACCGTCGCGAAGCAGGCGCGCGCCGACCGCGTCGAGCGCACCGAAAAGGGCGTCGAGATCTTCCTCGCCGACGGCCGCGTGATCGAAGCCAGCCACGCGCTGATGACCGTCGGGTCGGTCCCCAACACCAAGGACATCGGCCTCGACAAGGTCGGCATCTCGCCCGGCCCCGGCGGGTTCATCACCGTCGACCGCGTTTCGCGCACCACCGTGCCCGGGATCTACGCCGCCGGCGACTGCACCGGCGTGCTGATGCTCGCCTCGGTGGCGAGCATGCAGGGCCGCATCGCGATGTGGCACGCGCTGGGCGAGGGCGTCGCGCCGATCAAGCTCAAGACCGTCGCCGCCAACGTCTTCACCCACCCGGAGATCGCGACCGTCGGCATCAGCCAGCACGCGATCGACTCCGGCGAGGTGCCCGCGCGCACCATCATGCTGCCGCTGGCCACCAACGCGCGCGCGAAGATGGAGGGCCTCCGCCGAGGCTTCGTGAAGCTGTTCTGCCGCCCCGCCACCGGCGTGGTCGTCGGTGGTGTCGTCGTGGCGCCGCAGGCGAGCGAGCTCATCCTGCCCATCGCGCTCGCCGTCCAGAACCAGCTCACGGTGGACCACCTGGCCCTGACGTTCTCGGTCTACCCTTCGCTCTCGGGCTCGATCACCGAGGCCGGGCGCCAGCTCATGCGCCACGACGATTTGGATTAGATCAGTAGGCAACCCGTCGCGCCCCGTCGCGTCTTGTCGGTTGTACGGCTGAAGGACGCGAAGGGTGCGATAGGTGCGCAAGACGGTGGTTTTCGTTGTGGCAGCGGTGATCGGGGCGACGTCGCTGGCGGGGCCGGCGATGGCGCAGCAGAGCACGGTCCCCGCGCCGAGCGGCGCTCCGGCCAAGGGCAGCGTCCAGCTCAACGTCAACACCGCGATCAACCAGACGCTCGTGGACAAGTACGTCCGGGACGCGCCGAACGTCGCGCTCGCCAAGTGCGACGGCGCTTCGCCCGCGTTCTCCTCGCCGGCGCTGACGTTCTCCAACTACACGCCGGGCCCGTTCATGGGCGCCGACGCGAACATCAGCGCGGACGCCGCGCTCAAGCCGGGCACCGCGGCCGGGACGTACCCGCTGACCGTCACCTGCGGGAGCCAGACGTACAGCACGCAGTTCACCGTGCCCGCGCCGCAGGTTTCCAAGGTGCCTTCCGGCGCCGCGAAAGCCGGCGACGGCAGCATGGCCGGCTGATTCTTCTAGTGCGGCGAACCGCCCCGGAGCTCGGCTCCGGGGCGGTTTTGTTTTCCGCGGGCGCAACCTGTCGCAGGTAGAGACGTCTTAGGGGATATAGGCAAACGGACAACGCCGAGGCAGGGGGAACTGCGACCGGCGTCCGGAAAACGCCGTGCCGAATCATTCCACAGGGGAGAAAAGAATGAAGAAGACCGTTGTCGTCGCGGGTGCCGCCGCGGCTTTCCTCGTCCTCGCGCCCGGCGCGGCGCTGGCGGCCACGACGCCGACCGCCACGCCGCAGCCCGCTTCGGAGCACGCGGGCGTCCCGAAGGCGTACCTCCGCGTGCTGCCGAAGGTCGCCCGTCCGGGCGGGAAGGTGGAGATCCGCCTCGGCTGCGCCGCCGAGAGCACGGAAGGCCTGACGTCGCCGGCGCTCACCATCAGCTCGCTGCGCCGCACCGGCCCGCAGAACGACCCCGCGACGGCGCCGGCCGCCGTCGCGTCCGCGGTCGTCAAGCAGGTCAAGCCGGGCGTCTACCCGGTGTCGTTCTCCTGCGGCGGCGCGGAGATCAGCGCGAAGTTCACCGTGCTGGGTGCCTCGGCCGCCAAGCAGGTCACCAAGGTGCCGGCGGGCGCGCCGCAGACCGGCGGCACCGACGCCCCTGCCGGCGACTCCAGCACACCGCTCGCGGCCGCGGCCGCCATGGGGGTGCTCGCGGTCGGCGGCGGTGGTCTCGTGCTGGCCAAGCGGGCCCGGCGCCGCTGACCCGGGGAGGGGGAGTGGGGGTAGCGTCCGGGCGACCCCCGATCGGGGTCGCCCGGACGTGTAAACCCGCGGGAAGGGGGAGCACATGACCACGAGGACCACCGGCAGGCGGGGGTACCTGATCGCGCTGATCGTGGCGCTGCTGGCCGCGTTGGTGGTGCTGGCGCTGACGCTCGGCGACGGCCCCGGGCCGTCCACCGCGCAGCCGTCGCCCGCGCGGCCGGTCGCGGTCGACCCGGAGCCCGCGTCCGCTTCCGCCGCCGACGGCGATGCCGACGCCGTCGCCGCGTTGCCGAAGTCCGACCCGGTTTCGATCGACATCCCGAAGATCGCCGCGCACTCGACGCTGGTCCCGCTGGGCGTCAACGCGGACAACACGATCCAGGTGCCGCCGGTGACCACCCCGCTGCAGGCGGGCTGGTACACGTACGCGCCGACGCCCGGCGAGGTCGGCCCGGCCGTCGTCCTCGGCCACGTCGACGGCAACCACCAGAAGGGCATCTTCTACCGGCTCAAGGAGCTGACCGCGGGCGACCGCGTCTCGATCGCGCGCAAGGACGGCACGACCGCGCTGTTCGAGGTGACGAAGGTGCACCAGGTGCCGAAGCAGGAGTTCGAAAAGGAGGGTGTCTACGACGACACCCCCGGTCCCGAGCTGCGGCTGATCACCTGCGGCGGTGTCTTCGACCGCGGCGCGCACAACTACGTCGACAACATCGTGGTGTACGCCCACCTCATCGGGCGTTGAGAGTCCTTCGGCCCTGGTTTTGTCGGTGGTGGGTGCCAGACTGTGTCGGCCGTCACCCGAGGCGGCGCGGACGAGGGTTGGAGCAGAGATGTTGTTCCGGGACGAGCGGTGGCCAGACGGCACGCCCAGCTGGGTGGACCTGATGGTGCCCGACCAAGCGAAAGCGGTGGCGTTCTACAGCGGGCTGTTCGGCTGGGACGTGCAGACGGGCGGTGAGGAGACCGGCTTCTACGGCATGGCGCAGCTGCGCGGCCGGCCGGTCGCCGGCATCGGCCAGATCCCGCCGGGGCAGGAGATGCCTCCGGTGTGGACGACGTACCTGTCGGTGTCCGACGTGGACAAGACCGCGGCGGCGATCACCGAAGCGGGTGGCCAGCTCGTGATGCCGGTGATGGAAGTGATGAAGGAAGGCCGGATGGCGGTGGCAGCCGACCCGGCGGGCGCGGTGTTCGGGCTGTGGGAACCTGGCCACCACCTGGGCACCCAGGTCACGGCGGCCCCGGGCACGCTGGCGTGGAACGAGTGCATGAGCCGCGACTACCCGGCGGCGAAGGCGTTCTACGAGCAGGTGTTCGGCTACGGCTTCCAGGACCTGTCGAACGACGACTTCACGTACGCGGTGCTGCTGATCGACGGCCGCCCGGTCGGAGGCTTGGGCGCGCTGCCGGACTCGGTACCGGCGGAGGTGCCGTCGAACTGGTCGACGTACTTCTCGGTGGCGGACGCGGACGCGAGCGCGGCTCGCGTGACCGAGCTGGGCGGGCGCGTGCTGGACCAGCCGTTCGATTCGCCGTACGGGCGGCAGGTGCGGGTGATGGACGACCAGGGGGTGCCGTTCTTGGTCATCGCGCCGAATGAGCAGTCCGGGAAGCCGGAGGGCTGGGAGGACTGAGGAGGTTCGGGCCGGTTGGGGAGGGCCGGCCGGGAGGGGGAGGGCTGGGCCGGGCTGTTGGTGAGGGTCGGCTGATTGCGCGGCGCTCTCGGTCGCTCGCCCGCCGAGCCGCCGCCGCGCTCCCGCGCCGGCTATCTCGCCCGGCGCGGTCGCCGGCTGCTTGCTGCGCGGGCGGGCCCAGTGCGTGACCGCGCAGGCCGGGCTGCGCGCGTTCCGACCAGCGCCGCCCACCTGCGTGGCCTCCGCCGAACCAGCGGGCCGGAAGCGCTCAGCGCCCCCGGCCCGCTCGCCTTCAGTCCTCGTCCTCCACCCAGTCGAACGTCTTCGTCACCGCCTTCTTCCAGTTGCGGTACTCGCGCTCGCGGCGGGCGTCGTCCATCGACGGGTCCCACTGCTTGTCCTGGGCCCAGTTGGTGCGGATGTCGTCCTCCGACTTCCAGAACCCGACCGCCAGACCCGCCGCGTACGCCGCGCCCAGGGCCGTTGTCTCGTTCACCACCGGGCGGATCACCGGGACGCCCAGGATGTCGGCCTGGAACTGCATCAGCAGCTCGTTGACCACCATGCCGCCGTCCACCTTCAGGGACTTCAGCGGGACACCCGAGTCGGCGTTCATCGCGTCGATCACCTCGCGGGACTGGAACGCCGTCGCCTCCAGGACCGCGCGGGCCAGGTGCCCCTTGTTCACGAACCGGGTGAGCCCGACGATCGCGCCGCGGGCGTCGGACCGCCAGTAAGGAGCGAACAGACCCGAGAACGCCGGGACGAAGTACGCGCCGCCGTTGTCCTCGACGCTGCGCGCGTGGTCCTCGATCTCGGCCGCCGTCGTGATCATGCCCAGGTTGTCGCGCAGCCACTGCACCAGCGAACCGGTCACCGCGATGGAACCCTCCAGCGCGTACACCGTGTCGTTCGAGCCGATCTTGTAACAGACCGTCGTGAGCAGCCCGTTCTGCGACATCACCTTCTCGGTGCCCGTGTTGAGCAGCATGAAGTTGCCGGTGCCGTAGGTGTTCTTGGCCTCGCCGGGCGAAAGGCAGGCCTGGCCGAACGTCGCGGCCTGCTGGTCGCCCAGGATGCCCGCGATCGGGACGCCGGCCAGCGCGCCCTTCTCGCGGACCTTGCCGTACTCCTCGGACGACGACCGGATCTCCGGCAGCATCGACAGCGGAATGCCCATCTCGCCGGCGATGCCCTCGTCCCACTGCAGGGTGTCGAGGTCCATCAGCATCGTGCGCGACGCGTTCGTCGGGTCGGTGACGTGCACGCCGCCGTCGGCGCCGCCCGTCATGTTCCACAGCACCCAGGTGTCCATGTTGCCGAAGATCAAGTCACCGGCTTCGGCCTTCTCGCGCGCGCCGTCGACGTTGTCGAGGATCCACTTGATCTTCGGCCCCGAGAAGTACGTCGCGAGCGGCAGGCCGACCTTTTCGCGGTAGCGCTCCTGGCCGCCGCCGAGGTTGCCGAGCTCCGTGACGATCCGGTCGGTGCGCGTGTCCTGCCAGACGATCGCGTTGTACACCGGCTTGCCGGTGTTCTTGTCCCAGACGAGCGCGGTCTCGCGCTGGTTGGTGATGCCGACGGCCGCGATGTCCTTGGCGGTCAGGTCGGCCTTGGCGAGCGCGCCGGCGGCGACCCGGCGCGTGTTCTCCCAGATCTCCTCGGCGTTGTGCTCGACCCAGCCCGCCTTCGGGAAGATCTGCTCGTGCTCGCGCTGGTCGACCGAGACCACGCGGCCCTCGTGGTTGAAGATCATGCACCGGGTCGAGGTGGTGCCCTGGTCGATCGCGGCTACGTACGAAGTCATGTGTGCTCCAGGAATTCTTTTCGGACGGGCGATCACTTCAGGTTGTGGACGAGGAGGTAGACCAGCGAGGCGAGCGCGCCACCGGCCAGCGGGCCGACGACCGGGATCCACGAGTAGCCCCAGTTGGCGTTCGCCTTGTTCTTGATCGGCAGCAGGAACGCGTACGCGATGCGCGGACCGAGGTCGCGCGCCGGGTTGATGGCGTAGCCCGTCGGCCCGCCGAGGGAGGTGCCGATGACCAACACCACGAACGAGACACCCGCGTAGCCCAGCGCGGAGTTGCCGAAGTTCGGCGTCCCGCCGTCGCCGGCGGCGTAGGTCGGGCTGAGCAGGATCCAGGCGACCAGCACGAAGGTGCCGATGATCTCGGTGACGAGGTTCCAAGCGACGTTCGGGATCTGCGGTGCGGTGGAAAAGATGCCGAGCGTGTTCTCGGGCTCGGGGTGGTCGTCGAACTGCAGCTTGTACGCAGCCCAGCACAGCACCGCACCGATGATGGCGCCGGCGAACTGGCCGATGAAGTAGAAAGGTACGTCGGCCCATTTGGTCTTGTCGGCGATCGCGAGACCCAGCGTGACCGCCGGATTGAGGTGCGCCTTGCTCGGGGCGGCGATGCTGGCGCCGGTGAAGACGGCGAACGCCCAGCCGAAGTTGATGAACAGGAAGCCTGCTTGGTGCCCGTTGTTCTTGCGGAGCACGTGGTTGGCGACCACACCGTTGCCGAGCAGGATCAGCGCGGCCGTTCCCAGTAGTTCCCAGACGATTATTGCTCCAGCACTCACCGCTGCACCTCCACACTGGACACTCTGCGCAGGGTCGATCACGGCGTGCCACGGCACCGTTGCCGACCCACGTTCGCGCGACGTTACCGGGGCGTAGAAGCGGATTCCAAGCACCGGCTAGCCGAATCTTTTCAAGATCACTGACGGTTACGCCACACGTGTCATCCGTGGACGGGCGGAGGATCACCAGGTCGTGCGATGCTGGAAGCCTTCGCCGGCACGAGGAGGAATGTCACGTGGCGCAGTACGCAGCGGAGACGAACCCGGCTCGACTGGGCCCGGCCAAGCGGGAAGAGACCTGGCAGCGGCTCGGCAACGAGACGTTCGACCTCGTCGTCATCGGCGGCGGCGTGGTCGGCGCGGGCACGGCGCTCGACGCCGCGACGCGCGGGCTGCGGGTCGCGCTCGTCGAAGCCCGGGATCTCGCCTCGGGGACGTCGAGCCGGTCGAGCAAGCTGTTCCACGGCGGTCTGCGCTACCTGGAGCAGCTCGAGTTCGGCCTGGTCCGGGAAGCGCTTCGCGAGCGCGAGCTGATGTTGACGACCCTCGCCCCGCACCTCGTCAAGCCGGTCAGCTTCCTCTACCCGCTGACCCACCGCGTGTGGGAACGGCCGTACACCGCGGCCGGCCTGCTGATGTACGACACGATGGGCGGCGCCCGCAGTGTCCCGGGCCAGAAGCACCTGACCCGCGCGGGCGCGCTGCGGATGGTGCCCGCGCTCAAGCGGTCGGCCCTGATCGGCGGGATCCGCTACTACGACGCGGAGTCCGACGACGCCCGCCACACCATGACGGTGGCGCGGACGGCGGCGCACTACGGCGCGGTCGTGCGGACGTCGACCCAGGTCGTCGGCTTCCTGCGCGAGGCCGACCGGGTGTCCGGCGTGCGCGTGCGCGACGTCGAGGACGGCCGCGAGACGGAGATTTCGGCGGCCGCGGTGATCAACTGCACCGGCGTCTGGACCGACGAGCTGCAGCGCCTGTCCGGCGGCCGCGGGCGGTTCCGCGTGCGGGCGAGCAAGGGCGTGCACATCGTCGTGCCGCGCGACCGGATCGTCTCGGAATCGGGGATGATCCTGCGCACCGAGAAGTCGGTGCTGTTCGTGATCCCGTGGCGCAACCACTGGATCATCGGGACGACGGACACGGACTGGAACCTCGACCTGGCGCACCCGGCGGCGACGAAACACGACATCGACTACCTGCTCGAGCACGTCAACAGCGTCCTGGCGACGCCGCTGACGCACGACGACATCGAAGGCGTGTACGCGGGCCTTCGCCCGCTGCTGGCGGGGGAGAGCGAAGAGACGTCGAAGCTGTCGCGCGAGCACGCCGTGGCGCGGGTGGCCCCCGGCCTGGTCGCGATCGCGGGCGGCAAGTACACGACGTACCGGGTGATGGCGGCGGACGCCGTCGACGCGGCGGCGGTGGACCTGCCGGGCCGCTCGCAGCCGTCGATCACGGACAAGGTCCCCCTGCTGGGCGCCGACGGCTACCACGCGCTCGTCAACCAGGCCGACCACCTGGCCGCCGAGCACGGCCTGCACCCCTACCGGGTGCGGCACCTGCTGGACCGCTACGGCTCGCTGGTCAACGAGGTCCTGGCGACGGCGAACGGCCGCCCGGAGCTGCTCAAGCCGATCGAGCACGCACCGGACTACCTGGGCGTCGAGGTGGTGTACGCGGCTTCGCACGAGGGTGCGCTGCACCTGGAGGACGTCCTGGCCCGCCGGACGCGCATTTCGATCGAGTACGCCCACCGCGGCGTCGACTGCGCCGAGCAGGTGGCGACCCTGGTGGGTGAAGTCCTCGGCTGGTCACCCGAAACGGTGAAGCGCGAGATCGAGGTCTACAACGCGCGGGTCGAGGCGGAGCGGGAGTCGCAGTCCCAGCCGAGTGACGAAGCGGCGGACGCCTTGCGGTCGGCGGCCCCGGAGGCCCGCGCGGGCATCGTGGAGCCGGTGAGCTGAGCGGCGGTCAGGCCGTCCGGTGCCAGCGGATCAGCCGCTCACCGGTCGGCGCCCGCTCGGCCTCCGGGCCCACCAGCGTGAACCCGCAGCGCTCCGCCACGATCGCCGAGGCCGCGTTGCTCTCCTCGTACCGGTAGGTCACCTCGCTCAGCCCGAGGCCACCGAACCCGAAGCGCAGCGCCGCGCTCAACGCCGTGGTCGCGATGCCCTTGCCGCGTTCGGCCGGGTGGACCCAGATCGTCGCCTCGGCGTAGTTCGCGTCCAGGTTCAGCTCGCGCAGCCCCACTTCACCGAGCAGCCAGCCCGACGTCGGCTCCGCGATCGCCCACGAGCAGCGCTCGTCGCCCGCCCACTGGGCCGCCCGCAGCGCGACGTACTCCGTGGCCTCGTCGAGCGTGCGCAGGCGGTAATTCAGCACGTACTTGCGGTGCGTCGGGTCGGCAAACGCCTCCATCAGCAGCGGGCGGTCGTCGAGGTGCCGGTCGGCACGCAGCTGGCGCAGGTAATACGTGCCCGCGTTGATCTCCACCGGTTCCACTCCACCCAGCCTAGCCAGGCCGGGAGCACGTCGCTCCCGGCCCGGCGATCAAGGCCGGATCAGGGCGTCAAGCGCCAGATCACCGGCACCCCGCTCGAAACCTGCGGGTCGTTCGACGCGTAGCCCGCGAGCGTGCCGTCGTCGGCCGCGACCTCCGGCCTGAACACCGAATAGCCGCTCGGGCCCAGCACGACGCCCGGGACTGTGCCGCGCCACACCGCTCCGTTGCCGTAGATCTGCGGCCCCGAGGGCGTCGGCACCAGGCCCACGGTCAACCCGGCCTTGTTGATGTCATGCGCCGTCCCGCCGCCTTCCAGGCCGACCCACCCGTCCGGCGTGGACCACCGGGCCGCCTGGTTGCCACCCCAGGAGCGTGAGCCGACGACGATCCCGTTCCGGATCGCGTAGCCTTCCGCCCAGCCCGACGGGCTCGGCGACAGGTACCGCAGGACGCCGTCCTTCCACAGCGCTGAGCCGCTGCCCGAGGCCAGCAGGATCGTGCCGTCGTCGTCCAGGTCGCGCGGGTACGAGATGTCTCCCGTTTCCGGGATGACCACCGGCGCGCTGCCGTCGGCTCGCCAGAGGACGACGGCCCAGTTGCCGCCGGTCTGGTAGGCCTGACCCAGCACGTCGCCGCGCGTGTTGATCGCGACGCCGGTCACCTCCCGGTAGCCCGCCGGGTTGTCCTTGATGTGGTAGCCCGACGCGTCCAGGGTGTACGTCCGGCTGACCATGGTGTCGTAGTCGTGGATCGTGCCCACCACGACACCCGAGTCGTTCTCGTCGTTGGCGTCCACCCGCTCGAACCCGCTGGGTACGCCGCGCAAGACCGGCTGCCCGTTGCGCCAGCTCACGACCTGCGTCACGCCGTTGACCGTGAACGTGCCGGTGTACTCGCCCTTGCCGTCCGACCCGGTGATGTTCCCCGAGGTCGCACCGGGCGGCAGCGGCAGGATCGTCGGCCGCCACGGGATGCGGATCGCCGCGGCGTCCGCCGGCGCCCCCAGCGCGGTGACGGCGATCGCCACGGTGACGATCGCCCCCGCCCGCAACCACGTCTTCTTCATTTTGTCCCCTTTCCCCCGACCTGCGTGCTCACCACGTCCGGGAAGGGGAACCGGTTGTCCCGCGAACGGAGCAACCTCAGAGGGCCGGGACCTGGGCGCTCACGGCCGTGCCGTCGCCCGGGGTGCTCTCCACCGTCAGCGTCCCCGCCACCCGCTGGACGCGCCGGCGCATGGCCTCCAGGCCGAAGCCGGTGCCGTCGCCGCGGTCGCCGGGCCGGAAGCCCACGCCGTCGTCTACGACGTCGAGCAGGACCAGATCGTCCGAATAGGACAGGGTCAGCCCGATCCGAGACGCCTTCGCGTGCTTCTCCGCGTTCGCCAGCGCCTCCTGGGCGACGCGGTAGAGCGTCACCTCCAGTTCGGGCAGCAGGGGCCGGGGCTCACCGGTCGTCTCGACGCGGACCGCGATGCCGGACGTCTCGGACGCCCGCCGGGCCAGTTCGGAAAGCGCTTCCGGCAGCTGGGCCGCGTCGAGGGGCTCCGGCCGCAGCGCCTGGACCGCGCGTCGCGCTTCGACGAGGCTGTCGCGGGCCAGCTCCCGCACCAGTGCCAGCCGCAGGTCGCGGTCGGAGCCGTCGGCGGCCTCCAGCTGCGTGACGATCCCGGTCAGGCCCTGGGAGAGCGTGTCGTGGATTTCGCCGGCCAGCCGCTGCCGCTCGTCGAGGATGCCGGCTTCCCGCGCTCGCGCCACGAGCTGCGCGTGCAGGCTCGCGTTCTCCGCCAACGCGGCTTCCAGCCGGACGTTCGCCTTCCGTCGCTGCTCGCTCTCCACCCCGACGAACCACGCCGCGTACAGCAGCGGGCCGGCCATCGACAGGACCAGCACCCACGTCGGGCTCGGCGAATCCGAGTTCGCGGCCAGCAGCGGCAGGGTCGCGGTCGCGGCGACCGCGAAGAACCCCCAGCGCGCCGGGAAGAGCACGAAGGCGAGCGGATAGCCGAAGGACGCGAAGCCCATGAACGTGTCGTCGCGGGTCACCAGCACCGTCGCCGCCGCGAGCACCCCGGCGTAGTAGCCCGCGGCGAGCCACGGGTGCGTCCGCCGGTGCGGGAACAGCGGGACCAGCAGCGGCACCCACACCGCCGTCAGCACGACGACGACCAGCGTGACACCCCGGACCCCGGGTCCCCAGATCACGCACGCGGCGAGCGCGGCCAGGCCGACCCCGGTGAAGACCGGGCCCGCCCGCCGTTCGCCCCGGGCGTCCAGCACGCCCGGGACCACGCCCATCACGGGCCGATTCTCGCAGGCTCAGCGGCGACGGCGGGCTCCCGCGAGCATCGCGATCACCAGCGGCAGCGCGACCGAGACGATCAGCAGCCGGCCGCGGGACAGGACGAGCACCACGATCGCCAGCACGATCGCGATCGGGACCGCGCCGCGCTGAAGGAAGGTCACCAGCGGGCTGTCGCCGGACATCACCGGCACCTGGGGCGCGGTGGCCCCGTTGAGCAGGGCGCTCGGCCGCGGCGAGGGCAGGTCGTCGAACAGCGGGACGAGCTCGCTGACCCGCTTGGCCGCGGTGACCTTCGCGGAGCGGGTGCCGTACTCGTCGATGTCGAGCCGTCCGCTGCGGACGTGCTCTTCGAGGACGTCCAGGGCGTCCTGGCGTTCGGCGTCGCTCAGCCGCATGTCGCTCACGGCGGGCTCAGCGGTCCAAGCCGCGCCGGTGGTCGCGGTAGGAGTCGCGCAGCTCGCGCCGGCGCTCCCGGTCGCGCAGGTGCCGGTCGTGGCGGTCGTGGTGGCCGCCGCCGTGGCCCCACATCGCCCGGCCGAAGATGCTCAGCCCGATCGGGACGAGGATCAGCGTGCCGTGCACGACGCCGGTCGCGATCAGGGCGATGGTCGCGATCCAGATCAGCGGGAGGAACGCGGCGACGAACCGCTGCCCGCCGGACCAGCCGTCCGGCCGGTTCGGCGGCCGCGGGGCCGGCGCGGCTTCCGGGGCCGGCGCGACGGCCTGGGGGACGTCCTCGTACTGGGGGTGCGGCGCGGGCAGGTCCGCGAAGACGTCGACGAGCTCGCCGCGCGTCTTGGCCGCGGTGATCCGCGCCGAGCGCTCGCCGTACTCGTCGATGTCGATCCGCCCCGCGCTCATGTGCTCACCGAGCGCGGACAGCGCGGACTCGCGGTTCTGGTCGCTGATCCGCAGCTGCGGAGACGGGACTTCGGTCACGTAGTCGATGGTAGGCCGCCCCGGGGGCGGCCCACCACGACATCTGTAACGAACCGCGCTACTTGAGCTCGAGAAGCTGCGTGCCCTGCGTCACGGCGGCGCCGACCTCGACCGAAAGGCCGGTGACCGTGCCCGCTTTGTGGGCGGTGACCGGGTTCTCCATCTTCATCGCCTCGAGGACGACGATCAGCTCGCCGGCTTCGACGCTCTGGCCCTCTTCGACGGCGACCTTGACGATGGTGCCCTGCATCGGCGCGGTGACGGCGTCACCGCTCACCGCGGCCTTGCCCCCGCCGGCGCGCTTGCGCGGCTTGGCCTTGACCGCGGTACCGCCCGAGCCGCCGCCTTCGAGCGCGAACCCGCCCGGCAGCGACACCTCGAGCCGGCGCCCGCCGACCTCGACGACGACGTTCTGCCGCGGCGACTCTTCGGGCGTCTCGACGTCCGGAGCGACGAACGGCTCGATCTTGTTGTCGAACTCGGTCTCGATCCAGCGGGTGTGCACGCTGAAGCCGTTCTCGTCGCCGATGAACGCCGGGTCGTCGACGATCACGCGGTCGAACGGCAGCACGGTCGCCATGCCCTCGACGACCATCTCGGCCAGGGCCCGGCGGCTGCGCTCCAAGGCGTTGTTCCGGTCGGAGCCGGTGACGATCAGCTTCGCCAGCATCGAGTCGAACTGCCCGCCGATCACGCTGCCGGACTCGACCCCGGAGTCGACGCGCACGCCCGGCCCGCTCGGCGCGACGAACTTCGTCACCGTGCCCGGGGCGGGCAGGAAGCCGCGGCCGGCGTCCTCGCCGTTGATGCGGAACTCGATCGAGTGGCCGCGCGGCTCGGGGTCTTCGGTGATCCGCAGCTTCTCGCCACGCGCGATGCGGAACATCTCGCGGACGAGATCGAGCCCGGTGGTTTCCTCCGAAACCGGGTGCTCGACCTGCAGCCGGGTGTTGACCTCGAGGAAGGAGATCGTGCCGTCGGTCGCGACGAGGTACTCGACCGTGCCGGCGCCGTAGTAGCCGGCTTCCTTGCAGATCGCCTTCGCGGACTCGTGGATGCGATTGCGCTGCTCGTCGCTCAGGAACGGCGCGGGCGCCTCCTCGACGAGCTTCTGGTGGCGGCGCTGCAGCGAGCAGTCGCGGGTGCCGACGACGATCGCGGTGCCGTGCATGTCGGCCAGCACCTGGGCCTCGACGTGACGCGGCTTGTCCAGGTAGCGCTCGACGAAGCACTCGCCGCGGCCGAACGCGGCGACCGCCTCGCGGGTCGCCGACTCGAACAGCTCGGGGATCTCTTCGCGGGTGCGCGCGACCTTGAGGCCACGGCCACCACCGCCGAACGCGGCCTTGATGGCCACCGGCAGGCCGTGCTCGTCGGCGAACGCGACGATCTCCTCGGCGTTCTTGACCGGCTCTTTGGTGCCCGGCACCAGCGGCGCGCCCGCGCGCGTCGCGATGTGGCGGGCGGTGACCTTGTCGCCGAGGTCGCGGATGGCCTGCGGGCTCGGCCCGATCCAGGTCAGCCCGGCGTCGAGGACGGCCTGGGCGAAGTCCGCGTTCTCGGAGAGGAAGCCGTAGCCCGGGTGCACCGAGTCGGCGCCCGCGCGCTTGGCGGCGTCGAGGAGCTTCTCGATGTTCAGGTAGCTCTCGGCGGCCGTCGTGCCGCCGAGCGCGAACGCCTCGTCGGCCAGGCGCACGTGGGGTGCGTCGCGGTCCGGATCGGCGTACACCGCCACGCTGGCCAGCCCAGCGTCCTTGGCGGCTCTGATCACGCGTACCGCGATCTCGCCCCGGTTGGCGACCAGGATCTTGGTCACCGGACCACCGGTGGATTCGCCGACCTGCTCGGCCACCCCGCACCTCCTGCGTCCCGACAGCTGCATTGCTGACCGCCCTCGCGGTACGGGGGAGTCTACGGATATGGCGTCGGGAGTCCCTTGAGTGAGAGCTGAACCACGCTCAGACGTGGTGGCGCAGCTCCTGGGGCAGCGGCGAGTCGAGCACGATGACGTCGTACGGGTTCGCCGCGTGCACCTTCGGCAGGTGCTCGGTGTTGACCAGGACCCACGGCTGGTGCTCGCCGCAGCAGTCGACCAGCCGGTCGAGCGCGGTGAACGCGACCAGGGCGGTGCGGCCGTCGGGCGTGCGGCGCAGCTCGATCGACGCGCCTTCGGCTTCGACGTCGACCGGGCCGGTCGGCAGGTACAGGGCGGGGGGCAGGTTCGGGTTGGTCACCCGGACAACATAGACGGGCACAGTCCGCTACCACGGGTTGCCTCCGCCGGGTGCGCGGCCGGGGGATTTCGGCCACACCCCGCCGGGGCGCTGCCCACAC
Source organism: Amycolatopsis sp. NPDC114478 (assembly GCF_055633805.1). NCBI lineage: Bacteria > Bacillati > Actinomycetota > Actinomycetes > Pseudonocardiales > Pseudonocardiaceae > Amycolatopsis > Amycolatopsis sp. NPDC114478. The sequence continues at coordinate 21,723 of NZ_JBVKDO010000003.1, read as the reverse complement.
ACAGTCGCGAAGCGGCTTACGCTCTGTCTCATGCGGACTTCGGCAGCGCGGACGCCTCGGTCGGCGTTGCTCACCGCGGTGCTGGCCGCGGTGGTGGCGCTCGGCGCGATCGGCGCGGTGTTCCTGCTGCGGCCGCGGCCCGAGGCGCCGTCCGGCGCGGCCGAGCCCGCCGCCGTCCCGGTGACCCCGGTGGCGACGTGCGGCGGCGGCCCGTGCCGCCAGCTCGCGGCGGTGACGGTCGGCGGGACGCCGGTCGTGCTGCTCACCGACGCGACCGGCGGTTCCGCGCGGGTGCGCGTCGGGGCCGAGCCGGGGACGGTGGTCGACCTGTCGATCGCCCAGCTGGGCGTGCGGCTGGACCAGAACTCGCTGCGCTGCATCGACGGCGAGGCACCGACGTGCCTGGTCCGCGGCGACGTCGGCGAAGACGGCAAGGCGGCGTACGGCGAGCTGCTCGTGGCGAGCGGGGGAGTGTGGCGCGGCCAGGGCAAACCGTACTTCGCGGACGCCGGGACGCTGTCCCTCTACGACGTCACGGGCGACGGGCGGCCGGACGTGATCGTGGTCCGCCACGACTGCCGCGGCGCGGACTCGGGCACGGCCAAGTGCGACGCGGCCCCGGTGCTGGGGCAGGTGTACGACCTGACGGGCAAGTCGGTCGGCTGCACGCGGCGGTACACCGCACCCTCGGACCTGCGCGGCTGGCCCGACATCCGCCTGACGCGCGCCGACCTGCACACCTGCCCCAGCTCCTGAGGTCAGGCGGGGGCCGGTTCGGTGTGGCGGGCCACCGAGCCGTCGTCCGTGGTCTGCGGGCGGTCGGTCTGGGCGTTCAGGACCTCGTCGTCGAGGAGGCCCTCGCTGCGCGCCACGATCGTCGGGACCACGATCTGGCCGGCCACGTTCGTCGCCGTGCGCATCATGTCCATGATCGGGTTGACCGAGTAGATCAGCGCCAGGCCGAGCGCGACCTGCTTGGCGTCGAGGCCGATGAACGACGTCGTCAGCGTGAACGCGGTCAGCCAGCCGGTGGTGCCGGCCGTCGCCAGCGCGCCGACCACGGCGACCACGACGATGCCCACGTACTGCCAGAAGTTCAGCGACACCCCGGCCAGGTTGGCGACGAAGATCGCCGCGATCGCCGGGAAGACCGCCGCGCAGCCGTCCATCTTCGTCGCGCTGCCGAGCGGCGTCGCGAAAGCCGCGTACGCCGGCTGGACGCCGAGGTTCACCGCGGACTGGCGGGTCAGCGGCAGCGTCGCGGCCGAGGACTGCGAAGCGAACGCGAACTGGATCGCCGTGCCCGCCTTGGAGAAGAACTTCAGCGGGCTGACCTTCGCGACGAACCGCAGCAGGATCGGGTAGACGACGAACAGCACGAGCAGGCAGCCGACGTACACCGCGAGCGTCGTCGAGAACAGCGGGCGGAACAGCGCGTCGCCGTAGTTGGACACCGCCGCGCCGATCAGGCCGATGATGCCGATCGGGGCCAGCCGGACGATCCAGCCGAGGTAGCGCTGGATGATTTCGAAGACGCTCGTCGTGAAGTCCACGAACGGCTTGGCCTTGTCACCCAGGCTGTACGCGGCGGCGCCGAGCACCAGCGCGAGGAACAGCACCTGCAGCGTCTCGCCGTCGGCGAACGCCTTCACGAAGTTCTCCGGCAGCAGCCCGTTGATGAAGGCGCTCCACGAGCCCCAGTGGTCGACGCTGGCCGCGGCCTTGCCGGCGTTCTTGGCGGTCGCCGTGACGCCGCCGAGCCCGCCGGAGCCCGGGTTGAAGATCCGGCCGACCGCGATGCCGATCAGCGACGCGATGAACGACGTGATCGCGAACCACATGACCGTCTTGCCGCCGAGGCGGGCAGCCGTACGGCCGCCGCCGAGCTTGCGCAGGCTGTTGATGCCGACCACGATCGCCGTGAAGACCAGCGGGATCACCGCGATCTGCAGCAGCGTCGTGAAGATGGTGCCGATCTGGTCGAGGAGATCGGTCAGCCAGCCGGCCTCGGTCTGCCGCGCGACGACGCCGAGCGCGGCGCCGACGACGAGCGAGCCGAGGACCGCGGCCGCGAACACCCGCGGCTTGGTGTATGTCCGTACAAAAGACACGGGGCTACTCCGGTGCTCGAAAGTTTCCTGTATTGCCTGATCAGGAGAACGTCAGGCAGGGGAGGACTCTTCCGGAACGCCCGTGGGTGTGGCGCCTTTCTCAGGATGCGGAACCACGCCAGAGATCCACGACACTCACGCCGACCTCGGCGAGCAGCCGGCGCGTGAGAGGCAGGCTGATGCCGATGACGCTCGTGTGGCCGCCGTCGAGCCCGTCGACGAACCAGCCGCCCAGGCCGTCGATCGTGAAGCCGCCGGCCACGTGCAGCGGCTCGCCGCTGGCGACGTAGGCGTCGATCTCCTCGGGGCTGGGCGTGCCGAACCGGACGGTCGTCGATTCCCAGCCGCTGGTCTCCTTCGCGCGCGTCCCGCCCTCGAGCCGGACGACCGCGTGCCCGGTGAGGAGTTCACCGGATGTCCCGGCCATCGCGGCCCAGCGCTGCCGCGCGGTGTCCGGATCGGCCGGTTTGCCGACCATCCGGCCGCCGATGTTCAGCATCGAGTCGCAGGCGACGACGACGGCGTCGGGGTGGATGGCGGCGACCTTGTCGACGACCGCTTCGGCCTTGGCCGCGGCGAGGGCCGCGACCAGCTCCGACGGCGACGGATCCGTCAGCGAAGCCGCGACGGCGTCCTCGTCGACGCCGGAGACGAACACGGCCGGATCGAGGCCCGCCGAGCGCAGCAGGGCGAGGCGGGCGGGGGACTGGGAGGCGAGGACGAACTGCACAGCTTGAACGGGCACAGCGGGAAACGTACCCGGGTGCCCGTCGTGACCGAATTGTGACCGGCGCCACTTCGCAACGGAGTTATTTTGTTGTGGCTCGCAACATATGGCACCGGGATGCTCGGAGGTGACCGATGACCGTACGGGTGACGGCCACGTCAGCCACCAGGTCGCAGCCGCTGTGGTGGGCCAGGCTCCGGACCCCCAAGGGCCGCGAGACCATCCGCGCGGACTCGGCGTCGACGCCGAAGACCGCGCGCTGAAGCCACCGCTCCCGCGGTCCGTGCGAGCCTCCGGTACCCGACACCCGGAGGCTCGCACGGTTTTCACGCCGCGGCGGCCTCGGGGGCCGGTGCCGGAGTCTCCCAGCGCGGCTTGACCCGCCGCAGCACCGCGGCCGAAACGACCCCGAGCAACAGCACGACCATCGGCAGCAGCATCGTCACGCGGGCGGCGTCCGTCAGTCCACTGTGGACCGCTTCGGTCGCCAGCTTGCCGGCCTGCGCGGCGACCTCGGCCGGCAGCCCCGGCATCGGCGACGGCCCGCCGGCCGAGCCGAACTCGCCCGTGCTCGCCGCCGCCTTCGCGAGCCCCTCGGCGAACGGCGCCCGGTACTGCTCCGGCAGCTGCGTCGCCGCCTTCGCCGCTTCGTCCGCGATCGAGGAGCTCACCCGGGCCTGCAGCAGCACGCCGATCGCCGCGGAGCCGAGCACGCCGCCGACCTGGCGGGACGTGTTGAAGATCCCGGACGCCGTCCCGGCCAGGCGGGGTTCCACCGAGCCCATCGTCATGTTGCTCATCGGCGAGAAGATGCAGCCGATCCCCAGGCCGCACACCAGCAGCGCCGGGATGAAGCTCCACGGGCTGCTGTCCGGCGCCGCCTGCAGCGCGATGATCCCCAGCCCGGCCGCCAGCGCCGTGAGGCCGAACATCACCAGGTACTTGCCGTTCACCTTGTCGGACAGGTTCCCGACGAACGGCGCGACGATCCCGGACAGCAGCGACATCGGCGCGGTCAGCAGGCCCGCCATCGTCGGGGTGAGCCCGAGCACCGACTGGATGTAGATCACCAGCGGCAGGAACATGCCGGTCATCGCGAAGCCGACCGTCGTCGCCGTGAGCGTGCCCGCCGAGAAGTTGCGGTTCGAGAACACCTGCAGCGGCAGCAGCGGCTCGCGCTTGTTCACCCGCTGCCACACCAGGAACCCGACCAGCAGCAGCACCCCGGCGCCGATGATCTCGAACACCGTGACGCCGCCGAACACCGTGCCCCAGTCGTACTGCTGCCCGTTCTGGACGCCGAAGACGATGCAGAACAGCGCCGCGCTGGAGAGGACGATGCCGAGCAGGTCGAACGAGTGCGAGTGCTTCGGCTGCCAGTCCGGCACCAGAACCAGCGTCATCACGATGGCGATCACGCCGATCGGCACGTTGACGTAGAAGATCCACTCCCAGCCGAAGTGGTCGACGAGCACGCCGCCCAGCAGCGGGCCGGTGATCGTCGCCAGGCCGGCGACGCCGCCCCACATGCCCATCGCCGGGCCGCGCTTGGCCGGCGGGAACAGGTGCGTGATGAACGCCAGCGTCTGCGGCGTCATCAGCGCGGCGCCGAGCCCCTGCACCGCGCGCGCCGCGATGAGCATCTCGACGTTGCCGGACAGGCCGCACCACAGCGACGCGCCGGTGAACACGACCAGCCCGGCGAGGAACACCCGCTTCGGGCCGAAGCGGTCGCCGAGCCTGCTGGTGAACAGCATCGGCACGGCGTAGGTGAGCAGGTAGACGCTGATCACCCAGACGACGGAGTTCAGCCCGGCGTTCAGTTCGCGCAGCATGGTCGGGATCGCGATCGACACGATCGTCGTGTCGAGCAGGATCATGAAGAAGCCGAGGCACAGCGCGCCGAGCGCCGCCCACGGGTTAGCTTGTCTTGCGTTCATCGTCGTCTTCCCCGGTGATGAGCTTCAGGATGGGTTCGTGGTGGTTGTCGTGGAACGGGATCCGTCCGGACCGCAGGTCTTCGAGCAGCCGCTCGGTCCACTCGAGCTCGAACTTCCGGTGGTCGCACTGGTAGCGCCAGTCGAGCCAGTAGATCTCCGGCGTCCCGTCCCCGGCGAGGTGGTCGAGCACGGCCTGGTCGGCGGCCACCCCGGCGCGCAACCGCGTGACGCGGTGCTCGAGCTCGAGCAGCGACGCTTCCCGGCCCAGCTCGTCGATGACGGCGAGCCCGGACAGGTAGGCGGGGTACTCCTTCGTGAGGTCCCCCAGGAGTTCGCGGCCGCGCTGGTTGAACTCGTCCAGGCCGGCCTGGGTCATGCCGTAGACGGTCCGTTCGGGCCGCCTGCCGTCGCGCTGGGTGTCGACGACCTCGAGGAAACCGTTGCGGTGCAGGCGTTCCACGGTGTGGTAGAGCGATCCCGCTTTCACGTTCACCCGCGTGTCGACGTACCGCTCGCGCATGAGCTGGGCCATCTCGTACGGGTGCATGGGCTTCTCGTGGAGCAGCTCCAGCACGGCGATGCCGAGCGGGGTCAGCTTGGCCGAGGCCATGATCGTTAATCCCTTCGGATGACTCCAGGTCGTTTATTCCACGTGGACTATACGGCGCAGACTAGCGCCCGGTCCACGGCCAATCCTGTGACGGTCCGTACACAGCGCGAAGGCCCCCATGATCCCGTCATGGGGGCCTCCGCGGCTTCTCTCAGAACGGCCAGTCTGCGTTCGTCCCCGCCTCGAGCAGGGGAATCATCCGGAAACCCTGGTCGGTCAGGCCGCCGAACGCGTGCCGCCGCGCGCCGCCGGACGGCGCGTGGCCGAACCGGTAGCCCGCCAGGTTCCACGTGTACAGCGGAACGTGCGGCGGCAGCGCCTGCCCGACGTCGCCGTCGCCGGCCTGCTCATCGGTGAGGATGACGACGCGGTCGTGCTTCGCGAAGTGCTTCCGCAGCGCGCCGGCGGTGTTGGTGCCGCCGCCGAGGAAGAACCCGCCGGACCTCCAGCGCTCGACGTCGCTGAGCAGCGACCCGCCGGGCCGCAGCTTGAACGTCTTGGTGCGCGTGCCGCCGAGCAGCCGGTCCGAGAACGACACGACGTCGGCATCGGCGCACCGCCGCCCCAGCGCGAGCCCGAAGACCGCGGCGGCGTCCCAGCGCAGCAGGGTGCCGTCGCGGCTGAAGCCCATGTTCATCGACGTCGAGGTGTCGACGAGCACGAGCGTCCGCCCGGGCAGCTCCGGAACACCTCCCAGCGAGTGCGCGATCGCCTGCTCCAGCGCCCACGCCCACCGCAGCGACGGCGCGGCCCGGTAAGCGGACAGGAACCGCATCGGCAGCTGCCGCGACTTTGCGACCTGCGTCGGATCGGCGAGCTTCGCGGCAACGCGCTGCGCGACTTCGTCCGAGACGCCGGCCTCGTCGAAGTTGCGCAGGTTCCGCGCGAGCGCCATGTAGCCCATCGACGGGATGAGCGCCTCCCAGACGCGCGCGTCCAGGGGGCCCTGCAGCCAGCCGGCGACCGACTCCCACGTCATGCCCGCCGCGCGCAGGACGTCCGCCGCGTCCGGCTGCGCGAACAGCTCACGCCGGCGCGGCGCGTCCCACGCCGTCAGCTCGGCGCGGGCGCGCAGCACCCGGAGCGCGCCCGGGAGCGGGTTGCCGCGGTCGTGGCGCTCGTCGAGGACGTGCTTGAACAGCTCGCCCTGGGCGGCGTCGCGGGTGGCCGGGTGCGTCAGCTCGAGGACGTCGGCGAAGCGGAACGCCCGCGCCGCCGAGTCCCACTTGACGTAGGAGCGCTCGTCGTAGAGCTTCCGCGCCGCGTCGGCCACGCCGCGCTTGACCGGCTTCGGGATGTTCTTGCCGTGCACGGAAGTCCAGTAGGCGAGCAGCTCCCCGGGCTCGTCGGCCCGCTGCAGGACGTCGGCGACGACCTGCCGGCCGAGCCCGTCGAGCCCGGCGTCGAGGCGAGCCTTGGCGAACTCGGCCGCGCCGACGAGCGACGCGGTGCGCAGGTTCGCCTCGGACCGCAGCCAGCGCAGGAACCGAGCGGTCCACTGTGGATCCTCGAGCGTCGCGGCGTGGACGAGCGCGGTGTAGCGCGTGTCGCGCGCGTTCGCGGACTCGTAGAAGGTGTGCTCGCCGACCATGTTGGTGACGGCGAGCAGGAAGAGCTCGGACCGTGCGTCGCGCGCGTAACCGGCGCCACCTTCGTAGGTGACCCCGGACGCCTCGCTGCGGACGGGTGAAGTCGCCGCGGGCGCGCGTGCGGTGTTGAACTTGCTCATTTCTCCCCCTGTTTCGTGGGGAGCCGCGGCCACGGCGATGCCCGAGATCGAATTCGGTGAAGGTACGTTGCTGCTCTGCCAGGCTGAGCTACCGGACCGAGTGGCCCGGGAGGGATTCGAACCCCCGACCCGCCCATTACAAGGAAGTAACCCTCGCCTGCGCACCGGGCATCGGTGTGGCCGCGGCTCCCGAGATCTTCGCACCGGGAGTGCGTGCCCGAGATCGAAGTGGTGAAGGCTTTCGGGATTCGAACCCATGGGATACCAGAGAAGTAACCCTCACCGCCGCACCGGGCGAGAGCAACGTTAGCCGCCGCGGCGCCGCGAGGGAACCGAATATCCGGCCGGCTTCCGGCGCGCCTGGCGATCAGGGCTTAGTTCGTGCTAAGAACTATGTATCGTCAGTTCGTAACACGAACTACCACTGGGAGGAATCATGACGCACTTCGGCATCGGCGTCTCCACTGCGGTCGCCGCCGTTCCGAGCACCCTCGACCTCGCCGTCCAGGTCGATCGCGCCGGGCTGGACCTGCTCACCGTCTCCGATCACCCCTACCACGCCGACCGGCTCGACGCGTACGCCGAAATCGGGGTCCTCCTCGGGCGGACCGAACGGATCTCCGGCCTGGTCAGCGTCACCAACCTGCCGACGCGCCCGGCGTCGATGCTCGCGCGGACCATCACGAGCCTGTCCGCGCTCACCGGCGGCCGGATCGTGCTCGGGATGGGCGTCGGCGGGCTGTGGGACGACATCGCGCGGCTCGGGTTCCCCAAACTGACCCCCGGCCAGGCCGTCCGCGCGTTCGAAGAGGGCATCCGGCTGGTCAAGATGCTCGGCGGGGGCGGCGACCCCGTCACCTTCGACGGCGAGTTCTACCAGGTCACCGACCTTGAGCCTGCTGCCGAAACCATGCCGCCCGTGTGGACCGGGTCCGTCGGGCCGAAGTCCCTCGTGGTCACCGGGCGGGTCGCCGACGGGTGGATGCCCGGCCGCGCCGCCGACTGGCTCAGCGAGCGCTTCCGCACTTCGCGTCCGCTGATCGACGAGGCCGCCGTCGACGCCGGGCGCGACCCCGCCGACATCGCCACCGTCTACAACTTCCCGGGCCGCATCATCGCGGAGCCGCTGCCGAAGACCCGCACCGAAGACGGCCGCTGGATCGGCGGCTCGCCGGACCAGTGGGTCGAGGAGCTGACCGGCGCGGTCCTGGAGCACGCCGCCGCCGGGTTCGTCCTCTTCGGCCCCGGCGGCAGCACCCCCGACGCGGTGTCCGCCGCGCGCTGGGCCGGGGAGATCGTGCCCGCCGTGCGGGAAGCCGTCGCGAAGTAGGCTGGCGCGATGGGGAAACGCGGGGAGGACCTCGGTGTGGTGGCCGGGCTCGTGCGGGCGTCGTTCCTGGTGAACGCCGTCTACGCCGAGTCGGCCCGCGAGTACGGGCTGACCGTGCAGCAGGGCCAGCTGCTGTGCGTGCTGATGGGCAGGCCGTACGGCATGGGTGACCTGGGCGCGACGCTCGGCCTCGAGAAGTCCAGCCTGACGGGCCTGGTCGACCGCGCGGTCCGGCGCGGGCTGGTCCGCCGCGAGCCCGACCCGGACGACCGCCGCGCGGTCCAGGTGGTCTTGACGGACGAGGGGCGCGACCTGGCGGAGGAGTTCTACGCGGCAACGTGCCGGCGCGTGGACGAACTGGCGGCGGGCCTGCCCACCCCGGACCGCGACCGGCTCGCGGCACTGCTGGGCCGGGTGGTGCGCGACAACGAGGTGCCGACTGTTTTCCTCGACGTCATCTGATTCCGACTTTCGTCGGGCCGCGGCCGGGTGACAGTAGGAGCGCCAGGTTCCCCTGCCGTCGAGGAGCACCATGAAGCGCCTCATCCCCTTCGCTGTCGCCGCCGTCGCCGCGGGATTGCTCGCCGTCCCGGCGCACGCCGCGACCGTCCACCGTGTCCTCTTCGACAACACGAAGGCCGAGACTGCGGGCAACGCCGACTGGATCGTCAGCACGTCCCAGCCCGACCCGACGGCGCAGAACTCCGCGCCGCAGAAGGAAACCGACTGGACCGGCGCGCTCTCGGCGTGGGGTGTCGCGCTGCAGAAGACCGGGCAGTACAGCCTGAAGACGCTGCCCGCCGGCAACACCATCACCTACGGCACCGGCGGCGCGCTCGACCTCCAGAACTTCGACGAATTCGTGCTGCCCGAGCCGAACGTCGTGCTGAGCGCGTCCGAAAAGACCGCGGTGATGAAGTTCGTCCAGAACGGCGGCGGGCTCTTCCTGATCTCGGACCACACCGGCAGCGACCGCAACAACGACGGCTGGGACTCCCCGAAGATCATCAACGACCTGATGACGAACAACGGCGTCGACAACACGGATCCGTTCGGGTTATCGGTCGACCTGAAGAACATCTCCAGCGACCACCCGGTGGCCATCAGCGACTCGGCGAACCCCGTGCTCAACGGCGCTTTCGGCACGGTCAAGCACAGCCTGATCGCCAACGGCACGACGTTCACCCTCAATCCGGCGGACAATCCCGCGGTGAAGGGCCTCGTGTACCTGAGCACGGCGTCACCGGGGAACTCGAACGCCTTCTTCGTGACCAGCACGTTCGGCTCCGGCCGCGTCGCGATCTGGGGTGACAGCTCGACCATCGACGACGGCACCGGCCAGTCCGGCAACACGCTCTACAACGGCTGGACCGACCCGACGGCCGACAACGCGGCGCTCGGCCTGAACGCGACAGCGTGGCTCGCGGGCAGCGGCACCACCACGCCGCCCCCGCCGCCGGGCGGCTGCACGGCCGGGCAGCTCCTCGCCAACCCCGGCTTCGAGTCGGGCGCGACGGCCTGGACGGCTTCGGCCAGCGTGATCGGCCAGCACGGCACCAGCGAGCCCGCCCGCACCGGGACGTGGAGCGCCTGGCTCGACGGCTACGGCTCGGCGCACACGGACACTGTCAGCCAGACCGTGACGCTGCCGAGCGGGTGTTCGGCGTACACGTTCTCGTTCTGGCTGCACATCGACACGGCCGAGACGGGCACGACCGCGTACGACAAGCTGACGGTGAAGGCGGGCAGCACGACGTTGGCGACGTACAGCAACCTCAACGCGGCCAGCGGCTATCAGCAGCGAAGCTTCTCGTTGTCCGCGTACGCGGGCCAGTCCGTGACGCTCAGCTTCAGCGGCGTAGAGGGCTCACAGCTGCAGACGTCCTTCGTCGTCGACGACACCGCCGTCACCGTGAGCTAGCTGGGGAAGCCCGAAGCACGCCAAGCACCTTCGCCGGGGTGGAGCGGTCTACGCAGCGAAGCAGCGTGATCGCCCCACCACGACGTACGCGGCTTCGGCTTCTTCGCGGGCGGAGCCGCCGACGCCGCGGCGACGACCGCCGTCAGCGCCGCCAGTTCGGCGTCGCTCGGGTTCCCGCGGACCACCCGCAGCAGGGGCTTCCGGTCGTCGCTCACAGCGGGATGTTCCCGTGCTTCTTGGGCGGCAGCGACTCGCGCTTGTTGCGCAGCAGCGACAACGCGCGCGCGACGTGCCCGCGGGTGTGCGCCGGCACGATCACCGAGTCGACGTAGCCGCGCTCGGCCGCCGCGTACGGGTTCAAGAGCGTGTCTTCGTACTCCTGGATCAGCTCGGCGCGCAGCGCGTCGACGTCCTTGCCCTCGTTCGCCGCGTTGGCGAGCGTCTTGCGGTGGACGATGTTCGCCGCGCCCTGGGCGCCCATCACCGCGACCTGCGCGGTCGGCCAGGCGAGGTTGATGTCGGCGCCGAGGTGCTTGGAGCCCATGACGTCGTACGCGCCGCCGTACGCCTTGCGCGTGATGATCGTGACCAGCGGGACGGTCGCCTCCGCGTAGGCGTAGATCAGCTTCGCGCCGCGGCGGATGATGCCGTTCCACTCCTGGTCGGTGCCCGGGAGGAAGCCCGGGACGTCGACGAAGGTGAGCACCGGGATGTTGAACGCGTCGCAGGTGCGGACGAACCGCGCGGCCTTCTCGGAGGCGTCGATGTCGAGGCAGCCGGCGAACTGCGTCGGCTGGTTGGCGACGACGCCGACGCTCTGGCCGTCGACGCGGCCGAAGCCGACGATGATGTTCGGCGCGAACAGCTCGTGGACCTCGAGGAAGTCGCCGTCGTCGACCACGCGGTTGATGACCTCGTGCATGTCGTACGGCGTGTTCGGCGAGTCCGGGATGAGCGTGTCGAGCTCGCGGTCCGAGTCGGTCACGTCGTCGAAGAAACCGGCGGGCGCGTCCGACGGCTCGAAGACCGGGGCGTCCGACAGGTTGTTCTGCGGCAGGTAGGAGAGCAGTTCCTTGACGTAGGCGATGGCGTCTTCGTCGTCGGAACCGAGGTAGTGCGCGACGCCGGACTTCGTGTTGTGGGTCCGGCCGCCGCCGAGCTCCTCGAAGGTGACGTCCTCGCCGGTGACCGTCTTGACGACGTCCGGGCCGGTGATGAACATCTGCGAGGTCTCGTCGACCATCACGATGAAGTCGGTCAGCGCAGGGGAGTAGACGTGCCCGCCGGCGTTGGCGCCCATGATCAGCGAGATCTGCGGGATGACGCCGGAGGCCTGCACGTTGCGGCGGAAGATCTCGCCGTAGAGGCCGAGCGAGACGACGCCTTCCTGGATGCGCGCGCCGCCGCCCTCGTTGATGCCGATGATCGGGCGGCCGGTCTTGATGGCCAGGTCCATGACCTTGACGATCTTCTCGCCGTAGACCTCGCCGAGGCTGCCGCCGAAGACGGTGACGTCCTGGCTGAAGACGCAGACCGGGCGGCCGTCGACGGTGCCGTAGCCGGTGACGACGCCGTCGCCGTAGGGCCGGTTCTTCTCCTGGCCGAAGTTGGTCGAGCGGTGCCGGGCCAGCTCGTCGAGCTCGACGAACGAGTTCTCGTCGAGCAGCAGCTCGATGCGTTCCCGCGCGGTTTTCTTGCCCTTGGCGTGCTGCTTCTCCACCGCGCGGGCCGAGCCCGCGTGCACCGCCTCGTCGTAGCGGCGGTACAGGTCGGCCAGCTTGCCGGCCGTGGTGTGGATGTCCGGTTCATCCTCGGGCGGCGTCCCGAGCGGCTCCGTCGCACTGCTCATTCCCGGGAGCTTAGCTACTTGCCGGTCACTTCGCGTGTGGCGTAGACAACGTCCATGGAGATCCGGACGCCGAGTCGATGGGTTTCGTGCTCGACGGCGGGTGCTGGGGTCACGTCGGAAAGTTCGCCGACGACGGTGGGCCGGGTGCGTCGCCGGGGTCGTCGGCTTCGGTGCGACGCGTCACTCCGCTTCGCGCCCTTCACGCGGGCGATGTAGGACGCACCAAGCCGGACTCGTAGGCCGCGATCACCAGCTGAGCCCGATCTCGCGCCGCCAGTTTGTGCAGCAGCCGACCGATGTGCGTCTTCACCGTCGCGATCCCCACGTGCAGCCGCGCCGCGATCTCGTCGTTCGACAACCCGCGGGCGATCAACGCCAAGACCTCCTGCTCCCGCGCCGTCACTCCCTCCAACCGCTTCACCGGCCCCGTCGGCAGGCGCGCGAACTCCGCCACCAGCCGCCGCGTCACCGATGGCGCCAACAGCGCCTCTCCCGACGCCACGATCGAGATCGCCGACAGCAGGTCCGCCGGGCGCGTGTCCTTCAGGAGGAACCCGCTCGCGCCCGCCCGCAGCGCCGCGTACACGTACTCGTCCAGGTCGAACGTGGTCAGCATCAGCACCCGGACCTCCGACGAAGCGCAGATCAGGCGGGTCGCCTCGATGCCGTCCATCGAGGGCATGCGGACGTCCATCAGCACGACGTCCGGCTGCTCGCGCCGGGCCAGCGCGACCGCCTCGACGCCGTCCGAGGCCTCGCCGACCACCTCCAAGCCCGGGGCGCTGTCCACCAGCACGCGGAAGCTGCCGCGCAGCAACGCCTGGTCGTCGGCGATCAGGACGCGGGTCATCGGGCCACCGCCGGCTCGTAGGGGAGCCGGGCGAACACGCGGAAGCCGGGCTCGAGCGGGCCCGCGGAGAAGTCGCCGCCGTAGACCGCCACTCGCTCGCGCATCCCGATCAGCCCGTGGCCCGGCGTCGCGACGCCGCCGCGGCCGTCGTCGTGGACCTCGATGCGCACCTCGCCCTCGCCGCCCGTGACGCGGATGCGGCACGTCGTCGCGTCCGCGTGCTTGACCACATTGGTCAGCGCCTCCTGCACGATCCGGTACACCGACTGGCCGATGCCGCCCGGCAGCTCGTCGAGACCCTCGATGGCGAGATCGACCGATGGGCCCGCCAGCTCCGCGCGTTCGGCGAGCGCGCGCAGGTCGTCGAGCGTCGGGGCGGGCGCCAGCGCCGGGACACCCGTGCCGTCGCGCAGGACACCCAGCATCCGCCGCAGCTCGGCCAGCGTCTCGCGGCTCGTGTCTTCGATGACGCGCAACGCTTCCCGCGCCTCCGCGGGCTGCTCCGAAGCGACGTGGTTGCCGACGGCCGCCTTCACCGCGATCAGGCTCATGCTGTGCGCGACGACGTCGTGCATCTCGCGCGCGATTCGCAACCGTTCCGCCGAAACCGCTTCCCGTGCGTGGTTTTCCCGCTCGGCCGCGGCGTACTCGCGGCGCCCGTGGACCGCGACGCCGAGCGCGAACCCGACGATCAGCGCCGACGCCCCGAAGTTGACGGTGGTGGCGGTGCTCGGGTTCGGCACCACGACCCCGAGCAGGCCGACGCCGAGCAGCCCGGCCACGAACCCGACCCGCGAGGCCCGGCTGCCCCGGTGCACGACGAACGTGAAGAGCGCGCACCCGGCCGACACGACGGCGACCGCGAGCACCGGCCCGCCGATCGGTACGGCCGCCGCGGTCAGCACGAGGGCCAGGACGTAGGCGGGCCGCGGCCACCAGCGCCGCAGCACGATCGGGACGGCGCTCGTCAGCATGATCGTCCAGCCGAGCCAGGCGGGGAGCCACAGCGGCAGCGACCACGCCCCGGCCGCGAGGTTCCCGCCGGCCCCCACCGTGAGCACCAGGACCGCGAGCGCGTCCAGCACCACGCGAATTCGCATGGGACGAACGTAATGCGGACGCCCGCGCCGCGCGTCAACCCTGAGTCGGACGCTCCGCGTAATGCTTCTTCACGGCCTCGACGTGCTCGGACGTCCAGTCCGGCAGGTCGACGCCGTGCGTCGCGGCGAACAGCTTGTCGAGCTGTTCGTGCCGCCGGGCGAGCTGAGCAGGCACGTCCGCTTCGGCCGCTTCGGTGAACTCGACGCGGGTGCCTTCCAGCGGCTCCTGGACCACGTGCCAGCCGGGCTCGTCGGGCAGGAGCGCCCGGACCTCGTCCACCGGCTTCCACACGAGGTCGCGGCGGAAGCGGATCGTGCCGTCGGCGAGCACTTCGCCGTAGCCCAGGCCGAATTCGTCCACATAGGACGCCATCCGGGCGTGCCAGTCCTTCGGCTGCTCGGCGTCGCGGCCGGACAGCCGCGCGTCGAGGGCGTCGAGGCAGACGTCCCAGCCGGCGGCGGTGCGGCCCGCGGCCAGCTTCGCGATCGCCGGTTCGCCGCGGCCGAAGGTGTGCGTGAACTCCAGGAGGCTGCCGTCGCCGTCCGGGGTGATCAGCCAGCGCAGGGTGTCGTCGTTCCAGACGAAGGTGAACTCGCGCGGCGGGTCGGCGGTGACGACGTGCCCGGTCGTCGGCTGGTCCTCGCCGGGGAAGGTGAACCGGATGGCGCCGCCGTCACGCAGTTCGACGTCGACCTTCGCCGGGAACCAGTGCTCGAGCTCGGCCGGGTCCGTGATGGCGCGCCAAACCTGCTCGGGCGCGTGCTTCAGCCGGCGTTCCAGCCGGAGGGCGGGGCGGTCCTCGTCGGTCAGCAGTTTCGCGGGCATGCCTGTATATAACCACCGAGGCATATACGGGTCAAGCGCCGCGGACGGCGGCGACCGCGGCGGTGAGCTCCGGGTCGCTCGCGGCCTTGTCCAGTGAAGTCCGCAGCACCGCGCAGTACGTCGGCTCGGATTCGGCGTAGCGCTTGCGGCCGGCGTCGGTGATCACCGAGTAGACGCCGCGGCGGTCGTCTTCGCACAGGTCGCGGATGGTCAGGCCGGCGTCTTCGAGGCGCGCGCACATCCGGCTGACCGAGCTCTGGTTGAGCCCGATCGCCTCGGCGAGCTCCTGCATCCGCAGGCCGCCGCGCGGGCCCGCGACCAGCTTGCCGAGTGCGCGGTACTCGGACAGGCCGAGCCCGTGTCGCCGTTGCAGCGCCTTGCCCAGCTCCTGCTCGACCCGGGCGTGCAGCACGAGCATGCGTCCCCAGGACTGTTCGTCGACGGTCATTTCCCGCCCTCCTCTTGACGTCAGGATAGTCCATGGGCAGTCTTTATATGTACATGCAAGTAACTGAGGGGATCGACGATGACGCGGAACTTCCTCTTCCTGGTCGGCGCGGCGCGGGCCGGCGGGAACACCGAGATGCTGGCCCGGCGGGCGGCGAAGGAGCTGCCTTGCGACGTCGAGCAGCGGTGGCTCCGGCTGCCCGAGCTGCCGCTGCCGCCGTTCGAGGACCGCCGCCACGGCGCCGGTTCGCACCCGGAGCCCGGCGCGAACGAGCAGCTGCTGATGGACGCGACCTTCGCGGCGACCGACATCGTGATCGTGTCGCCGGTGTACTGGTACTCGGTCGCGGCGAGCGTGAAGCTGTACCTGGACTACTGGTCCGGCTGGATGCGGCTGCCGGTCGAGTTCAAGCCGAAGATGCGCGGCAAGACGCTGTGGGGCGTGAGCGTCCTGAGCGAAACGGCGCGCGAGGCCCAGCCGCTGATCGGCACGCTGGAGCTGTGCGCGGAGTACCTGGCCATGAACTGGGGCGGAGTGCTCCTGGGCAACGGAAGCCGTCCGGGCGACGTGCTCCTGGACGCCGACGCGATGTCGGCGGCCTCGACGTTCTTCGCCGGCGCGGACCTGGTCACCGCGTAAGGAAGTCCTTCGCGATCAGGCGCAGGTCGGCGCCCGAGGGGGCGCGGTCCGGGTCGATCAGCCACTGGTGCACCACGCCCGACAGCAGGGCCTGGTGCACCGTGCCGACGGCCCGGGCCTCGTCGCTCCCGTGGTCGAGGCCCGGGAAGAGGTTCGCCAGGCCGACGCGGGCCAGCTCCAGCGCGTTCGCCCGGCTGGTGACGCGCCCGCGGGCGTCTCGACCTGCAGTACCTTGGCGAGCGTTTCGCCCCACTCTTCGTTCGCCTCGATCAGCGCGGTGTGGAGCAGGGCTTCCCGCGCGACCTGGTCGTCGGCGCCGACGGGCTGCACTCGGCCGTGCGCTCGCTGGTCTTCGGCGACGAGTCCTGGTACCGCCGCGACCTCGGCTACTGCGTCTCGATCGGCACGGTGCCGAACCACCTCGGCCTCGACCACAAGGTCGGCGTCTACAGCGCGCGGGACAACGCCGAGGCCAAGGCCCTGTTCTGGTTCGGCGCCGATTCGCTCGAATACGACCATCGGGCATGGGGACGAGCGTCGCGATCGTCGACGCGTGCCACCTCAACTACAAGCTGCTGCCGTACCTGACGTGGCGCAAGGTGATCGAGGAGCTGCCGCTCAAGGCGGGCAACGCCATCATGCTGAAGGAGTATGTGGGGGCGCCGGTGTGACGCCGCGGCGCTTCGCGATGCCGGGCATGTTCTCCTCGCCCCAGTCGCCCAGGGGCAGCAACGCCGTGTTCAGCCGCTGACCCAGCTCGGTCAGCGAGTACTCGACCTTCGGCGGGATCTCGTGGAACACCTCGCGGTGCACGACTTCGTCCGCCTCCAGCTCCCGCAGCGCCTGGATGAGCATCTTCTCGCTGATCCCGGCCACCTTCCGCTTCAGCTCGCCGAACCGCAGCGGTTCGGCGTGCAGCGCCCAGAGGATCAAGGCCTTCCAGCGGCCGCCGACCACGTCGATTGCCGCGTCCAGTCCGCAGCGGTAGGTTCTCGCCAGCATCCAGGATCCTTACGTTTTGGTGGGTACCTGACTTATTAGTCGGTACTTGTCCATCGTAAAGCGCGTCAGCAGCATGATCGCTATGGGAGAAAGCAAGAAACAGGTGGGCGTGCTCGGCCTGGGGCGGATGGGCGCCGCCCTCGCCGGCGCGTTGCTGGGGGCGGGCCACGACGTCGTGGTGTGGAACCGGTCGCCGCTCAAGGCGGGGCCGCTGCTCGACCGCGGGGCGCGTCTCGCGGCGACGCCCGCCGAGGTGGCTTCGGCGGACGTCGTCCTCAGCTGTCTGTCCACATACGACACTCAACAACCATTACTGGAAGCGGCTTCGCCGAAGGTGCTGATCAATCTGACTTCGGGGACGCCCGCGGAAGCTCGCTCGACCGCCTTGTGGGCATCGTCGGCGGGGATCGAGTACGTGGACGGCGTGATCATGGCCGTCCCGCAGGGTATCGGGACTCCGGCCGCGCGGATCCTCTACGGCGGTTCGCCGACGGCGTTCGACGCGCAGCGGGACGTGCTGTCGGTGCTGGGGGAGCCGGTGTTCCTCGGCGAGGACGCCGGGCTGGCGGCGCTTTACGACCTGGCGCTGCTGGGCATCATGTGGTCGACGATGGCCGGGTACCTGCACGCGCTGGCGCTGGTCGGGACGGAAGGCGTGGCGCCGTCGACGTTCACGCCGATGGCGTTGTCGTGGCTCTCGGCGGTCGGCGGGTTCCTGCCGGGGATCGGTTCGCAGGTGGCGAGCGGGGAGTACTCGACCGAGGTGTCCGCTTTGGACATCAACGCCACCGGGCTGGGGCTGCTGGTGGAGACGAGCCGCGCCCAAGGGATCTCCGCTTCGGTGCCCGCGGCGCTGCGGGAGTTGTTCGACCGCGCGGTGGCCTCGGGTCACGGCGCACACGCGATCGCGAGTGTCATCGAGGAGATCCGGTGAAGTTTGCGGGGAAGAAGGCGGTCGTCACGGGCGGCACGCACGGAATGGGCCTGGCGGTGGTGCGCGCGCTGCTGGACGGCGGCGCGGAGGTCCTGGCGACCGGCCGGGACGTCTCGGGGCTGGACATCCCGGGGGCGCACCTGCTGTCGTCGGACGCGTCGTCGCTGGCCGACATCGACGCACTGGCCGCGGCGACTTCGGACCGGCTCGGGACGGTGGACCTGGTGTTCGTCAACGTCGGGTTCGCGACTCTCACGCCGTACGCGGAGGCGACGCCGGAGATCTACGACCGGACATTCGACGTGAACGCGAAGGGCGCGTACTTCACGGCCCAGCGGCTGGCGGGGTTGGTGCGGCCCGGCGGATCGTTCGTGTTCACGACGTCGGTGGCGGCCGGCGCGGGAATCGCGGGAATGGGCCCGTATTCGGCGGCGAAGGCGGCAGTGAGGTCGTTCGCGCTGACGTACGCGGCCGAGCTGGCGCCGCGCGGGATCCGGGTCAACGTGGTCAGCCCGGGGTACACGGACACCCCGACGATGGGCGTGACGGGGGTGCCCGACCCGGTGCTCGCCGCGTTCAAGAAGACCGGCGACGAGGTGACGCCGTTGAAGCGGCACGCGACGGTCGAGGAAGTGGCGGCGGCGGTGCTGTTCCTGGCGTTCGAGGCAACGTTCACAACGGGCGCGGACCTGCCAGTGGACGGCGGCTTGGGCCAGCGGCTCACGTTGCCGGCGTAGTTCTTGAGGGGCTTTTAGGCGAGGTGGATTGCCAGGCCCGTCGCTCCTCGCGCGTGCTCGGGGCGCAGGACCAGGTCGTCGTCGTAGTCGCCGCCGTTCTGCGGGCGGAACGGGATCGGGTCCGTCGTATCCAGCGTGCTCAGGCGCGTGCGCAGCTGCTCCCGAGCCTCGGCGAACTCGGCGTCCGGCACCCGGTCGGCGCCGAAGACCGCGACCGGCGGCAGCACCGACATCCCCGCGTAGAACAGCGTTCCGTGGTGCAGCGGCCAGAGGACGTCGTTCAGCGCGCCGTTCACCCCGCGCGGGCCCATGGCCGGCTCGCGGGCTCCCGCGGTCAGCACCACCATCGCGCGCTTGCCCGCAAGCCGGCCTTCGCCGTAGCGCAACGTGCGGCCGTCCTCCGCGCGGACGCCGTAGCCGAAGCCCTTCACGAACACCCGGTCGAACCAGCCCTTCAGGATCGCGGGCAGGCCGTACCACCACGACGGGAACTGCACGACGAGCGCGTCCGCCCAGTCGAGTTTCTCCTGCTCGGCCACGATGTCCGGGCTCAGCTCGCCCCGCGCGTGCGCGCGGGCTGACGTCGCCCCGACGATCAGCCGCTCGTCACCGGCCTCGGTGCCGAAGTCGGCCGCGTCGACCACCGGGTTCCACTTCATCGCGTACAGATCCGACTCCCGGACTTCGTGGCCGAGTTCGCGGAGCGTCCGGACGCCGTCGTCACGGAGGGCCCCGCTCAGCGAGCGCGGCTCGGGATGCGCGAAAACCCACAACACGTTCATGGCCTCGATGGTCACTCCGGCCACCCGCTTGATCGAGTGGCCTGATAGCCAACATGTGCAAGAATCGAGCCATGGCCGAATTCGCGCACCCGGACCGTCACCACGTCGCCGTGCTGGTCAGGCACGGCATGCTCGTGATGGAGCTGGGCATCGTCCACCGGCTCTTCGGGCAGGCGCGCTCGGCGTCCGGCGAGCCGCTGTACGAGGTAGTGACCTGCGCGCTCGAACCCGGCCCGGTCCGCACCGACTCGGACTTCACCATCCCGGTCGATCGCGGGCCCGAGGTGCTGGCCGAGGCCGACACCGTGATCGTCCCCGCGTCGCGGGCCGAATACGAACCCCTCGCGCACGTGTTGACCCCGCCGCTGGCGGCCGCACTGGATCGGATCCCGGCGGACGCGCGCATCGCGTCGATCTGCACCGGCGCGTTCGTGCTCGCCGCGGCCGGTCTCCTCGACGGCCGCCGGGCGACCACCCACTGGCGCTCCGCCGATGAGCTGCAGAACCGGTTCCCGGAGGTCGACGTCGACTCGCACGTGCTCTACACCGACGACGGCAACGTCCTGACCTCGGCGGGCGTCGCATCGGGAATCGACCTGGTGCTGCACATGATCCGCCACGACCACGGCGCCGCCGTCGCCAACGAAGTCGCCCGCGGCACGGTCGTCTCCCCGCACCGCGAAGGCGGCCAGGCCCAGTTCGTCCGCCGGCCCGTGCCGGAGCCGCGCACGTCGTCGACGAAGGCGGCGCGCGCGTGGGCGCTGGAGAACCTGCACTGCCCGCTGACGCTGCGCGAGCTCGCCGCCCGCGAGGCGATGAGTACCCGGACATTCACCCGCCGCTTCCGCGAGGAAGTCGGCATCTCGGCACTGCAATGGCTGACGCAGCAACGGATCGAGCGCGCCCGCCAGCTGCTGGAGGAGTCGGACCTGCCGGTCGACCGAGTGGCGACCGAAGCCGGCTTCGGCACGGCGGCGTCGCTGCGCCAGCACTTCCAGGCCGCGCTCGGGGTGTCACCGAGCGCGTACCGCACGACGTTCCGCGGCGAACTGGCGGCGCAGGCGGGCTGAGTCATCGCTGCTCGACGGCGCCGACGGGGTGTCCGCTCGGTCACCCCGCCGGGACGGCACCCGGTCGAGGTACTGCTTCACTGACCTCGACGGCGGTCCGCACGAACCGCGCGATCCGCACGTCCCGCGCACCCGCCGGCCAGGCGAGCGCGAGCGAGTACGGTGTCGCGTCGCCGACCGGCCGGTAGACGACGTCGGCCCGAGGGTGCCACTCCGCGAACGACGCCGGCAGCAGCGCGATCGCCTGTCCGAGCGCGACCGTCTCCAGCAGCTGGGCGCTGTCCCGCACCACCGGCCCCGGCGTGATCGGGCGGCCGGTCACGTCCTGGCCCGACCAGTAGGCCCGGTCCGCGGCCGAGGCGTCCGGCCAGCACGGCGTCGGCCGCCCGGCGAAGTCCGCGCAGCTGAGCGTGGACCGGTCGGCCAGCTCGTGCCGGAAGGACAACGCGGCGACGCGCGGCTCGGTGAAGAGCACCTCGACGTCCAGCTCGCCGTGGTCGCCCGGGCAGCCGACCACGGCCACGTCGGCCCGGCCGTCGCGCAGCACGCTGCCCCGCTCGGGGAACCCGCTGACCCGGATCTCGATCGGCCCCCGGTACCCGTCGGCGATCCGCCGCAGCAGTTCGGTGGCCACGCCGGGTTTCGCGGTGACGACGAGCGCCGGCGGCTGCTGAGCCGCCCGCCGGGTGCGCCGGACGGCGTTCGCGACCGCGTCGAGTGCCTTCGCCGACTCCGCGAACAGGACGTTCCCGGCCGGCGTCAGCTCGACGTGCCGGCTGGTGCGTTCGAAGAGCTGGACGCCCAGCCGCCGCTCCAGCAGCCGGATCGCGCGCGACAGCGGGGGCTGCGCCATCCCGAGCCGCTCGGCGGCGCGGGAGAAGTTCAGCTCTTCGGCGACCGCGCGGAAGTACCGCAGCTCACGGACCTCGACGTCGTCCATATCGCGAGGGTATCGCGGCGGAGCCCATCGGTCTTTCCCTTCTTTCTCGGCGGATGGCGGGGTTGATGTTGAGAACTCCACAAAGGACTTCCCAATGGGGGTTGTCAAGTCACGCAGCCACCGAAATCGGAGGTGAAGCGTGGTAGCCAGCGTCGTCGCGGAGCATGGCCCACAGGAC